>CAZFDK010000059.1:3198-16760 GCA_964518305.1 uncultured Gemmatimonadota bacterium | reverse complement strand
CCGGGAGCCGAGCGAATCTTCGCCAGTGACGCTGCCCGGGAGTCCTCACGCTCCATGCACGCCCTGGGACGTCTCGGCGAGCCGGATGACATTGCATCGGCGGCACTCTGGCTTCTCCACCCCGACCAGTCGTGGGTCACTGGCCAGGTCCTGGGGGTGGACGGGGGACTCGGTACGCTCCGATCCGGAGCGGCGGGCTAGGCGGCGTACGTCGATCTGAGCGGCCGATCCGGGCCGCCCCGCTCGCTACTGGCCGACGTCCACCCGGAAGATCTCGAAGACCTCCACGGGCTCCTCGGCCCCCATCCCGGAGAAGTGCGGCGCCACGGCGTAGACCTCGCCGTCCCGGAGCGCCGCCGTGGTGGGCCCAAGCGGCGCCACCTGACGATCGGTCACGGACGCGCTCTTCCAGCCGTCGTCGGTGGAAAGCAGGAGGACCTCCGTGATGGGCTCTTCACCTCGGAACGTCGTCCCCACCACCGCCAGCTCCGTGGGCGAGCGGAGCACGATCCCGTCCGCGGAGACGGGCTCCGGTACCGAGATCTCCGTCATCGCCGAAGGGTCGTCCACGGGCATCCGGTAGAAGGTCGAATCGCCGGCCATGACCACCACCAGGTAGCCGTCCCGGTGATAATCGATGCCGTTCAGCCCGAACCCCTCTCCCCCGAGCCGCTCGTCCCGCACCAGCACCGAGGGCTCGCCCTGCGGCGATACCTCGTAGACGACCGGCGAGAAGCTGTCCGTCACGTAGGCCGTGCCGTCCGGGCCCGAGGTCACATCGTTGGCGAAGTGTCGGCCGTCGGCCAGGGGCCCCAGGTCCGCCATGAAGAGCCGCTCGCCGGACGCCAGGTCGTAAGCGCCTAGCATCGCCTGCCCCGTGAGTGAGGTGTCGCTGGTCGCCGCCAGGTCCGAGTTGGCCACCAGCAGCCGACCGTTGGCCCGGTCGATGTGCACGCCGATGGAGGACGTGATGGCGGTGTCCTCGACGAACGTCCGGTGGCTCCCGTCGTCCCGGACTGAGGTGACGGTACCCCGCGTCACCGAGCTCACCAGGAAGCGGCCGCGCTCCCCGTCCCACTCGACCCCCTCGGGGTGCAGGCCCGGCTCGCGGATCCGGACCGTGTCGGGAAGCGCGGACGCAGCCGATCTCTCCGCGGAGACCTCCTCCCCCGCCTCGGAGCCGCCGTTCCCGGCCGGTTCGCACCCGCCCCCCGCGGCCAGCATCAGGAGGCTCGCCAGGGCGGAAGCAGCGAACAGGCGTCCGTCATGCGTCATGGTGGTTCCTCCGACTGGTGGTGCTCCCGCCCCCGGCTCCGCAGCGGGCCGGCGGAAGCGCGGTTTCGGCCTGCGCGCGGCCGGCAGCGGAGCCGGCCGGCCCTCTCCACAGTCATCTCTCAACAGTGATCTCTCAAAAGAGAAGCCGGGCCCGCGGTGACGACAAAGGTCGCCGCTGACACCGTGTCCGGGCTCAGGGGGCGAGCTCGAAGGGAACGGAGACCCGGGTCCGGAAGCTGCGACCGGGCGACAGCGCGTACCCCTTGTAGGTATCCAGGAAGTCGCGGTAGACCTCGTCGGTCAGGTTGCCCACCCCCACCGTGAGCGAGAGGGGCGTGACCCCGAGCCGCAGGGTCGTTTCCGCCTGGACGTCGATCACCGTATACGCCCTCGTCGTGGCGGTGCCGAAGGGCGTTCCGTCGAACTGTGAGAAGGGCTCGACGGGTCCCGCCGCCTCCTTCCTGAAGGCGTGCTCGACGTCCAGCCGGAGGGAGGGTTCGGCGACGGCCCCGCTCCCGTCTGGACGCAGCTCCAAGAACCCCCCGAGTCGATCAGGCGGGAGCAGGGGCAGCGATCCGTCCCCCGGCTCCCCCGTCTCCGGCTCCGTCAGCCCGTCCCCCTCGCCGTCCACCAGCGAGAACGACCCGCCGACCCGCAACCACGCCGTCGCGGTGTAGCGGGCGTCTCCTTCCAGACCGAGGATGCGCGCATCGGTCTGTGCGGATCGGAAGAACGGTAGGCCTGCCCCGTTCGTCTCCCCGGTGTTCTCGAGGAAGATGTAGTCGTCGATCCGGTTCCTGTACGCGGTCAGCCGGCCTCGCAGCCGGGAGGTGTTCGCCCTCAGCGAGAGGTCCACGCTGAACGACCTCTCCGGCTGGAGGGTCGGGCGCCCGAGCTGGACGGCCGCCACCCCGCCATGGACCCCGCTGGCGTAGAGCTCGAAGATGCTCGGCGCCCGGAAGCCCACGTTCGCGTTCGAGGCCAGCGCCAGCCCCTCCGCCAGCCGTACGTTGGCGCCCATGGCGCCGGTGACCTCCGTGAAGCTCCGCTCCAGGAGCCCGGTCTGCTCCGTCCGCTCGTTGGGCGCGGCCTCCTGCTCCCGGTGGTCGAGCCGAGCTCCGCCGGTGACCGTGAAGCGGTCGCTCGACCACTGCTCGAAGGCGAAGGCCGCCAGGTTCGTGATCTCCGAGGACGGCTCCAGCTCCACGGGCCCCTCGGAGTCGGTCTCCTCACGGGTCGCCTCCACGCCCGTCGTGCCCTCGAAGGGGCCCGGCGGATCGTGTCGTGCCAGAAAGCGCGCCGTGTAGACGTCCTTCTTCAGGTCGATGGCCCAGTCCGGGCTCTTCTCGAACGTGGTCCCGGGCTCGGCGGACTGCCGGACCGCGCGCTGGTAGGCGAGCGTCGGCTCCAGCGTGAAGACGCCGGGCGAGAAGGTGCCGCTGGCCTCCACGTTCGTACCCTCCAGGTTCTGGCCCAGTCCTGCCGGGGGATCGGAGTCGCTGCCGGCGGGACCGCCCACGGGCAGCAGGAAGTTCTGCTCGTTGTCCCAGTGATCCAGGAAGAGCTCCGCGCTTCCGAAGCTTCCCTGGACGCCGGCCTGCCCGTGGGCGCTCAGCTGCTCGAAGTTGGTGAACGGGACCTCACCCGTGTACTTGGGCGGCCCGAACGGGCCCGGCTGGCCTCCGACCTCGAAGAAGGTCTCGGCCTCCGGCGTCGTCAGGTTGCCGGCGACGCGCCGCTCGACCCCAGCCCTGACGCCGAGGAGCCCGGTGGCCACGTGCACGTCCGCACTGCCCGAGACCTCCTCGTTTCCGGACCGGAAGCCGCCGGCGACCTGTCCCCCGGCGTGGGTCTCCCCGGCCGGGGCCGAGGGCAGGGCCTTCGAGATCACGTTCACGGCGCCGCCCAGGGCGTCCGAGCCGTACAGGACGCTGGCCGGGCCACGCACGACCTCCACCCGCTCGGCCTCGCTCATCGACGTCGGCGGCGAGTGGCGCACCCCATACTGGAAGAACTCCTGGGAGACGCCGTCCTGGAGCACCTTCACCCGGTTTCCGCTCAGCCCGCGGAGCACGGGCTTGCCGACCTGCGAGCCGGTGGAGATGCTGCTCACGCCGGCCACCTTCTCGGTCAGCACCTCGCCCAGCGACGAGCTCCCGACGGACTGCATCTCCTCCGATCCGACGAGGTCCACCTCCTGGGGCACCCGGAGGGGATCCGAGGCGGTCGGCGTACCCGTCACCGTGATGTCGCGGCTGGTCACGGCCCGGATGTTCAGCTGCACGTCCAGCGTACGGACCGCTCCCGGGGCCAGCTCCACGGTCCGGGGGTCCGTTCCGTACCCGATGCGGCCGAACCGGACCTGCAGCCGGCGGGCCGGAAGTCCCTCGAGCCGATAGCGGCCGTCCTGCCCGGTCACGGTGCCGCGTCCGAGCGAGGGCACCCGGACGTTCACCGCCGAAAGCGGCTCCCCGCTCGCCGAGGTCACGCGACCGGTGAGCGCCGATCGGCCCGCGTCCGAGGCCTGCTCCTGGGCACCGGCGGCCATAGGCCGGGCACCCGAGAGCAGAAGCAGTACGAAGACGGATGCGAGTGCGCGGAAGAACCCGATCGTGCGAAGGTGTAGCATGCTCCCTCCTGAGCTGATACGCCGGTCCGCACCCACCTGCGACACGCGGATCGCGGGTCGGTCAACGGAGAGATGGGTGGACCGGCGCGGTCGTTTCTGTGGCGTGCTCTCAGAGCCGTGAAATCGAGCTCAGCTCGAGGGAGGAGCCCGGGCGGGAGCGAGTCGTCTCTGGGGGTGGAACAGACGAGGACCCTCCGGGTCGGGCTCGGAGCGAACGTGGATGCGATCCGAGCCGGGAACCGCCGGTGCCCGGGCGTCGGAGTCCGCGGGAGCGTCCCGGAGCTGAAGGCACAGCTCGTGGTCGTGGTGGACGTGGCGCGGACCGTCCGACCCGGGCGACTGCAGCCTGTCGCGGTGATGCGGCTCGGACGCGTCCAGGTAGGACGCCGCCGCCGGCATCGCGAGCACCGCGGCCATCAGGAGCAGGCTCAGTGCCTGCCGGACCGCCGACCGCTGTCTTCGCGTCGAGATCATGGCCGCGGGGTCGGAAGGAAGGGGCGTCGAGGCCCCGTTCTAAGCAGGAGTGGCTTGGTAGTTCCCCCGGCTTTTCCCCTGAGGAAAGGGCCCGCGGCGGGACCCTTCATACTCCCCCGGGGTATCTACGTCCGGTGGCCGATTAGCGGGAGGTCCATCCGGACGTGGTCCTCGCCAGACGGGACGGAATCAGGGTCGGATGAGACAGCGAACTGATCAACATCGAGATGGAGGCAGACATGAACAGGTGGATGGGGACGATCGGGACGGGGGCGCTCATTCTGGTCGCTGCGGCCGCGACGGGACAGGCGCAGCAGCGGGGAATGACGGGCGGGCAGATGCACGCCGACACGACGCCGGCGGCCAGTCCATGCCCACGGGGGATGGGCGGCATTGGCATGATGGGGATGATGCATGGTCCCGGCATGATGCGCGGCCCGGCCGGGGAGGGCGCCGGGATGATGAAGATGAGGCGAGGAACGGGTCACGGGATGATGGGGCACGGAATGATGGGGCCCCGAATGGGCATGATGGGCGCCAGCCCGTCGATGCTCCTCGCCCACCGGGACGTCCTGGAGCTCACCGGGGAACAGGTGACGCGGCTCGAGGAGCTCCGGGAGAAGCACCAGGGCATGATGAAGGGCATGCACAAGGGCATGATGGCGGTGCGCAGCCAGATGCATGGCGCCATGAGTGCGGACAGCCTCGACATGGAGGACTACCGCTCCGCGGCGGAGGCCATGGCCGACCAGATGGTGGGCCACCACGTGCAGATGGCCCGCTTCCGGAAGCAGGTGCTGGACGTCCTGACCTCCGAGCAGCGCGAGAAGCTGCGGACGGGCATGCAGATGATGCGTCACATGATAGGCGGCCGGGGCACGGGAGGATCGATGCACTGAACACTGCGGCTCGGGTCGGCGGACGTCGAGACGGACCGCATCGAGCACGAGCCGCCCGACCAGTCGATCTCCCGGGGGCTCCCGGCCTCACCGGCGCCCGACCAGAAACAGATAGCGCAGGGCTCCCGTTCGAAACGCGAGCCAGATGCGGCCCGTGGTGAGCGCGAACCTGCGCTCCCGGTGTTTCGCATCCAGCAGGTAACGCCAGGTGCTCCTCCGGCCGAGGGCTGCGGCGAGCCGGCGCAGGCACACGTCCCACGTTCGCCGCACCCGGGAGGTCAGGTCCTCGTTCTCCTCGACGCGGAAGCCGCTCTCCCGACACAGGCCGACGTGTTCCCTCCGGGTGAGAAGTGAGGGCAGGTGTCCTTCCCGGCAGATGGGGACGAGCAGATGGCGACGCGTCCACGCCGCCGGATCCTCGCCATGGCTCCAGGCGCAGACCACGAGCCGCCCACCGGGCTTCAGCTCCCGGTATGCCTTCTCGTAGAATCGCCGCTTGTCCTCCATGTGGGCCGTGCTTTCCACGGCGATCACCGCGTCGTATCCCTCGTGCGGCGCCGGAGCACGCAGCCAGTCGTCCCGGACGAACTCCAGGCCGCCCCGCTCTCCGGAGGACCGCTCGACCGCTACGGCCTTCTGGGCGGCCGAGAGGGTGTAGCCGGTGACGATGGCCCCCCTCTCGCGGGCGAGCACTTCAGCCGTCCGCCCGTAGCCACATCCCACGTCGCACACGCGGTCCTCCTCGTTCAGGCGGGTGGCGTCGGCGACCCGCTCGGTGAGACGCCGGACGGCGGTCGAGCTGTCGTCCCCGGCCTCCTCCCATAGTCCGTGGTGAAGATTCTCCCCCCAGAGCTCGCGATAGAGGGAGTCGAGCTCGTCATAATGGCGGCGGACGTCCGCCTCTCGGGGCCGAGCAGCGGGGCGGATCACGGGAAGGCTGCCCGAGGCTGGTTCCGGGCGATCCGCTTCGTCACCGGGAGCAGACGCGGCCCGCTCAGCGGCACTCCCCGTTCTCCTGGACGGGCGGACACGGACGAGATCCGTGGGAGCAGAAGACGCAGCAGTCTCCCGTTTCGGGCCGAAGCTCCGAGCCGCATTCGCCGCACCGGTAGCGGACGACACACCGATCGTCGGGCATTTGTTCGCGGTGCGACGCTCCGCAGCTCGGACAGGTCAGCACGGACAGTGTCTCCATGGGTGAGCCTCCCTCGGCTTCTCGTAGGAGCCCGGGAACGTACACCGTTCCCAACCCCGGCCTCCGGGAACCAGGCTACGAGCCATCGGCAAGCCCGTTCTCGGTCACGACCGATCGCCCCGAAGCATACATTTCTGGCGGCCGAACTCGTACTCGTCGGGCTCCCGGGCTGAAGCTCGGCGGGGACCCTCTCACCGGGCTTCCACCGCCCGTGGCTCCCGTGTGGTGCTTCTCACCACAGCCGGACACGCAATATCCCCCACAAGCTTCACCCGATTATCGGTTGAATTCCTCACCTCGTACTGTAGAATACGACGCAGTCGGTTTCGGCCGGAGGCGTCTGACGGAAGCAGGGGCGACAGCCCCCCGGTTGGTAACCCAGGCGGTGAGGAGCCCGTATGACGGACGAGCCCAACGACGAGGAACCCGCACCGCTGGGCCAGCGGCTGTTCGAGAGCATCTGGCTCTGGGCGGCCGTGGCCGTGCTGTTCTGGTTCCTCTCTTACGTGGTGTGGGGTTTCGTGGACCTGACCGTCATCCCCGGAGGCTGACATGAGCTCTCCAATTCGGTCCCCGGAAGGGAACTGGTGGGACTGGCCGGTCAGCAGTCAGGAGAAGACCTGGATCGGCCTGGTGGGGGTCACGGGACTGATCCTGTTCGCCTGGATGTTCGGATGGATGTACGCCGGTGATCAGAACCCCACCGGCCCGACCTACCGCACGTCGACGTCGGAATTCCAGCAGAAGATGGCCGACTACCGCGAGCGGGGCAGGTCGACGGATCTCGGGCTCCGGCCTCCGGGGGACCATGTGTACGTGGCCGGAGCACAGTTCGGATGGAACGGGCTCCCGGTGGTCCTGGAGGCCGGCCGGGAGTACCGGCTCCACCTCACCAGCTACGACGTCCAGCACGGATTCTCGGTCCGGCCGGGGCACGACCTCTGGAAGCAACTCAACCTGCAGGCGCTGCCGGGCTACGAGTGGGTCGTGCCGATGGAGTTCGAGGAGCCCGGCACCTATTACGTCGTCTGCAATGAGTTCTGCGGCCTGGGTCACCGGGTCATGACGAACGTCATCCACGTCGTCGACGAATGATGCACGGGCATCGCCGGACGGTGCGGGCGAGACCACGGGGCCGGCGCGCCAGCGCCGCGGCAGGAGGTCCGGCAGAATGATTCGCGACCTGTTCAGCAACGGCTACGGCGAAGACGGCTTCCGGACCTGCTCGGTGACCGACCTCCGGATCCACCGATCCGTGGAGAACCCGGTGAAGCTGTTCGGGCTCACCGCCGTGGTGGCCCTGATCATCGGCGGGATCGCCGCCTTCTTCGTGGCGATGACCCGGTGGGAGCTGGTTTCGCTCCTCCCCGCCGAGGATTTCTACCGCGTCCTCAGCATCCACGCCTGGCACCTCCTGATCTTCTGGATGGTCTTCATGGAGGTCGCCATCCTGTATGTGGGCGGCCCGATGGTGCTGGGCCGGAAGATGCCGGCCCCCTCCCTGGCCAAGCTGGGCTGGGGGGTGATGGTGGCCTCGGCCGTGGCCATCACCGGAGCGATCTGGGTGTCCCAGGCGCCCCAGCACCAGCAGCCGCTGCTCACGTCCTACGCCCCCCTGGAGTCGCACCCGGTCTTCTACGGGGGCGTGGTGGCCTTCCTCGTCGGCACGATCGTCGCCGCCCTTCCCTTCTTCGCCGCCCTCTGGCAGGAGAAGAACGAGTTTCCCGACCGCACGCTGCCGCTGGTCACCTTCGGGGCCTTCGCGACTTCCATCATCGCCTTCGAATCGCTGGTGGGCGGACTGATCACGTACGTGCCGACCTTCCTGTGGTCGGTGGGGGCGGTGGAGACCATCGACGCCGGCTGGTACCGGCAAGTCTACTGGACCATCGGCCACGGATCGCAGCAGATCAATCTGGTGGCCATGATCACCGTGTGGTACTTCATGACCCACGTCGTGGGCGGGGCGGAGGTGGTGAGCGAGAAGGTCTCCCGCGCGGCGTTCATCCTGTACGTCTTCTTCATCAACATGGGCGCCGCCCATCACCTGCTCGCCGATCCCGCCGTGAGCGGCGGCTGGCGCATCTGGAACGCCTCCTACGCCATGTACGGCGCCGTCGGGGCGAGCATGATCCACGCGTTCGCCATCCCGGCCGGGCTCGAAGCCGGGCTGCGGAAGAAGGGGATCGGAGGTGACAGCTGGTTCGGCTGGCTGCGAGAGGCCCCGTGGCACGACCCGGGCTTCTCGTCCACGGTCTTCAGCGTCGCCCTGTTCGGCTTCCTGGGCGGGATCAGCGGCGTGCTGGTGGGGCAGATGCAGTTGAACGCGATGCGTCACAACACCTTCGCGATTCCCGGCCACTTTCACGCCACGGTGGCGGTGGGAACCACGCTCGCGTTCATGGGCCTGGTCTACTACGTGCTCCGGCTCAACTTCTTCCGGGACTGGGTCGGCAAGACGCTGGCCAGGCTCCAGCCCTACCTGTACTCGGGCGCCATGGGGCTGGCCGTCATGGCGATGATGATCCTGGGAATCATGTACAGCGTGCCCCGCCGTCACGCCGCGGGAATCACGCTCCCGGGTATCGAGCTCAGCCTGGACGCCGCCGGGCCCATGTTCGCGGTCTTCGGCGTGACGGCGCTGGGGGCCATCCTCGCCGGAGTCATCTTCGTGGGGGTCGCCCTGAGCTCGCTGCTCTTCGGCGAGAGGACCGAGCCGACGGTCCCGCTTCCGACCGCCCGGCACGCCACGGGTGCCGACGGTGGCCTCCACGCCTACTCGATGCGCGGGACCTACGCCCTCTGCCTGCTCTTCCTGACCTCCTTCGCCGTCCTCTTCTGGCTCGACTGGGCGTGGCTTGCCGCCATGTGGCAGTTCGGCGCCTGACCGATAGACGAGGTGCACCGATGACCGATTCCAGGCCGGGTGATCGCGACCGCACGCAGCCCGAACCCGCCGAACCCGCGGCCGACACCTCCTCCCCCGCCGGGAACTACGGGGACTACGAAGGACCGGGGGCGTGGGGTCCCGCGGCCCTGTGGCTGCTCGGCACCCTCTTCGCCCTCTCTGCGGCAGCCACCGTCCACTCCATCCTGGTCACGTTCGGGGCATAGCCCGCACGCCCGCGTCGATGCAGCGAGAGACGCCGGAAGGGCCGCGCGGAGCGCGTCCGATGGGGCGGGCGGAGGGCGGAGGAGGTGCCCACGCGTATCTGGAGCTCACGAAGCCGGGCATCACAGGCTTCGTGGTGCTGAGCGCCGGCGTCGGCTTCCTGCTGGGCGCGGCGCCCGGCTGGAGCCTGGACGGGTCCCACCTCGAGGGTCGGCTGGTCGACCTGGCGCTCACGCTGGTGGGGACGGCGCTGGCCGCCGCCGGCACCAACGCCCTGAACCAGTGGTTCGAGCGGAAGAACGACGCCCGGATGCGCCGGACCCGGAGTCGGCCGCTCCCGGGCGGCCGTCTGTCTCCGAGGGCGGGCCTCACCTTCGGCCTGGCGCTGGCCCTGACCGGGCCTGCGGTGCTGCTGATGGTGGACCCCGTGGCCGCGGCACTCGCCGCGCTCACCGTCCTGCTCTACGACCTGGTTTACACGCCCCTCAAGCGGCACACCTGGCTCGCCACGATCGTCGGCGGTGTTCCCGGCGCGCTCCCCATCCTGGGCGGTTGGCAGGCCGCGGCCGGCGGACTCTCCGCGGAAGCGTGGATCCTGTTCGCCGTGCTCTTTCTCTGGCAGCTCCCCCATTTCTTCAGCCTGGACTGGATGCTCCGGGACGACTACCGCCGCGGGGGCTTCCGGACGCTGGCCACTGATCATCCCCGGGGCACGGCCACGGCTGTCGCCGCCGTCTCCACCACCGTCGCCCTGGCCGCTTCCACCCTCCTGCCCTGGCTGGCGGGCAGCCTCGGTCCGGCGTACGGCGCCGGCGCGTCCACGCTCGGAGCCGGGCTGGTGGCCCTCGCGGCGCCGCTGGGGTGGAACCTCTCCCGATCGCGCGTCCGGCGGCTCTTCCTCGGCACCCTCCTGTACCTTCCGACGCTCTACCTGCTGCTCCTTTTCGGCGCCCACCCCACCTGAACCGAGACGGGCGCTGTCCTCCGGGCGACGGCGTCCTCACGGGCCGCCGGCTGACGGTCACGGAGCTCCCTGAGGAGGGGTGATCCCTCCCGTCTACAAGGCGCTCAGGTGAGCCAGCTTCCCCTGGTGAGGGCCTATCAGGTCCTATCCTACCCGCGGACGACGCTGCTCGCCCGGGCCGACCCGGCGGCCTCCGGCCTCCGTACCACCGTCGGTCGACCGACGCGCGCCCTCCCCGCTATCTCCGGCGAGGAAGCGGCACACGACGGGATCGTCGGAGCTCCGGAGTTCGGCGGGCGTACCCCGATCCGGACCCGGCCGTCGACGAGGACCGCAGCCCGGTCGGCCAGCGAGAAGGCCAGCTGTAAATCGTGGGTCACGAGCACGTCGGTCTCGCACTCGTCCTCCCGGTGGCACCGGCGGATCAGCTCGCCCGTCACCGCGGTGTTGATGGGGTCCAGGCCGGTCGTGGGCTCATCGTAGAGCATGTACGTGTGATCGCCCACGAGGGCCCGGGCCAGCGCCACGCGTTTTCGCATTCCGCCGGAGAGCTCGCCGGGTAGCTTGCGGCCGTCGGCCTCGGAGAGGTTCACCAGCTCCAGCGCCTCCCGGACCCGGGAACGCGCCTCCCCCCTCCACGCGCCGCGGGCCTCCGTGCCGAGTCCGATCCGGACGTTCTCCGGGACAGTGATCGAGTCGAACAGCGCCGAGTCCTGGAAGACGTAGCTCACCCGGGAGCGCACCTCCCGGATCTCATCGCGACCCGCAAGGGGCACGGAGATCCCGCCGACCCGGACGTCGCCCCCGTCCGGATCGAACAGACCGACCGCGTGCTTGAGCAGCACACTCTTCCCCGTTCCGGAGGGGCCGAGCAGCGCGAACGTCTCGCCGTCCCGGATCCGGATACTCACCCCGTCGAGGACATTCCGCCCTCCGAGTCTCTTTCGGATCTCGGCGTCTCCCCCCGCTCCGTGCCAACAGCCCGCTGCCGGCCTCCGTTCCCGGCCTCCCCCCCGCCGCCGGTCACCGTCAGCGACGAGTTCACGGTCCCCGACGCGGTCGGTGCGCAACGGGCCGAGCCGACCGCCGTCAGCCGGTGCCTGGGGGCGAGTATCCTGACGCAGGGTCCTGTTCAGGCAAGGCTGGTGAACGGGGGGCACCGAGCTCGGCAGGCCGTCTCGGAAGCAGGGCAGGTGGCGGAACGACCACCGACCCGAGGTGCCGGACGGAAAAGATCAGCCGGGGACGCAGGGGAGAACGACGTCCTCGACAGCACGGAGGTGTGTCACCCCTGTGTCATGAACCGGCCGAACAGGGCGTTTTTCGGGAATGAGCGGGGATCCCGGGGATCCGGCGCCCCTAAGGCACGGGGGCCTGAGGAGGTAAAGCTGGGGCGGGTGGGCTCGAACCACCAACCTCCTGAGTAACAATCAGGCACTCTGCCAGTTGAGCTACGCCCCAGTGCTGGAGCCGCGTATCATAGTACACCCCGGAATCCGGAACCAGTTCTTCCCCGGAGACGACCCCCATGGCCGACGAGTCCTTCGAGTGTCCGGTCTGCGAGCGCTCGTTCTCCTCGGAACAGGCCCGGGACGACCACCAGCGGGACACGGGCCACGTCCCGGGGGAGATGGACCGCGGCGGCGGAAGCTCCCTCCCGAGCGCCTCGACGGTGGGTAAGTGGGCCCTGGGCCTGCTCGTCGCCGGCGCGGTCCTCTATCCCCTCTTCAACCCGCAGTTCGGCGACCCGCGCTATCCGACCACCGACTCCGACTGGCACGCCGACTACTCGATCACGGTCTGCGGCGAGGAGCAGCCGCCCTTCCCCGACTTCGGCGGCGGGATCCACTCCGACGGCGACGGCCGCATCCACATTCGACCGCGGACGCCCGGCGACGCGGGCCGGGCAGCGAACCTGGGCACCTTCTTCGCCAACGCCGGCGGCCGCCTCACCCGCGACTACCTGGGGCTCCCCACCGGGGGCACCTACGCCAGCGGAGACGCCTGCCCCTCGGGGGAGGGGGCCCGTCTCGGTGTCTTCGTCGACGGTCGGCGGCTGCAGGACCCCGCCTCCTACGTGCCCCGGGACGGCGAGAGCGTGCGGGTGGTGTTCGGGCCGGAGATCTCTCCCCTCGATTCGCCGGCGGGCGACTCGGCCGGGGCGTCCGGCGCTACACCGCCCGGCTCGTAGGGTCGCCCATGCCCTCCTTCACGCCCATCCGGATGAGGAGCACGTTCACCGGGTAGGCGGCGAACAGACCCAGGCTCAGGCTGAAGATGAGCCCGCTCCAGAAGAGGGGCTCGCCGATGGTGGCCTCGGCGGCCAGGTACTGGTCGACCCCGACCGCCACCACCTCCATGACGGTGATGGAGGCAGTCTCGGCGTAGAGCGCGTCCCGGATCGCCTCGCCCCACCCCATGCCGCCCTCCACGAGCGGACCCACGGTGAGGGCGTAGCCGAACAGGTAGGCGAACCCGAACGTGACGACCGCCACCCACAGCGTGCTGAGCGCCAGGATCCCCGCCGACAGGGTGACGCCGATCACCTCGCCGGCGCCGCAGCCCGAGTAGCAGTGAGCCACCGAGCGCCAGCCGCGCCGCCAGTCCGAGTCCCGGGGGATCTGCCGCCGGCCCGTGGTCCAGTAGACGATGAGCCCCACGGGACCGGAGTAGAGGACGGTGAGCAGCCAGACGGCCTTCATCAGCGGCTTGATCCCGCGGTTTCCCGTCGCCAGGTCCCGGGCCAGCAGCGCCAGGGAGACCGCCACGAGCGCCCCCCAGGTCCACAGGAACCAGGGCGCCGTCAGGACGCGCTGCAGGAACGCTTCGAGCGTCGCCAAGAGAGGTCCCTCCCGTCAGCGTGCGGCGCGGAGAGACTGCCCGAGAGAGACGACCGGAGAGGCTACCCGAGGACGCCCGCCTCCAGCGCTTCCACGTCGATCAGGATCCACACCTCGTCGCCCACGACGACGCCGCCCCCGTCGAGCGTGTCGTTCCAGCTCACGCCGAAGTCG
>CAZFDK010000059.1:0-3098 GCA_964518305.1 uncultured Gemmatimonadota bacterium | reverse complement strand
GCTCGTCCCGCGCCGCCTCGCCCGTCCACAGCTTCCGGGCGTCGAGCGTGGCCTCCACCGACCCAGAGGTCGGGTCCTCGGGGTCGAACGCGAGCTCGCCGCGGACGTCCTTGATGTGCCCGCGGACGTTGGAGACCATCATGTGCCGCGCCGCGAAGTCGGCGGCGGTGTGCCCCGGCTCGAAGATCCAGCGCTCCATCGTTCCTCCCTCCCCTCCCTCGCTTCGGCGGTTCCCGCTTCCGTTCCTGCTCCCGATCCCGTCCCTATCGCTTCTTCTCCAGCAGCCCCAGGGCGAACAGGTCCTCGTCGTCGGTCTCCCAGCGCTCGAGGACGAGGCCGGTGCCCTCGAGGAGCCTCTCCACCCGCTCCCGGGTGTACTTGTAGGAGAGCTCGGTGCGGATCGACTCGCCCTCCTCCATGCAGATCTTCATGTCCAGGGCGTCGATGGCCACGCACCGGGGCTCGCTGGTGACCAGGTGCATCTCGATGCGCCGCTCGCTCTCGTTCCAGAAGGCCAGGTGCGTGAATCCGTCCACCTCGAACTCGGCGTCCAGCTCCCGGTTCAGAACCCGCAGCACATTGCGGTTGAACTCGGCGGTGACGCCCTGGCTGTCGTTGTAGGCGGCCTCCAGCCGGGTCCGCTCCTTCACCAGGTCGAAGCCGACGAGGAAGCCGTCCGCCGGCGAGAGCTGGTCGGCCACCCGCGCCAGGAACTCCCGCCCCCGGTCCAGGTCCATGTTCCCGACGGTGCTGCCCAGAAAGAGGACCAGGCGGGGAAGGTCGGCGAAGGGGAGCTCCACAGGCGTCTCGAAGTCGGCGATCACGCCCTCCACCCGCATCTCGGGATACCGGTCGGCGAACTCGTCGGCCACCTTCCGCACCGGCTCCGGGCTCACGTCGAGGGGGGCGTAGCCCTTCAGCAGGCCGGCCTCCCGCATGGCGTCCAGCAGGACCACCGTCTTCCCGGCGTCCCCGGAGCCGTACTCCACAAGCGCCTCGGGCCCCACGTCCCGCACCAGGTCGTCGGCCATCCGCCGCAGCAGCTTCCGCTCGGCCCGCGTCTGATAGTACTCCGGCAGTCGGGTGATCTCCTCGAAGAGCCGGGACCCGCGGGCGTCGTAGAAGTACTTTGGCTCGAGGGTCTTGGGATTCGACCCCAGGCCCTCGCGCACGTCCTCCGCCATGCGCTCCCGGAGCGCCTCCCGGTCGATCTCACTCCTGAGCGTAATCTGACTGGACCGGACCAACCCGCCCCCTGTCGTTCGATTCGTGCCGTTCGCGTCCGCGCGACGGGTGTCCTGCGTGTCGTGCGTCGCGTTCGAGTGATTGATCGCGCGCCCCGCTCCGGCGCCCGGAGCCGCGTTGCCCCGGCCGACCGGCCGCGGACATGATACCCGTTGCTCGCCCCTGGTCCCACTCGGAGTGAGGCGCCGGTAGGGAATGCAAGAGCGCGGCCACACAGAGGACGGGAGCGAGCCGGTCGTGGAGTTCCGGAGCGTCTCCCTCAGCTTCGGCGAGACGGCGGTGCTCCGCGGCCTGGACGTCCGGCTCCCCCCGGCCGAGACCCTGGCGCTGGTGGGGCGGAGCGGGGCCGGCAAGTCCACGGTCCTGCGGCTGGTGAACCGGCTCCTCGAGCCGGACGGGGGCGAGGTCCGGGTGGGCGGACGGGCCACGACCGAGTGGAATCCCATCGATCTCCGCCGTCGCACCGGCTACGTACTGCAGGGCATCGGCCTCTTCCCGCACCTCACCGTGCGGGAGAACGCCGGGATGGTGCCGGGGCTCGAGGAGTGGGACGAGGAGCGCACCCGGGAGCGCGTGGACGAGCTGCTGGAGCTCGTGGGGCTTCCGCCGGCCCGGTACGCCGACCGCTACCCCCGGGAGCTCTCGGGCGGCCAGCAGCAGCGCGTCGGCGTGGCCCGGGCCCTGGCCGTCGATCCGCCGCTGCTGCTCTGCGACGAGCCCTTCGGCGCCCTGGACCCCATCACCCGCCGCGAGCTCCAGGGGGAGTTCCGGGACCTGAGCCGGCGGCTCGAGAAGTCGATCCTCTTCGTCACCCACGACGTGAACGAGGCTCTGCTCATGGGTGATCGCATAGGACTCCTCGAGGACGGGGAGCTTGCCTTCGTGGGCGCCCCGGACGCCTTCCGGGAGAGCGACCACCCGCTGGTCCGCGCCTTCCTGGGCGACGACGCCGGAGCAAGGGGCGGGAGCTGAGGATCCGTCGTGGAGTTTCTCCGTTACCTCGCCGAGAACCAGGATCTGCTGCTCGAGCGGACCGTGGAGCACGTCTACCTGGTGGGCACGGCCGTGGGGCTGGCGGTGCTGGTGGGCGTGCCGGTGGGGATCGTCCTCACCCGCCGCGAGACCTACCGGGGACCGGTGATCGGCGTGGTGAACGTGATCCAGACCATCCCGAGCCTGGCCCTGTTCGGCTTCCTCATCCCGCTGCCCGTGCTCGGCGGCATCGGAGCCAGCACCGCCATCACGGCCCTCTTCGGCTATTCCCTGCTCCCGGTGATCCGGAACACCTACGAGGGCATCCGCGGCGTGGACCCGGCCGTGGTGGAGGCGGGGCGGGCCATGGGGATGACCGATCGCCAGCTGCTGCGCCGCGTGGAGCTCCCCCTGGCCCTGGGCGTGATCCTGGGCGGGATCCGGCTGGCCACGGTGATCGGGATCGGCATCACCACCATCGCCGCGGCCATCGGCGCCGGCGGGCTCGGCGAGTTCATCTTCCAGGGACTCTCCATGGTGAACAACAACGTGATCCTGGCCGGCGCGGTCCCCGCGGCGCTGCTGGCGCTGGCCGCCGACTGGGGGCTGAGCCGGCTCGAGTCCCGCTTCTCCCGCTGGCGTCGGGGGAGCCGGGGCGGCGGCGCTCCCGACGGCGCCCCCGGAGGCGGAGGATGAGCCCCGAAACCCGCGTCGCCCCGGAGCCGACGGCCGCCCCGCGGGGAGGCGGAGGCGGGCGCACGGACCGCGGCGCCCGCTCTCTCTTTCCCCTCCTGCTCCCGGCCCTGCCCCTGACGCTCCTCGCGCTGGTTCCGTGGGCGGCGGGCTGCGGGGGCGGGGGCCCGGAGCCGGTGACGGTGGGC
>CAZFDK010000058.1:0-16933 GCA_964518305.1 uncultured Gemmatimonadota bacterium | reverse complement strand
GCGGGCCCGGAACTCCCTCCGGGTCGTGCTGAGTCGTCTCCGTGACCGGCTCCCGGACGGGGCGCTCGGCGGAAAGGTCGAGGGCCGCGCCCTGGGAGGGCGAGGCGAGCGAACGGACGCGCTCCAGCTGTACAGGTCCTTCCGCGCCCAAGTGGGGAGGCGCGCAGGACCAGTCCCCGGTGGACCACGCCGGCGCGGACGGAGGGTCCATGACCCGACGTCGGCTGGTGGGGTCCGCGGTACTTCTCACCCTGGCGCTGGTCGGCGGGGCGGTCTGGTGGGGAAGCCATTGGGCGGGAGAGCGCGCAGGTGGGGCATCTGCTTCGGTCGCCGGGCCGGAGCGTCCGAGCATCGCCGTGCTGCCGTTCCAGAACCTGAGCGACAGTGAGGAGGCCCGTCCCTTCCTCCGGGGTCTGCATTCCGAGCTCCTGACCCGCCTGTCCAGCGTCGATGGGCTGACCGTGATTCCCGGCAGCTCCGTCCGTCCCTACCGGGACACCGAGCTCGCGCTCCCGACGGTCGCGGACAGCCGCGGGGCGGAGTGGATCCTGGAGGGGGGGTCCAGCAGTCGGGGAACCGGATCCAGGTGAACGCCCAGCTCATCGACCCGGCGACCGACACCCACGCCTGGGCGGCCAGCTACGAGCAGGAGCTGGCGGCCGAGAACCTGTTCGGGATCCGAGAGGAGCTCACCGAAAGATCGTCCGCGCCCTGAACATAGGGCTCACGTCCGAGGACGAGCGGCAGATGGCCTCAGTGCCCACAGAGAACATCGCTGCTTACGAGCTCTACCTGCAGAGTCAGACCATCAGCCAGGTGTACCCGGAGCCGCCAAATCCGGAAACAGAGCGGGAACAGAGTATTCGAATTTATCGGCGGGCCCTGGAGCTCGACTCCACCTCTGCCGACGCCTGGGCAGCCTTCGCCGACAGCTACGCGAAGCGCTCCTGGGAGCGAGGCTGGGATCTGGCGTGGGCGGACGTGGCCCGGCGGCCACTGGTGCTGAATCCGGCTCTGGCCTACGCCTACGCTCAACTCGGCGACGCCTACATGACGCTCGGGAAGACGGAGAAGCAACGTACGTGAGGCCTACCGGCAGGCGTGGGAGCTCAAACACGACCCGGTCATGGTCCATAACCGCACCATCTTTCTGGGGGCTCGGGACCGATACGCCGACCAGCTGAAGTGGCTGGACCGGGTCTTGGCAACGTTGCCGGAGTCGCCCGCCAATGTCCGGACGGTCGTCGCGACCAATGTCCTGCTCGGCCGGGACAGCGTGGCCGAGGCGTGGCGTAGATACGCCCGGGAGCGCGAGATCGCACTCGAGCGAAGGGAGTTTTCCGTCTCGCTCTTCCACGACACCGATACCGATCGGGCGCGGGCCCTGGTCGACAGTCTAGCGGACGGGGAGGAGAGGGTTGATCAGAGACAACGGCGTGCCGCACTGGCTCTCTATGAGGGTGACTTCACGGAGGCGCGTCGCCTCTACCGAAGGCTCCTGTCGGCATCGGCCCGGGCGCTCGACTGGCTCGAGGCGGCGGTGGAGGCGGGTGAGCGCGATGCCCGCTCATGGAGACCGTCCCCACCCTGACCCCTCTGCGAGACCACCCCCGCTTCCAGTCTCTGCCGGACCGAATGCGGAAGCTGCTGGCCGAGGAGCGGCGCAAGGCCGAGGACAATGGTTGGAGCGAGCCGCCGGAATAGTTCCTCGCCAAAAGGGGGGGCAACTGCTGGAGATTATCTACCAACCCCCGAGCAGTCTCGTCCGCCGAGCCCCGGGCAGCCGCCCGAGCTGGTACGAGAGAAGGCCCGCACCCGCGAGTTTCTGCAGGTCACCCCGTGACCGGCTCGAGACGAGGACGCCGGATCCTGCGTGACTGGAGAGAGAAGACGAAAGCCGGGTGCTGGATACCGCCGGGGCGATGGAGCAAGACGGTCGCCCCGGGGTTGCCCTGGGCTTCGAAGCGGGGTTCTCCTCGAATGCAGGTCCACGGACCTCCTGGCGGATGACGGTGCGTGACGGTATGAATTCGTTCCGTGCTCGTGGCAGCAGCAGGTCCGGACACCATGCAGGAACCGCAGGTCGGGAGCCATGTCAACCGGACGAATCGGTCACGTACGCCCTTCCGATAGCCGAGACCGCACCGATCCGTGAAGGCCGTCCGGATGGATCGCTACGGCGGTCCCGAGGCACTCCGGGCCACGGATCTCCCCGAGCCGGAGGCCGCCGGGGCGGAGTGTCTCGTGGAGGTCCACGCGGCGGGGGTCAATCCGGTCGACTGCAAGATCCGGGAGGGCCGATTTCGGTGGGGCCTGCGTCTGAACCTGCCCTACGTTCCCGGCTCGGACCTCTGCGGACGCGTCGTAGGGCGCGGTCCCGACGTGTCCCGCTTCGCGCCCGGCGACTGGATCGTGGGATCGGTCGATCCCCGCCGCGGGGGTTCCTACGCCGAGCTGGCCGTTGTGCCGGTTGATCGCGCGGCGCGCAAGCCGGAGAGTCTGGCGCCTGCCGAGGCTGCCGCACTGCCGATTCCCGGCACCACGGCCCTCCAGGGGTTCCGGGACCACGGCCGCCTGGAAGAGGGAGACTCGGTGCTCGTGATCGGTGCCTCCGGAGGAGTCGGTCACCTGGCGGTTCAGATCGCGCGTCGGCTCGATGCCCGCGTGGTCGGAGTTTGCAGCGGGCGCAACGCGGACTGGGTCCGCGAGCTCGGAGCGGACCGGGTCGTGGACTACACGCGCCGGGACTATACAGAGGAGGACGTCGACTTCGACGTCGTTTTCGACACCGTGGCCGTCCAGTCCTACTGGAGCTGTCAGAGCCTCCTGGCGGCCGGCGGGACCTACGTCACGACAGTACCGGCTCTCTCCTTCGCCGCCGCATTCCCGCTCGCCCCCCTGTTCGGGCACCGGGTCCGGAGCTTCCTGGCCGATCCGAATCCGGAGGATCTGGCGCGGCTGGGCCGCTGGGCCGACGAGGAGGAGCTCCGGCCCCGGATCGAGCGGGAGTATCCCCTGGAGGCGGCCTCCGCCGCGCACGAGCGGAGCGAATCAGGACGGGTGCGCGGAAAACTCGTTCTGCGCCCCCGCTGAAGCGACGCCCCGTGGAAGCAGAGGCTTCGGGTGTCTCCCCCGGTGGCGCACGGGGTCAGTGCCGTGACGCTGGCCCGGGGATTCGTGTGTCGTCCGCTTCCCTGCCCCTTCTCCCATCCTCACCGATGCCGTCGATCCGCCACACCCGATCCGCTCCCCTCGGCCGGAAAGCGGATCGCTGGTCAGTCCCCGAGCACGGCACGACCGGGTAGCGGCCATCGAGCCGTGGTGAGACCCCCCACGTGGGAATGGGAACGATTCCCTCCATCACTGTGAGCTGCACCCGGCCACACTTTCAGATCAGAATCAATAGTTGCGCACGTGAACAGGAGAGCCCCATGGGGCTGATGTTTACCGACCGGCAACTCGACGTGATGAACTTCCTGTGGGAAGAGGGATCAGCGACGGTCCGCGAGGCCAAGGAGGCCCTCGGGGAGGATCTCGCCTACACCAGCGTGCTCACCGTCTTTCAGACGCTCGAGGAGAAAGGGCACGTTGTCCACGAACAGGAAGGGAAGGCGTACCGCTACTATCCGACGGTGAGTCGGGAGGAAGCGGGCCAGAACGCGGTGGACTATGTTCAGCGCCGCTTCTTCCGGGATTCTCCCAGTGACCTGATCGCGACAGTGCTCGAATACGGACAGGTCTCAGCCGCAGACGCCGACTCCGTCCGGGACCTGGTGCGGGAGAAGTCCTCGGTCTCGGCCTGAACGACGCAGACGGTTTCCGAGGGGAAACGACCGTGGAAGACGGCATGCTCGCGGCGTGCGCCGCGTCGGTCGGGGAGCCATTCACCGGGACCGCGACGTCTTCTGGCGGGAGGGCGTTTCCGTAAACCGGGAGCCGAACCAATGACCGTGACCGACTCGGCCTCCATACCCTGGGAGGGGTCTTCTCCGCCCCATGACTCTTCCGAACCGCTAGCTCGGTGCACTCGGCTGACTTCCCCCCTCTCGACGGCGAACGTCAGCACGTCGCAGCAGACCGAGTCGACGGGGCAGACGCACTCCACTGCGACCGGAAGGGGATCAGAGGGAATGAGGGGAAATGAGAATGAACATTGAAGATTTCGAGTACCTCGCAGTTCGCGGCGACCGGGGTTGGCATGCCCGGCTGCGCCTGTTCCTCCGCACCGCCTCCGGAAGGCTGATACAACCTTCGCCCTACGTTCCGGAGAAGCGCTGGGATACGCTCGAGGAGTTACGGACTGCGTTCTCTGATCTGGGAGCCGAGCACCGCTAGACGCCGGATCTGGCTGGTGCTTCATCCTGCGGACGCAGGAGCTCGAATACACCCGGCTGGGACATCAGTCACCGGGCACGATGACCCCCGCGAACCCGGCCGATCGCAGGCGTTCGTTGAATTCCTGTAGCGGCCCCGCCATGAAGTCCTCGATTCTCTGGCGGAGATCAGCCCACTCCGGCAGGAGATCATCGAAGCGCTGCTGCACGCCTTCGGTGGGACGGTCGGCGCCGTCAGCAACGACCCCGTACACCGATCCGAACTCACTGTCCAGCTCGGGCGGATAGTTGATCGGATCTGTACCGGACTCGTTCTTCGGCTGGATGAGCTCGCGCTCGAGGCCGTCGACGGTGGCCAGCAAGGAATCAGCCGCCGTCTGGATGGTATTGGGAGCACCGGAAGTCTCTGCATTCCGTGCGGCTGCCGCCACCTGTTCCCGAACTCCCCGCAGCCGCCGCAGATGGCTGTACAGACTGTTCATCGTGTCACGAATCGACTGCGACAGGGACGCCTGAGCTTCGAGGTCCCCGGGGCTGATCCCCTGGAGGCCGGGAGAGACCTGGACGTCGAATGATCGAATCACTGTATCCCCGTCGGCGATGAGCCGGGCGCGGTAGGTGCCGGGCGCGGCAGGATATCCGCCCGTGTGCCCCCACAGCACGACGTCATCTGGCTTCTCGGTGACGCCGTCGTGCATGAGGTCCCAGTGCACGCGGTGGTGCCCGACACTCGCCGAAAGCTGGTGCTCGCCAACGAGAGGGTATGGCCCCTCCGGCGCCATGCCTTGGCCGTTGCTGGACTGGCGAATCACGTCGCCCGTATCGTCGAGGATCTGTACCGTGACCGCGTCGGCTCCTTCCGTGAGGTAGTAGTCCAGCACGACGCCACGAGGCGGATTCTCGGGCCAGTGCCACCAGTCTCCCGCGTCCACGTAATCCTCGACGCGTCGGTACGCGCTGCGCGGCTCGTAGAGCTGCACGTCGGTTCCCGCGCCCCGGACCTCGACCTGCCGCAGTGGAGTCAGTTCGTCCAGGATCCAGAGACTCCGTCCATTGGTGGCGACCACCAGGTCACCGCGGTGAACCTTGAGGTCAGTCACCGGCACGTCGGGCAGATTCTGCTGCAGGGATTGCCAGTGGGCCCCGTCGTCGAAGGAGACGTAAAGACCATACTCGGTGCCCGCATACAGGAGGCCTTCACGCACCGGGTCCTCCCGGACCACGCGGGTAGCGTGATCCGGTTCGATGCCGCGACTTCCGTCTGCAATCCTGACCCAGGACTCGCCGTAGTCCTCCGTGCGGTAAACGTAGGGCGCGAAATCATCGAGCCGGTACCGATACGCTGTCACGTATGCAGTGCCCGGATCGTGGGGCGAGACCTCGATCGTGTTCACGGTACTCCACCGGGGCAGTCCGGCGGGCGTGACCTCCGCCCAGTTGCCTTCAGCCGGCCCCCGCCGCGTGATCCACACCCGTCCGTCGTCGGTGCCGGCCCAGGCGACCCCCTCCTCGTGGGGGGAGAAGCTGAGAGCGAATATCGTGTTGTAGATTTCCACCCCCGTGCGGTCGTTCTGGAGGCGTCCGTCAGCCGGCCCCTGCTTCGTCGTGTCGTCATAGGTGAGGTCAGCGCTCACCTCGGTCCAGCTGTGCCCCCCGTCGGACGTCCGAAGCAACTTCTGGGCGGCGTGGAATACCTCGGTGGAGTCGTGTGGGTTGACCTCCACCGGGGCGTTCCACTGAAATCGGTATCTTCTTTCCTTCGGGGCCTTGCCGACAGTGGGCTCCGGATAGGGCACCACGTTGGGGCTCTGGCCGGTCTCCAGGTTCTTTCGGGTAATCACACCGCCGTAGCTGGTGGCCCACACGATCTGTGGCCCGTAGGACTGGATCGTGACGTGACCACTCTCCCCGCCGCCGACGTCTCTCCACTCCTGCATGGAGGACTCTGCCTGACGCCGACGTGAGGGCACCCGAATCGTCGAATTATCCTGCTGCGCCGCGTATACGTGATACGGCCACTGCTCATCGACCTCGACCCGGTAGTGCTCTGCGGTGGGCTGGTTATAGTAAATGGACCAACTCTCGCCCCCGGTCTGAGTGACCTGTCCGCCCCCGTCGTTGGCCACCACCATGTGACTCGGACGATTCGGGTTGATCCACAGGCCGTGCTGGTCACCGTGGAGCGGTTGTTTCTCGATCGCCTCGAAGGTCTCGCCCCCGTCCACGGACCGATACATGTCCGCATTGAGCGCGTATACGGTGTTCGGGTCGGTGGGATGGGCGTAGATGTGAGTGTAGTAGAAGGACCGTTTTCGAAGTTTCCGGTTCCGGTTGGTCCGGGTCCAGGACTCCCCGCCGTCATCGGAGCGGTACACCCCGCCGTGGGGCTCGTGCGCCTGGACCATGGCCCACACACGATCCGGGTTCGGGCGGGAGACGGTGATCGCGGTCTTGCCGACCAGGGTATCGCCGCTCGGCAGCCCCTGCTCGAGGTGCATCCAGCTGTCACCGCCGTCGGTCGTCTTCCAGAGCCCTCCGCCCGCGTTCCAGCTCGTGCCCGTCTGAATTGTCCACGGCTCGCGCTCGGCGGCCCACGCGCCCGCAAAGACTTCTTGCGGTCGCTCCGGGTTCATCGCCAGGTCCACGACGCCGGTACTGTCGTTGAGGAAGAGCACGTTCTCCCAGTTGTCGCCCCCGTCCGTGGTCTTGAAGACTCCCCGCTGGTCGTTCTTCCCGAACGGGCGGCCCAGAGCGGCGAGGTACGCCACGTCAGGGTTCTCGGGGTGAACCAGAATCCGTCCG
Organism: uncultured Gemmatimonadota bacterium; assembly: GCA_964518305.1. Lineage (GTDB taxonomy): Bacteria > Gemmatimonadota > Gemmatimonadetes > Palauibacterales > Palauibacteraceae > Caribbeanibacter. The sequence continues at coordinate 9,797 of CAZFDK010000058.1, read as the reverse complement.
ATCTGCCCCGCGTCCGGCAGTCCGACGAACTCCCAGGTCCGGCCGCCGTCTTCGGATTTGTAGACCCCGTCGCCCTGGGAGACGTTGCCGCGGATGCAGACCGAGCCCGTACCCACGTAGATGACACTCGGGTCGGATGGAGCGACCGTCACCTCGCCGATGTCCCCGCCGAAGAAGCCGTCCGAAATATTCCGCCAGGTCTTCCCCGCGTCCGTCGTCTTCCAGACACCGCCCCCGGTGGTGCCGATGTAATAGGTGAGCGGCTCGCCCGGGACACCGTGTTCGGCCGTGGCACGCCCACCGCGGTAGGGCCCGATCATGCGGTACCGTAGCCCCTCGTAGCGGTCCGGCGACACCACCTGATTTGCCTCCTGACTGACGGCCTGGGCCAGGAGCGGCGCGGGGGCCATCGCCGTCAGCGTCAATGCGGCCAAGACAGAAGCCGCAACGAGGCCGAGCCATACAGCGAGGAATGATAGCGACCGGGATTCCCCAGTTGTACGCGGGCGCTGCATATCGGGACCTTTCAGTCGACAGTGAGGATATTCGACTCTGCGAGTCAGGCCCTGGAGCTCAGATCACCGGACGAAAGGGGGGTCAGCCCTCTCGATCAGATTCGAGCGAGGAGACCTGCACGGGAGCGACCGCACCCGCCAGAGCCTCGTTGTACTCCTCGATCTCGCCTTCCAAAAACTCCCGCACTCGGCTCCGAAGCCGGTCCCACTGTTCGTTCAAGTCTTCGAACCGCCGACGAGCGCCTTCGGTGGGCCCAGCGTCCGTATTTGCCACGTAGCCGTAGAGAGTGGCGAACTCGTCGTCGAACTTCCCCTCGTAGTTGAGCGCGTCGATGGGAACCTCGATCCTGGGCTGGATCAGATCGCGCTCGAGGGCGTCCGCTCGGTCGGCGAGTTCGTCCGCCCGCGCGCCCAGCTCCGCGTCCGCGCCGGGCGGCGCGTCGAGCCGGTCACCCAGCGAGCGGAGCTGCTCCTCTACGCTCCGGAGCCGCTCCACCGCGTCATATACGCGACTCAAGGTATCGCGGACCGCGATCGCCAGGTCGAACTGATCCTCCAGCTCCGCCCGGCTCACCGTCTCGAGCCGAGGATCCTTCCGGACCGTCAGCGTCCGAGTCGTCACCGCCTCGCCGTCAACCGCCAGCCGGACCGAGTACTCGCCCGGCGGAGCCCTGGGCCCGCCGCGGAAGCCCCAGCCGGCCTTCTCCTCGGGAGCGTCCACCTCGGGATAACGGAGGTCCCAGACGGCGCGGTGGGTCTCCCCGGCGCCAGTCGCCAGTGAGTCCGTGCCGGGCCGATCGCCCCCCTCCGGCGCAAAGCGCTGAACCAGCCGTCCCTCCGCGTCGCGTATCTCCAGTCGAACGCTTTTCGAGGACGCGTCCGGGAGATAGTAGTGGAGGACGGCTCCCCGGGGCGGACTCTCCGACCACCGCTCGCCCCGGTAGGTACCCGACATCTGCACGCGGAATGCGGCCTCTGGCTCGAACAGGTGCGGCTCCGATACCTCGACTGCGTCCATCTGGCGGAGAACCGTGAGGTCGTCGACGACCCAGAGGCCCCGCCCCTGGGTGGAGAGGACCAGGTCGCCGCGATGGACCTCGAGGTCCGTCACTGGCACCCGGGGGAGGTCCCGCTGCAGGCGCCGCCATTGCGCGCCCCCGTCCGTGGAGATGAACACGCCGGTCTCGGTACCCGCGTACAGGAGCTGTTCCCGCTCGGGATCCTGTCGCACGACACGGACCGGCTCGTCGGCCGGGATGCCATTGTCGCCCGGGGTCAGGAGGCGCCACGACTGACCGTAGTCCTCGGTGACGAAGACGAAGGGCCGGTAGTCGTTGGAGCGGAAGCGGAAGGCCGACACGTAGGCTGTCGCCGGATCGTGCGGCGAGACCTCGATCGCGTTCACGGTGGTCCACTTCGGGAGCCGGTCCGGCGTCACTTCCTCCCAGGCCCGAGTGTTCCCGCCACCCGACCTCGTGAGCCAGACCCGACCGTCGTCCGTGCCCACCCATATCGTCCCCTCCTCGTGCGGGGAGGGGGTGACCGCGAAGATCGTGTTGTAGAACTCGACGCTGGAAATGTCGTGCGTTATCGGTCCGCCCGAATAGCCCTGTTTCGTCGAATCGTCGTAGGTGAGGTCGGGGCTGATCTCTGTCCAGCTCTGTCCCCCATTCCTCGTGCGCAGGAGCTTCTGGGCGGCGTGGTACACCACCTCGGAGTCGTGGGGAGAAGTCTCGATCGGCGCGTTCCACTGGAATCGGTACTTCAGGTCCTTCGGCGCCTGTCCGATGTGGAGTTCGGGGTAGGCCCGGACGTTCTGGACCTGCCAGGCGTCCCGGTTCATGCGGTCGAGGACGCCTCCGTGACTCCCGGCATAGGTGATATTCGGATCCCCGCGCCTGGTCGCGATATGTCCGCTCTCGCCGCCAGCGAGGCTGCGCCAGTATTGCTGAGGGCTTATGCCGGGAGCGTCTCGCCACAGCGGGAGGCTGATCGTGCTGTTGTCCTGCTGGGCGCCGTAGATCCTGTAGGGGAACTGGTCGTCGACCTCGACCCGGTATATCTGCGCGGTAGGCTGGTTCTCGAGGGAGGACCAAGTCTCCCCGCCGTTCAGGGACACATGAGCGCCGCCGTCGTTCGATTCGATCATGATCCGGGGCCGTTCCGGGTTGACCCACAGATCATGGTTGTCGACGTGGGGCGTGGGAATCTCCTCGAACGTCCGGCCGCCGTTGTCCGAGCGCCAGAACCGCTCGGTCTCGATGAAGACGCTGCGCTCGTCCCGGGGATGGGCCGTAATATGGTTGTAGTACCACGGCCGGAGGCGAATCTTGTTGGAACCGTTGATCCGCCGCCACGCGTCGCCGCCGTCGTCGGAGCGGTACAGGCCCCCGTCTTCGCCCTCTGCCTCGACGAGAGCCCAGACGCGGTCCGGGTCCGCAGGCGAGACCGCCACCCCGATCTTGCCCACGACCCCCTGCGGGAGCCCGCCGCCGAGCCGTGTCCAGCTGTCCCCGCCGTCCCTGGTCCGGAAGAGCCCTCCCTCCTCGGCGCCGCTTATCATGTCCCAGGGCTTCCGCTCCGCCCTCCACGCCGCGGCGTAGATTTCCCGCGGGTTCTCCGGGTTGATCGAGAGGTCGACCACGCCGGTCGAGTCGGAGATGAAGAGGATTTTCTCCCAGTTGTCACCGCCGTCCGTGCTGCGAAAGACGCCCCGCTCAGGGTTCGGGCCGAACGGCTTCCCGACCGCCGCAACGTAGACGATCTTCGGGTCGCGGGGGTGGACCAGCACATCTCCGATTTGGCCGACCTCGCGAAGGCCCACGTGCTCCCATGTCTCGCCGGCGTCGCGGGAACGGTAGACGCCCTGACCGGTGGAAGTGTTGCCGCGGATGCAGGCCACGCCGGTTCCTACGTAGACCACCTCCGGGTCGTTGTTGGCGACGTCAATCGCCCCGATGGAGCCAGTTGAAAAGAAAGGATCCGAGACGTTCGTCCACTCACGCCCGGCCGTCGTAGTCTTCCAGACTCCGCCCCCCGCGGCCCCCATGTAGAAGGTGAACGGACGCTCGGCCACGCCAGCGACTGCATGAACCCGTCCGCCCCGGTACGGACCGACGAACCGGTAGTCGACCGCACTGGACAGGATGGAGTCGCTCACCACTCGCTTCCCCGCAGCCTCGCTTTCGTTGCCACGGGCGTCCTCCGGTGCGACGGAGGCGACCCCGAACAGCAGGACGGCCGCGAACACAGCGAGGGGAAGGAAGGTGCCTTCCTGGAACAGGCGATCGTTGGTCGGCCGCTGATGAACAAAGCCTCCGGAACCGAGCATCGAATCTCCCGATCAGGATTGGAAGTGGCAGGACGTGGTTTGCCGGCATACGAGGCCCGACACGACAGCTAGTTCAGCCGCTGCAGATACGACCCTCAGCCACCGACGTTCGGGTTCGAACGAATCTCCGTTACCGCGATCGGGAAGAACGAGCCCGGCGTCCTGAAAGCAGCCGACACTTCGAGCCAGGCCCCGGACCTTATTCCGAACCGGTACATGTCGATCAATCGGCGGTTCTGAAGAAAGAGGTTTACGCGCCGCTCATGCGCCAGAAGATCCACGGCTGGTATCTGTCCCGAATATGGAGTGAGTCCGTCCATGGCGCGGACGTCGTTCACGTGATCGGCAAACGAGCCGTTGCCTGTGGCCAGCGCATTCTCGGCCAGCAGCAGATGCATTTCCCGAGCAGAGACGACCGTAAAAGGCACAAACTCGTCGCCGCTGGCCGTGAACGTGTTCACGAACCGGCTCATCACCGGATCGGTCACCTCGTCAATGGGGTCCTCCAACAGGACTTCCTCGATGACGGTCGTCTGGTCCGGATCCACACTGACGATCGTCGGTCCGAACTGCAGCTCCCCGCGCTGATTGATGTTGTTGGCAGTGATGTTGGTAATCGTATTCGGCGAATACTGAAGCTGATACTTCCAGTTGGAAGTAGATCCCACGATCTGAAGGACAGCACGAGCATCGTCCGCCATCTCAGAGGATGCGACGAGGGGATCCGCGGGGGTGCTACCCGATGGATTCAGTTTGGCCCAGACCTGCTTGGCGTGTCGAGTCCTCGCTCGCATGGCCAGGAGTCGAGCCTCGAGCTCCTGGTCTCCGATGTTTCTGGCCATGTCGATGCCGGCGGTCTCCCACTCCAACGCACGGTCGTAAAACTGATCCATATTCGACTCGCCAACTGGAGGACTCGGATCGTCGGCATCCTCCGACACGACGAAGTCGTCGTAGAGATCGCCGATCGACGTGAAGAGCACGGCCCCGTACAGGTAAGACCGTGCCAGGTCGCGTGGATCCCGAAGCGTATTTTCGGACTGGAATCTCTCCCCGGCCTCGATTGCCTTGTCCACCATGAACCGTGCATTCGTGACATCCGGCCAGTACTGGTCGGAAAACTGATTGGTCGGTTTGTCAACATTACCCTGGTGAATGTCATTCCACGCGTCGAAGGAGCCTATCCAGCGCAATTCATCGGAGGCCGTGCCGCTGAGCGAGGCCAGCTCTCCCATCGCCCGGGCGGTCGTTGATAACGCACCATTTGCCAGCGCTGGCATCGCAGCAGGGTCCTCGAGGTCGGATGCCGCCAGACTGTTCGGATCCTCGACCTCCAGGGGATCATCACAGGCGACCGCCGCTACACAGAACCCGACCACGACTGCGGTCATCCCCCGCTCCGATACCCACTTCTTCAGAGTCGTCGCCACCTGTCCTACGTGGGTCATGCTGATTCCTTTCTGTGGCTCAGAACGTCGCCGCCCGTCGGTAGACTCTCTATTCGTCTTCATTTGACTCAGAGCCCAGCACGGACGGCCAGGATGAATCGGCGGGGAATCGGCAGCCGCCAGGCTTCCTGTCCGAGCTGGAAGTTACTGTCAACGTCGTCGCTGTCGCTCCGAGCATTCGCCTCGAGTTCGGGGTCGAGTCCCCGGTATTCGTCATTGATCCAGGCCGCGACATTCCGGGCACGGAGCGAGATAGACAGGTTCCGCATTCCTAATCCTGCCGCAAACGGCGCGTCGTAGTTGAGCGACACCTCCCGCAGCTTCACCCAGTCTGCGTCCCATATCTGATTCATTCCGCTCATCGGGGCGAGCCCCCGGTAGTTCTTCGCCCAGTCGATCGCCGCCTCCAGCCGTTCGCGTGCCGTGGAGGAGGGATCGAGCACCGTGGACTCGATGCGTGCCGTCGCGGGCGTGTTTCGCCCGATGAGGGCGTTGGACTGCCGGAACGCTCCCGACAGGTCGTGGTGCTGGTGACCGAGGTTGAACTCGGCGACCGTCCGGAGCTCGAAGTCCTCCAGGAACGTCACGGTCCCGCCCAGCGAGCCGGACCAATCCGGGGTGGGGTTTCCAAGTTTTTGCTCCGTAAGAGTGGCCTCCCCGCAGTCCACCGGGAGAACCTCGAAACTACTCAGCGAGCGGGCTTCGGAGAAGAAGTCAAGCGCCTCCTCCTCCGTAGGCTGAGTGCAGGTGTTGAAGATATCCAGTGGAATAGGAACGTCCTGAACCTTCGCGCCGAAGAAGGCGCCCGGAGCGTGGCCCTCGGTCAGGAACTGTCGGTCCCGTGGATATCCACCGCTCACCTTGATCTGGGGCGCTCCACCGAGGTCGGTGACGTTTTCGTTCAGGTAAGCAGCATTGGCGAAGACGCTCACGGAAAAATCGTCACCCCGTACGGGCGTTCCATTCACAGACACGTCCACGCCCTGGGCGTCGAGCTGGCCGATGTTCACGAGTTGGAGGCTCTCAAAGCCTGCGGACGGGGCGAACTGTCTGTTGACCAATGCATCGGTGGTCGTCCGGTCCCAGACCGTGGCCTCGACCGCGAGCCGATCCCTGAACAGTCCGAGTTCGATGCCGGCTTCCAACTCTCGAGAGACTTCCGGCCGAATGTTCGGATTGCCCAGATTGTCCGGCTCGATCCCCGGTCCCTCCGAGCTCCCGAGGCCGCTGAAGGTTCGGAACTGATCGAACTGACCCGGCTGCAACCCCGACTCACCGAACGCGCCGCGAATGCGAAACGTCGACAGCAGGGAGCTGTCCCAACCCGACAGGTCGGACGGGATCACCGAAAACGAAGTCTTCGGATAAAATTCTCCGGTGAGCTCTTTCCCGAAGGCAGAGTTGACATCCCACCTGCCTCCGAGGGTCACGAAGACGAAGTCGCGGTATTCGAGCTGGTCCTGCGCAAAGGTCCCGATGTTCACGCTCCGGACGAAGGACTCGTCAACGGTCTGGTTGGAAGCCGCGCTGGCGACCTCAAGTCCCGGGCCGGCAAAGTTCTGCCCGGTACCACCGCGCGTTGTTTTTTCGTCGAGAAACCCCTGCGACCCGAAGGTCAGAGAGCTTCCGAAGGGACCGATCTCTGTCTCCCAGCCACCCCGTAGCTCGGCCGTGAAAATCGTTTTGTCTCCCGAGCCGACAGTGCGATTTCCCTTGACGTCGGACGTACCGAAGTTGTCCACATTCCAGCCGAACGGTGCCTGGTTCGACGAATTGTTACTGTGAAAGTCAACACCGGCCTTGGCGTTCACGGTGAGGGAAGAGCTGGCCTGGTACGTGGTCTGAAAGCTCCCGCTGAGACGGTTCACCTCTTGCTCCGTCACCTGCTGCATCGCTTCCTCCGGTGTCACGAAGACCGGAGTTCCGTAGAAGTTGCACGGCTGGGAGTGATCAGAACAGTTGGCCAGTCGCGGCTGCGCCATGAACATCATCGGCCAGACGCCCGTGGTGTTGTTGGCAGTCTCGGGGGACTCCTGGACAAGGTGGGTGTAGCTGACCCGTCCCTGGACTTCGATCTTGTCCGTCGGGAACGCATTCATGTTGAGCGTCCCGTTCCAGCGCTCGGAGTGGTCGCGGGCCGGTCCGAGTTCCTCCAGCCCAAAGATTCCGTCGAGATTCTGGTAGCGGCCCGAACCAAAGTAGGTGACTCCCTCGCTCCCGCCGTTGACCGAACCGGAAAGGGTGGTCGTACGGCCTACCTCGTCCACGTCCTCCAGAATCGGCCGCTTCATTAGCTCGAAGGGCTCGACGTCCGCCCCCCATCGCTGCTGCATCCGCTCCGCCTGTGTCTGGTTCCGAGGAAAGTCGGCGTGAGGTATGATTCGATTCGTGGGCATCACCTCGATTCCGTTGGCAACCTCGAAGTTCCAGCGAGCGCTTCCCTCACTGCCCGCCTTCGTGAAGATCTGGATGACACCGTTCGAGGCTTCTGTCCCGTACAGAGTAGCTGCCGCCGCTCCCTTCAGGATCTCGACTCGCTCGATAGACTCCGGGGGAATATCGTCCAGTCGCGAGCTGGCGCCGGTTCCGGCATCTCCGGAGCTGACGTCTCCTGCGAATCCGCCGCCGGTCGAGGCACGCATCCCATCGATGTACACGAGCGGCTCGTTCGACTGCGACAGGCTGGCGGAGCCCCGTATCCGAATTTTTGATCCCTCACCGGCCAGACCGCTCTCCGTGCCGATGTTCACTCCCGGCTCTCGAGCCTGAATCAACTCGCTGAAATTCTGAGTGGGAGAGTCTTCGAGATCGTCCGTATTAATCGAGCCAATCGTATTTCCGAGCCGTTTCCGCTCCACACCGCCCGTACCCGTTCCCGTCACCACGAGCTCGTCGAGCTCCACTGCACTCTGGTTCAGCACGAAATCAACGGTAGCCGCTTGCCCCGCCTCCACGGTTACCGTCTGGGTCGCCTGTTCGTATCCGACGAGCTGGACACGGACCTGATGCTGACCAGCGGGAACCTGACTGATGCGATACTCACCGTCTGCGTCAGTGATGGTCCCCAGGCCCGTCCCCACGACCAAGACCTGCGCCGTCTCCAGCGGCTGTTGATTGCTCTGGCGAACCACCGTGCCGGTGATCGCTCCCGTCTGCTGGGCGTGAGCGGGGGCAGCAAACGCCACCAGGCCGAGAGTGACGATACCTGCGAGAAACCCGCGCCAATTACGAGACCGCATGACTTAGCCTCCTGGCCGATCGGAACCTGCGAGGGAAGACGATGTCCGGCTCCGTCAACTCCTGAGAGTGGTCGACGATCCGCGCTCAAACGCTGAACTCAGCGCCAGCCGCTCAACGCACCGCGTACATATCAGGCCATGATTGGTTAGCAGAGCGGTATGGCGTACGCAAACGAAGACACCCTCGCACACAGTGGCACACACTCCGCTCTGATCCGACAGAGCGTGGGTAGCCACTATAGGATCTGGGGACGGAGGCCTTGACCGTCGGTGCCTTCGGGCGCCCCCAAAAAGCACCAATCCTTCCCCCGTTCCCCCTCACGCGACTCACCCCAGATCCTGCAGGAAGGCGGGTCGAGTAGAATGAGGAACACCCGCAGAGTGGCTACGTTGTGGGGGACTTCTGGCAGGAAGCACTCCCGTCACGCAACTCACCCTGCGGGTGACGATGAACCGTATTCCTCCCGGCCTCGGGTTCAGGGCGACTCGTCTCCTCTCTCGCTCCGTCCGAGCGGTCAGCCGCTGACCGACGAAGCGGGTCTTCTCACGCTCCGAGCCCTGTGGGACCGGCTCGATCTCGGAAGCTGGCTGTCGGACCTGGAGCTTCTCCGTCGTCGGGGCGTCCGCTGGAGTTGCCCCGGTGTGGTAGACACTCTACCTCTTGGATCTGAAAGGAGGCTACCATGCCGAGGACACGACCACCGTACCCGGAGGAGTTCCGCCGCCAGATGGTGGAGCTCGTCCGGACGGGACGCACGCCGGAGGAGCTGGCCCGGGAGTTTGAGCCCTGCGGAGAGACGATCCGCAACTGGGTCAAGCAGGCCGATCTCGATGACGGCCGCCGGCAGGACGGACTGACGACCGAGGAGAAGAAGGAGATGCGTGAGCTCCGCCGGGAGAACCGGCAGCTCCGCGTCGAGCGCGAGATCTTGAACAAAGCCGCAGCTTGGTGAGCTGACGCTGCTTCCTTCGGGCGCCGCCCGGGAGGCCGACTCGAGCATGCCCGAGCGTTCGAGTTCGTGAGGGCGCATCAAGCTGATTACCCCGTCGCCACGCTGTGCCGTCTGCTGGGTGTCTCCCGCAGCGGGTTCTACGCGTGGCAGAAGCGTCCGCCCTCGGAGCGGGAGAAGGCCAATGCCCGGCTCACCGGGGCTATCCGGGGGATCCACACCTGGAGCCGCGGCACCTACGGGGCGCCGCGCGTGCATGCCGAGCTTCGGGCCCGGGGGCACCGGGTCGGGAAGAACCGGGTCGCCCGGCTCAT
>CAZFDK010000057.1:0-17099 GCA_964518305.1 uncultured Gemmatimonadota bacterium | reverse complement strand
ATCGCGCGGAGCACCCGGGGATGCACATCGCTGGGGCCCGGCCCCATGAGTGTCCGCTCCGGCGGGTTCAGTTCTTCGACGTCGGTCGGTCGGGCCATCGGCTCCTCCTGTGGAAATCGTGCTGTCGGTGGACGGATCTCGAACGAATCAAGGACGGAGCGGGACAGACTCGTCGGCGACGTTGCCCGCTGCCTGCGCTGTCGGCAGGCTGAGCCCCGAGCCTGTTCGGGCGCTGGATCGACCGCAACCGGAGGCCGAGGTGACGTCAGAGCGCCACGACCACGACGCCGGAGGCGACGCGGAGCTCCTGGAGCGGAAGGCCGACCTCCGCGATCGGATCTGGTCGGCGATCGAGGCCTCCGACGCCAGCCGCTTCCCCGGCCCCCGGGGTCGCATCCCCAACTTCGTCGGGGCCGAGAAGGCGGCGGAGAGGCTGAGCAGCCGCGACGAATGGCACGAGGCGAGCCGAATCAAGGCCAATCCGGACTCGCCGCAGTGGCCGGTTCGCCAGCGAGCCCTGAAGGACGGGAAGATCGTGTACATGGCGGTGCCGAAGCTGGCCGAAGAGAAGCCCTTCTTCCTGCTCGATCCCGACCGGCTGCAGGACTCGCCGCGGCAGGCCTCCTCGATCAAGGGCGCCTCCCGCTCGGGCATCACCCTGGACGTCGTCGACCTGGAGCCGGTGGACCTCGTATTGACGGGTTGCGTGGCTGTCTCCCCGGACGGGAGGAGGCTGGGCAAGGGCGGAGGCTTCAGCGACCTGGAGTACGCGGTGGCGCGGGAGGCCGGCCTCATCGGTCCGGAGACGCCCGTGGTCACCACCGTACACGAGCTCCAGGTCGTCGAGGAGGGAGAGATCCCCGTCGCCGCACATGACGTCCTCCTCGACGTGATCGCGACACCGGAGCGAGTGATCGAGGTGCCGTCGGACGCGGCGCCCGGTGCTGCTCCGGACGGGGTACGGTGGGACGAGCTCACAGAGGAGAAGATCGGCTCCATTCCTCTCCTTCAGCGGTTGCGCCCCGACGAATCCGGTCCGGCCAGCTGACCCTCCCTTTCTGCCGGTCTCTTTCACTTCGGCAGAAGCGACGTCCATCGGCACGGCAAAACGGCAGAAACGACAGTCCGTTCCCCCGTCCCTCGCTTCGCACGCATCCTGCAGAATAGTTAGGCCGGAGATCGACCGCCGGCCCGAACGCCGGTTCTGTCTCGAGCGTCTCCGCTCGCACGGAGGCACAAGGCGGCGGGGCTCGACCGCTATCATCTCGAAACGAGTCGACACGAGTCCGTCGCGCGAGTCAATCGAAGGAAACGTCGAACCATAGACGGGGGAGCGACCACCATGCCGAAAGACCTGGAATTCGATAGCGAGGCGCGTAACCAGCTCAAGGAGGGCGTCGACAAGCTGGCCAGCGCCGTCAAGGTGACGCTCGGGCCGCGAGGACGGAACGTCGTCCTCGACAAGGACTTCGGGGGTCCTTCGATCACCAAGGACGGCGTGACCGTCGCCAAGGAGATCGACATCGACGAGCCGATGGAGAACCTCGGCGTCGAGATGGTCAAGGAGGTCGCCACGAACACCTCCGACGAGGCCGGCGACGGGACCACCACGGCTACCGTTCTCGCACAGGCCATCTTCCGCGAGGGCCTGAAGAGCGTCACCGCCGGGGTGAACCCGATGGGCCTGAAGCGGGGCATCGACGCCGCCGTCAAGCAGGTCGTCGACGAGCTCCGTCAGATGAGCACCCTGACGACGGGCAAGGAGGAGATCGCCCAGGTCGGAACGATCTCCGCCAACAACGATCCCGAGATCGGGGACCTCATTGCCGACGCCATGGAGAAGGTCGGCAAGGACGGGGTCATCACCGTCGAGGAGGGTACGGGCCTCGAGACCGATCTGGAGACCGTCGAGGGGATGCAGTTCGACAAGGGCTACCTCTCCCCCTACTTCGTGACGGACTCCGAGGAGATGAAGGTCCAGCTCGAAGATCCGCTGATCCTCATCCACGACGACAAGATTTCGAACATGAACGACCTTCTCCCGGTCCTGGAGAAGGTCCAGAACCAGGGTCAGCCGCTCCTCATCATCGCCGAGGACGTGGACGATGAGGCCCTGGCCACGCTCGTCGTGAACAAGGTGCGGGGAACGCTGGACGTCTGCGCCGTGAAGGCGCCGGGCTTCGGCGACCGCCGGCAGCAGATGCTTCGCGACATCGCGACGCTGACCGACGGTCAGCTGATCAGCGAGGAGCTGGGCCTGCAGCTCGAGAGCACCACCCTGCAGGACCTCGGAGGCGCCGGCCGCGTCGAGGTGGATGAGAACAACACCACCATCGTCGACGGCAAGGGCTCCGACGAGGACATCCAGGGCCGGATCGCAGAGATCCGTGCCGAGATGAAGCAGGCCAGCTCCGACTACGACCGCGAGAAGCTGGAGGAGCGACTGGCGAAGCTCGCCGGCGGCGTCGCGGTCATCCGGGTCGGCGCAGCCACCGAGACCGAGATGGACGCCAAGAAGGCCCTGGTCGAGGACGCGCTGCACGCCACCCGCGCCGCGGTCGCCGAGGGCATCCTGCCCGGAGGCGGCGTGGCCCTGCTCCGCGCCCAGAAGACGCTGGACGGCTTCGATGCCGGCAGCGAAGACGAGAACGTCGGCGTGCAGATCGTCCACCGCGCCCTGGAGGAGCCGACACGCCAGATCGCCAAGAACGCTGGCGCCGAGGGATCGATCGTGGTGGAGAAGATCCGCGAGAACGACGACCTGAACTTCGGGTTCAACGCCCTGAGCGAGGAGTATGAGGACCTCGTCGAGGGCGGTGTCATCGACCCGACCAAGGTCACGCGGACGGCGCTGCAGAACGCCGGGTCGATTGCCGGACTGATGCTCACCACCGAGGCGCTCGTGGTCGACATCCCGACCGAGGACGACGAGGGCGCACCCGGTGGCGGCGGACCCGGAGGCCCCGGCGGCGGAGGCGGGATGCCCGCCGGCGGTGGCATGGGAGGCATGGGCGGAATGGGCGGCATGATGTAACGCCCTCCGCCCCGTCCGTTCCGGGCTGGCCTCGGGCCGCCCGGCGGACGCGGCCTCGCCGCGAATGGAAGAGCGTCCGGCATACCGCCGGGCGCTTTTCTATTTCGGTGCTTTCCGGGCGGTCCTACTGGCTCGGGCGTCCCCGGGGCGACGCCCCGGTCCCGGCGCCGGCCGCCTCCCTGCGCGCTGTCGCTACCTGGCCCCGTCCGTGCCTCCGCTCCACCCGGGCCCCCGCACCACCCGTCCCGGCGTGGCACCGGTGTGGGAGCCGTCGCGAATCACCGGCATGCCGTTCACGAAGACGTGTCGCACGCCCGTGGCGAGCTGGTGCGGCTCCTCGAACGTGGCGTGGTCCCTTATGCTGTCGGGATCGAAGACGACGATGTCCGCGTAGTTCCCGGCGGCGAGCCGGCCCCGCCCCTCCAGCCTCAGGTTGTCCGCCGGCAGGGACGTGAGGCGCCGGACCGCCTCCCGCAGGGGTATGATGCCCTCCTCCCGCACGTAGCGTCCGAGGAGACGCGCGAAGCTGCCGTATGCCCGCGGGTGGGGATGGGAGTCCAGGAACACGCCTTCCGGTGCCAGCGCGCTGGCGTCGGAGCACCAGCTCACCCACGGCTGCCGGATCTTCCTGCGCAGGTTCTCCTCGGACATCGTGAAATAGATCGCCTGAACGTCGCCGTCGTTCTGGAGGACCAGGTCCATGGCCGTCTGCTCCGGCGAGGTCCCCCGGGTCTCCGCCACCTCGGACAGGGTCTTCCCCGCGTATCTGTCCAGGGAGTCGACGTCGAAGGAGGCCAGCAGGACATCGTCCGGTGTGCCGGCGGCGGCGTAGGTGTTGTCCCACTCGGCGTCGGCGTCATTCATGTCGGCCGCCACCTTCTCCCGCACCTCCGGATCGCGGAGACGCTCGAGCCAGGCCTCCTCGCCACCCTCCTGCACCCACGGCGGCATGGAAGCGTCCAGCCCCGTGGAGCTGGCCACGTAGGTGTAGATGTTCGCCGTGATCGGCGGACCCTCGGCCCGGGCGCGCTCGATCATCCGAATGGCCGTGTCCAGCTTCGCGTAGTTACGCTCGCCCGAGGCCTTCAGGTGGTAGATTTCCGCCCGCACGCCCGCCTGCCGGGAGATCTGGATGAGCTCCGCCACGGACTCCAGGACCCTGTTGCCCTCGCTGCGTATGTGCGACACGTACATCCCGCCGTACTCTCCTGCCGCTGCGGCCAGCGCCGTGAGCTCTTCGGTGGAGGCGCAGAAGGCCGGCTCGTAGATGAGCGAGGATCCGACACCGAGCGCGCCTCCCTCCATGGCCCGACGGACCAGCTCCTGCATCCGATCCAGCTCGCTGTCGGTGGGAGCGCGGCACTCGTGGCCGAGCACGTGTTTGCGAACGGTCGTCGCCCCCACGAAGGAGGCCACGTTCGGCGACACCCCACGATCGGCCAGGGCCGTGAGTCCACCGGAGAGGATGCTCCACGTGATCTCGTACTGCAGGTCCTCCTGGTCTCGCTCCCGGCGGGCGCGCATGGAGTCGGTCAGGGGGCCGAGCGACGCCCCCTCGCCGAACACCTCCAGCGTGATACCCTGACGGAGGTCCGACAGCCCGCGGCCGTCGTGCATGAGCTCGTCGGCGCCCCAGCTGAGCATGTTGATGAAGCCCGGCGCCACGGCGAGTCCGCTGGCGTCCACTTCCCGTCCGCCCTCCATCCCGGGGAGCGACTCGGCGATGGCCGCTATGCTATCCCCGTCCACGGCCACGGCCCCGACGTACGGCTCCCCACGGCTGCCGTCGTAGATGGTTCCGTTCCGAATGATCAGGTCGTGGTCGGGAGCGCCGCAGGCGGAGAACAGCGAGGCTGCGGCGAGAGCGGCTGAGACTGCCAGGGCGAGGCCGGGGCGAAGGGACAGCACGGGGACTCCCGAGCAGAAAGGGGGCGAACGCCGGCCCGGGGCCGGCGGCGCCGGAAGGCGCTGTGAACGCCGGCGAAGCTAGGCCGTGCGCGCCGGTTTCACCAGCGGAGCGGTCCCGGGATCGACATGGGCCCGTGGAGCGAGAACGGGGCGATCAGGTGTACGCCGCGAAGGACGCCAGCACCACGAGGATCAGGACGGGCACGGCCAGCACCAGGACGGCCTTCACGGCCACCGCCAGCGCCGAGAACACGGCGCCCACGACGGTTCCGACCACGGTCACCACCAGGCTCACGGCGATTACGACCGCCAGCAGGGGAGCACCCACCACGGCCACCGCGAGCACCGCGGGGACGGCCAGCACTCCCAGCACAGCGAGGAGCGGAGCCCCCACCACGAGCAGAACGGGCACCAGCAGCACCCCCAGCGTAAGCCCGATCACGGTCTTCAGCAGCGCGGTCATGTCTTCCTCCCGATGTGGTCCTCTTCCCGGTTTCGCCCTCCGTCCTTCCCTACGGGCCGGGAGACACCGTAGTTTCAAGCTGCGCGATCATTCCGTCCGGAGGACTCACATGTGGATCTTTCTCGCCGCGGTCGGCCTGCTCGTGGTCGCCGTCGTCCTGGCCTACAACAGCCTCGTGCGGCTGCGCGTACGGTCCGAGAACGCATGGGCCGACATCGACGTCCAGCTCAGGCGACGCCACGACCTGATTCCGAACCTCGTGGAAACCGTCAAGGGCTACGCCGAGCACGAGCGGGAGACGTTCGAGTCCGTGGTCCAGGCCCGTGACCGGGCCGTGGACGCCGAGGGTCCCGCCGAGCAGGCCCGTGCCGAGACGGGTCTCACGCAGGCCCTCCGGCAGCTCTTCGCCCTCGCCGAGGACTATCCGGAGCTCCGCGCCGTGGAGAGCTTCACCCGCCTGCAGGAGAGCCTGGACCGGATCGAGAGCTCGATCCAGGACGCCCGCCGCTACTACAATGCGGTTGTCCGGGACTACAATACGCGGGTGCAGCAGTTTCCCACCAACGTGATCGCCGATGCGTTCGGCTTCCGCGAGCGCGAGTTTTTCGAGGTCGAGGACCGGAACGTGCGGGCCGTGCCCCAGGTGGATTTCGACGCCGGGACGGAGGAAGCGACGGACCAGACGTCCTCCTCGCCGTGACGCGCAGGTCCGGCTTGCCCCGGGGGCTCTGCTGCCTCCTGCTGGTGGCCGCGGCCCTGGCGGTTCCCGGGGACGCGACGGCACAGGAGCGGTCCTGGCACCTTCGGTCCTTCCGGTCGGAGATCCAGGTCCGGACCGACGGCGGGCTGGAGGTGAACGAGGTCCTGCGCCCCACCTTCCGCGGGTCCTACGACGGAATCTTCCGCGAGATTCCCGTGGAGTACCGGACCCCGGCGGGCTTCGACTTCGAACTCGACGTGGACGTTCGATCTGTCACCGACGGCGACGGAAGTCCCCTCCGATACGAGACCGACCGGAACGACGGACATCTCCGGATCAAGATATGGGTGCCCGACGCACGGGACGCCACGCGCACGGTCTCCCTCCGTTACGGCGTCGAGCGCGTCATACGATTCCAGGACGAGTACGAGGAGCTGTACTGGAACGTGACGGGCACGGAGTGGGCGGTTCCCATCGACTCGGCGTCGGCCACCGTCGTCTTGCCGGAGGGGGCATCGGCGGTTCGGGTCCGTGCTTACACCGGCCCCTTCGGCTCGCGAGCCTCCGACGCCCGGGTGGAGCGGAACGGGAACCGTCTTCGGATCAGCGCCGGACGGCGCCTCGAGTACGGAGAGGGCCTCACCGCCGCCGTGGCCTGGGACGCCGGCCTCGTAAGACGGCCCGGTTTCGCCGAGCGCCTGGCCCGATTCCTCGGCGACAACGGAATCCTCTTCCTCCCGCTGCTGGCGGCGGGGTTCATGTTCTGGCTGTGGCGCGAGCACGGGAAGGACCCGGAGCCGGGATCTATCGCCCCTCGCTACGAGCCCCCGGAGGGCCTCACGCCGGCCGAGGTCGGGGTGGTGGTGGACGACCAACCCGACCTTCGCGACATCACCGCGACGATGGTCGACCTGGCCGTCCGTGGGTATCTGAGCATCGAGGCCACGGAGGAGTCCCGGCTGATCGGACTCTCCTCGGAGCGCGAGTTCGTGCTCCACCGCGAGCGCCCCCCGTCCGAGTGGTCGGATCTCCGGGACCACGAACGCGAGACACTCAGCGGTCTCTTCGAGGGGGGGCGGGCGTCGGTGGAGCTGTCGGAGCTGGAGAACGAGTTCTACGAGCACCTCTCCGCCATCCGGGACGGCATCTTTGGCGCCCTGATGGACCGAAACCTGTACGACCGGCGCCCGGATCAGGTGCGAGGGAAATACCTGGCCGCCGCCATCGTCGCCGCCGGGGTCCTCCTCGCCGTGGGACTCGGAGTGGGAGACGTCCTCTCGGTCCCGCCCTTCCCGGCGACGGTGGCGGCCCTGGGCACGGGCCTGGTCGTGGCCGGATTCGGCTGGTACATGCCAGCGCGGACCCGGGCCGGCGCGAAGATCCACGGAGAGGTGCTCGGCTTCGAGGAATTCCTGAAGCGCGTGGAGGAAGACCGGTTCAGACGCATGGTCACGGGCCCCGAGATGTTCGAGGCTCTGCTCCCGCACGCCATGGCGCTCGGCGTGGAGAAGAAGTGGGCCCGGGCGTTCGAGGAGATGTACCGGCGACCGCCGGACTGGTACCGGGGGACCTCGCCGTCGGGCTTCCACGCCGGGGTCCTCGCCGCCGATCTGGGACGGCTATCGACCCGTGCGAGCACCGTCATGAGCTCCCGGCCCCGGTCCAGCGGGAGCTCCTCCTTCAGCGGAGGGGGCGGCTTCTCCGGCGGAGGCTTCGGCGGCGGGGGCGGTGGGGCCTTCTGACTCGCCCTCCGGCCGAGCCGGCCGATTCGAGGCCGTCAGGCGTCCTCGCTCTTGAAGAGCCCCTCGGCCTTGGCGGCAGAGGTCACGATCCCCTTGATGAGGGCGGAGCTGAAGCCCTGGTGCTCCATCTCGTTCAGGCCCGCGATGGTGCACCCCCTGGGTGTCGTGACGCGATCCACCTCGTCCTCCGGGTGGCTCTCCTCCCTCAGCAGCAGGGACGCCGCGCCACGGGCCGTCTGCGCGGCCATGAGAACCGCCTCGTCGGGGTGAAAGCCGATTTCGATGCCGCCCTGGGAGGCGGCGCGGATCGCGCGCAGGAAGAAGGCCACTCCGCACGCAACCAGCGCCGTGGCGCTGACCATGAGATCCTCGGGGATCACCAGCGTCCTGCCCACGGCGCCGAAGAGATCTCGCGCCACCCGGAGCGCCTCGTCGTCGTCGACGTCCCGCCCTTCTGCGGTGGACAGGCAGGTCATGGACTCCCGTATCTCCACCGCCGTGTTCGGCATGGCCCGCACCGTGGGAACGGACACCTCCAGTCGTCCGTGGAGGTCCGCCACGCTCACGTCGGAGATGCAGGAGACCAGAAGGTGCCGGTCGGGATCGAGGGCGGACGAGATCTCGTCCAGGAGGGCGACGACCTGCTGAGGCTGCACGGCGAGCACCACCACCCGGGATCGACGGACCGCCGCCGCGTTGTCGTCCGTGGTTCGACACCCGCGGTCGGAGAGTCTCTCCAGGAGGTTGGTTCGCCGCCGGGTGACGGTGAGCGCGTCGGGCTCCACGAGCCCGGCCGCCAGCCAGCCGCGCGCCAGCGCCTGACCCAGGTTCCCGCCACCCAGGATCGCGATGGGGCCCGGTCCCGCGTCGAGCCCCCCCTGCTCTTCTTCGCTCTCCGCTCGCGCTTCCATGCTCGATTCCATCGTCCAGTCTCCCGTGTCAGGTGTGCTTCTGACGTTCTTCGGCTGCGACTCGCGTGTCGATGTCGGACCCGGAAACGGAGATCGACCGGCCCGCGATCGGGCTCACGGCTCGATCACCGTCCGTCCCTCGGCTTCGGCCCGCTGCAGCCGGTCCAGGGCCTCGTTCACGGCATCCGCCTCCAGCGGAACCGTGCGCTGGACCACCGGATCCAGCCGCAGCGCGCCCTGCTCTTCCCACTCCAGGAGATCGGGGATTTCGCCGAGCAGGTGGTCCGAGACGCCGATCAGCTCTGCCTCGCGGCCGATGAGCTCCGCATACGGTCGAACCTCCACGCCGCCGGAAAATATACCCACAAGCGCCACTCGCCCTCTCGGAGCCACGGCCTCGAGCGCCGCGCGGAAGGTGGACCGACGGCCGGCCACCTCGACGGCCACGTCCACACCGCTGCCGCTGGCGGCGTCGCGGATCCGCTCCGCGGCATCCCCCCCGTCGGCCCGAACCGGCGTCGCTCCCAGCTCGCGGGCGATCTCCAGCGGGCGGTCGCGAACGTCGACGGCGAAGACCTCGAGGGCCCCGGCGGCCCGGGCCAGCTGAACTGCCGAGAGTCCGAGTCCACCGGCCCCGAACACCGCCACCCGTTCGCCCGCCTCGAGCCGAGCTTTCCTCAGGGCGTGGTAGGAGGTGGCCGTGGAGCACATCATCACGGCGGCATGCGGGAAGGGCGTCCCCTCCGGAAGCGGAATCGCGTTCCGCGCCGGGACCCGTACGTACTCCGCCCATCCACCTTCCCGGCTCTTGCCGAGCATCGTGGCCTCGTCGCAGAATTGCTCCCGGCCCGATACGCACGCCGGACAGGAGCCGCAGGTGTCCAGGTAATGGATGCAGACTCGCTCCCCCTCGTCGGGACCTGTCGTCCCGGGCCCGGCCTCCGCCACGGTCCCGGACACCTCGTGTCCCGGGGTCAGAGGCAGGGGGCCCGCCGGCGCGGTGCCGTCCCGGTAGTGGACGTCGGAATGGCAGATTCCCGCAGCGACGACCCGAACCAGCACCTCGCCGGGCCCCGGCTCCGGACGCTCGACCACCCGCTCCTCCACCGGACGACCGGCCTCCACCAGCCGTATCGCCCTCATCTCACCGCTTCCAGCCTTCACGGACACCCCGCCCGGCTGTCCGCGGACGCTGCAGGCAGCGGCGCCTGCTCCGAGCGGGGAGTCGGGAGCGCGCGGCCGAGGGCGACGCCGGTCGGTGTCACCTTGCACCGGCGGGCCAGGACCCGGACCCCGGCCTCCCGGGCGTCCCGGAGAGCTTCCGCGAAGGCCGGGTCGATGTCGGGAGCCGCGGTCACCGCCCTGACGTCGTCGCGCTGGGCGACGAAGAGAACGGCTGCCCCCCAGCCCTCTCGCTTCGCGATGTCCGTCAGCTCGCGAATGTGGCGCGTTCCGCGATCGGTCACGGCGTCCGGGAAGAGTCCGATCCGCTCCCGCTCCAGGCTCACGCTCTTCACCTCGAGGGCCATGCGCCGGTCGTCCCGGGCGAGGAGGAAGTCGAGGCGGGAGCTCCCGAGGGTGGGTTCGGAGCGCTCCACCTCCCAGTCCGCCAGCTCCTCCAGCCGTCCCCCCGACAGGGCCTCTCCGACGAGTCGGTTCGGGAGCGTGGTGACCAGAGAGACCCAGCCCCGGTCATCCGGGGTCCGCGCCAGGACCGCCGACCAGTCGGTCTTCCGCTCCGCCCGTCCCGCGGGCTCGAGCCCCAGGATCCGGCCGGCCGCCAGGATCTCATCCATGCGCCCCGGGTTCGGCAGGTGCGCACGCACCTCCTCGCCGCTCTCCAGTGCAGCGTGCACGATGAAACGGTTGGGCCGCCGGCGAAAGCGGGCGGTCACCAGCTCGTCCCGGAAGGGCTCGAACGCGGCGGCATCGGAAGAGATCATCGGTACAATCGCACGCGGAACGGTCCGGTAGCGTCGGCTCGCCCCTAAGGGAAGGTCCGGAGCGACGTCGGGCCAGGCTCGGAACGCAGCCATGCATGATACGGGTATAGCAACGGGAGCACGCTCACGTTCCGGCCGAACGGCGCCCATGAGACATCCGACGCCCTGCACCGAGGCAGGCCCACCTCTCCCGGCGACCCGAACCGGGGAGTAGCCGCATGCGTTCCCTGTTCGTCTACCTGATGCTGCGGGGCGTGAAGGCGGCCAGCCGCCTCCTCTATCACCACGACATGCGGTGGATCGGCGACCCGCCGCGTGACCCGTGGGCGGACCTCCGGCTCGTGGTGATCCTGAACCACACCAGCCTCTACGAGCCGCTCTTCGCCGGTGGCGTGCCGAACCGTTTCCTGTGGTCGGTGGCGCGCCGAGCGGTCGTGCCGGTGGCGGAGAAGACCGCGACCCGCCCGCTGGTCGGCCGATTCTTCAGCCGCGTGGCGGCGGAGGTGGAGCCGGTCACCCGGGAGCGCGATCACACCTGGGAGCGCTTCGTGAACCGTGCCCGCGAGCCGGGACGGCTGGCGGTGCTCCTGCCCGAGGGCCGCATGAAGCGACGCGACGGTCTGGACCGACACGGCGAGCCGATGACCATCCGGGGAGGGGTCGCGGACCTGATCCGGGAGATTCCCGACGGTCGGATGCTGCTGGCGTACAGCGGCGGGCTTCACCACGTTCACGCTCCGGGAGACAGCTGTCCGAGCCTCTTCGAGGTGATCCGGATGCGGCTCGAGAGCCTGGGAATCGCCGATTACCGGAGCGGGCTGATGGCAGAGGCGGGCGAGGAGGGCTTCAAGGGAGCCGTCATCCGGGACCTCACCCGCCGCCGCGACACCCACTGTCCGTGACGCCCCGACACTGACCCGCGCCCGATGAGCCTCCACGACACCGTGTCCGACCTCCGGCTGGAGAGGATGACCTGGCCCGAGGTGCAGGAGCGCCTCGAGTCCGGGATCCGAACGGCCGTCGTGGCCGTGGGGGCCGTCGAACAGCATGGCCCCCACCTCCCCCTGCTCGTGGACGCCGAGCACGGCGACCGGCTGGCCCCGGAGATCGCGGCGCGACTCGGGGACGCCCTCGCGGCTCCCACCATACGGGTGGGATGCTCCGAGCATCACATGGCCTTTCCGGGCACGATCACTCTCCGCGAGGACACGCTCGTGGATCTGTGCCGTGATTACTGCACGAGCCTCTCGCGGCACGGCTTTCGGGTCGTCTGCCTGGCCCCCACCCACGGCGGCAACTTCGACGTCATCGAGGAGGCGTTGCCCGGGCTGAACGAATCGGTCGGGAACGAGGTCGAGGTCCGCGCCTTCACCGACCTGGAAGCCGTGGTCGACACCTGGAGGCGAGTCACCGAACAGATTGCCGAGCTCGGCCACAGGGTCGGAGGACATGCCGACATCGCCGAGACCTCGATCCTGGCCCTCCTGCGGCCCGGACTGGTTCGGGGCGACCGGGCCCGCTCCGGCTACTCCGGGCCCACCGACCGTGAGACTCTGGACGGAATCATCGAGGACGGCTTCGAGAGCGTCACGGAGAACGGAATACTGGGCGACGCACGTGGCTTCGACCCCGCGATCGGGGAACGCTGCGTGGCCGAGCTGGCGGACTTGATGGCCGCGGCGTTCCGTGCTGACTGAGGCCGGCTCGCACCCTCCCGGGGGAACCGACGGCAGGATGCGCCGATGACCGCAGGCGACGACGCGGAGTCGGAGGGTGGCGCGGTGTCCTCGTCCAGCCGCGACTCCCTGATGGCCGCCGTCCGCGCCCGAGATCGGCCGTGGGACGTCCTGGTCATCGGCGGCGGATCTACCGGCGCCGGAGCGGCGCTGGAGGCGGCCACCCGGGGCCACGACACCCTCCTGCTCGAGCGGGGGGACTTCGGCCAGGGGACCTCCTCCCGCAGCACGAAGCTCGTCCACGGGGGCGTGCGCTACCTGCAGCAGGGACGCCTGGGCCTGGTCTTCCAGGCCCTTCGGGAACGGAGCCGTCTGCTCAGGAACGCCCCGCACGTGGTCCATAGCCGCCCCTTCCTGGTCCCCGCGTACCGCTGGTGGGAGCGCCCCTTCTACGGAATCGGGCTGAAGCTGTACGATCTCCTGTCCGGCCCCCACAACCTGGAGTCTTCCACTCTCCTGTCCGGACCCTCGGCCGCCGACCGGATCCCGAACCTGGAGCGCCGCGCGCTCCGCGGAGGCGTACTCTATCACGACGGCCAGTTCGACGACGCCCGGCTCGTCGTCACCCTTCTCCGGTCCCTGCTGGACGCCGGCGGAACCCCCCTGAACTACGTCGGGGTGCGGGACCTCCTGCACGAGGAGAGGGACGGAGAGGAGGGTCGACGCGTCGCCGGGGTCGTGGCCCGCGACCGGGAAGCGGGCGAGGAGATGACCCTCCGCGCTCGCTCCGTCATCAATGCGACGGGCCCCTACGCGGACACCGTCCGGAGATTCGAGGATCCCGACGTCGAGAGGCTGGTCCGGCCGAGCCGCGGCACCCACCTGGTCTTCGACCGGGACGTGCTCGGCGGCGGCACCGCGCTGATGGTACCCCGTACCCGCGACGACCGCGTGATCTTCGCTATACCGTGGCACCACCGCGTCCTGGTCGGCACGACCGACGTACCCGTGGACGAGATTCCGGCGCGGCCACGGCCCGAGTCCAGGGAGGTGAGATACCTGCTGGAGCATCTCGAGCGGTACCTGCGGGAGCCGCCCTCGGCAGGCGACATCCGGAGCGTCTTCGCCGGGATCCGGCCCCTGGCCACCGCCGGGGGAGACGAGGACGTCGGCGATACTGCCGAACTGTCCCGGGACCACCGGATCGTGGTCTCCGCCAGCGGCCTGATCTCGGTCGTGGGAGGCAAGTGGACGACCTACCGCGAGATGGGCGAGGACACGATCGACCGCGCGGCGGAGGTGGCCGGTCTGCCGGACGCCGAGTCGGTGACCCGGGAGCTCCGGCTGCACGGCGCCGACGGCAGGCCGCGCGCCGGGTCTCCCTGGGGTGTGTACGGCAGCGAGGCCGACGACGTGCGGTCACTGGCGGAGGGGGAGCCGGGCATGGGGAAGACGCTCCACCCGCGGCTGCCGT
This sequence comes from uncultured Gemmatimonadota bacterium, assembly GCA_964518305.1. Taxonomy (GTDB): domain Bacteria; phylum Gemmatimonadota; class Gemmatimonadetes; order Palauibacterales; family Palauibacteraceae; genus Caribbeanibacter. The sequence continues at coordinate 3,248 of CAZFDK010000057.1, read as the reverse complement.
TTCGGGCAGCGCAGGTGGCCTGGGCGGCGCGCCACGAGCTGGCGCGCACCGTGGAGGACGTGCTCGCGCGACGCACGCCGGCCCTGTTTCTCGACGCCCGGGCCGCTGCCGAGGCAGCTCCCCGCACCGCCCGGATCCTGGCCCGTGAGCTGGACCGCCCGGAGGACTGGGTGCGGGAGCAGGTCGCCCGCTTTCGCGAGCTGGCCCGGGGCTATCTACCCCGGAGCGAGGTCGCCGCGGACGCCCCGGATCGGACGTGACTCGCCCGGGGCGCCGTCGGGCTCAGGACCCGACCTTGGTGACGTTCTCGGCCCGGGGCCCCTTCTCGCTCTCCACGATGTCGAATTCGACCTTGTCGCCCTCGTTGAGCGACTTGAAGCCTTCCCCGACGATGTCCGAGTAGTGGACGAAGCAGTCCTCTTCCTGATCGTCCGGCTGGATGAAGCCGAAGCCTTTTCGCTCGTCGAAGAAATCCACGACTCCGGTGGCCATTCCCGTCCCCTCCGCGTGAGTCCTTCTCTCTGCTATGGCCGCGTCGGTCCGGGTGTCTCCGGCCGACACGTCGGTGCTACCGGTAATGAAGTACCCGTATGCTTGTCAACGGAGACCGACGGCAATCGAACGCCCCGGGCCCGGCTCGCGAGGCCGGGAACAACGCCGAAATCGCCCTGTACAAGGCGTCGAAAATACGGTGCTGTAGCGGTCGCAGGCGGATCCGGATGTCTGTCCGACGGTATAGGGACACGAGGTCCCCGCAGCCGATCTGAGCCGCCGAGCCTCAACCCGAGAGCGCCATGGGTTCGTACTTCGACTCCAGTGAGCTGGGTTCCTTCGACCAGTATCTCCAGGACGTCGAGAAGTACCCACTGATCGAGGATCGGGAAGAGGAGCAGCGCATCGCCCGCCGCGCCCGGCAGGGCGACCGACAGGCCGCCGAGCGCCTGGTCACGGCCAACCTCCGCTTCGTCATCTCCTACGTGAAGAAGTACCAGGGCCGGGGCCTGAGCCTCGCCGAGCTCGTGTGCATCGGGAACAAGGGACTCCTGAAGGCGGTCAAGAAGTTCGATCCCGACAAGGGCGTGAAGTTCATCTCCTACGCCGTGTGGTGGATCCGACAGACCGTGCTCCAGGCACTGGCCGAGGAGACGCGCTCCGTGCGGATTCCTCTGAACCAGAACTCCAACCTGGTGAAGCTCTCCCGGACCAAGACCAGGCTGACCCAGGAACTGGGCCGCTCCCCCACCGATCGGGAGCTGGCGGAGGAGATGGACGAGTCCGTCGAAACGATCCGCACCCTCCGACGCGTGGCCTCCGCCGAGCTCAGCCTGGACGCTCCGCTGGACGACTCGGATCGTGACAGCGCCTCCTTCGGCGAGCGTTTCGCCGGAAGCGACGAGTCGGAGATCGAGGGCGACGTCGAAGCCGAGGCGCGGCGCGAGTTTCTGGAGCGCATGTTCGACCGGTACCTGACCGAGCGTGAGCGCAAGATCCTCATGCTCTACTACGGGCTGGACGACGGGGAGGAGAGGACTCTCGAACAGATCGGCGAGCTCCTCGGCGTCACCAGGGAGCGCATAAGGCAGATCAGGAACCGGGCGTTCGACAAGCTCCGCCAGTCCGAGCACGGGGACGCCCTGCGGGACTACTGGCGCGAGAGCGCCTGAGCGCCCCGGCCGTCCCTCTCGAGATCACTTCCTCGTTCCGGCCCCATCCCTGGCTCCGGGGCCCGCACGCCCAGACCCTGGGCGCACGCCTGCTTCGCCCCCGGCGGAGACTATCCTACCGGCGGGTACGGATCGAGACCCCCGATCGCGACTTCCTGGATCTGGACCATCCCCCGTGGAGGGACGCCGCGGCGGTTCGGGAGGCCGGGCCAGTGGTGATCGTGCTCCACGGGCTCGAGGGGTGCTCGCGGAGCGGTTACGTGGTGGAGGCCTGCCGTCAGCTCCTGCGCAGCGGCATTCGGCCGCTGGCCCTGAACTTCCGCGGCAGGAGCGGGGTGCCGAATCGCCGCCGTCGCCTCTATCACTCCGGCGAAACCGGCGACCTGGCGCACGTGATCCGGCGGGTGCGCGCTCGGCTCGACGACGAGGTCCGGGTGGGGGCGCTGGGGTTCTCCCTGGGCGGCAACGTGCTCCTGAAGTACCTGGGCGAGCGGGACGCCCGGGAGACGGGCCTGTCGGCCGCGGCGGCCGTCTCCGTGCCCTTCGACCTGGGCGCCTCGGCGGACCACCTGGAGCGCGGGGGCGGCCGGATCTATGCCCGGTCCCTGCTCCGCTCCCTGAAGAGGTCCCTGCGGAGGAAGGCCCGGCGGATGCCGGACGCCTACGACCTGGAGCGGGCCGAGGCGGCCGACACGCTTCGTGCCTTCGACGACGCGGTCACCGCACCGGTGCACGGCTTCCGGGACGCGGAGGAGTACTACCGGCTGTCGAGCTCCGGCCGGTACGTGTCCGGAATCGGCGTGGAGACGGTGGTGATCCACGCCCGGGACGACCCCTTCGTACCGGCGGATTCGATCCCGGCGGGAGCACTGGAGTCGAATCCCTGCCTGGAGCCCCGCCTCACTCACCGCGGCGGACACGTCGGATTCCTGGCCTCGGACCGCCTTCCCGGCATTTGCTTCTGGGCCGAGGAGGAGGCGGCGCGATTCCTCGCGGACCGCCTGCACACCCACACCGCGGCCGGCTCCTGAACTCAGCCGTCCCCCGCGGGGCGAGGCCCGCAGGGGAGAGTCACGCGGACGTCAGAGCTTTACGACGTTTTCGGCCCGCGGCCCCTTGTCGCTGGACACGACGTCGAACTCCACCCGGTCTCCGGCATTCAGGCTCTTGTAGCCGTCGCCTGTGATGTCGGAGTGGTGGACGAAGCAGTCCTCCCCCTCGTCGTCGGGGCTGATGAAGCCGAACCCCTTCTTGTCGTCGAAGAAATCAACGGTCCCCGTGGTGCTCATGACCAGCCGCTCCTCCGCTGTCCGGTCCGCCTCCGGTCGCGAACGGCACACAACGTTCCCCGGATACGGACCTCCGGCCCGGACCCGCTCGTTGCGCCCGTCACGACCTGGGAGAGCTGTCCGTGCGAAAAATTCACCGAAACGTGCGGTAGGTTAAGCCTGCGTCCTGATACTGTCAATTGCGTATAATCGGCGGCTCCGGGCCGAACGTACCCCCGGGGCGAGCCGTAGCCTCAACCGCCCCCCGGCACCCCGTCCCAGTGCTGGGCGCTGGAGACGTCGGGCACGCCATGCT
>CAZFDK010000056.1:0-17225 GCA_964518305.1 uncultured Gemmatimonadota bacterium | reverse complement strand
ACTATTTCTATCCCGATCTGCCGAAGGGATACCAGATCAGCCAGTACCGTCACCCTCTGGCCCGCGACGGCCGGGTGGTCCTGCGGTGCGACGGCCGGGAGCGGGCGGTGGGGGTCCGGCGGCTGCACCTGGAGGAGGACGCGGGGAAGTCGGTGCACGACCGCGTTCCCGGCCGCACGGCGGTGGACCTGAACCGCTCCGGGGTGCCGCTGGCCGAGATCGTCTCGGAGCCCGAGATGCGGAGTCCGGCGGCGGCCCGTGCGTACCTGGATCGCCTGAAGCAGGTCCTGGAGCACTACGCCGCGGTCAGCGACTGCAACATGGAGGAGGGGAGCCTGCGGGTCGATGCCAACCTCTCGGTACGGCCCGAGGAGCATCGGGATCTGGGCACGAAGACCGAGGTGAAGAATCTGAACTCCTTCCGGAACGCCGAGCGGGCGCTGGCCCACGAGCAGGAGCGGCAGGTCCGCGTCCTGGAGGAGGGCGGTGAGGTGGTGCAGGAGACCCGCCGCTGGGACGACCGGACGGGCAGGACGGTGAGGATGCGGGGCAAGGAGGAGGCACTGGACTACCGGTACTTTCCGGACCCCGACCTGCCTCCCCTGCGGGTCAGCGAGAATCGGCTGGAACGGGCCCGGGCGGAGCTTCCGGCGCCCCCCCACCGCGTCGAGCGGGAGCTCGTCGAAGAATGGGAGCTCTCGGAGGACGACGCCTCCCGCCTCGCAGCCACGCCGGAGCGGGCGGCCTATGTCCGACGAGTGGCGTCGGGACGGGGGGCGGAGTTCGCGAAGCAGGCCACCAACTTCGTGCTCGGCGCCGTGGCCGAGACGCTGAACCGACGCGACGACGTGGTGTCGGAGTCGGAGGTCGTCCCCCCTGAGGCCCTGGCGCGGGTCGTGGAGCTCAGACAGGCCGGGACGCTGAGCTCCACCACGGCGGACCGAGCGCTGGAGCTCATGTTCAGCGGACGGGAGCCGCCGGAGCCCGACGCAGTCGTCGAGGAGCACGACCTGGCACAGGTCCGGGACGAGGGCGAGCTGCGGGATTGGGTGGAGGACACGGTCTCCTCGAACCCCGAGGAGGCCCGGCGCTACGCCGAGGGCGAGGAGAAGCTGCTGGGCTTCTTCATGGGACAGGTCATGCAGCGGGCCGGCGGGAAGGCCGACCCGGAGAAGACGCGGAAGATGCTGCGGGAGGCGATTCCGGAGGGTGCGCCCCCGGAGCCCGACTGAGGCCGACCGCTGCTACGTCCGCTTCCTGGTGGGACGCGACGTGCCACCGGCGCTGTCCCGAACCAGCGGCTCGGCGGACTCCTCCGTTCCGACTGCCCCGACTGACTCGTCCCGCCGGTCCAGCTCCAGCTCGATTTCCCCCTCGGCCCCCGGCGGCGTCCGTCGGTCCCACCGGGGAGTCTCGCCGGAAGGGAGCGGGAAGAGCTGGTCGGCGGCCTCCTCGAGCAGCTCGGGGTCTCTCCATCCGCCGTCCCGTAAGACGCTCCGGCGACGCTGCTTCGCCGTCGGGATCTGGCGGTCACCGGTCGGGTCGCCCGAGGTTACCCCCGCTGATTCCCGGTTTACCAGGAAATCCGCCACGGCATCGAAGCTGTGGCTCAGATACCGCCGGCGCTCCTCGGTGCGGAGCCCCCAGCGGGAGTTGTCGATCATAGTGTCGAAGAGGCTCTGCCACCCGTCGGCGTAGCTGAGCTGAACGAGCCCCTTGAAGATCTGGCGGTTGGTGTCGAAGCTGAACAGGGTGCGGGATTTCACGGCCGAGAACATCCGATCCGCCTCGGCGTGGTCCCCGTCGGTCACGATCCGACGCGCGGTGGCCATGTAGCCCGGCCCCAGCCCCGCGTCCATCCGGTGCTCCCAGTAGGAGTGGCCCACCGACTTGGTGGACGAGGTGACCAGGAGCATCCGTGGTACGAAGGACGTGTGGGCCACCACGTCGGCGGCCAGGTGCGAGAGGTAGCCCAGGGCGGCCGCGCGCAGCGGCGGCCGGCCCTTCGCCTCCTCCCACATCTCCCAACCCACGTGCCAGTAGTGGGAGTGTCGGCCCACCTCGGCGTACTTCTTCGCCAGGCTGATGTCCGGGGCCATGCTCCCGTACACGAACTTCTCCGGGTGGGCGGCCAGCAGGGCGGCCGTGGGCGCGCCCAGCAGGTGCAGGGACCGCAGGATCTCGGTGCTCAGGTACACGTGCGTCGCCGGCCCCCAGGCCCACGCGGAATCCGGGACCAGGACGATCAGGAGGAAGGCGGCGACGGCACCGCCGGCCGCCTGGCGGGCGTCCGGCAGCATGTTCCTCAGTGTTGCGTCAGGTGTCATGACACCGTTGGCTCGGGTCGGCGGACGCCGGTCTCCAGGTCGGTTTCCAGGGGGATCAGCGTCCGTCGAAGAAGCGGTCCCGGAGGCTCTTCACGCCCCCGAGGATGGAGGCGGTGGAGACGAACTTGGACTCGCACTCCTCCTGGGCGACCTCGATGAGGGCGTCGATCTCCGCCGCACGATTCTCCGCCATCCGGGCGATCCGGCGTGCCGAGCGGCTGCCCTGGTCCACCGCGTGGCCGATCTCCTCCACGTCCTCTCGGAGTGAGCCGTAAATGTGGCTCGCGTCGTCGGTGATCGTCTCCACCCGGTCGATCACCGGCCCCATTCGATCGTTCATCTTGCCGGCCAGCCGGTCGCTGCGCCTCATCAGGCTCCGCAGATCCTGGACGAGGGGAAACGAATACGCCAGGGCCGCGAGGAGGGCCAGGCCCACCACGATCCACACGATCAGGCCGATGACCAGAAGTATCTGCATGGCTCTTCTGTGCCCCCCGTCGGGTTGGCCAGGCACGACACGACTCTTCGGTGCCGTCGACGCGCCAGCATCCCCACGATCGCTGTAGAGTACGGCGTTTCCATCGAGTATAGAGCGGCCGTTCGGCCCCCTCAACCGGGAGCTGGCCCGGCAAAACCCGGGAACGAGGGCCCGCTGACGCCGGCCTCGCACGGCGCAGGACTCCGGCCGCACCGCCCACATCAACACCCCCGACCAGTTCAAGGTCCCGCGGAGCGGGGCGATCCGGCCCGCGTGGGACGCGCTCGGCCGGTGGCGAGTGCCACCCGCCGTGTCTACGTTTTCGGCCCGAGGCCGCCGGTGGCGCGGCGCGGTACCGACGGCAGCGCCCCGCAACAAGAGCGGGGAGGGTCCCTCCTCGCCGCGGCGTCGCGCTCGTCGACGTGTCGACTTCATCCAGTCCACCTTCATCCATTCGTCACATGACGACTTCTGACGCCGGATGCCGAACGCCGCCCGCAGGCGGCGGCGGGAGGCGCGCATGAGCCGATACGTGATCGATGGCGGACACAGCCTGGAGGGCCGGATCCGGCCCGCCGGGAACAAGAACGCGGCGCTGCCCATCCTGGCCGGCTGTCTGCTGACGGAAGAGCGCGTGCGGCTGTCGAACGTCCCGGACATCCGCGACGTCCACACCATGATCGACCTCATGCAGCACATGGGCGCCGAAGTGGAGTGGACGGGCGAAGGCGAGCTCGGGGTGGAGGCCGCTTCACTGGAGAAGCGACCCATCCCGGAGGAGATGGCGGGGCGGATCCGTGCGTCCATCCTGCTGGCGGGTCCACTGCTGGCCCGGTTCGGCGAGCTGGAGCTGCCGCCGCCCGGGGGCGACGTCATCGGTCGTCGGCGCGTGGACACTCACTTCCTCGCGCTGGGGCGGCTGGGCGCCGACGTGGAGGCGGGACAGACCTACGTTCTTCGCGCGAAGGAACTGAAGGGGACCGAGATCTTCCTGGACGAGCCCTCGGTCACCGGCACGGAGAACGCGATCCTCGCCTCGGCGCTGGCCGAGGGAACCACACGGCTCCGAAACGCGGCCCGGGAGCCCCACGTGCAGGACCTGTGCGGCTTCCTCGACGAGCTCGGCGCGAGCATCGACGGGGTCGGGACCCACGAGCTCAGGATCCACGGTGTCGATCGGCTCGGCGGCGGCGAGCATCGGGTGTGCACGGACCACGTGGAGGTCGGGAGCCTCGTCGGCCTGGCCGCTGTCACCGACTCCGAGATCACCATCGAGGAGGAGCAGCCGGGTGAATACCTGGACACGCTACGCATCGGCTTCGAGACACTCGGCGTCACCTGGAGCGTCCGCGAAGAAGGCATACACGTGCCGGACGACCAGGAGATGGAGATCCAGCGGGACCTGGGCGACCAGATTCCGAAGGTCGACGACGGGCCCTGGCCGGCCTTCCCGGCGGACCTGATGAGCATCGCCCTGGTGGTGGCCACCCAGTGCCGGGGCACGGTCCTGATCCACGAGAAGATGTTCGAGTCCCGGATGTTCTTCGTCGACAAGCTGGTCTCCATGGGGGCGAGGATCGTTCTCTGCGACCCGCACCGCGCCGTGGTGATCGGACCGGCCCGCCTGTACGGGAGCGAGCTCGAGAGCCCCGACATCCGGGCCGGGATGGCCCTCCTCCTGGCGGCCATGGCGGCCGACGGGCGGAGCGAGATCCACAACATCCGACAGATCGAGCGCGGCTACGAGAACCTCGAGGCACGGCTCAGGGACCTGGGAGCGCGGATCGAGCGGCGCGAGGGGCCCTCGTGACGAGAGCCGGCGAGCAGGTCTCCGGAGGTGCGGGGCCCGCGCCGGAGCCGGGCGAGGGCGGCGAGCGGCTCCGGCCGGGAAACGGACTGCCGGCGCACCGCCTGGTTGCCTGGGAGGAGGAGCACCCGGGCCTCCGGGCCGGCGTCACCGCCGGAGCCGAGGCCGGCGACCTGGGCGTTGCCTCCCGCCGTCCGCCGGCGGAGTGGCTGGAGCAGGTGGAGGCGGCCCTGTGGGCGCTGGGCGGGCGGGGAATCGCCCTGCCGCGGCAGGTCCACGGCGGCCGTGTCGTGGAAGTGTGCGGACGCCCAACCGGCGTGCTGGTGCCCGGCGAGGCCGACGGTCTCTCCACTGGCGAGACGGGGACCTTCCTGGCGGTGACCGTCGCGGACTGCGTGCCGGTGTTCGTTTTGGACCCGGAGAACCGGGCCGTAGCGCTCCTGCACGCGGGATGGCGCGGCACGGCCGGGGGGATCCTGGAGACCGGGCTCGCCGCCATGGAGAAGCGATACGGGAGCCGGCGATCGAAGCTGCTGGTGCATCTGGGGCCGGCCATCTGCGGCTCGTGCTACGAGGTGGGACCGGAAGTGGTGCGTTCCCTGGGGCGCGATGCCAACGGAAAGGTGCGGCTGGACTTGCGGGCGGAGCTGGCGGATCGGGCCGCGGGCCGCGGCATCGCGGCGCCCAACCTCACGCGTTCCGAGGCCTGCACCCGGTGCGGGTCGGATCATTTCTTTTCCCATCGGGGTACGGGGACAGCGAAGAGGATGGCAGCCTTCCTCGGCTGGCAGGCAGGGGGCGCGGGCGTGTAAGCACCGGCCCTCCTGTCGCGGTCCATCGGGCCAAATGTCGGTTGCTGGCCCCGGGGCCCTCCGGTATACTGGCGGACTGAACATGCGGGAGCCGCGACCGAACGTCGCTCCCGCGCGTCGTGGTTGGAGTGGGGGAGGCTTTTCGACCCCACTTTTTTGTTTGGGGTCAGGGCAAGCACGACGTGGCTCCGGAAGCCGGGCGCGGGCCGTCTCAGCGCGAGAATCGGGAGAAGAACATGCCCTCCGGCGGCACGCTGGAGCACGACATCGACGAGGTCCTGGCGCGGCTCGGCTTCGAGCTGGTCGTCCTGGAGCGAGGCGGCGGGCATCGTACGGAGAATCTGCGGCTCCGCATCGACCGCCGGGGCGGGACGGACCCGGACTCCGGGGGCGTGAGCGTGCAGGACTGCGCACGGGTCAGCCGGACGCTCGGCGAGTGTCTGGCGGAGCGGGCGGACGTCCCGCGGGACTACGACCTGGAGGTGTCTTCGCCCGGCGTGGAGCGGCCCCTCGTCCGCCCCCGGGATTACGACCGGTTCGCCGGCCGCGAGGTGCGACTCAAGGGATACGGTGCGCTGGACGACGGCCGGAAGATACTGGAGGGCGAGCTCGTGGGAATCGAGCGGGACGAGGGCGACGAGAGGATCCTCCTCCGGGTCGACGGCGAGCCCGTGGAGGTGCCGCTGGCCTCGGTCGCCTCGGCGACGCTGGTCTACCGGCCCGAGGACGACCTGTGACGCAGACGACGATGAGATAGACGATGATATAGATGATATAGACGATGACGAGCAAGACGAGCCACGAACCTTCAGCGATACACGGGATCATATGAGCGAGCAGGGCTCCGTCGTGGAGGCGTTCCGTATCATGGCAGCGAACAAGTCGCTGTCCCAGGCGGAGCTCCACGACCTGATCCGCGAGGGCATCCACGCGGCGCTGGCGAAGCGCTTCGGAGGACCCGTGGACGCCGAGATCGAGATCCAGGACGACGGCGACATCGAGATCGTCGTCCTGAAGGAGGTCGTCGAGGACGTCCAGGACCCGGCGCGGGAGGTCGACCTCGAAGAGGCACAGTGGGACGACCCCGAGTTCGAGGCCGGGGACCTGATGGAGATCCCCGTGGACTTCTCGGACTTCGGCCGGAACGCCGTGATGGCGGCGAAACAGCGGATCATCCAGCGCGTCCGGGAGGGCGAGCGGGACCGCATCAAGGAGGAGTTCTCGGACCGCGTCGGGGACTTCGTCACGGGCGAGGTGCAGCAGATCGAGCGCGGCAAGCTCATGGTGCTGCTGAACGAGGCCCGCGAGGCAGAGGCCTTCATCCCGTGGCGCGAGCAGAATCCCCGCGAGCGGTTCCGGCAGGGCGACCCGATTCGGGCGATCCTCCAGAAGCTGGAGGACACGCCCCGGGGTCCGCGCCTGATCCTCTCCCGCGCGGATCCGGCCTTCGTGGCCCGGCTTTTCGAGCTCGAGGTGCCGGAGATCGCCCAGGGGCTGGTGGAGATCAGACGCATCGTCCGTGAGGCCGGCGGCCGGACCAAGATCGCCGTCTCCTCGCGGGACGAGTCCGTGGACCCGGTGGGGGCGTGCGTGGGCCTGAAGGGTTCACGCGTCCAGGCCGTGGTCTCGGAGCTTTCCGGAGAGCGCATCGACATCGTGCCCTGGCACCCGGACCCGGAGATCTTCGCCCGCCGCGCCCTGGCGCCGGCGGAGGTCGTCAAGGTGGTCTCCGACGCGGACCGCCACGTGGTCACGGCGGTGGTGGACGAGGACCAGCTCTCCGTGGCCATCGGTCGGAACGGGCAGAACGTCCGCCTGGCCTCCCAGCTCATCGGCTGGCAGATCGATCTCTATTCGAGCACCGACTGGATGGAGCAGGGAGGCGGCGAGGCGATCTTCGGCGAAGAGGGAGACTACGAAGTCGCCGACTTCCCCCTGTCCGAGCTGGGAGACATCGCTGAAGAGACGATCTCGGCGCTGGAGGCCGTGGGGATCAGCACCTTCTTCGACGTCCTCGACATGGACGAGGAGGACTTCCTCGAGGTTCCGGGCATCGACGAGGAGGAGGCCGAAGCCCTGGTCGACGTCATCGACGAGCTCACCATCGTCGAAGAAGTGGAGGACGTCGACGAGCCTGCGGAGGTCTCCAAGGTAGACGCCGAGGCCGTGGAAGCGGCTAAGGCCGTGCCGGCAGAATCCGAGGAGGCGGAGGCCGAGGCCGCTGCCCCAACGCCGGAGGAGGCCGAGGAGCACGGACTCGCACCGCCCGACGCCGCGGAGGTCGAGGAGGCCGGGGACGTCGATTTCGACGAGGAGATCGACGAGGAAATGGAGGAAGCCGAGCTCGAGCGCGAGGGAACCGCCTCCGGAGGTGAGTGAGGACGCCGGGCCCGAAGCCGAGGAGCGCGCCCTGAATTTGCTGGGCATCGCTCTTCGGGGAGGACGGCTCGAGGTCGGCACGACCTCGGTCAAAGAGAGCGCACGCAGGGGCGACCTCTCCGGGGCGGTGATCGCAGCGGACGCCGGCGGGAACGCGCGGGACCGGGTCCTGCCCCTGCTCGAGGCCACCGGTGTTCCGGTGGTGGAGGCCGCCGACGGGGAGGCTCTGGGCGCAGCCCTGGGCCGGGACCGGACAGTGATCGTCGGCCTCACGGACCCGGGCTTGGCCGGGGAGGTGCTGGACGCCCTGACCGGGAACGGGGACGCGGACGGGAGCTGATTCGGGCGACGTCCGAGAGCCGGCGAAGAAGGACGAGAAAGCGAGAGACAGCCCGAAACGAGAAGTGGGCGCCGACGGCCGCGCTGGAGCCGCCGTCACCCGGAACGTCGTGAACAGCCAGCGAATGCAGGAGGTTTCGCCCTTGGCGAGTTATCGGATCTACGAAGTAGCAGAGGAGATGGACGCGGACGCGGAACGCGTCGTGGAGATCCTGCGGGACATGGGGGTGTCCGCCCGCAATCCCGCGTCGACGATCGACGACGCGCAGAAGGCCCGTCTGCACGCTCGCTGGGAGCGGGAGCGCCGGTCCGAGGACTCCGGGGGAGGTACCGCCACGAAGCGCCGGAAGCAGGGCGCGCGCAGGCGCCGCCGGAAGAAGAAGGAGAAGGAAGAGAAGAGGCGGGCCGAGGAGGCCGCCGAGCCGTCCGCCGAGGAAGCAGAAGAGGCCGAGGTCGAGGCGGAAGCAGCCGAGGAAGAGGCCGCCGTCGAGGCCCCGGCCGCGGAAGCGGAAGCGGCAGAGGAAGCCGCGGTCGAGTCCGCCGAAGAGGAAGAAGAGGAAGCAGAGGAGGAGGCGGCCGAGGAGATCGACATCACCGGCGCCGCCGAGGAGCTCGCCGGGGAGCACGATCTGGACCTCACGGCCATCGAGGGAACCGGCAAGGACGGCCGGATCCTCAAGTCCGACGTCCAGGAGGCCATCGAGCGGGCCGAAGCGGAAGCCGAGGCCGAGGCGGAAGCAGCCGAGGAAGAGGCGGAGGCAGCCGAGGAAGAGGCCGCCGTCGAGGCACCGGCCGCGGAAGCGGAAGCGGCGGAGGAAGCCGTGTCGGAGGCCGCCGAAGAGGAAGAAGAGGAGGAGGCGGCCGAGGAGATCGACATCACCGGCGCCGCCGAGGAGCTCGCCGGGGAGCACGATCTGGACCTCACGGCCATCGAGGGAACCGGCAAGGACGGCCGGATCCTCAAGTCCGACGTCCAGGAGGCCATCGAGCGGGCCGAAGCGGAAGCCGAGGCCGAAGCGAAAGAGGCCGAGGAAGAGAAGAAGAAAAAGAAGAAGCGGAAGCCGAAGCCGGTCAAGCCGGAGATGTCCTATCGTCCGGCGGCCTCCGCGGCCCCCGGTGGGTCAGTGGAGATCGACGAGGGTTACAGCGACCGCAAGAGCAAGAAGAAGGGCGGACGCAAGAAGAAGCCCCGGGTCGAGAAGGACGAGGTCCAGCAGAACGTCAAGAAGACGCTCGCGTCCATGGAGGGCGGGGGCGGAGGAGGCGGGGGGAAGACCCGCGAGCGGGAGGCAGGCCCCTCCGAGGAGGAGCTGGAGAAGGCCCGCGAGGAAGCCGAGAAGGAGATCACGGTCAACGAGTTCCTGACCGTCGCCGAGCTGGCCGACATGCTGGACGAGAGCCCCCAGGAGATCATCACCGCAGCGTTCAAGAACCTGGGGATGATGGCCACCATCAACCAGCGCCTGGACTTCGACGAGATCGATCTGATCTGCGAGGAGTTCGGCTACGAGGCCGTCCGCGAGGAGGCCTACGAGGCCGACCTGCCCGAGGACGAGGAGGAAGAGGACGCGGAGGAGGAACTGGAGCCGCGGCCCCCGGTGGTCACGGTCATGGGCCACGTGGACCACGGCAAGACCTCCCTCCTGGACCACATCCGGAAGGCCAACGTCATCGCCGGCGAGTCCGGCGGCATCACCCAGCACGTGGGCGCCTACCATGTGGAGGTGGGGGACGGCCGCAAGCTCACCTTCATCGACACTCCGGGCCACGAGGCCTTCACCGCCATGCGGGCCCGCGGCGCCGACGTAACGGACGTGGTGATCCTGGTGGTCGCCGCCGATGACGGCGTCATGCCGCAGACGGAAGAGGCCATCAGCCACGCGCGGAACGCTGGCGTCCCGATGATCGTCGCCATCAACAAGATGGACCTCCCGGCGGCCGACGCGAACGCCGTGAAGCAGGATCTCCTGTCCCAGGAAGTCGTGGTGGAGGAGTTCGGAGGCGACGTGCTCTCGCAGCCCGTGTCCGCCGAGACCGGAGAGGGCGTGGACGAGCTCCTGGAGCAGGTGCTGCTCCAGTCCGAGTTGCTGGAGCTGAAGGCGAATCCGAACAAGCAGGCCCGGGGCACGGTCGTCGAGGCCGAGCTCGAGAAGGGCAGGGGACCGGTGGCGACGGTCCTCGTGCAGGAGGGCACCCTCCGGGTCGGGGACGACTTCCTCTGCGGCCAGCATCCCGGCCGCGTCCGGGCGCTTCTGGACGAACGCGGCAACGACGTGGAGGAGGCCCGGCCGGGCATCCCCGTGCGCGTCCTGGGCGCCGAGGACGTCGGTCAGGCCGGCGACAGCTTCGTGGTCCTGGACCCGGACCGAGTGCAGGAGATCGCCGATCGGCGACAGGAGCTGGAGCGCCAGAAGGACATTCAGCGCCGCTCCTCCGGGACGAGCCTCGAGGACATCTTCGACGAGGTCCAGTCCGAGGGCCAGGCGCAGCTCAACCTGATCATCAAGGGCGATACCGACGGTTCGGTGCAGGCCGTCGCCGACTCCCTGGAGGAGCTCTCCACCGACGAGGTGGCGGTGGACGTCGTCCACCGCGGTGTCGGCGCGATCAACGAGTCCGACGTTCTCTTGGCCACGACCTCCGACGCCTCGATCCTCGGCTTCCATGTCCGCCCCGGCTCACAGGCCCGAGACGTGGCCGAGTCGGAGGGCGTCGAAATCAGGACCTACGACGTCATCTACGAGGCCGTGCAGGACGTCCGAAAGGCGATGGAGGGCCTCCTGGCTCCCGAAGAGAAGGAGGTCGTCCTGGGCGAGGCCGAGGTCCGCGAGCTGTTCAGCGTGCCGGGCGCCGGGACCGTGGCCGGGAGCTACGTGCAGGACGGGACGATCGACAGGAACTCCCGGGTGCGCATCATCCGCGACCAGACGGTCGTCCACGATGGCCGGATCGGCAACCTGAAGCGGTTCAAGGAGGACGTCGGCGAAGTCCGTGAGGGCTACGAATGCGGCATCTCCATCGAGAACTTCAACGACGTGAAGGTCGGCGACACGATCGAGTGCTACGAGATCGAAGAGGTGGCGAGGACGCTCGAGAGCGCGTCCTGACCTCCCTGCAGGCCGACGCACGAGACGCGAGAAGGTAGGCGGAGGAGCCGTGGCGGCGACCGTCGGCGTGGGGCGCTGGGTGCTCCACATTCCCGGATGCACGTCCCTGAAGTCGAAGCGGATGGTTGTGAACAGCCTCCGTGACCGTCTTCGGGCCGAGTTCGAAGTCTCGGTGGCGGAGACCGACTTCCAGGACAAGTGGCAGAAGGCGGAGCTGTCGGTGGCCTTCGTCACCTCGGACCGGAAGATCGCCGATTCCCTCCTGAGCCGGGTGGAGGACATGGTGGAGGACGAGGCCCGGGCTCGCATCATCGAGCGTGAGACCGCGTTCTTCTAGCCCGGTCCCGTACGAGCGAACAGTTCAGTCGTCGCTCGCGCTCGCCGGGGCGAGTGGAGGTCGCCGAGTCTCCCGGTCCGGAAGCGCGAGTCGTCTCAGGGGAGGCGCCATGCCCAACTACAGACGCGTCGACCGGGTCAACCAGCTGCTCCGAGAGGAGCTGTCGCGGCTCATCCGGCGTGAGATGAAGGACCCCCGGGTCTCCGGGGTCACGGTGACCGACGTGGAGACGTCGCCGGACCTCCGTCACGCCAAGGTGTTCGTCCGGACCCTCCGCGACGAGCCGTCGGCCGAGGAGGCCGTCGAGGGGCTCCAGAGCGCCGAGGGCTTCCTGCGGAAGAAGCTGGGGAAGGAGCTCAGGATACGGCGCGTGCCGGAGTTCGTCTTCGAAGTGGACCGCAGTCTGGAGCGGGTACAGCGCATCGAGTCCCTGCTGGACCAGGTGCACGAGGAGGAAGGGCGGCCGGAGGCGGATGCCGGCGACGGCGCGTAGCTCGGAGCGGAGTCCCGAGGGTCTCCTCCTGGTGGACAAGCCCTCCGGGCCAACCTCCCATGACATCGTCTCGCGGGGCCGCCGGGCCCTGGACGAGGGGCGGGTGGGCCACACGGGTACGCTGGATCCGTTCGCCACAGGCCTCCTCCTGCTTCTCGTCGGCGCTGTCACGCGCCTGGCCGAGTACTTCCACCGTCTGGACAAGGCCTACCGGGCCACCCTCCGGCTCGGGGAGGAGACGAACACCCACGACCGCACGGGCGAGGTGCTCCGCGCGTCGGACGGGTGGCGCGGCCTCGACCGCGAGCAGGTGGAGCGTGCGCTCGCCGGCTTTCGGGGGCGGCTGCGACAGCGGCCGCCGGCCTACTCGGCCAAGCAGGTGGGCGGCCGCCGGGCCCACGAGGCGGCACGGGAGGGCGAGCGTCTGGAGCTGGAGGCGGAGGAGGTGACGGTTCACGAGCTGGAGCTGACCCGCTGGGATCCGCCGGACGCTGAGGTGCGGGCCGAGGTGGCCACCGGCACCTACCTGCGGTCCCTGGCGCGTGACGTGGGCCGGGAGCTGGGCGTCGGGGCGCATCTGGAGGAGCTCCGGAGGACGCGCATCGGCCCGTTCGCGGTGGACGAGGCCCTGGACGGCCGGGAGCTCGAGCCCGGGGTCGAGCTCTCGCCGCCCCACTTCCTCCCGCCGGCCGACGCCGTCGCGTGGCTCCCGCGCCGTCGGATCACGCGCGATGAGCGGGAAAGCGTCGGTCACGGGCAGCGCATCGAGCGCGGTGACATCCATCCGGGCGTCGGGAGCGAGGAGCCCGCCATCGGCGACCCGGTGGCCCTGGTCGGCGACGAGATCGGCCTGGTAGCCGTGGCCGAGCTGCAGCCGGAGGAGCTGCAGCCGCGAAAGGTGTTCCATGCCGGGTGATCCGTCCGCGCCGCCGCCGGTGCCGGCCAATGGCCCCGGGACGGTCGCCACGGTGGGCACGTTCGACGGCGTCCACGCCGGCCACCGGGAGGTGCTGGAGGAGATCGGCCGCCGCGGCCGCAGCCGGGGGCTCCGGAGCCTGCTGGTCACCTTCGACCGGCATCCGCTGGAGGTGGTCCGTCCGGACGAGGCACCGCCCCTCCTGACCACGCTCGACGAGAAGAAGGGGCTTCTGGCGCTGACCGGCATGGACTGCGTGGCGTTCCTCCCCTTCACACGGTCGCTGTCGCTGTACCAGCCGGAGGAGTTCGTGCGCGAGGTCCTGGTGCGCCGCTTCCGCGTGAAGGAGCTCGTCATCGGCTACGATCACGGCTTCGGGCGGGGCCGATCGGGCGATACGGACACCCTGCGCTCCCTCGGTCGAGATCTGGGCTTCGAGGTGGACGTCGTCGAAAAGGTGCAGGTGGGCGGCGAGCCGGTCTCCTCGACGCGGATCCGCCGTCTGCTGGCGGAGGGCCGCGTAGAGGACGCCCGGAAGTGCCTGGGTCGGCCCTACAGCGTACAGGGGCCCGTCGTGCACGGGATGGGCCGGGGCAGGGACCTGGGATTTCCGACGGCGAACATCGACCCGCCCGGCGACCGGAAGCTGATCCCGGCCCCGGGGATCTACGCGGTCCGGGCCCGGGTACGGGACGAGCTTCGGGAGGGGATCCTGCACTCCGGCCCGCGGCCGACCTTCAGCGGCGCCCCGGCCACGCTGGAACTGTATCTGCTCGATTTCGAGGGCGACATCTACGGCGAGCCGGTACGGGTGGAGTTCCTGAAGCGCCTGCGGGAAGTGCGCTCCTTCTCCTCCACGGACGAGCTGGTGGCGGAGATGCGTCGCGACCGGGAGCGGGCCCGGCGCTACTTCGAGCGGTAGCGCTCCGTCCGGCAGGTGACGAGAGGTTTACAGGACCCGGGCGAGAAAATATAGTAGGGGGATTGCTTCCGAGCTTCGCGGCCGCCGACCGGCATCGCCGCGAGTCGATGATCATTCCACAGAGCACCCGAGGTAACTGTCGGATGACGCTGGACCAGACACAGAAGCAGGACATCTACGAGAAGTACGGCAAGCACGAGGACGATCGCGGCTCGGCCCCGGTACAGGTGGCCGTGCTCACCCACCGCATCGCGGAGCTGACCGACCACCTTAAGGATCATCCCAACGACCACGACGGTCGACAGGGCCTCCTGACCATGGTCGGGCGCCGCAAGAGGCTCCTCGACTACCTGCGGATGAACGACACGGAGAGCTACCGCGAGATCGTCGACGAGCTGGGCCTCAGGCACTAGGTTTTCCAACGACGTACGGTACTTCCCCGGCCGACGGGCGGCTGATGCGCGGAGCGCGCGTCAGTCGCTCTCGCCGTGCCCGACGGCGACCTGCCGTCCCGCCGGGGTCCGTCCGTGGGGATCCGCCCCGACGGACGAAGCGAGACACGCACCCCCGAAGAGAAGCACAGGAACAGGATGAAACACCGGATCGAACGTGAATTCGCAGGACGCAAGCTGGTCATCGAGACGGGACGCATGGCCCGCCAGGCTGACGGCGCCGTCTACGTCCAGCACGGAGAGACGGCGGTGCTGGTCACCGCCGTGGCCGAGGACGAGCGCTCCGATCTTCCCTTCTTCCCCCTGACGGTGGAGTACCGGGAGAAGGCTTACGCTGCCGGAAAGGTGCCCGGCGGCTTCGTGAAGCGTGAGGGCAAGCCCGGGGACAAGGAGACGGTCTCCGCCCGCCAGATCGACCGTCCTCTCCGTCCTCTCTTCCCCGACGACTTCCAGAACGAGACCCAGATCGCCTGCTTCATCCTCTCGGCGGACCAGGAGAACGACGCCGATGTGCTGGGCCTCGTGGGGGCGTCCGCCGCGCTGAGCCTGTCCCGGATCCCGTGGGGCGGTCCGATCGCAGGAGTTCGCGTGGGGCGTGTGGACGGTGAATGGGTGATCAACCCCACCTTCAGCCAGCTCGACTACTCGGACTGCGACATCGTGGTGGCGGGCAAGGAAGACTCGGTGGTCATGGTCGAGGGCCACGCCGCCGAGATCTCCGAGGACGAGCTCGTGGAGGCCCTCGAGGTGGGCCACGAGGCGATCAAGGAGCTCATCGGGCTGCAGAAAGAGCTGGTGGACGCCGTCGGCGGACCGCCCGAGACCATGGAGTGGGACGCGGACGCGCCCTCCGAAGAGCTGGTCCGCACGGTGCGCGAGAAGGCCGAGGACCGTGTCGAGGAGGCCATGAACCTGCCGACGAAGGAGGAGCGAAGTCAGGCGACCTCGGCCCTCGCCGACCAGCTCATGGAGGAGCTCGAGGAGGAGTTCCCCGAGGACCTGGATGCCGTCGAGGACGTCGTCGACGACCTCGAGAAGGAGGCGCTCCGACGCCAGGTCCTGGAGCGCGGCGAGCGCGTCGACGGCCGGGATCTGGACGAGATCCGGCCGGTGAGCTGCGAGGTGGGGGTCCTGCCCCGGACGCACGGATCCGCCCTGTTCACGCGCGGCCAGACGCAGGCGCTGGCGGCGACGACCCTGGGGACGGTCCAGGACGAGCAGCGCATCGACAACGTCGACGTGGTCGAGGAAGAGTCCAAGTCGTTCATGCTGCACTACAACTTCCCGCCGTTCTCGGTGGGCGAGGTGCGGCGGTTCCGTGGCCCCGGCCGGCGTGAGATCGGCCACGGCCTGCTGGCGGAGCGGGCCCTCCAGCCCCTGCTGCCGGCGTACGACGACTTTCCCTACACGATACGTGTGGTTTCCGACATCCTGGAGTCCAACGGGTCCAGCTCCATGGCCACCGTCTGTGGCGGCTCCCTCTCCATGATGGACGCCGGCGTGCCCCTGCTGAAGGCCTGTGGCGGAATCGCCATGGGCCTCGTGAAGGAGGGCGACGACACCGCGATCCTCACGGACATCCTCGGCGTCGAGGACCACATGGGGGACATGGACTTCAAGGTGGCGGGCACGCGGGACGGGATCACCGCCATCCAGATGGACATCAAAGTGGCGGGCATCCAGACGTCTACGATGCTGGAGGCCCTGAACCGCGCCCGCGACGCCCGCGGACACATCCTGGACGTCATGGACCAGACGCTTCCGGAGCCCCGGGACCAGATGTCCGAGCACGCGCCGCGGATCTTCACCATGCAGATCGATCCGGACAAGATCGGCAAGGTCATCGGCCCCAAGGGCAAGACCATCCGGTCCATCCAGGAGGAGAGCGGCGCCGAGATCAACGTCGAGGACTCCGGCGTGATCACGATCTCCGCTCCCGGCGGAGAGGGCGGTGACCGCGCCCGGGAGATGATCGAGGCCATCGTGCAGGATCCCGAGGTGGGGCGGATCTACGAGGGTGTGGTCAAGAACACGACCAACTTCGGCGCCTTCGTCGAGATCCTGCCCGGCGTGGAGGGGCTCTGCCACATCTCCGAGCTGGAGGAGCAGCGCACCGAGAACACCGAAGACATCCTCGAACAGGGCGATCGTGTTCGGGTCAAGCTTTTGTCCATCAACGACAAAGGACAGCTGGAACTGTCACGACGCGCCGCCATGGAGGAGGAGCAGAAGCAGGAAGCCTAGAGGAGGCGCATCGTCGCGGGCTGGGCGCTGCCCGCCGAGAGCCTTCCAGGGAACCGGCCCGCGCGGCCGGTTCCCTTTTCGTTTGTCAGGTTTGTTGGCCAGGTCCGGAGGCCGAGCCCCAAGAGGGGACGAAGACGATGAAGGTAGGCGTACCGACGGAGATCAAGGCCGAGGAGCACCGGGTGGCCCTCGTCCCGGCCGGGGCGGAGCGGCTCAGCCGCAAGGGCCACGACGTGATCGTCCAGTCCGGCGCCGGCGGCGGCAGCGGCTTCGCGGATCCGGCGTACGAGGGGGCCGGGGCGGAGATCGTGTCGGGGCCCGACGCCGTGTGGGAGCGGGCCGAGATGATCATGAAGGTCAAGGAGCCGCTCCCGGAGGAGTACGACCGGATCCAGCCGGGCCAGGTTCTCTTCACCTATTTTCACTTCGCGGCCAGCGAGCAGCTGACGCGGGCGGTGCTGGACAGCGGCGCCGTGGCGGTGGCCTATGAGACCGTCCAGCTCCCGAACGGTGAGCTGCCGCTGCTGACGCCCATGTCCGAGGTCGCCGGACGAATGGCGGTGCAGGAGGGGGCGCGGTCCCTGGAGGCCGTCGAGGGGACGATCGAGTCGC
>CAZFDK010000055.1:0-17236 GCA_964518305.1 uncultured Gemmatimonadota bacterium | reverse complement strand
CCCGCGTGCGAGTTCCGGATCCGCTTCGGCGGAAGCACCTGGACAAGGGTCTGCGCCAGCTCTCGGAGGAGGGTGCCGTCCAGGTCTTCTATCCGGCGAAGCGCGGGGGGAGCCCGAACCCGCTGGTGGGTGCCGTCGGGAGGCTCCAGTTCGACGTCCTCGTCCACCGCCTGGACACCGAATACAACGTGGACGCGGAGCTGGACGGACTCTCCTACGACCGCGCGAGGTGGGTGGTGGGGGACGAGGGAGAAATCGAGGAGGCCGCCCGGGGCTACGGCAAGAGCCTGGTGTACGACTCCGAGGACCGACCCCTGATCCTGTTCGAGAGCGAGTTCGCGCTGGACAACACGGAGAGGGACCACCCCGACCTGGAGTTCCACGAGGTCTCCCCCTGAGGGCCCTCCGGCTCTGTCGCACGCGGCACGCTTCCGGCATGTACGGTGTGCCCTGATGAAACGTCTGACCACGGTCTGGCACGAGGACTACGAGGTCGACCTCGGGGATCACGTGTACCCCACGGAGAAGTACCGCCTCGTCCGCCGCCAGCTCGATACTGACGGCTTCCTCCCCGATCTCCGGCTGGTATCGCCCGAGGAGGCTCCCCGGGAGGACCTGGCCCGGGTCCACACGGAGCCCTACCTGGAGAAGATTCGGTCCGGCGACTTCACGCGGCGGGACGAGCTCCGCCTCGAGGTACCGTTCTCACCGGACCTCAGGCGTGCCATGCTGCTGGCCTGCGGCGGCACCACGCTGGCCGCCCGACGGGCCGTGGAGGAGGACCTGGCCGTGCACCTGGGGGGCGGGTTCCATCATGCCTTCCCGGACCACGGCGAGGGCTTCTGCCTTCTGAACGACTCGGCCGTCGCGCTGCGCGCGCTCCTCGCCGACGACCGGGTCGAGCGGGGCGCTGTGGTGGACTGCGACGTGCACCAGGGAAACGGAACGGCGGAGATCTTCCGGGACGATTCGCGGGTGTTCACGCTCTCCCTGCACCAGGAGCGGCTGTATCCGGCCCGCAAGCCTCCGTCCGACCTCGACGTGGGCCTCCCGGACGGCATCGGGGACGACGGCTACCTGGAGCGACTGGAGGCCGCCCTCCCCCGGGCCCTGGAGCAGCCGGAGCCGGACCTGGTCCTCTACCTGGCCGGGGCGGATCCGTACCGACGGGACCAGCTCGGCGGCCTCGGCCTCAGCCTGGAGGGGCTCCAGCGGCGCGATCGGACGGTCCTGCTGTCGCTCCGTGACCGCGGGATCCCGGCGGCCGTTGTCCTGGCCGGTGGCTACTCCGTCCGCGTCCAGGAGACGGTCTCGATCCACGTCGGCACCGTGCGCGAGGCCCTGCATGCGCTACGCGAGGAGACCTCCCGTGTCGGATGACGATCGGGGCGACCGGCGGCTCAACGTGGCGGTCCACGAGGAGATCCTGGAACGGCAGGTTCAGATCGGCGACGGCACGGGTCCGAACCAGGAGTTCGAGCTGCCGGTGATCGCCCGGGACGCGGAGACGGGCGACCGTGTGCCCCCGTATTCGGGGGACGAGGCGGCCGTGGGGCGCGTGGTCGAGACCATGCGGCACAGGGGCTGGGTCCTGGAGGAGCCCCGCCGCGAGGGGGAGGATACCGTCCAGTGGGCCGCCGGCTTCCACCGGGGCGACGAGAGCGTGGTCTACACGGCCCGCACGGAGTCAGCCCGGGAGTCGGTGTGCCGGGCCGCCCTCCGCGCCGTCCGCTCGCGGGATGGGGGCACCGGACGTGGAGATGCAGCCGACGGGGGGAGATGACCGTGAGTCCCGGGAATCTGGAGGGACGGGAGCTGGACGCCGCCGTAGCGCGGGAGGTGTTTCGCCGCGAGGTGAGATGGCGGGACGAGGGCGGCGAGCGGATCCCGCTCGTGTCGCCCGACGGCGAGACCGTGGACTGTCCTCCCTACTCGAGCGACACCGACGCGGCCCGCCAGGTGGAGGAGGAGCTGGACCGACGTGGCCTCGCGGAGGCGTACGTGGACCACCTCCTCAAGGAGGAGCGGCCGCGCCTCGGCATCGTCGACACGCTCCGGTACCGGGACGTCTGGAACGTCCTTCACGCCGGGCCCGTCCGGCGGTGCCGGGCGGCGCTGTCCGTCTGTCGCGCGGAGACGTAGCGATCCCGCGTCTGCAGGGCGGCGAACGTTCAGCCGCTCCGCGTCGAGATCCGTATGATGCCGCCGGGATATCCCGTCCCGTAGCGCGTCGTGGCATCCCTGGAGTTCACGTACTCCGCCTGCGCCACGTTCGACGGTCTGATCTGGCGCAGCGTCGAGAGCGCGCCTCTCTCCACGCCGTCCACGAAGACGACCGGATTCGAGGCCGAGGGATCCTGGAAGCTGCTGCTGCCGCGCGTCCTCAACCAGACCGAACGCTCACTCTGGATGAGATCGTACATGTTGTCGTAGCGCGACTGGAGGTCACGCAGCTGCTGCGAGGTGAGCGCCCCGCTCCCGCTGCTCCCCCCGCCGCCCATGCCACCACAGGCCAGTCCGCCGGCGAGGAGCAGGGCCGTCGCCAGTACCATTGTCCGTCGCATCGGTTCTCCCTTTCCCGTTTTATCGGCCGTCGACGATCAGCGATCGGGGGCGTGCCACCCTTTCGGGCGGCCCCGTATAGTCCCCCTACACCGGCACACGGCACAATACAGGACGTGTGAACCGGCCGGTCGAAACGAGAACGCGCTTCGAACGGATCGATCCGGATCAGCTCCGGGCGATGGTGGCGACACCGTCCACCAGGCGGCGCACCTCCTCGTGTGTCGTGTAGCAGGCGCATCCCGCCCGCACCAGCCCCTCCTCCATACCCAGCCGGCGTATCACTCCCGGGGCGTAGAAGTCTCCGTGGGACACGAAGATGCCTCGGTCCGCCAGCCTGGAGGACACCGCGCGGGGTGACGTCCCCTCGACCCAGAAGGAGACGGTCGGCGTGCGCGGACTGTCCGGCGGAGGTCCGAAGCGACGGACCCTGTCGACCTGGCCCAGGCCGCTCCAGAGTTCACGGAACAGCTCACGTCCGCGGTCCTCGAGCTCTTCCAGGACGGCCACGAGACGCTGCCTCCGGCTCTCCTCGCCGCCGGCCGACCCGTCCTCGGCCAGCGATGCCAGGAACTCCACGGCGGCCGCGGCCCCCGCGATGCCCTCGAAGTTGGCCGTGCCCGTCTCCACGCGGGACGGCGCCTCGTCCGGCGCCGGCTCGAAGGACGGCACCGGCAGCGCCTCCAGGAGCTGTTTCCGCCCGTAGAGCGCGCCCACGTGGGGCCCGTAGAACTTGTAAGCCGAGCAGGCCAGGAAGTCGCAGCCCAGAGCTTCTACGTCCACCGGAAGGTGGGGGGCGGCATGCACAGCGTCGACGAAGAGCAGCGCTTCGGCCTCGCCCGCAACCTCCGCCGCGCGCCGCACGTCGTTCACCGTCCCCAGCGCGTTGGAGGCGAGCCCGACGGCCACGAGCCGCGTCCGGTCGTCGACCGCCTCTTCGAAGGCTTCCCAGTCCAGGCGTCCGCTCTCCGGGTCGAACGGCACTGGCCGGACCGTGACGCCGACCTCCTCCTCCAGGGCTCGCCACGGCGCGATGTTGGCGTGGTGGTCGAGCTCTGTGACCACGATCTCGTCGCCGGGATCCATGGTCCGACCCAGGGCCCGTGACAGGTGGAACGTCAGGGTGGTCATGTTGGCGCCGTACACGATCTCCCCCGGCGCGGCCCCGAGCAGATCGGCCATGGCGCGTCGACCGTATTCCACGATGGCATCGGTCTCGGCGCTGGTGGGAAAGGCCCAGCCAGCGTTCGCGTTGTGCTTAAGCAGGTACTCCCGTACGACCTCCGCCGTCGGGCGGGGCACCTGCGTTCCGCCCGGTCCGTCGAAGTACGCCACCGGCTGGCCGGCCTCCCGGCGCTCGAGCGCGGGGAACTGCTGGCGGATCTCGTCCGTCGATACCACCATGAAGGGCCTTTCGGGTATAGCATTCCGTAAACGTCCGAACCGCGAATCCGCTCCGAAGATAACGGAACTCCGGCCGAGGCTCTCACCAGCATGCTCAGCCCGCTCTCGATGTCGTCGGACCTGTCGGCCTGCACCCGCTGCGCGGGTGTCCGCTCCGTCTCCCTCCGGGACTTCCGCGAGGCCATGGCGGACCGCCAGTACCGCGATCTCCTCGAGTTCCATGTCCGCTCACACGGCGAGCGTCAGCTCGAGGCGGCCCTGGCCGAGCTCGTCGGTTCGCTCCCGGCGGAGGCGCGGAACACGGCGGAGCACCTGGCCGACCGGTGGGACCAGCGCATGGAGACCACGGAGCTGTGGGCCGAGGCCGGCGATGCCGCGGTGGATCGGATCTGCGGTGAGGCGGCGAACCTGCTGCGGGAACGGGACGCGGAGCCGGCCGACGACCTCCTCTTCGACCTGTTCGAGGTGGTCACGCTCCGCTTCGCGCTGGGCGCCGCTCGGAGCGGAGACCTCCGCCGGGTCATGGGCATCCGCCGCCGGGGCTTCCTCCTCCGTCACCGCTGGTGGTTCCTGTCGGCGGCGGTCCTCACCGTGGCCGCCACTCTCGTCGACGACCCCACCGTGCGCCTTCTGCTCTGGGGCGGGCTGGCCGCTTCCCTCCTTCCGCCCGCCGGCCGCCTCGTCTCCGGGTCCGGGGGGGACGACGGAAGCCGGTAGGCACCCGGGCGAAGAGACGATACATTGGCCCGCGCCGTAGCTGGCGAGCGGCGCTCCGGGTTCCTCTCTTTCACCGACGGGCGAGAGACCGCCGCTGCGAGCCGCACTCTCGAATCCGAAAGGTCGGTATGCCACTGACACTCGAGAACATCCGCGAGGCGGCCACGGAGCTGCAGGGAGAGATCGTCCGGACGCCGTTCAGCCACTCCCGCAAGCTCTCGGAGCGCGCGGACGCGGAGCTGTCCTTCAAGTTCGAGAACCTGCAGTTCACCGGCTCCTTCAAGGACCGGGGCGCGCTGGTGAAGCTCCGCTCCCTGGACCGGGAGCAGCGGGAGCACGGGGTCATCGCCATGTCGGCGGGCAACCACGCCCAGGCGGTGGCCTACCGCGCGAACCAGCTGAACGTACCCGCCACGATCGTCATGCCGCTCAACACGCCCAACGTGAAGGTGGAGCGCACCCGACAGTTCGGGGCCGAGGTCCTTCTGGAGGGAGAGGACCTGGCCGAGGCCGGAGACGTGGCGGAGGAGATCGTCGAGGAGCGGGGGCTCACCCTGATCCATCCCTACGACGACGAGCGGATCATCGCCGGCCAGGGAACCGTGGCCCTGGAGATCCTGGAGGCCGACCCGGACCTCCAGTCGCTGGTGGTCCCGGTGGGGGGAGGCGGGCTCATCGCGGGCATAGCCACTGCCGCCAAGAGCATGCGCCCGGACATCGAGGTCATGGGTGTCCAGGCGGCGCGGTATCCGTCCATGCAGCAGGCCATGCACGGAGAGACTATCGAATGCGGCCGCTCGACCATCGCCGAGGGCATCGCCGTGAAGCGGCCGGGCCAGATCACGCTTCCCATCATCCGTGAGCTTGTGGACGATGTGCTCCTGGTGGAGGAGGCAGACCTGGAGAAGTCCGTTCAGCTCCTGCTCAAGCAGGAAAAGACAGTGGCCGAGGGCGCCGGAGCCGCCGGACTGGCCTGCGTCCTCGAGCACCGCGAGCGCTTCCGGGGCCGGAAGGTCGGCATCGTGATCTCCGGTGGAAACGCCGACCTGCTGAACCTGTCGTCGATCATCGAGCGGGGACTCGTTCGCTCCGGTCGCATGGTCTGGCTACGGGTGGAGATCCGGGACGTGCCGGGCCAGCTGGCCGACGTGGCCCAGAAGATCGCCGAGACCGACGGCAACATCGTCGAGGTCTACCACCAGCGCGCGTTCACGAATCTCCCCGTCCAGTCGGCGGAGCTGGACGTCGTGGTCCAGACGCGAGGCGTGGACCACGTTCGTGAGATTATCCGCGAGCTGGAGGAGGCCGGATTCCCCACGACCGTACGGCACGGCGTCGAGGTGGACGGCTCCGGCTGAGCCTCTTCGACCCGACCGCCCTCCAACCCGCCGCTGGAGCCCGGTCCCTCTTCTGCCTCCCTCAGTCGCAGCAGGCCGGCGCGCCGTGGTCCCGGGCCCACGCCTCCGCCGCAGGATGCACCGGGATCGGGGCGTCGGACAGGCGTCCCAGGTCGATCTGCCGCGCGATGTCCGTCGTGGCGATCAGCTCCTGCCGCCGCCGATCGAGCACGTTCAGCAGCTGCCGAACGACCTCGCCCTCCAGGTCGGAGCGGGCCACGACCCAGTTCAGCATGGCCACCGTGGGCACGTCCCTCTGGAGGCCCGGGTACGCCCCGTCGGGGATGATTCCGTGCTCGTAGTACGGATGCTCGTCCCGGAGCGTCTCCACGTGTGACGAGTCCACGGAGATCAGCCGCGCCCCGGCCGTACTGATGGCCTGCAGCGCCGCCGATGCGGGGTATCCCACGGAGAAGACGGCACCGTCGATGGATGCGTCTCCCAGTGCCTGGGAGGACTCCGAGAAGGTGAGGAAGCGCTCGTTCAGGTCCTCGTAGGTCAGTCCGTAGGCGGCCAGGAGCTGGCGGGTGAACTGCTCCGTCCCGCTGCCGGCCGACCCCACCGACAGGCGTCGCCCCTCGAAGTCGGCCACGCTCCGGACGTCGGATCCCTCGGGCACCAGCACGTGGCCCTGGTTGGGATACAGGGGAGCAACCACGCGCAGGTCGCTGAACGCCGAGTCGAAGCCCGTGCCGCCGGTGTGGGCCTCGTAGATCGTGGTTCCGATACTCATGCCGAGCTCGATCTCGCCGTCCCGGAGCCGCGTCACGTTCTCCAGCGAGCCGCCCGTCACCTCGGCGTTGTACTGCCGGGCGGAGTCGGCCGTCGACATGAGGCTGGCCACGGTGCCGCCCAGCGGATAGTAAATCCCGCCGGTTCCCGCTGTCCCCAGGCTCACGAAGCGGGACGGCCCGGCCTCTCCGCCGCAGCCCGCCCCCACCCCGACGAGCAGCAGGACCAGCATCCTGGCGATCGCCGCGCGCGTCCTGCTCCCGACGCCGTCTTCGTCGACCTCACCCGCGCTCGAACCGCTCCTCATGCCTGCTCCTCCACGGTGCGTGAATCACGCTCGTCTCGCGGTGCCTCCGCGTCCTCCTGGCGCGCAGCTCCGGATACGGACGGTCCGGCGTCTCCCGGCCCGGTCCCGTTTCGACTCTCCGTCCCTCCCCGGGCCACCAGCCCGAGCGCCACGGTCAGCCCCACCGCGTCGGTGGCGAGTCCCGGGAAGACCAGACCGGCGGCGACGACGGCGAGGACGATCCGCTCCCACGCCGCCAGACGCCGTCGGGCGTATCCCACCACGGCAGCGGCCAGGCCGGTGACGCCGACCGCGCCGGTGAGGGCGGCGATCGCCACCATATGGGGCGCTCCGTCCCCCAGCAACTCCGGGCCGTACACGAACATGAAGGGCACCAGAAATCCGGCTCCCGCCAGCAGCATCGCCGTGACGGCCGTCTGGAGCGCCGCGCTCCCGGCGATGCCGGCGGCCGCGTACGCCGCCAGTGACACCGGGGGCGTGACGTTCGAGATGCACCCGAAGTAGAAGATGAAGAGGTGAGCGGCGAGGGTCGGGACACCCAGCTCCACCAGGCCCGGAGCGCCCAGGGCAGCCAGGACCACGTAGGCGGCGGTGGTGGGCAGGCCCATCCCCAGGATCACCGAGCCGGCGGCGGTGAGCAGGAGGGCGGCCCACAGGTGCCCCCCGGAGAGCGTCACGATGAGCTCGGACATCCGGAGACCGATTCCGGTGAGCGAAGCGACGCCCACCACGATACCGGCCGTGGCGCAGGCGGCGGCCACCTGGACGGTCCCCTCGCCGGCGCGGACCACGGCCGCCGTGAGCTGGTCCCGGCCGATGCGGGTCGCCGGCCGCAGTACAGCCAGGGCGCCGGCCCCGACCACCCCCCAGAAGGCAGCCCGCATGGGGGAGCGTCCGATGGCCAGCATCCACACCACGACGCCCAGGGGCAGGAGCAGGTGGAGGCGCGGCAGGACGGGATCCCTCTCGACCTGCGTCCCGCCCCCGAGGCCCATGGCGGAGGCCCGGAAGTGTATGGCCATGAAGAGGGCCAGGTAGTACAGGGCCGCGGGGAGGACCGCGGCCAGCGCGATGGTGCCGTACGGGATATTGGTCCACGTCGCCATGATGAAGGCGCCGGCCCCCATGATCGGGGGCATGAGCTGCCCACCGGTACTGGCCGCCGCCTCTATGGCCCCGGCGAAGTGGGGACGGAAGCCGGAGCGCTTCATGAGCGGGATCGTGAACGTGCCCGTCGTGGCCACGTTGGCCACGGCGCTGCCCGAGAGAGATCCCATGAAGGCGCTGGCCACCGAGGCCGTCTTCGCCGGGCCGCCGCGGGTACCGCCGGCCGCCCGCTCCGCCAGCGCGATCAGGAGCGTGCCGCCGCCCGCCGCCTCGAGGACGGCCCCGAAGAGGATGAACAGGTACACGAAGTCCGCAGAAACGCCGAGGGGGATGCCCCAGATTCCCTCGGTGGTCAGATACAGGTGCTCGACGAGCCGGACCGGCCCGTAGCCGCGATGGGCCAGCGCTCCCGGCAGATATGGTCCCGCCCACGCGTAGGCCAGGGCCAGAGCCGCCACCGACACGAGGCCCCACCCGGTCGTCCGCCGAGCCAGCTCCAGCACGAGAATGATGGACAGCACGCCGGCCACCAGGTCCAGAGGCCCGACCGAGCCCACCCGGCGAACCAGGGCCTCGTGCTCCACGGCCAGATAGGCACACGAGAAGACGGTGGCCGCCACCAGTAGTAGCGTCAGGGGCCACCGCAGCCGGGGGCGACCGGCCAGTGGAGGGGCCTTCCCCTGGAGCAGACCGACGCCGAGGAACCCGAGCGTCCCCATCAGCGCCAGGTGAACGGGCCGCTGCACGAGCGCCGTGAACGGCGTCACCCCGGCCGCGTAGAGATGAAAGGCCGCGGCGGCGAACGAGAGGGCGACGACGACCCGGCGCATCACCGGACCGCCGGTATCCCCGGACGGCGCTCCGGTATCGACCCCGTCGGCCTCCGCCCCTCCCTCTACAAGATCCGGGTCCGTCACTCCACCCGCTCGCTCGGTGTGTCGAAGGCCGACGGGCAGCCCGGTAGCACGCGAACTCCGTCCGGCTCGTCCCTCAGCATCTCCGGGACGCGCGAGAGCGAACGTCCATCGTGTTCACAGGTCCGACCGCGAGCCCTCCCTCCATTCCGTGCCTCCTCACTCGTCGCCGACCGTCCCCGGAACCCGGGCGACCGGACGGGGCATTCAACTTAACAGGATCCGGGTTCGAAAATCTGCAGTGCGCCGTCGGACGACCGGACGCTCCGGGCGGCCGCGGTGGCATTGACGGGCTTCGCTCGGGCGGGTCCCTTGCTGTCGCGACGGGGTCGAGGTGGATCCCCGGCGCTCGATACGAGCGGAGGCCAGCTGCTGACCCGAGACGCCTGCATCTCGTCGGAAGAGGCCCCTTGGACTACGAGCCGCTGCACGAGTGGGACGTAGACACGGACCGGGCAGCTAAGATACAGACCGGGCTGCGCGACCGGCTCGATCTGACCGTCCCCGAGAACTTCTCGCCCCGACGGGTGGCCGGCGCGGACATGTCGATCGGTCGTGGCGAGAGTCGCGGATTCGGGGCCTTCTCGGTGCTCGAGCTATCCGGCCTGGAGCTCTCTGAGGATGCCACGGCCGCGGTCCGCGTCCAGTTTCCGTACGTGCCGGGCTACCTGTCCTTCCGGGAGCTGCCGGTTCTGGCTGCGGCGTGGCGGAAGCTCGAGGAACGCCCCGACGCCGTCCTCTTCGACGGGCAGGGGTTGGCCCATCCCCGGCGCATGGGCCTGGCCTGCCACGGCGGTCTTCTGTTCGACATCCCTTCCGTGGGCTGTGCGAAGAGTCTCCTGGTGGGCGAGCATCCGACGCTGGACGCCGAGAAGGGAGCGACGGCACCGATCGTCGTGGACGACGCGGATGGCGGACGGGAGCAGGTGGGGGCGGCAGTGCGAACCCGGACGGACGTGCGGCCGGTCTACGTCTCCCCCGGCCACCGGATGGACCTGGCGACAGCCGTGGAGATCGTGCTTGCGGTGAGCCCGACGTACCGGGTGCCCGAGCCGATCCGTCACGCCGACCGCCGGGTGGGCGAACTCCGACGATCTCGGCGGGAGGACGACGAGCGATGATTGCATTCCGAAGCGTATGCAATCTCGTCGGCGGAGGGGTGTCACAGATTCTCTCTCCGTTCGTTGTACTTACGGCTGAAGGGCGCGAGCCCGGGTTCGGACGTGGACTTTGACGCGGCTTTCGACCGGCATTACTCCGCGCTCTACCGGTACCTGTACCGACTCACCGGTGACGAGGATGTGGCCGAGGACGTCGCCCAGGAGTCCTTTCTCCGGCTCCTCGAGAACGAGGTTCCGGAGGAGAGCGTCCGCAGCTGGCTCTTCACTGTGGGCACGAACCTGGTCCGGGACCGCTCGAGGACGCGGGACCGCCGGCGACGCCTGCTGGAGGCCGAGGATTACAGACCGGACCCGCCCGACCGTCCGGACGAGCGGACGGAGCGAGCGGAGCGAATAGAACGGGTCCGGGAGGCGCTGGACGAGCTCAAGGCCCGCGACCGGAAAATTCTGCTCCTCCGTGAAGAGGGGTTCCAGTACTCTGAGATCGCGGAGATGATCGGGGTGAAGGCGAGCTCGGTGGGTACGCTGCTCGCCCGGGCCCTGCGTCGGTTCGAGCAGACATACCGGGGGCTGGACGAGTCCCCGGAGCGAGAGGACTGAAGGGCGAACACCCCGGAGATCGGCGAGAAATCGTATGGATCACCACACCGACAGCCATCCGAGCGAAGCCCGGCTGATGGCCTATGTGGACCGCGAGCTCGGCCCGGACGAGCGTGGGGCCGTCTCAGGACACCTGGCGGAGTGCGACGCCTGCGCACGCACCCTGTCCGAGCTCCGACGCGCTTCCTCGCTCTTCTCCGACGCCGCCGCGGAGCTGGAGCCCTCCCCATCCGGTGTCACGGCAACCGAGACCCGGCGCCGCGCGGTGGAACCGCTGGAGCCGAAGCGCGGGGAGAGGACAAGCGAGGGAGCAGGCGCGCCGGAGGAGGCCGGGGACCAATCGAGCTTCACGTGGTCCACCACCGCTCGCATCGCCGCGTCGCTGGTCGTGCTCCTGGGAGCCGCTGCGGCTCTTCCCGGGTCGCCGGTCCGCTCGTGGATCGACCACTCCGTCCAGCAGATCGAGGCCCTCTTCGGTGGAGACGAGGGCGTCCCGACGGCAGAGGAGGCCGAGGTTCCTGCGCCCGATCGGACCGGAGCCACGGATCGATCGGGGGTCGCGGTATCGGCTTCGGAGGGGTCGATCCTCGTCTCCCTCCGGAGCATCCCCCGGAGCACGTCGATCCGCGTCCGACTGGTGGACGGATCGCAGGCCGGGGTCTGGAACGCCGGGGGCGAGTACCGGACGGCTCCGGGCCGGATCGAGGTGACGGGTCCGGCCTCCGACTCGCTCCTGGTGGAGATCCCGCGCCTGGTCGGGCTCGTGCTGCTCGACGTAAACGATCAGCGCGTGGCCGTCGCACGGGGAGGCGAACTGGACGTTCAGATCCCGGACGCTGAGCTGGGCGACGGCGAATTCACGTTCCGGCCGTCGGGAACCAACTAGGCTCCCGTCGCGTACAATCGGTGAGGGCCGCACCCCGCGGCCCCTCAACCGACTCCTGGGAGGCGCGATGATCGAGCTCCTGGCAGCCGCCGGACTCCTGTTCGGCTTCGCGCCGGGAACCGGAGCGGCAGTTCCCACGGCACCCGGCGCCTCGCCCGCCGTCGCCCAGGAAGCCGCGAGCCGGTCTTCCCCCCGGCCGTCGAGCTCGGAACGCTCCGTGCCCGACAGCCTCACAGGTACCATCCGCGGTCAGGTCCTCGGAGAGGATTCCGGGGAGCCGATCTCCTTCGTGGTGATCGAGGTAGGCGAAGGTGACACCTACCGCGCGACCCGCACGGACGAGGATGGTGAGTACGTTCTGGAGAACGTCCCCGCCGGCCACCGGGACCTCAGGGCTCGGGCGCTGGATCGCCAGCCCCTGGAACTCACCGTCAAAGTGCCGGCCCGCGGGACGGTCAAGCTGGACCTCAGCCTGAGCCTCCGGCCCGTGGGACTCCCCCTGCTGAGGGTGATGGGTCTGAGCTCGTGGTCCGAGGTGAACGTGAGGGGGAACCGGGATCTCACGCCCGGCTCGCCGACGGCGGCCGAGCTCAAGGCCATGGAGGCCAGCCCGGGCGTCGCAGAGCTGGGGCTGGCCGAGGAGATCCGTACCGATCCCGGCTCCCCCGATCCCAACGGCACCCTATACGTTCGCGGCGCCACGTCTGACCTGAAGATGGTGCTCCTGGACGGCGCCCCGGTCTACACCCCCTTCCACCTGGGCGGCCTCATGGACGCCCTACAGCCGGGCATCATCGACTCGTCGAGGGTCTACGTCGGAGGAGCGCCCGCCCGCTACGACGGGGGACTCTCCTACATCATGGATCTGAAGACCCGTCCCGGGCGGGGCGACGGAACGACGGCCCGGGGCGCCGTCGACCTCCTGGGCGCCCGGACGCAGGTAGAAGGTCCCCTGGGCTCCGGATCGTATTACTTCGGCGTCCGCGGCCTCCACGGGCTCGGCTCCGGCGGCCTGACCGACGAGCCGCTTCCCTACGGCTACCGTGACGCACTCACCCGCATCGACATGCCGCTCTCGGACGCCGACCGGATCGCTGTGACCGGCTTCCTGAACCGGGAGTCCGTGGACCTGGATCCCGAAGTCGGATTCGACGGCTCGGTGCACTGGGGCAACCGCGCCGGGTCCGTCCGATACCAGCACCGGATGGAGGACGGCGAGGTACAGCTCATGGTTTCCGGCGGCCGGTTCCGCACCAGGCTCCCGGTCGGCGGAGACCCGGTCCGCGCCGCAGAGGGGCGCAACACCCGGACTCGACTCGCCATCGACGCGACGCGTGAGGTGGACGACGTCCACTTCAAGTTCGGCACGTCCTACGACCACTACGGGGTGGATTACGAAAGGGGCGAGGTGCAGGAGGACGTATCCCTGCTCGGCCAGGGGCGCACCACCGGCGACATGATGGGCGGTTACGGGAACATCGTCTTCCCCGCCACCGACGCCCTGAGCCTGCGGGCGGGTCTCCGAAGCGACCTCTTCCTGCCGGAGATGATGGGTCGGCTCTCTCCCCGTCTGGCGGCTGCCCTCGAGATCGGCTCCACCTCCGTTCTCTCGGTGACGGCCGGACGGTATCACCAGTACGTACGCTCGCCGGAGACGGTTCTCAGCTCGGGCCTGGCCACCCTGCAGAGTCCCTCGGACAGCGGACAGTCGTCCGGTTCCGAGCCGGTGGGCGCCAGGCTCCAGGTGGCCAGCGCCTCCCACCTGGTGGTCGGACTGGACCACGCTCCCCGGCGAGGCCTGCGGGTCGGAGTCGAGGGCTTCTTCAAGGCGTTCCAGAACCTGCCGCAGAGCAACACGATGCGCTCCTCCGGAATCGACCTGTGGCTCGACTACCGGAGCGATGACTGGTCGGCCTGGGGCGGCTACGCGCTGGCCTTTGTCTGGTCCCGCGACGGCGAGGTCCAGTACGGGGAGGAGTTTGCCGGCCGGCATCTGTTCAGCGGCGGGCTGAGCGCTCCGCTTCCCTCCGATGTCCACCTGGACGTGAAGGTCTCCACCAGCGCGGGACTGCCGTTCACGCCCATCCCGACTCCGGTGGAGCCGTCGACGACCGCCCGCGGGGGCGCCTCCGCGGCCTCTCCGAGTCTCGCCGTGAACGGTGGCAGCCAGGTGTTGCCCGGCGGACCGGAGGGCTCCTATCTGCGCGTGAACCTCAAGCTCTCGCGGAGCTGGCCCATGCGCATCCTGGACAGCGATGCCGAGCTCACGCCCTACGTGCAGATCCTGAATGCCCTGGACCGCCGCGACGCGCTGTTCTACCAGTTCGATCCGAACGAAGAGATGAAGCGTCAGGCCCTGAGCGCCGTGCCCCTCCTGCCCGTGGCCGGCATCGAGTGGCGTCTCTGACCGCTCCGCAGCCTCCCCTTCCGTAACAGAGCTGTCACATCCGACGCACCTCGTCCGTTCTATGGACGAGGGCGGGGCGGAAATCCGGCTAACGGAGACCGTCCCCGGCGCCGCCCCCCCCCGGCTCTGGATGCGATTCCGCAACAGGAGGAACGGACGTGGCAATTACCGAGGACTCGAACCCCCACGACGGCAACGGTGGATCCGATCGCAGGCTTCGGTTCGAGGACGAGGCGCTGGACCACCTGGACGACCTCCGCGAGCAGGCCCTCTCGCTGACCGGAGGCGACGAGGCCCGGGCCCAGGACCTCGTGCAGGATACCCTTCTCAAGGCCTACCAGTCCTGGGACAGTTACGAGACCGGTACGAACTGCCGGGGATGGCTGATGACGATCCTCCGAAACAAGTTTATCAGCGAGTTCCGGAAGCGGAAGCGTCGGCCCTCGCGGCTGGCCTTCGAGGACCTGCCCGATCGCTCGATCCTCGAGGACCGGGACGGCGAGGATCCCGCCGCCTCCTTCTACGACGGCCTCATCGCCGACGACGTCGTCGAGGCCCTGGAGGAGCTCCCCGACCACTTCCGCGTGGCGGTGATCCTCTCCGACCTGAAGGACTGGCAGTACAGGGAGATCTCTGACGAGCTCAAGATCCCCGTGGGCACCGTCAAGTCAAGGCTGTCGAGGGCTCGCCGGCAGCTCCGGGAGCGTCTGCGGCCCTACGCCGAGAAGCAGGGATTCGCGGCCTGAGAGGCCTCCTCCACGACGGGCCTTTCTTCTCACTTCCCCTCCCGGCACCTGCCGCGTGTCGGATCCCTGCTCGAGTCACTCGCTAGATCGACGTCACCGTTTTCACCATCCGGGACGCCGTCGTCGGAGATGGATCGAACCGACGCGTGCCGGATACTAGAAGCTCGACCAGATTGCCGGACTCCGAGCGGAGCAGCCCGCGGGGAGGCAGGCGCCCGACGCCCGCGACCGGCGGCCATCTCGAATCCACGGAAAGCGAGCACGATGCTGGAGAACGAAGAGGAGTTCGAGACCGTCACCATCGAAGAGGCGGAGGGCAACGTCTGCTATCTCTGCGCCGAGCCGCTCCTCCGCGAGGGCTACGAGGAGTCGGAGGTCAAGTTCGTTCGCCGCGTCGAGCTCCGCGGGCAGAAGCGCTTGGTGCACCTCAAGTGCGTCCGGGCCATGAAGCAGATCGACTGAGGACACGGGCTCCGACCGCGTACGGAGAGCTGCACGTGGATGATCGAGGACGCTCGTCACGATTCGTCACCGGGGTACGGCCGTCCCCCGGTGGCGGGCTCCCTGCGCGCACGATGGCCGCTGCGGCCGCGGTGGCCCTGATCGCGGCGACGGCGGCAGCCTGTTCCGGTGGATTCGGCGTCGAGGACAGCGACGCCCTCGTGGTCCACGGGCAGGTTACCGGGAGCGCGACCGCCGGTCCG
Organism: uncultured Gemmatimonadota bacterium; assembly: GCA_964518305.1. Taxonomy (GTDB): domain Bacteria; phylum Gemmatimonadota; class Gemmatimonadetes; order Palauibacterales; family Palauibacteraceae; genus Caribbeanibacter. The sequence continues at coordinate 1,632 of CAZFDK010000055.1, read as the reverse complement.
GTCGGAGGAGCCGAGGTCAACATCACGGCCTTCTCGCGAACCTGCGGCTCCAACATTTTCTCCACCGTCTCCGCCTCGACGGACAGCGCCGGCCGGTACGGGACCAGCGTCATCAACTTCCGATCGGGTTTTCGCCGGTGTGTGGAAGTTCAGGCCGTCCCGCCGGAAGGCTCGGGCCTTCAGTCCGAGCTGGTACAGGTCCCGGACGTGCCCCTCAACGACGACGCCGTGGTGGACAGCCTTCAGCTGAACATCGCGCTGGACTCCATCTCCGGCGACTGAGCGGGCGAACGGCCCGAAGCTGCTGTCGGTCTACATCCCGGATTCCGGGACGTGGACCGCACCCATGCCGACTTCCCGGAGCCGCTCGTTGAACGCCGGGACCTCCTCGCCCAGCAGCCGCTCCAGCTGGCCCATCAGCTCCTCGTACTCGGGCTGGAGGTCGTCCCATCGGGTCCGCGCCGACTCCGGCGGACCGTGGTCGGAGGAGATGAGCATCAGCGCCACCCGGGCGTAGGAAGTACTGAGCTCGGGACCCAGGTGGGCGTGGTCGCCACGCTCCTCGTGCTTGTAGAGCTCGCTGGCAACGGCCTCGATGTCGTCGATGAGCTCGATGGCCCGTTCCTCGAGCGCCGGGTCGTCGACCCGCTGCCGGGCTTTCTCCATCTCGTCCAGGGTCACCCGCAGCCGGCGGACGCCGTGCTGGATGGCGCTGATCCGATCCCGGAGCCGGAGGCCGAACTCCAGATCGGCCCGCATCTCCTCGAGGGTGACGTCGTCCCCGAGCCTTGGATCCTTGTGGACCTCGAAGGTGCGCTCCTCGGTGTGATCACCCGCCGTCAGCCGCACATGATAGGTGCCCGGCACCGCCAGGGGGCCTCCCAGGTACCCGTCGATCAGGGCGACCCGCCTCCGGAACTGATTCGGCGCCGGCGGCTCGTTGACTCCCGGTGCCACGTACGCCCCGGGATAACGGAGGTCCCAGTTCACCCGATGCGTCCCCGATCCGGAGGGGAGCGGCAACTCGTCGCCGGAGGGGCGCGTCGAGAACGTGCGGACCGTCTCGCCGTCGTCGGTCATCACCTCCAGGGTGACCTCTCCGCCCGAGTCGTCGGCCATGCGGTAATAGAACAGGGCCCCGGCTGGCGGATTCTCCGCTGCGCCCTCCGCGTAGCCCATCCGCATCCGGTAGGCGTCGCGGGGGGCGAACAGGTGCGCCGGCCCCTGCCGGACGCTGTCGGCCATCTGTCGCAGCGGGCTCAGGTCGTCCATGATCCACAGGGCCCGGCCGTGGGTGGCCACCACCAGGTCGCCCCGCTTGACCTCCAGGTCCCTGACCGGGCTCTCGGGAAGATTCTGCTGGAGGGACTGCCAGTGGGCCCCGTCGTCGAAGGAGACGAAGAGCCCGTACTCGGTGCCGGCGTATAGCAGCCCGGGGCTCTGCGGATCGACGTTGATGGCGCGAACCGGGTGGTCCGCCGGGATGCCGTTCTGTCCCGTGGTCAGAAGCTCCCAGCTCTGGCCGTAGTCCTCGGTCTTGTAGATGTAGGGACGCATGTCGTCCATGCGGTAGCGGTGGACGGCCATGTACGCCGTTCCCGGGTCCCGCGGGGACGGAGCGATCTCGTCCAC
>CAZFDK010000054.1:0-17576 GCA_964518305.1 uncultured Gemmatimonadota bacterium | reverse complement strand
CCTGGGAGGCTATTTCTCGTTCGAGCGGCGGCCGCCGCTCGCTCTCATAGGGTCAGTGGGTGATGTGATGGGCGTCCGTGAACCGGAGGCCGCAGCCCGGGAACCGCCAGCCCCGGTCCCGCACCTCCAGGGCCCGCCGCAGGGCCGGGGACACGGTGCGACGCCGGCGGCCCACGTCCAGCACCTCGCCCCCCTCGCCCCGGAGGACGCCCACCAGGCCCACGTCGCAGGCGAGCCGGCGGGACGTTTCCGATGAAACGCGCGTCCCGTCCTCCAGCTCCGAGCGCCCGGGCTCGCCCTCCCCGGCCAGCGTGTCCCGGTCCACGTGCAGCAGCACCTGGTAGCGCTCCGCCCGGCTCCCAGCCCCGACGGCGGTCGAACTCGGCCAGCCGCTCCAGGTAGGCCCGGCGGTAGGCGTGGATGTGGGCCGCCATGAGGGCGATCTCGTCCGCGAGCTCCTCGGTGGCCGTGTCCCGACTCCAGGGGCCGGCCTCCGAATACGGCTCCCGGGCCGCCTCCCTCACCGCCAGCGCCTGCGCCTGCACCTGATTCCGCCTCCGCCTCGCGTTCGCAATCACCGCCGTCAGCACGTCCACCGGAGGGCGACCCCCGATGCGTCATTACCCCCCCAGTGTACGGGCCGGCTTCAACGGGGGATCAACGCACGGGAAGCGGGGGGCGGACGGTTGCACGGCACACCGCGACCGCGGAGCCTTTCGATCGGTGTCGCACGTGCGGAGTCTCTCGGCCCTGCAGCCCACGCCGAAACATGGAGGACGAGAGAGCGACGGAGATGCGAAACTCGTCCCTGATGGACCACCTCGACGAGATCGACCGGCGCATCGCCGGATTCATGCGAGTCTGGGGAACGCCGGCCCTCCGTTACTCGCTCGCGGTCATCTTCATCCTGTTCGGCATCCTCAAGCCGCTCGGCCTGTCTCCGGCTGAGCCGCTCGTTCGAGCCACGACGGCATGGATGCCACTCCTGGGCGGGGACGCGTGGGTCCAGCTCGTCGGCTGGTTCGAGGTGGCGATTGGCGTGACCTTCCTGTTCCGGCGCACGATCCGGATCGGCGTGGCAATGCTGGCCCTGCAGATGGTCGGCACGTTCCTGCCCCTCGTCGTCCTTCCGGACGTGGTCTTTCAGACCGGACGCGTTCCCTACGCACCCACGATGGAGGGGCAGTACATCGTCAAGAACCTGCTCATCATCTCCGCGGCTCTCGTCGTGGGCGGAACGGTCCGCCGCGAGCAACGGGGGCGGGAGCGAGACGTGTGAGCAGGGAGTCTCACGGGAGGACGGCGACCGGTCCCCAGGCCCGCTACACATCCAGGAAACGGCTCATCTTGACGATGAACCGGTTCTCCGCCGGGGCGCCGGAGAGGGCATCGCCGTTGCCGCGGAGAGACCGAAGCTTGTAGGAGGGCTCTGAAGACGACCGGTCGTATCGGCCGTCGCCGTCGCAGTCCATCTGGCGCTGGCCCTCCACGACACAGGTCTGCCCGTCGACGCAGATCACGCCTCCGGGGCTCGGCAGGCCACGCCCCTCGGAGAAGCGAACGCACCCTTGCGTCGCGGGGCGAGCGAGCCGTCCGGTGGACGTGTAATGCACGGCCGGGATCAGCGGTTGTGCGAAGAGTTGCAGGCTGACCGTGGGACTGAAGGCCACATCGGGGCGCGCTTCCACGACAGCGGCGCCCGCTCGAGGTCCGCGAACGGCTGGCGGTCCGTGCTGGCACTGTGCCCGAAGCGCCAGCGGGCCGTGACACGCGGGGACGACCAATCCCGGTTTGGTCGCCGGCTCCACGGCGGGCGTTTTGGTCGACTGGGGGCGGGCGTGACGTGTTCCGGCCTCTACGCCGATTCCCGATCCCGACACCCGGTCCACCCGCGTCGGGCACAGGCTACGACTCGCGCCGCCCCTCCCGTAGACTGTGTGCGGTCATGATGGAATCTCTCTACCGGTCGCTCCTGGAGCGCCACGGACGGCAGGGCTGGTGGCCCCTGTGGAACCGGCGCGACGGCGGCCTCGAGTACCGTCCCGGCGACTACGATGTCCCGGAGGGCCGTGCCCGCGCCGAGGTGGTCCAGGGATCGATACTGGCGCAGAACACTCGCTGGAGCGGAGCGGCCGAGGCCGTGGGAAACCTCGTGGAGGCCGGACTGGACCGATGGTCGGCACTGGCGGAGGAGCCCCACGAGAGCCTCGAGCAGCGGGTACGCCCGGCCCGCTTCTACCGGCAGAAAACCCGGCGGCTCAAGGTGGCCGCCGGCTTCTTCGGCGGAAGGGACGGAAATCCGCCGGAGCGGGGGGAGCTTCTGGAGCTGTGGGGGATCGGTCCGGAGACGGCAGACTGCATCCTCCTCTACGCGTACGGGGTCCCGGTGATGGTGGTCGACGCCTACTTTCGACGGGTCCTGCGCCACCGGGGTAGGGAAGAGGTGGCGGACCGGCGCTACGAGCAGATCCGCGCCTGGGCGGAAGAGCGCCTGCCCGCGGACCCCAGAGTCCTGAACGAGATGCACGCCCTGTTGGTGGCCGAGGGCAAGCGCATCAGCGAGGAGAGCGAGTGACGGCGCACGCCGAAGAGGAGCTGTCCGGGTTTCCCGTCCGGGTGGAGATTCCCGTGCAGTGGGGCGAGATGGACGCCTACGACCACGTGAACAACGTGGTGTTCTTCCGCTACTTCGAGTCGGCCCGGGTCGAGTATTTGGAGCGGTGCGGGTTCAACGACTCCTATCGGGAGGAGCGGGTCGGGGCGATCCTCCACTCCACCAGCTGCCGCTTCCGTCGCGCCCTCGTGTATCCCGACCGCGTGAGCGTGGGGACGCGCGTCACGGAAATGGAGGACGACCGATTCACCATGAGATATCGCGTCGTCTCCCACGAGCAGGACGAAGTCGTGGCCGAGGGGGAGGGCGTCGTCGTCTCCTTCGACTACGAGGCCGGAGCCAAGACGCCGATTCCGGAGTCCGTCCGGCGGGGAGTGCGGGAGCTGGAGACGAAAGACCGACGAAGGAGTGAAGCGTGAGGATCACCGTCGCCGCAGCCCTGTTCGCCTCGACGCTGCTGGCGTCGGCGGCGGGCGCCGCCGCCCAGGACCGCCCCCGGCTCCGGGACGCAGGGGTCGAGATCGGCCGCCTCGAGACGGGGCGGCTCAACGCCATCACCGACGTGGAGGGAGTCGAGGTCGGTCACGCGACGCTCCGACGGGGCGACTCGCTCCGCACCGGCGTCACGGCCGTGCTCCCCCACGGGGACAATCTCTTCCGGGAGAAGGTCCCGGCGGCCGCGGCCGTGGGAAACGGCTTCGGCAAGCTCGTGGGCACCACCCAGGTGAACGAGCTCGGGGAGCTGGAAACCCCGATCCTGCTCACCGGCACGCTCTCGGTGTTCCGGGCGGCCGACGCCCTCGTGGACACCATGCTCGCGATGCCCGCCAACCGCGAGGTCCGCTCCATCAACCCGGTCGTGGGGGAGACCAACGATGGCTTCCTGAGCGACATCCGACAGCGGCCCATCGATCCGCGCCATGTGCGCTCGGCCCTGCGGGCGGCGGACCCGGGCCCGGTGGAGGAGGGTAGCGTCGGCGCGGGCACCGGAACCACGGCCCTGGGATGGAAGGGGGGCATCGGCACGGCCTCGCGGGTCGTCGAGACCGACGGGGGGCGCTTCACGGTGGGCGTCCTGACGCAGACCAACTACGGGGGGCACCTCCGCGTCGACGGCGTTCCCGTGGGCGAGGAGCTGGGGAGCGACGGAATCATCTCGAGCAAGGACGGGGCGAGCGGAGACACGGGATCGCCGGCCGAGGGCTCGGTGATGGTCGTCGTCGCCACCGACGCGCCGCTCGGGCACCGCGTGCTGAAGCGCGTCGCCGGGCGCACCTTTTTGGGAATCTCCCGCACCGGATCGTACATGTCCCACGGCTCCGGCGATTATGCCGTCGTCTTCTCCACGGACCGCCGGGCGCAGCGGATCACCGACGGCGGCGTACTGTCGGATCTCTTCGAGGCCACAGTGGAGGCTACCGAGGAAGCGGCGCTCAATTCCGTCTTCGCCGCCACCACGGTGCAAGGCCACCGCGGGACGGCCCGGGCGCTCCCCATCGACCGGGTACTGGAGATCATGCGAGACCACGGACGACACGTGAGGACGGAGCAACGATGAACAGCCAGCCGAGCGACGACGCTACGCCTCTCACCGAGTCGGCCGGGGGCGGCGAATTCGCCCCGAGCCGGGAGCAGCCCGACCTGCCGCGGCACCGCCTCCTCATCGAGGAGTCGCCGGACGAGGAGGCGGTGCCGCTGGACGTCCTCTTCGTCGGCGGCGGGCCCGCGGGCCTGGCCGGTGCCATCGAGCTCGCCCGCCTCTCGGAGCAGGCCGAGGGGGAGCTGGGCGATCTGGAGATCGGGGTGCTGGAAAAATCCGACCGGCTGGGGGACCACTGTCTCTCCGGCGCCGTGGTGGTGCCCGGCCCCTTCCGCGAGCTCTTTCCCGACACCGCCGACGAGGAGCTCCCCTTCCGCCAGCCAGTGCCCGACGACCGCGTCTACTTCCTCCCGAACGAGGGAAGCAGCTTTCGCATACCGACGCCCCCCAGCATGCGGAACGAAGGGAACTGGGTGGGCTCCATCTGCGAGATCGTCCGCTGGATGGGCGAGCGGGCGGAGGATCGCGGCGTGAACGTCTTCACGGGCTTTCCGGCCGACGGCCTCCTCCTGGAGGACGGCAGGGTGCGAGGCGTGCGGACCACGCCGTCGGGCCTGGATCGGGACGGCGAGCCCGGTTCCGGCTATATGCCGGCCATGGACGTTTCCGCGCGCACCACGGTGCTGGCCGAGGGCACACGCGGCCCCCTCACCGAGGCCCTCCTCGATCGGGAGGACGTGGGCCGCCAGAACCCGCAGATCTACTCCCTCGGCGTCAAGGAGCTGTGGCGCCCGGCACGGCCGCTGGACTCGGTGGTCCACACACTGGGCTGGCCGCTCCCGAACGATGTTTTCGGCGGGTCGTTCATGTACCCCATGGAGGAGGACCTCGTGGCGCTGGGGCTGGTGGCTGCCCTGGACTATCCGGAGCGCGACTTCGACACCCACGCGGCCCTGCAGCGCATGAAGTCGCACCCCCTCTTCGCCGACTACCTGGAGGGCGGCGAGCTCCTGGAGTGGGGCGGCAAGACCATACCGGAGGGAGGATACTGGTCTGTCCCGAACCGGCTTCACGCTCCAGGCGCTCTGGTGGCCGGGGACGCCGCCGGCTTCGTGAACGTCCCGGCCCTGAAGGGGATCCACTACGCCGTGAAGTCCGGCGTACTCTCCGCCCGGGCCACCTTCCGCGCCCTCCAGCAGGAGGACGAGCCCGGGGCCGAGGCCCTCTCCGACTACGATCGGATGGTGGAGGAGAGCATCATCGGCCGGGACCTGTGGCGGACCCGGAATACGCGGCTCGCCTTCCGGTCCGGCCTGTACGCTGGCGGCGTGAAGGCGGCGCTCATGGAGCTCACCGGCGGCCGCTTCCCCGGCGGCCGGATCGACGTGCCCGAGGACGCGGCCGAGCCGCGGCGGGCGGGCGGCGAGATCGCCTACGAGCCCGACGGTGAGTACACCATCGACAAGGTCGAGGGCGTCTACCGGGCAGGGAACACGACCCGGGACGATATTCCCTCCCACCTGATCGTGGGGGACGACGTGAGCCCCGAGGCCGCCGAGTTCTACGAGCACATGTGTCCGGCCGGAGTCTACGAGCGCGAGGGCGACCGGCTGGTGGTCAACGCTCCCAACTGCATCGACTGCAAGGCCACCGACGTGCTGGGGCCGAGGTGGACGCCCCGGGAGGGAGGGAGCGGCCCCTCCTACGAGCGAATGTGAGCGAGGCCCGAGGCCAGGCAGGGAGGACACGCAGAGGATGTCGAACGAGGTGCGGGCCGATCACAGGGGAAAGCTGTTCCACCTCCTCTGGCCCTACACGCGCTGGCTGGTCACGAACATCATAGCCGCCCTGGGCGTCCTGTTCTTCTTCGTCCTGAACCGCACGGTGGTGAAGGGGAGGGACCGGGTGCCTCGCGAGCGGAATACCCTCCTCCTCTCGAACCACCAGTCGATGATCGACAGCTTCCTGGTGGGGGTGGCGGCCTACTACCCGGAGTCGATCTGGAAGCCGTACCTGATCCCCTGGAATCCGGCGGCCGAGGAGAACTTCTACAAGAACCCGATCCTGGGCTGGTTCTCCGACCAGTGGAAGTGCATCCCGGTCCAGGAAGGGCGACGGGACAAGAAGGCCCTGTTCAAGATGATCCGGGCCGTGAAGAGCGGGGTGATGACCGTCTTCCCGGAGGGGACGCGGACCCGCGACGGCAGCGTCGGGGAGGGACGGCCGGGAGCGGGTCTGGTGGTCCTCGGTACGCGTCCGAAGGTGATCCCCGTGGCCATCGACGGGATGCGGGACGTCCTTCCCATCGGGACCTACGTCCCGCGCATCTTCAAGACGATCTACGTCTACTACGGCGAGCCGGTGGATTACTCCGAGTACCTGGACGAGCCCCGCTCTAAGGAGACCGCCCAGGAGCTGGTGAACGACATCATGGAGCAGGTTCGCGAGCAGTACAACGAGATCCAGAGACTCCGCCGCCAGAGAGAGGGCACGGCCTGAGGGAGCACCCTCGGCGCGGCCGGCGGGCCCGCTCCGCCCGGCGCATCAAGTCGCCGCCGTGGCCGGGACGCCTTCCACCCCGACGCCGTGGAGAACCTCCTTTATAGCGGGGAGGACGCCCTCCAGCGTCTCCCGCTCGATGACCAGGGGAGGTGCGAACCGGATCACCTGGCCCTGGGTCTCCTTGGCCAGGATGCCCCGGTCCTGGAGCTCCTCGCAGAAGGGACGTGCGGTTCCGGACTCCTCCCGGACCACGACTCCGATCAAGAGGCCGCGCCCCCGGACCTCCCGGACGTGTGGGGAATCTACGCTCCGGAGCTCGTCCATGAACCAGTCTCCCAGCTCCTGCGCGCGACCGGCCAGATCCTCCTCGAGGACGACGCGGAGGGAAGCCCGTCCCACGGCCGAGCCGAGGGGATTCCCCCCGAAAGTGGACCCGTGCGTCCCCGGGGTGAAAACGTCCATGACCTCCTCGTCCGCCAGGGCGGCCGATACCGGGTACATGCCGCCCCCGAGCGCCTTTCCGACGATCAGGATGTCGCCGCGCACGCCGTCCCAGTCGCCGCAGAACAGCTTGCCCGTCCGACCGAGGCCGGTCTGGATTTCGTCGTTGAGGAGCAGCACGTCGTGCTCGTGGCAGATCTCCGCGCAGCGTGCCAGATAGCCGTCCGGCGGTACCACCACGCCGCCCTCGCCCTGGATGGGTTCGACCATGAAGCCCACCGTGTTCTCGTTTATCGCCTCCTCCAGGGCTTCGGAGTCGCCGAACGGAATGACCTCGAAGCCGGGGGTGCTCGGTCCGAAGCCGCGGCGGTACTTCTCCTCGGTGGAGAAGGAGATGATGGTGGTCGTGCGGCCATGGAAGTTATTCTGACACACGATGATCTCCTGTCGACCGTCCTCGACGCCCTTCTTCTCCATCCCCCACTTGCGGGCCGCCTTGATCGCCGTCTCCACGGCCTCCGCGCCCGTGTTCATCGGCAGCGCCCTGTCGAACCCGGTCGCTTCGCACAGCTCCTTCAGGAACGGACCCATCTGGTCGTTGTGGAAGGCGCGGGAAGTGAGCGTGAGCTGCCGGGCCTGCTGCTCCAAAACCTCGCGGATCTTCGGGTGACCGTGGCCCTGGTTGAGGGCCGAGTAGCTGCTCAGCATGTCCAGATAGCGGTTGCCGTCCACGTCCCGGACCCAGCAACCCTCCCCCCGTTCGAGTACCACCGGCAGCGGGTCGTAGTTGTGAGCGCTCCAGCGCTCCGTGAGGCTCAGGATCTCCTCGGTTTCGCTCATCTCTCTGTTCCTGTCTGCGTTGCTCTCGATTGTCGTCCGACGTGTCGACCCCGGTCGACCCGTGCCCGGAAACCGTTGCCGGCCACCGGTGGCCGAGGTCCGAGGGTAGATCGACGGAGCCGGGGCGCGCAACCGGCCGGCGCGCGCTCGTCTGGACAGCCCGGGCCGAGGGGCTCAAACTAGTGACTCGCGACCGAGTTCGATCTCAGAGGCGGCCCCGGAGGACCCCAGTGTACTACATCCTGCTCACCCTGCTGGTAACCTTCCTCATCCTGTTCATGGGAGCCGGCCTGGCGTTCGGCTGCCGGATGCCCGAGGCCGACCGCGAGGGCTGAGCGAGAGCATCCGGGGGGGGCGACCTCGCCAGTGCCGGGGCCGCCGGGAACTCGGCCGTCCGCTCGCCCGTGGACACCACCGGGTTCCCGCTCTAAGTTTAGGCGTTCCCGAGGGCGATCCCGACTCGGTACCCGCGACGTCGCGTCCCACCCGAACGAGCTCAGGCAGAGGAGAAATGACCAAACACTTCCGAGACGAAGACGGACGGCGCTGGAAGGCTTGGCTCGCGTCTCGTGACGTGTTCTGGCCCGATCCCGAGGTCGACGGAGACGAGCCGGAAGAGCACGAGGCGGTCATCTTCGTCTGCTTCTCGGACCCCAGCCAGACGCAGCGGCGAACTCGACTTCCGGTGGGGGCGTTCGAGTCCATGGATCCGGAAGAATTGAAGAGCGAATTCCTGGAGGCCCAGCCGGATCCGTCGATCCGCTGACGGTCGGCGGGCCGAGAGCGCGGAGCCAGGCGCAGGGTCGCCCGTGGGGCGGGCGCCGCTGCGCCTTTTCTGTAACGATTCTTGCACGCCGTAACGACAAGAAGACGACCCCCTCATAGACTCGAAAGGTAGAGAGGACGATGGCTGAACGGATCAAGCGAATCGGGCTCGACAACGTCGTCGCCACCGAGACGGAGCTGAGCTTCATCGACGGGCAGAAGGGGGTCCTCCTCTACCGTGGATACAACATCCACGACCTGGCGGAGAACGCCACGTATCCCGAAGCCCTCTACCTGTTGTGGAACGGGAAGCTCCCGACCGAGGGCGAACTCGAGGTCTTCGAGGACGACCTGGCCGCTGAGCGGGCGGTCGACGAGCGCGTGCTCGAGGTCCTGCGTCAGATGCCCGACGACGCCGACCCCATGGGAGTGCTCCGTACAGCCGTCTCCACGCTCGGCAACCTCGACAGCCAAACCGAGGCGACGTCGGAGGAGGCGAACCGGGGAAAGGCCAGGCGGCTGGTGGCGAAGTTCCCCACCGTCGTGGCGGCGTATCATCGTCTGCGCGAGGGCGAGGAACCCGTGGACCCGGACCCGTCGCTCGGTCATGCCGCCAACTTCCTCTACATGCTCCACGGCGAGGAGCCGGACGACGTGTCCGCCGAGGCCTTGGACACCTCGCTCCTGCTCTACCTGGACCACGGTCTGAACGCTTCGACCTTCACGTGTCGGGTCATCTCCTCGACCCTCTCGGACATCTACTCCGGCGTGACCGGCGGGGTGGGCGCCCTGAAGGGTGAGCTCCACGGAGGGGCCAACGAGGCGGCCATGCGGATGATCCTGAAGATCGAGTCCGTGGACACGGCCGAGAATTGGGTCGACGAGGCCCTGGATCAGGGCAAGAAGATCATGGGCTTCGGCCATCGGGTCTATCGGACCGAGGATCCTCGGGCAACGCACCTCCGCGAGATGTCGCGGCGGATCGGGGAGGCCACCGGCGAGACGAAGTGGTACGAGATCTCCCGGCGCGTCGAGGAGACGATGCTCGACCGCAAGGGGATCAACTGCAACGTCGACTTCTACTGCGCCAGCGTCTACTACTCGCTGGGACTGCCGCTGGACCTCTACACGCCGCTCTTCGCCATGGGGCGCGTCGGAGGCTGGAGCGCCCACGTGCAGGAGCAGCTGTCCGACAACCGCCTCATCCGTCCTCGGGCCGAGTACGTCGGCGAGACCGACGCCAGCTGGACGCCGTTGGACGAGCGCTGATCGGACCGGCCGGGGCGGGGCCACGCCCCGGCCCAGGACCGGTCACCTCTCTCCCCTCCAGTCCAGAACACCAGACAGGAAGGCTGTCCCCCCATGTCCCACTACCAGTACGCGTCGGTTCCGGAACAGGGTAAGCGGATCACCGAACGGGAGGGGGAGCTCCACGTGCCCGACCGGCCCATCCTCCCCTTCATCGAGGGCGACGGGATCGGGCCCGACATCTGGAACGCCACGCGTCCGGTCTTCGATACGGCCGTGGAGGAGGTCTACGGCGGGGAGCGGGAGATCGTGTGGATGGAAGTCTTCGCCGGCGAGAAGGCCCGGGAGAAGACGGGAGAGTGGATTCCCGAGGAGACATTTCAGTCCGTCCGCGACTTCCGGGTGGGCATCAAGGGTCCCCTGACCACGCCGGTGGGTGGAGGGATCCGCTCGCTGAACGTCACCCTGCGCCAGGAGCTCGACCTGTACGCATGTGTGCGACGGAGCCGATGGCTACCCGGCACGCCCTCGCCGGTCTCCGAGCCCGACAGGGTCGACATCACCGTATACCGCGAAAATACGGAGGACGTCTACTCGGGCATCGAGTGGGAGGCGGGCACCGATGAATGCGAGAAGGTCCGGTCCTTCCTCACGGACGAGATGGGAGAGGAGATCCGAGGGGACAGCGGCATCGGCGTGAAGCCGATCTCGGAGTTTGGCACCAAGCGACTGGTGGCCATGGCCATCGAGGACGCAATCAGCGACGGTCGCAGTTCGGTGACGCTGGTGCACAAGGGAAACATCATGAAGTTCACCGAGGGTGCCTTCCGCGAGTGGGGCTACGAGGTGGCTCGCGAGCGCTTTCCCGAGCGGACCATCACCGAGGACGAGCTCTGGGAGCAGCACGACGGCGAACGGCCCGAGGGCAAGATCGTGATCAAGGATCGGATCGCCGACCAGATGTTCCAGCAGGTCCTGCTCCGCCCGGACGAGTACGAGTACTGCGCGATGCCCAATCTCAACGGCGATTACCTCTCCGATGCGCTGGCCGCCCAGGTCGGCGGCCTCGGCATGGCGCCCGGCGGCAACATCGGAGACGGCCGCGCCCTCTTCGAGGCCACGCACGGCACGGCGCCGAAGTACGAGGGAATGGACAAGGTGAACCCCACCTCCCTCATCCTCTCCGGCGTCGCGATGCTCAAATACATGGGGTGGTCCGAGGCGGCCCACGCCATCGAGGACGCCATCGTGGAGACGATCCAGGAGAAGTACGTGACGTACGACCTGGAGCGGCAGATGGAAGGCGCCACCAAGGTCAAGACGTCGCAGTTCGGGCAGCGCATCGTGGAGCATATCCGGGACGGTGCGTGAGGTAGAGCTCCGAGTCGGCGGCATCGAGGCCGTCGACGCGGACGTGGCGGCCCTGGTGCTGCCCGCCGACCCGGAGCTCCCGGAGGCCGGGGCCCGCGCGGACGACTGGCTGGACGGGGCCCTCGCGCGGCGCATCCGGGAGGAGGGCTTCCGCGGAGAGGCCGGCGAGACGTGCTTCTTCCCGACCTCCGGCGACCGCCCCCACATCCTGGCGGTCGGGCCGGGCGAGGGAGAGGACCGGCTGTCACCGGCCGAGCGCCTCCGGCGTGCTGCGGGCGTCGCCGTGCGCACGGTCCGCCGGGAACGGGCGGCCAGCCTGGCTTTTCTGCCCGAGTCGACCCTGGCGAGGCGGGCCGGGGCATTCGGGGCCCGGGCATCGGCCGAGGGGCTTGTGCTGGGCGACTGGTCCCTCGAGTCCTTCCTGGGCGAGGAGACCCGCTCCGAGCGCCCATCGCCTCCCTCTCACGCGACGATAGTGTGGCCCGACGAGTCGGCAGCGGCCGATCGTCTCGCCTCGGCCGCCGCGCGCGGACGAACCGTGGCCGATGCCCAGAACGCCGCCCGGGAGCTCGTGGCCGGCCCGCCGAACGTGGTCACCCCGCGGCACCTGGCCCGACAGGCCGAGGAGATCGCCGAGGAGCACGATCTCTCCGTCGAGACCTGGGGACCGGAGCGCCTCCGGGAGGAGGGCTTCGGGGCGCTCCTGGCGGTGGCGCGCGGGTCCCGCGAAGAACCCCGCTTCATCGTTCTGGAGCACGACGGTGGCCGACCCGACGAACGGCCGTACGTGGTGGCAGGGAAGGGCGTGACCTTCGACAGCGGCGGCATCTCGCTCAAGCCGTCGGAGGGAATGGACGACATGAAGTTCGACATGGGCGGAGCCGCAGCCGTGATCGGCGCGCTCCGGGCGGTTGCCGACCTGGATCTGGACCGGCGGGTCGTCGGCCTGATCCCGGCCGCCGAGAACCTCCCGTCGGGCACCGCCCTCAGGCCCTCGGACGTGGTCCGGGGGGTCTCGGGGACGTCCATCGAAGTGGTCAACACCGACGCCGAGGGCCGGCTCCTGCTCTCAGACACCCTGAGCTGGGCTCGCCGGGAGCTCGACCCCCTCGCCGCCGTGGACCTGGCGACGCTCACGGGTGGCTGCGTGGTGGCTCTGGGTCACGAGGCCACGGGACTCATGGCCAACGACGGCGACCTGGCCACCCGCGTAGGCGAGGCCGGAGAGCGGACCGGCGAGTTCACCTGGCGGCTTCCCCTGTGGCCGACGTACAGGGAAGCCCTGGACTCCGACATCGCCGACATCAAGAACAGCGCGGGGAGCGAGGCCAGCGCCATCACCGCCGGCTGGTTCCTGCGGGAGTTCGTGGGCGACGAGCTCCCCTGGGTCCACCTGGACATCGCCGGCACGGCGTGGACCGAGGAGACCCGCCCGTACCACCGCGAGGGGCCCACGGGCGTCGGCGTTCGCCTCGTGGTGGAGTGGCTCCGATCCGAGGAGTAGCGGACGGCCGGTCCCCCGGAGCCCGCTGGCCCTGACCGGGACGGCCGACGTGTCGAACGGGGCGGGGACCGGGAGTGCGGCCGGGGGCGAATCGCCTCCGTCAGCGTCGCCGTTCCCCGAAGCGCTTCTCGTGGCCGCCGCCCTGGCGGCATTCGCGGTGACGCCGTCCGCGGCCGCTGACCCCCTCGCCGGGGCCGGGAGAGGCCTGCAGCAGGCGACCGACACGCTGGCCAGCGAGACGCTCCCCCGAGACAGCGTTTCCGGAGACACCCTCCCAGCCGACACCCTGTCCGAGGGCACGGCGGCCGGCGACACGGCCGACGAGAGTCGGGAGCCGTACTTCCCCGAGTCGTTCCCGATGCCCGACAGCGCCTACTCGGCCGTGGTGTGGCGGTGCGACCGCGAGTGTCTGCTGGACCACTCGGCCCACAACCTCCTGGATCTGCTGGAGGCGGAATGGCCGGGTGCGATTCCACTGCGGGGCACCTACTTCGGCGGCCCCCACCACCTGGCCACGGGCCTCGTCGGGTCAGCCCTCACCGAGGTGAGCGTCGAGGAGCTGCCGCTGCCGGAGCTGTCGGGGGGACAGCTCGACCTGTCCCGGATCCCGCTGGCCTGGCTCTCCGAGGTGAGCATCGTCCGGAGGGCCGGTGAGCTCGAGCTCCGGCTCGAACCCGTGCGCCACCGCTCGCCGCAGGCCTACTCGCGGGTGACGGTGGGCAGCGGCGAGCCGAACCTGCGCATGATCCGCGGGCTGTTCAACAACGGCCTCGGAGATCATCTGGCCGTGAGCACCGGTATCGACCTGCTCAATACCGAGGGGACGCTGGCGGGCAGCGACCGGCTCGACTTCTGGGGCATGGCTTCCTGGATGCCGGGCGACGGATCCGGGGGCGCGGAGCTCCTGTGGCGGACCCAGAACATGACGCGCTCCGCCCCCGAGAGCGGCGCCGCGGGAGGGACGGACGTCCCGAAGGAGTTTACCCGCAGGGACGCCTACGTCCGGGGACGCGGGACGCTGGCCGACGGGGTGCGTGCTCACGTGTCCGCGGGTCGCAGTGCGTGGAAGCAGTCGACGGGGAGCGCCGGCACTGCAGGGACCGGCCCGGAGGAGGACGTCCGCCCCGAGGTCGAAGCGGAGGGTGGAAGCTTCGCGGTCCGGGCAGATCGCCCCTGGGGATTCGGCCATGCCTCGTTTCGCACGTGGACCGGCTCCGAGCGGCCGGACGTGCAGGCACGGGTCGAAGTCGGGGCGCGTCCCGGCGCGGGCGTGCGGATAGACGGCGGCGTCCGCGCGGCGGAATGGGGCGGCTTCTCCACTCACTCCTACCGGACCGGCTTCCGGTGGGCCCCGGACATGGGCTCCCTCGACATCACGCTCCACGCCTCCGGCGCGGGGGGAACGCGGGGTGTGCCCCGTCCCTGGCTGGGCCGCGTCGACACGATCAGCTTCGAGGAGTACAGGGGCGGCGCCTCGCTATCGCTCGGGCCGTACCGGCTGTCGGGCCTGGCCGCCCTCCAGGATTTCAGCCGGCAGCTCCCCTTCTCGGTCACCTTCGACCGGCGCGTCCCGCCGGTGTCCGACGCGCGGCTACTCTTCGGACAGGGGACCGTCGAGGGGCCTCTCGTTCCGGTGGGCTCGATCCTGGACGCCGACGTGAGCCCCGTGGAGCTCGACGTGAGCTACCGGAGGAGCCGCAACGAGGGGTCGAGCCCTCTCCTGTACGTCCCCCTGAACCTGGTCCGGGCCGAGGTCCGCTTCATCGACGAGTTCTTCCAGGAGGACCTGGGCGTTCGGCTCCGGTTCGGCGCCCGCTACCGGAGCGCCATGAACAGCGTGAACCCGTCCACCCGTCAGGCGGAAGCGGTGCCCTCGAGGACGACCACGGACTGGGGCATCGTCCTCCGAATCGTCGACGCGCACGTCTGGTATCGGGCCGAGAACTCGAATCGGATTCTCCGCGGCAACCTGGCGGGACAGCAGTTTCCCCCCATCCGGAACTCGTTCGGCATCAAGTGGGAGTTCACGAACTGAGAGGCCGGCGGAGGACACGCGCCACGAGTACCGATGGTGCCGATGAGGGCGTGGCGGCCTGCATCCAACCGGCGCCAGGTCAGGGCAGATAGTCCCCCGGCCCCACCAGCTCGATCCGGGGATGTCGCAGCGCCCACTTCCGGAAGAAGTAGGCATGCCCCGCGCCGAAGACCGCGAAGACCCGCTCCCCGTGCTCGGCGTGCGCCGCGATGTCGGCGAAGAGCCGCGTGTTGCGCTTCCAGTAGGACACGTTGGGCTCCAGGCCCACCCGCGTACCCCGGGCGTCCACCTCCATGGTGCGCATCCGAATGGCCCGGACGTGTGAGAGCATCTAGGGTCGGTTGTAGGCCCGGTACAGGCTGTCCAGTCGGGCCGAGTCGGCGGGCTCCTCCTCCACGAGCACCTTCGTCGGGCGGAAGTCGTTCAGCGCCTCCACCACGGCCTGCATCTGCCGGTGGCGCTCCGGGCCCTCCACGAGCTCGGGATTCCGAAAGATGTGCGTGGTGGCCAACACCAGCACCCGGGCCCCGCCGGAATCGGGGGTCGTGGCCACGGGATCGCGGGGCCGTTCCCGGGCGGGGCTCCCGTCGGGCCGAACGAGCGGCACCAGGAGGAGCAACGCGAACATCAGAACGGATCGATCAGTCATCGGGCATCCAGGTGCTGGTGAACCTGTGCGAACGCGGAGTCCAAACGATGGAGTGCGGCGACCGAAGCCCAACGGCCGATGGCCACACCCGGACCCTCCCCCGGAAACTGGCGGCGAAAGACGCTGGTCCGGCGTCCACTTACATTTCCTGGCCGCCCACTCACGTCTCCTGCCCGAGTCCTGCGGGATCGCCCACCGGACCGGTCGGACGCCAGCCGCTTCGCAGCGAAGAACAGCGAGGAAGGAAGACACATGATTCGGAGCATGACCGGGTACGGAGAGGCCTCCCGCGAGACCGAGCAGGGTCGCGTCGAAGTGGAGATCCGGAGCGTCAACCACCGGCACCTGCGGGTCTCCACCCGGCTCCCCCCCGGCACCGAAGCGTGGGAGGAGCCCGTCAAGCGTCGGGTCGCCGAGGGGCTCGGACGCGGGAGCGTGAAGGTCCGGGTGGACGTGGAGGGAGCCGCGTCCGGAGCCGAGCGCCTGGAGCTGGACGAGGAGCGGGCGGCAGCCCGGGTGCGGGCCCTGCGCCGCCTGAAGGAAGCCCACGGGCTCGCCGGCGAGGTGGACGTGGCGGCGGTGGCACGCGGTGAGGACCTCCTGCGCGAGCGCCGCCGGGTGGAACACGACTGGCTGGAGCTGGACGACGTCTTGGAGCTCCTGGACCCGGCGCTGGAAGAGACGGTGGAGATGCGACGCCGGGAAGGGAAGCGGCTGGCCGAGGACCTGAAGGGACACCTGGGGGCGATCCTGGAGGGCCTGGACCGGGTCGAGGAACTGCTGCCAAAGCGTCTCGAGCAGGAGCGGAACCGGCTGCTCGAGGCCGCCTCGGAGCTCGTGGACGAGGAGGAGGTCGACGCCGACCGGGTCGCACAGGAGATCGCCCATCTCGCCGACAAGTGGGACGTGGGCGAGGAGCTGTCGCGCGCCCGGTCGCACGTGGAAGGCTTCCGGGAGCTGATCCGGGAGGCCGAGGAGGAGCCCGTGGGGCGACGGATGAGCTTCCTCGCCCAGGAATTGCACCGGGAGTTGAACACGACGGGAGCGAAGGGAAACGACGCGGATATCTCGCGGCTCGTGGTCGAGATGAAGAACGAGCTCGAGGGGATCCGAGAACAGGTGGAGAACGTGGAATGAGGACGACTGGTTACGGTGCGGTTGGGCGTGGTCGGCTGGCGGTTGAGCCCTTCCCCGTCGTGCTGGCCGGCCCCTCGGGGAGCGGGAAGACGACGATCGGCCGTCAGCTCGTGGAGCTCCGGCCCGACATCCGGTTCTCCATCTCGGCCACCACCCGGGACGCACGGCCCGGAGAGGAGGACGGCGAGGACTATCACTTCATGGACCGGGAGCAGTTCGAGCGGCTCCGGGATGAAGACGGCTTCCTGGAGTGGGCCGAGGTCCACGGCGCGCTGTACGGCACGCCCCGCTCGAACTTTACCGAGGCCAGGGAGGCCGGGGAGAAGCTGCTCCTGGACATCGACGTCCAGGGTGCCCGCTCCGTCCGCGGGAGGGTGGAGGAGACCGTCTCCATCTTCGTGGCCCCCCCCAGTGGGGACGAGATCCTGCGCCGCCTGCGCGGTCGCGGCACGGAAGACACGCAGCGCCTCCGTCGCCGACTCCGCTCCGCCGAGACCGAGCTGGCCGCCATGGTAGAGTTCGACTACGTGGTGGTGAACGACCGACTCCGCGAAGCCGTGACCCGGGTCGAGGCCATCGTGGACGCCGAGAGCTCCCGGATCGAACGACTGGGGGACAGCGTACAAGTAGCAGCCGAGGAACTCGTCGACGAGATTCACCGCGCGGCCGCTCCCGGGGAGTCGGCCGCACCAGGAGAGGTGGGCGAAGCATGAGCATGAAGGTCTACGAGCCGGACGAGCTGGCCCGTGTAGCCGGCAACAAGTACATGGGGACGCTGGTGGCGGCGAAGTACGCCCGGGAGCTGAACTCGCTCCCGCTGGGACGCTCGCCGTACGGGGGCACCAAGCTCACCAGCGTGGCGCTGGATGCCCTCAGCTCCGGGCAGATCGACTTCCGGATCGTCGACAGGCGACGCGGCAGCAGCGACTG
>CAZFDK010000053.1:17172-17623 GCA_964518305.1 uncultured Gemmatimonadota bacterium | reverse complement strand
GCATCACCGAGCTGGAGCGCCGGGCCGTGCGCTCCAGCGCCCACGCCGCCGGGGCCAAGGAGGTCTACATGGTCTCCGAGCCCATGGCGGCGGCCATCGGCGTCGGACTCCCCGTCGAGACCCCCACGGGCAACATGGTCATCGACGTGGGCGGCGGGACCACCGAGATCGCCGTTATCGCGCTGTCGGGTACCGTGGCCGACACCTCGATCCGGGTGGCCGGCGACGAGCTGGACTCGGCCATCGTCACCTTCCTGCGCAAGAACTACAACCTCCTCATCGGCGAGCCCACGGGGGAGATGATCAAGATCCAGCTGGGCTCCGCGTTCCCGCAGGAGGAGGAGCGGGAGATGACGGTGAAGGGGCGGGACCTCGTGTCGGGGATCCCGAAGACCGTGCGCGTCCACTCGGCGGAGATCCGGGAGTGTATGCAGGAGCCCGTCCAGCAGAT
>CAZFDK010000053.1:531-17142 GCA_964518305.1 uncultured Gemmatimonadota bacterium | reverse complement strand
CGGCGCTGTGCGCCGAGCGCTGGAGATCACGCCGCCGGAGCTGGCCTCGGACATCGTGGACCGCGGGATCGTGATGACGGGCGGCGGGTCGCTGATCCGGGGGCTCGACGACCTGCTCCGGGAGGAGATGGGGTTGCCGATCCACGTGGACGAGGAGCCCCTGACCTGCGTCGTGCGCGGCGCCGGCCGCATCCTGGACGATCTCTCCCGGTTTCGCAGCGTGCTCAAGACGTGAGCCCGCCCTACAGCGAGCCGCGGAGGGACGGGCGCCCTCCGCTCTGATCGATGGTGCGCTACCCGTCGGACGAGGGCTCGGGACACGGGCGGGTCGACCTGCTTTCCTTCCTCGGCCTGCTGGTCGTGTCGGCGGTCCTCCTCGCCCTTCCCTCTCCCCAGCAGACCGCCGTCTCCGACCTGGTGCGCCGGAGCGTCCTCCGCCCCTTCGTCGCGGCCCACCAGTGGGCCGATCGCCAGGCCGACTTGAGAGAGCGGTTGCAGCAGCTCGAGCGTGAGAACCGGAAGCTGCAGGAGAACCTGCTCCAGCGCGAGGGCGTGATGCAGGAGAACCGGGATCTTCGTGAGCTCCTGAGCCTGGGGCTCCCGCGCGAGGCGGAGTTCGTCTCCGCCGACCTGATGATCGGCACCCCGCGGCTGAGCCGCGTCGGCCGTTTCCAGGTGGACGTGGGACGGGGTGACGGGGTGGAGCCACCGGTGGGCGTGGTGGTGGCCCGCGGCGTGGTGGGAATCGTCCGGACCGCCGAACAGGAACGGGCCTACGGGGACCTGTGGCCCCATCCCGACTTCCGCGTCAGCGTCCGGACGGAGAGCGGGGACGCCACGGGGGTCGTCCGGCCCGTGCCCGGGGAAGCCGGCGGCGCCGCGATGCTCTTCGAGGGCGCCCCCTACCAGAGAGAGCTCCCGGAGGGGACGCTGCTGGTGACGACCGGCGCCGGGGGGGTCTTCCCGCCCGGGGTGCCGGTGGGCCGCGTCCGTGCGGTCTCATCCGTCGAGTCGGGGTGGGCACGCAGCTACCGCGTGGAGCCGGCGGTCCGCCCCGGCACCGTCCACTCGGTGCTGGTGTGGCGAGCGCCGGCGGAGGCCCGCGGCGTCCGGGGGGAGCTGGCCGGCGGCCGTCCGACCGCGGCTCCCTCCGACACCGATTCGGTGGACACGCCGAGCCCGGACACCACGGTGGTCCCCAGGCTCGAGTCGGTGGACCCCGCCGAGGACGCCGCGGCGCCCGCCCCCTCCGACTCGGCGGCCGTCGCCGGTGACACTGTCGGGGAGGGAACGTGAACGGGAGCGAGAGCACCGTGGGGTCCGTGATCCTGGTGGGCACGCTCCTGGTGCTCCACTTCCTCTTCCGCCCGGTGCTGGTCTCGTGGCCCATGGGCCCGGACCTGCTCACGGGGGCCGTGTTGCTGGGGGGACTGCGGCTGCGGGCCGGGGCGGCCGCCGGCATCGGCTTCGGCGCCGGAGTGCTGGACGGCGCCATGGCCCTCACCGGGATCGGGCGCGGGGCCCTCGTGTACGCTGTGTTCGGATACGTCACGTCGCGGTGGCGGGAACTCTTCTTCAGCGATGTGCCCCTCTTCGTCTTCGCCTATTTATTCTTCGGATGCTGGCTGGCCAAACTCGTCCTGAGCGTGCTGACGGACTTCTCGCCAGGATGGCGGTTCGCCCTGCTGGAGGCGCCCGCGGCCTCCGCTGTCACGGCAGCCATCTGCGGCGGGGCGGATCGGCTTCTGGCCGGCGGAGCCCGCGGATGACGCCGTGAGCGAAGCGGGGGGAGCCGGGGTCACGGAGAAGCGGGACCGCTCGCGGCGCGTCCGCGTGGTCGTCCTGATCCTCGTGGGCATCCTCCTGGCGCAGTTCTTCCGCCTGCAGGTCCTCCGGCAGCACCAGTACGCGCTCCGCTCCGAGGCCAACCGCCTGCGGGCCATCCCCGTGCCGGCACCGCGGGGAGCCATCTACGACCGGGACGGTCGTCTCGTGGCCGAGAACGTTCCCGGCTATGCCGTCTCCCTGCTCCCGAGTCCCGTGGACACCATCCGGGAGGAGCTGCGCCGGCTCTCCGGGTACCTGAACCTGGACTCCCTCGACCGTACACGGCTGGTCGAGGACTTCCGTGAGCGTCCCAACCGTCCGCTGCTGGTCTCCGACGACGCCAGCTTCAAAGCGGTATCGGCCATCGAGGAGCGCCGCCCCTCCTTCCGGCGCGCCGTGGTCGAGATGCGGCCCCGTCGGAACTACCCGGCCGGCCGCGCCGTGGCCCACATGGTCGGCTACACGGGCGAGATCAGCGAGCAGGAGCTGGAGCGGTCGGAGTACGAGCAATACTGGCCGGGCCGCGTCGCGGGCAAGGCGGGACTCGAGAGCCAGTACGACGACCGCCTGGGCGGCGAGCCCGGCGTCCGGTACGTGGAGGTCAACGCGGTGGGCTCCATCGTGAGCGAGTTCGGTGGGCGATCCTCCGTGGAGCCGGAGCCCGGGGAAGACCTGACGCTGGGGCTCGATCTAGCGCTGCAGCAGTTCGCCGACTCGACCTTCCCGGAGGAGCGGCGGGGGGCGGTGGTGGCGCTGGACCCGGACAACGGCGAGGTACTCCTTCTCTACAGCCATCCCTCCTACGACCCGAATCGTTTCGTGGGCGGGATCTCCTCCGACGACTGGGAGCGCCTGAAGAGCGATCCGGACCGCCCGCTGCTGAACCGCGCGGTGGGGTCGGCCTACCCGCCGGGCTCTACCTTCAAGCTGGCCGTCTCCGCCATGGCCATGCGGCGGGACGAGGCCCACATCGGCACCTACATGCCCACGGGCTGCGACGGCGCCTACCGCTACGGCGTCAGGAACTTCCGCTGCTGGAAGCCGGACGGCCACGGTCCCCTGGACCTTCGCGGTGCCATCAAGCAGAGCTGCAACATCTACTTCTATCAGCTGGGCGGCCGCCGGCTCGGGTTCGACGCGCTCATCCAGGGCGCGGACCGGATGGACTTCGGCCGTCCCACGGGCCTGGACTTCCCGTACGAGGCGTCGGGCAGCTTCCCGAGGTCCCGGGATTGGTACGACCGCCGCTACGGCGAGTACGGCTGGACGGACGCCGTATCGCTGAACCTCTCGATCGGGCAGGGCGAGAACCAGCAGACGGTGCTGCGGCAGGCCGTCTTCTACGCGGCTCTGGCTACCGGCGAGTCCCCGATCGTCCCGCACCTGATCCGCGGCGATCAGTACGAGGAACGGCGGGTCGACTGGTCGCTGGACCTGAGCGAGGCGGAGCGCCAGGACCTGGTACGGGCCATGACCGCCGTGGTCAACGAGGAGAACGGCACCGCGTATCCCTACCGGCTCGAGGACTGGCGGGTGGCGGGGAAGACGGGCACGGCGCAGAACGGGCAGGGCGAGCCGCACTCGTGGTTCGTCGGCTTCGCGCCGGTGGACGACCCGGAGATCGTGGTATCCTCCATCGTCGAGTTCGGGCATCCGGACAACACGACGTCCCTGGCGGTGCCCTACGCCCTGGGGATCGTGCGCGAGCACCTGTCCGACGATCGCGGTGGGACGGGCCCCGGCGACCGAATCGCCTCCGGGGCGGGGGAGGAGCCGTGAACGCCCGAGGGGAGACGTTTCCCGGCCCCCTGGGCGATCGGCCGCTCCTGGCGGCGATCCTCCTGCTCACCGCCGCCGGGATCGCCATGATCTACTCGGCAGGGGCGGTGGACTTCCCGTCGGTGGTCACCGGTCTGTGGAAGCGGCAGCTCGTGTGGGCGGTGCTCGCGGTCGTCGGGATGTGGGTGGTGAGCCGGGTCCCCCTCCGGTGGTTGGACTGGGGGGCGCCCTGGATGTACGGGATCTCCGTCTTCCTGCTTGCGCTGACCCTTTTCGTCGGCACGGGCCCCGGGGGCACCACCAGCTGGCTCGAGTTCGGCCCGCTCCGCATGCAGCCGGCGGAGCTGGCCAAGCTGAGCACGATCCTGATGCTGGCGCGGTATTTCTCCGGGCGGCGGGAGCCCGCGGAGCGCTTGATCGAACTGTGGCGTCCGCTGGTCATCGCCCTCCTCCCGCTCTCTCTGGTGATGCTCCAGCCGGATCTGGGGAGCGCCCTGATCTTCGGCGTGATCCTGGTGGCGGCGCTCTTCTGGGCGGGCGTGCCGGTATTCACGATCTTCCTGCTCGTCAGCCCCGGGATCAGCCTGATCCTGGGCTTCTCGGCCGTGGCGTGGGGCGGGTGGTTCATCGCGCTGGCAGTGCTCCTCTACATGCGCCGGCCCTACCTGCTCGAGACCATCGGTGTGGTCCTGGCCAATGCCGGGGCCGGAGCCCTCACGCAGCCGATCTGGGAGGGACTCGCTTCCTACCAGCAGAACCGGCTCCTGGTCTTCCTGAACCCCCAGCGGGACCCCCAGGGCGCCGGCTGGCACCTGATCCAGTCGAAGGTGGCCATCGGCTCCGGGGGCTGGACGGGGCAGGGATTCACCGATGGGCCCCAGAAGCGGCTGGCGTTCCTGCCCGAGCAGCACACCGACTTCATCTTCTCCGTGGTGGGCGAGGAGCTCGGCTTCGTGGGGGTGCTCGTACTCCTGGCCGGCTTCGCCTGGTGGCTGAGCCGGACGCTGAAGGTGGCCGGCACGGCGTACAGCGACTTCGGAAGCATCGCCACGTTCTCTTTCTTTTCCCTGTGGCTGATCCACCTCCTGGTGAACGTGGGGATGACGGTGGGGCTCATGCCCATCACCGGCCTGCCTCTCCCTCTGCTGAGCTACGGGGGGAGCTTCCTCGTGGTCACCTACCTCGGACTGGGCATCGTGCAGCGGACGGCCATCGAACGCTGATCGCCCTACGAGGCGCCCGGGCGTTGGTCGCCGCGGGCGGGGGCCGCTATATTCGCCGGGCCGAGCCGAACGCTACGCCGAGAAGCGGATACACCGGTCCCGGAGCGTGCGGCGATCGACGTACTCTCCGGCCCGGCCGCGGCCGAACCCTCAGGAGCGAACCGTGTCCTGGTTCAAGAAGCCGAAACAGAAGCTGTCCCCGGAGCAGAAGAAGGAGCTTCCCGAGGACGTCTGGGACAAGTGCGACGAGTGCGGTGAGATCCTCTACAGACGCCGTTTGGCCGAGAACCGGTACGTGTGTCCGGAGTGCGACCACCACTTTCGCATCCCGGCCGCCGGGCACATCGACAACTTGACGGACGACGGCCTGGAGGAGGAGTTCGACCTGGACCTCCGCTCCACCGATCCCCTCGACTTCGAGGACTCGAAGGCCTACCCGGATCGGATCCGGCAGGCGGAAGAGGACGTGGGGCCCGGCGACGCCGTGCGCACCGGCCGCGCCGAGGTCGACGGGCGGCCCGTGCACGTGGGGGCGATGGACTTCCGCTTCATCGGGGGTTCCATGGGATCGGTCGTGGGCGAGAAGGTGCGCCGGCTCGCCACGGGCGCGCTGGAAGCCGGACAGCCGCTGATCATCGTCTCGGCCTCCGGCGGGGCCCGGATGCAGGAGGGCATCCTCTCGCTGATGCAGATGGCGAAGACGGCAGCGGCCCTGGAGCAGATCGACGAGGCCGGCCTGCCGTACGTCTCGGTCCTCACCCACCCGACCACCGGCGGTGTGACGGCCAGCTACGCCATGCTGGGCGACGTGATCCTGGCCGAGCCCGGCGCCCTCATCGGCTTCGCCGGGCCCCGGGTCATCAAACAGACCATCGGCCAGGACCTGCCGGAGGGCTTCCAGCGTTCCGAGTTCCTTCTGGCGCACGGCATGATCGACCGGATCGTGCCGCGACCGGAGATGAAGGAGGCCGTCTCCCTCCTGCTCCACCACATGACCTGACGGGCCCCTGACGTTTCCCCGAGCGAGCCCGTGACAGAGGCCCCGTCGCCGGCCCCCGGTCAGCCCGAGGACGGCGACGTGGTGCGCATGCTGGAGGACCGACCCTCCACGGGCATCAAGTGGGGTCTGGAGCGGACGCGATCCATGCTCTCGGCCCTGGGCGACCCGCAGGAGAGCTTCGACGCCTACCACGTGGGCGGGACCAACGGCAAGGGGTCGGTCTCGCGGATGACCGGCGCCCTGCTCTCGGCCGCAGGCCTCCGGACCGGGCTCTACGTGTCGCCCCACATGATCCGATTCGCGGAGCGCGTGCGGGTTCCGCCGGACCGGCGGCCGGCGCCGCCGGAGCTTCTGGAGCAGTGCGCCGCCCGCGTGGCGCCCCTGGCGGACCGGGCCGGGGCGTCCCGCTTCGAGGCGATCACGGCTCTGGGCTTCCTGGCGCTGGCGGAAACCGGGGTGGAGGCCGCCTGCGTGGAGGTGGGGCTCGGCGGCCGGCTGGACGCGACCAATGTCCTCGCCCCCCGGGCGGCGGCCGTCGTCACGGTGGCGCTGGACCACGCCGAGTTCCTGGGCGCGACGCTGGCGGAGGTGGCGCGCGAGAAGGCGGGGATCCTGAAGCCGTACGTCCCGGCGGCCGCCGGGCGGCTTCCCCCCGCGGCGTCCGACGTGATCGCGGCCCGTGCCCGCGAGGTGGGGGCGCCCCTCCACCTCCTGGGCCGGGAGGCGACGGTGGAGCGGGTGGAGGTGGCGCCGGTGCCACGAAGCGAGACGCGCTTCCGCTACGTCTCGGGCCGACGTCCCGAGGGCCTCGACCTGGTGCTCCCGCTGGTCGGGAGCCACCAGGCCGAGAATGCGGCGCTGTCGCTCCTACTCGTGGAGGCCGCTGGCCCGGAGCTCGGGAACGACGTGGCCCGCCGGGCCCTGGCGGATGTCCGTCACCCCGGCCGCCTGCAGGTCGTCCAGCGGCGCGGGCTCTGGCTCGTGGACGTGGCCCACAACCCGGCGGCCGTGGAAACTGTGCTGCGGGCGGTCGACGAGGTGCAGGCCCCGCGCCCGCGGGTGGCCGTGATGTCGGTGCTCTACGACAAGCCCTGGTCGGAGATGGTGAGCCGCCTGGCGGAGGAGATGGACGACGTCGTCTGCACCCTGGCCCCGTCGGCCGACCCGGCTCGACGTTGGCGCCTGGACGAGGTGGAGGCCGCCGCGGGCCCGGCGGTGGAGTGCGTCCCGGACCTGGACGCCGCGCTCCGCCGCGGCCGCGAACTCGCAGGGGACGGTACGGTAGTAGTGACCGGAACGACGACCCTGGCCGGTGACGCCCTCCGGCGCCTCGATGACGAACCGAAGACAGGAGAGAGGAACCCATGAAGTACCCGCCACAGCTGGTCGACCCCATGCGCGAGGAGCTGACCCGACTCGGTATCGAGGAGCTCCGCACTCCCGAAGAGGTGGAGGAGGTCCTGGACGACCAGGAGGGTAGCGTCATGGTGGTGGTGAACTCCGTCTGCGGATGCGCCGCCCAGAACGCTCGCCCGGCCGTCGAGCTGGCCCTGGAGCACGACGTGACGCCGGACCACTCGGTGACCGTCTTCGCGGGGCAGGACGCCGAAGCGACCGAGAAGGCGCGGGAATTCTTCACCGGCTACCGGCAGTCCTCGCCGCAGATCGCTCTCTTCAGCGACGGCTCCCTCCGCCACATGATCCAGCGGCACGAGATCGAGGGCCGCGGAGCCGAGGAGATCGCCGGTGACCTGAAGGAGGCCTTCGAGGAGCACTGCGGGGCGGTGGCCTGAAGAAGTCTGATCAGACTTCCGGCGGGCCGCCGGCCGACCCCGCCGGCCGACCTCCGGCGGCGACGCCGCGCCGGGCCGTCTTCGAGCGATCCCCGCGCTTCCACTCTCCCGCGCCCGGTCTCCAGCCGATTTTCGCCGGCGCGACGGGGGTTCCGGGCGCCGTCGGGCGTCTTGCCCCTCCAGCTCGGCCCGGCATACATTCCCGCCGCAATGAGCAACTCCAGCCTGAAGGGATTCCGGGAGTTCTACCCGGAGGATCTCGCGCTCCGGAACCGCATCTTCGACACCTGGCGAGAGGTGGCGCGGCGCTACGGCTTCGCCGAGTACGACGGCCCGCCCCTCGAACCGCTCGAGATGTACACCGAGAAGTCCGGGCCCGAGATCGTCGAGCAGCTGTACGCCTTCGAGGACAGGGGCGGCAGGGATGTGGCGCTCCGGCCGGAGATGACGCCGACCTTCGCCCGCATGGTGTCGGCGCGAGCGCCGGCGCTCCCGAAGCCGATCCGCTGGTTCTCGATTCCGCAGCTGTTCCGCTACGAGCAGCCGCAGAAGGGGCGGACCCGGGAGCACTTCCAGCTCAATCTGGACATCGTGGGCGAGGAGGGGGTGGCGGCCGACGCCGAGGTCGTCGCCGCGGCCGTGGACATCCTCCGCGCCTTCGGCCTCGACGCCGGGGACGTCGCGGCCCGGATCTCCAGCCGCAGGCTCGCCGCCGGGGTGCTCAGGGCGGCGGGCGTGCCCGACGAGGGGCTGGAGTCGGCCTTCCAGGCGCTGGACAAGGCGGAGCGCAGGGACCGCGACTGGGTCCGGGAGGAGCTTGAGCTCGCCGGAGCGGATGCCGGGGGCATCGATCGGATCCTGGAGTTCACGGAGATGGACCTCGGGGAGGTCCGGGAGGCCTACGCCGATAAGGATGACGTGATGGCCGCCGCCGGACGGCTGGCCCGCCTCTTCGAGCTCCTCGACCACTACGGGCTCGGGGGCTTCGCCGAGTTCGACGCCGGCCTCGTTCGCGGACTCGCCTACTACACCGGCGTGGTCTTTGAGCTCTGGGACCGCCGCGGCGACCTGCGCGCGATCTGCGGCGGAGGCCGCTACGACGGCCTGCTGGAGTCCCTGGGCGGACGCGACCTGCCCGCGGCCGGCTTCGGGATGGGGGACGTCGTGCTCGCCGAGCTCCTCCGGGAGCACGGGCTCGCGGGCGAGGAGGAGCAGGGGCTCGACGACTTCGTCGTCTTCATCAGCGACGAGGAGCGGTCGCTGGCCATGCGGCTGGTCCGGGCCCTGCGCGAGGAGGGGCGGAGCGCCGCCTACGACCTTGAGGCGCGCAGCGTCGGGCGACAGTTCGGAGCCGCCGACCAGGCCGGCGCCCGGCGGACGATCGTCCTGGGCCCCGACGAGGTGAGCAGGGGCGTGGCCCTGATCCGGGAGATGGCGACCGGGGAAGAGCGCGAGGTTTCCCTGGAGGAGATGATGGAGCTCCCGGACGGTCGGCCGGCAGCCCCGGAGCGCGGGGGCTGAGCCCGACCGCGCGACGTCCCCACCGACGGATCGAACCGCCTGCAGAAGCACGACTCACTCCACCATACGAGAGACGAGAGGCATGTCCGGCAACAACGACATCACACCGCAGTCGCAGGACTTCTCCGCCTGGTACAACGACGTCGTCCAGCACGCAGAGCTGGCGGATCACTCGCCGGTGCGGGGGTGCATGGTCATTCGGCCGTACGCCTACCGGATCTGGGAGCTCATGCGGGACGCCCTGGACGAGAAGTTCAGGCACACCGGGCACGAGAACGCCTACTTCCCGCTGTTCATGCCCCAGGAGTCCCTGGACCGCGAGGCAGAGCACGTGGAGGGGTTCTCGCCCGAGACCGCCATGGTCACGGAGGCCGGGGGCTCCGAGCTCGAGAAGCCGCTGGCCGTACGTCCCACCTCGGAGGCGGTGATCTGGCCCATCGTCGCTGACTGGATCCAGTCCTACCGGGACCTCCCGGTGAAGCTGAACCAGTGGGCCAACGTGGTCCGCTGGGAGATGCGCACGCGCCCCTTCCTCCGGACGACGGAGTTCCTGTGGCAGGAGGGGCACACCGCCCACGCCACGGCCGAGGAGGCCGAGGAGGAGGCGCGCACGATGCTGGGCGTCTACCGGGACTTCATGGAGGACTGGATGGCTATGCCCGTGGTCACCGGGCTGAAGACCGACGCCGAGCGCTTCGCCGGAGCGGAGCGGACGTACGCCTGCGAGGCGATGATGAAGGACGACAAGGCGCTGCAGGCGGGGACGAGCCACTTCCTGGGCCAGAACTTCGCGGAGGCGTTCGACGTCCGCTTCCAGTCCGAGGAGGGCGAGCACGAGTACGTCCACTGCACCTCGTGGGGCGTCTCCACCCGCCTGATCGGCGGGCTGATCATGAGCCACGGCGACGATCAGGGACTCGTGCTCCCGCCGAAGCTGGCGCCCCATCAGGTCGTGATCGTTCCGATCTGGTCGGACGCCGAGGAGAAGGACCTGGTGATGACCGTGGCCGAACGTGTGAACCGCGTCCTCTCCCGGAACGTCCGCGTGCACGTCGACGACCGCGATCACGTGAGTCCGGGCGCCAAATTCTACGAGTGGGAGCGCAAGGGCGTCCCTCTCCGGATCGAGGTGGGCCCGAAGGAGGTCTCCGGCCAGGAGCTGGTCACCGTCCGGCGCTACGCTCCGGAGGGCCGGGAGCGGAAGCGGACCTACGCCGAGGGGAAGGCCATCGCCATGGTCCCCCAGGTGCTGGAGGAGATCCAGGACGACCTCCTGGAGGCGGCCCGTCAGCGGCGGGAGGAGCGCTCCGTACGGGGCATGGACGACTACGACGAGTTCCGACAGCACATCGGTGAGAAGCGGGGCTTCGTGTACTCCGGATGGTGCGGAGACGCCGAGTGCGAGGAGAGGGCCCGGGAGGAGTCGAAGGGCACGATCCGCGTGATCCCGGACCCGGAGTTCCGGAGCGACGAGCAGCCGGAGACGTGCCTCGTGTGCGGCGACGAGGCCACCGAGGAGGTGCTGTGGGCACAGGCGTACTGATCCTCGACTTCGGGTCGCAGTACACCCAGCTCATCGCCCGCCGGGTGCGGGAGGAGCGCGTCTACTGCGAGATCCACCCGCCGGGCCTCTCCGCGGCGGAGGTCCGCGAATGGGATCCCGCGGGCGTCATCCTCTCCGGCGGACCGTCCAGCGTATACGACGAGGACGTCCCCGACCTGGACCCGGACGTCCTGGAGCTGGGGGTCCCGGTCCTGGGGATCTGCTACGGCATGCAGCTCATCGGCCATCTGGCCGGGGGCGCCGTGCAGGCCACGGAGACCCGGGAGTACGGTCGGGCCGGGCTCGAGATCGTGGATCCCGATGAGCTGCTCCACGGCTTCGAGCCCGGCGAGACGACGCCGGTGTGGATGAGCCACGGCGACCAGCTGGAGGCGTCCCCGCCGGGCTTCCGGACGCTGGCCCGGACCGGGACCACGCCCGTGGGGGCCTTCCGGGCCGAAGAGCGCGAGGTCTACGGGGTGCAGTTCCATCCCGAGGTGGCGCACACGCCGCGGGGCGAGGAGATCCTGGAGAACTTCGTCTTCCGGATCTGCGGCTGTCCCGGTGACTGGACCGCCGGGAACATCGTGGACCGGAAGACCCGGGAGATCCGGGAAGCCGTCGGCGGCGCCGAGGTCATCTGCGGCCTGTCGGGCGGCGTCGACTCTTCGGTGACCGCGGCGCTGGTCCACCGTGCCGTGGGGGACCGCCTCACCTGCATCTTCGTGGACAACGGCCTCCTCCGGAAGGGAGAGCGGGGGATGGTCGAGCGTACCTTCGGCGAGCACCTGGACTACCGGCTCGAGGTGACCGACGCCTCGGCTCGCTTTTTGGAGGAGCTCGAGGGGGTGGAGGACCCCGAGGAGAAGCGTGTTGGAATCGGACACACCTTCATCGACGTCTTCGAGGAGACGGCTGCCGGTATCGGCGAAGCCGAGTACCTGGCCCAGGGAACGACCTACCCGGACGTGATCGAGTCCACGTCCGTCCGCGGACCGTCCGACACCATCAAGTCACACCACAACGTGGGCGGCCTGCGGCCGGACCTCCCCTTCGACCTGGTGGAGCCCCTGCGGGAGCTGTTCAAGGACGAGGTCCGGCAGGTGGGACGGGAGCTGGGCCTGCCGGAGGAGGTGGTGGGGCGCCACCCCTTCCCGGGCCCCGGCCTGGCGGTGAGGATCCTCGGCGAGGTGACGCCGCCGCGCCTGACCACGCTCAGGGAGGCCGACGCCATCTACCTGGAGGAGATCCGCTCCGCCGGCCTCTACGACGACATCTGGCAGGCCTTCGCGGTCTTCCTGCCGGTTCGCTCCGTGGGGGTGATGGGGGACGCCCGGACGTACGAGAACGCCGTGGTCCTCCGGGCGGTGACCAGCCGGGACGGGATGACCGCCGACTGGTTCGACTTCCCGAAGGAGGTCCTTGCACGCTGCTCCAACCGGATCATCAACGAGGTGCAGGGCGTGAATCGCGTGGCCTACGACGTCTCCTCCAAGCCCCCGGCCACCATCGAGTGGGAGTGACCGAGATGGCAGACTGCGACGAGGTCGCGGACTACCTGGACGAGTACCTGGACCTGGAGGAGTACGAGGATTTCTCCGGCGCCCACAACGGCCTCCAGCTGGCCACGCGTGCGCCCGTGGAGCGGGTGGCCGCCGCGGTGGACGCGTGCCAGGCGACCATAGATGCCGCGGCAGACGCCGATGCACAGCTCCTGCTGGTCCACCACGGGCTCTTCTGGGGGAAGCCGCTCCCCATCCGCGGCCGAAGCTACCGGCGGCTGTCTGCCCTCTTCGACGCGGGGCTCGGCGTCTACTCGGCCCATCTGCCCCTGGACGGGCACCCGGAGGTGGGCAACAACGTGCTCCTGGCCGCGGCCCTGGACCTGCCCGTGGAGGGCCGGTGGGGGACGGAGAAGGGGAACGAGGGGCTCGGCGTGTGGAGTGCCGTCGACCTCCCGCGGGAGGAGCTGGTCGGGCGGGTGGTTGATGCCTGCGGCCGGGAGCCGAAGGTGATCCCCGGCGGGCCGTCGCACGTACGGCGCGTGGGAATCGTGACCGGCGGCGCGGGCTCCATGATCCCGCAGGCCCGGGACGAGGGCCTCGACACCTTCATCACCGGCGAGGGCGCCCACCACACCTACCATCTGGCCACCGAGCTCGGCGTGAACGTGCTGTACGCCGGGCACTACGCCACGGAGACCTTCGGCGTGAGGGCGCTGGCCGAGCACGTGGCCGACCGCTTCGGGATCGACTGGACCTACCTGGAGAATTCCACCGGGCTGTGAAGATCCGGCGCCGCCACGGGGCGCCGGCGCGACCCGACGGGTCTCAGAAGAGCGAGACGTTCAGGTAGCGGCCCGGCCGCTTCCTGATGTCGGCGGTGAGACCCGTCAGCTCCTCGGAGGCCCGCTGAAGGTTGGTCATGGCGGCTCGGGCCCGCTCGTACAGCCGGTCGTCGTTGACGAGCTTTCCGAGCGTGCCCTCGCCACGGTCCATCTTTCCCAGGATGGAGGAGAGCGAGGCGCTCGACTCCTCCAGCTCGTTGCTCGTCTCCTTCAGGCGGGCCGTGAGCGTGTCCAGGCTCGCCACGGTTCGCTCCACGCGGGGACCGTCGGAGGCCGCCTCCAGCCGAGCGGTGACGGAGTCCAGGTGTGAGATCATCCGCTGGAGGCTCCCCTGCTCCTCCCGGACCAGCTGGCGCAGGCGGTCCATGGTCGCCGCGAAGTTCTCCGTGCTGCGCTCGACCGAGGCCAGGGTGGTCTCGGAGAGGAGCTGCCGGGTCCTGCTCAGCACCCCCGACGCCTCGGAGCTGAGGTCCGAGGCCACCTGGGTGAGCTCGGGAGCCGGGCTGGCGGCGATGGTGTCGCCGGAACGGAGGTCGGCGGAGGAGTCGCCGGCGACGATGGTCACCTGTTGCGTGCCCAGGAAGCCGCCCGGCTGCAGCACGACCCGGCTGTCGGCCGGGAGGCCGTCGATCTGACCGGCGTTCAGGGAGAGGGTGAGGAGGACCGAACCGTCGGCGATGCGAACGCCGGAGACGCTCCCCAGCCGGACCCCGCGGTAGAGGACCACGTCGCCGGTCTTCACCTGGGCCGCGTCCTCCGACCGGGCGTAGATCCTGAACTCGTCCCCGCCGATGGAAGCACCGCTGATCCAGAGCACGCCCCCGAAGAGTACCAGGAGTGAGGCGATCACCAGGGCCCCCACCTGGAACTCCGCCTTGTGCCGGTCCCGGACGCCAGCGTCCCTCATGCCACCCGGGAGACCGGAGTCTCGCCCCGCAGGAACTCCTGGACCGACGGGTCGTCGGAGGAGCGGAGCTCGTCGGGCGTGCCTTCGGCGCGGACCCGCCCGTTCATGAGGAGGGCCACGCGATCGGAGAGGTCGAAGGCCGATTTCACGTCGTGTGTGACGATCACGTTGGTCGTGCCCAGCTCCTCCTTCAGGCGGCCGATGAGCGAGTTGATCACCGCGGCGTTCACCGGGTCGAGACCCGTGGTGGGCTCGTCGTAGAGGACGTACTTCTTGTGGCCGACGATGGCACGGGCGATGGCGACGCGCTTCTGCATGCCGCCGGAGAGCTCAGCCGGAAGCAGCGGCAGGACTTCCGGCCCCAGGTTCACCAGCTCCAGGCTCCGCCGGAGCGTGGAGCGGACGTCGGCTTCCTCGCGCTCCTCCTCGGTGAGGCCCAGGCGGATGTTCTCGCCCACGGTCAGGGAGTCGAACAGGGCAGAGTTCTGGAAGACGTAGCTGATCTTCGAGCGGATACGGTGGATCTCCTCGGCGCCCGCGGTGGAGACCGGCTCACCGTCGACGAGGACCTCACCCTCGTCTGGATCGAAGAGCCCCACGATGTGCTTGAGGAGCACGCTCTTGCCGGTACCCGAGGGCCCCATGACCGCGACGGTCTCGCCCTCCTCGATGGTGAGGTCGATCCCGTCCAGGACCCAGACCTCGTTGAGGCACTTTTTGAGATGTCGTATCTCGATCATCGTTGTACCCGCTCGTCGGCGTCTGCTTACACCGCCTTGTACACCGGAGCCATCACGACGTCCAGGACCATGATGGCGATGATGATCGCCACTACGGCCGTGGTGGCCGTCCGTCCCACGCCCGCCGCTCCGCCCTCCGCCTGCAGGCCCACGTAGCAGGCGATGAAGGTGATGGTGAACCCGTACACCAGGCCCTTCACCAGCGAGAAGATCATCGCCGCCGAGTGGTAGTACTCCTGCACGCCGATGATATAGTCCTGGGTGTTCATCGGGAGCAGGGAGACCGACGTGAGCCACCCGCTCCAGATCCCCACGGCGTTGGCCAGCACCACCAGCGGGACGAGGACGATGATTCCCGCCAGCACCCTCGGGACCACCAGGTCGACCACGGGATCGCGGCCCAGCGTCCTCAGGGCGTCCACCTGGTCGGTGACCTTCATGGTCCCGAGCTCGGCGCCGATGCCGGCTCCGACCCGCCCGGCCAGGACGATGGCCGTGAGCACCGGCGCCAGCTCCGTGAGCATGCCGGCCGCCACGGCCTGTCCGACGACGAGCGACGGGGGCAGGGCGGTGAACTGGTACCCGCTCTGCTGCGCCAGGATCGATCCGCTCAGGGCCCCGATCAGGAGCACCAGGCCGAGGCTGTCGACGCCGAATTTCTTCGCCTGGTCGAAGGTCTCGCCCACGTACTGCCCGGGATGCCCCAGCGAGGTGACGAGAGCCGCGAAAAGTATGCCTGCCCGTCCGGCGTGCCGGGCCGCCTCCATGGTCCACGACCCGAGGCCCCGGAGGGTCGCCGCGAAGGGGTTGCCGCCGTCCTCCTCCGGCCTCCGTTCCGGCCGGGCATCCTGGCCGTCCGTAGGCTCCGGGAGCCCCGTCGACGACGGGGGAGTGGCGTCGTCACCGGTGTCGGCTCCTTCGGCGCTCATCGCCCTCCCCCCGTGCCGCCGGAGATGTCGGGATCGCCGCCGGGGCCGGTGTCGGGCTCGGAGTCGGGAGCGGTGTCGGGATCGGACGCAAGGGAGTCGGCCAGGCTGGCGGCGGAGTCCGCCGGGGAAGTGGCCGTGTCCACGGGCCATCCCGAGCCCACGAGGGAATCGGCCCGGGCCCCGATTCGCTTCCACAGGGCTTTCATCCTTCCGGGCTCGTCGCCCACGGCCCGCGCGAAGGTCTTCAGGTCCTCCCGGCTGATGCCGCGCTCGGCCAGGACGCTGCGGCGGAGCGAATCGACGCGGATCCTGGAGACGGTATCGGTCGGGCGACGGGGGGGCGAGGCGGCGCGGATCGCGGCGAGACGGGCCATGACCTCCACGTAGAGGTCCTCGCTCACCGGCGGCTCGCTGCGCTCGGGACCGGCGCACCCTGCCCCGGCGGCCGCCGCCGTGGCGGCCAGCAGGAGGCCCGCGGCCAGCCGCCGGGCCGGTCCCGGGGGAGCCACGTCATGCGCCGGCATCGCCGGCCCGGTCGGCCACGCGGAAGAGGACCCACCCCAGACCGGCGAACACGACGATGGAGAGGGGCGTGGACAGGGGCCCCATCCACTCGTAGCCCACCGTCCAGTTGTCCACCAGCGCCTGGAGCCAGGGCGCCTGCTCGGCGAAGAAGATGGCGGCGGCGATGACCACGCCGATGAGCGCCGCGCCGGCGATGAGGCCGGAGCTGAAGAGCACCCCGGCCTCGCGCTTCTCCTTCTGCCGCTGCCCCGTGTAGCGTGACTCGATGGCCTTGCGGAGACCGCCTCCCACGAGGATCGGCGTCGTCAGGCTCACCGGCAGATACAGGCCCACGGCGAACGCCAGGGAGGGCAGCTTCAGCGCGTGCTCCACGAAGGCGGCCAGCCCCACGCCGATGAGCACGAAGGTCCACGGCAGGTCGGCCTCCAGGACCCCCTCGATGACCAGGCTCATGAGGGTGGCCTGCGGCGCCGGTAG
>CAZFDK010000053.1:0-441 GCA_964518305.1 uncultured Gemmatimonadota bacterium | reverse complement strand
ACGGCGGCCGAGGTGACCACGCCGATCATCTCGCCGATCTGCTGCTTGGCCGGGGTGGCCCCCACCAGGAAGCCGGTCTTCAGGTCCTGGGAGGTGTCGCCGGCCACGGCGGCGGCGATGCACACCACGGCCCCCACCGCCAGGACGGAGACGCGGGCCCCCTCGACGTCGTCCATCCCCAGGGCGACGAAGATCAGCGCCGTGGCGATGAGGGTGGCGATGGTCATCCCGCTCACCGGGTTCGAGCTGGAGCCGATGAGGCCGACGATGCGGGAGGAGACGGTGACGAAGAAGAAGGCGAAGATTACGATGAGGAGGGCGGAGACGAAGTTGACGGGCACCGTGGGCACCACGTCCAGGACCACGGCCACGGCCAGGGCGCCGGCGGCGACCCACTTCAGCGGGAGGTCCCGGTCCGTCCGCTCCACCGACTCCACGGCT
>CAZFDK010000052.1:0-18225 GCA_964518305.1 uncultured Gemmatimonadota bacterium | reverse complement strand
GGGCCACGGCCACAGCGGCCCGCTTGCGGCCGCACGATCTCCGTGACCGCTCCGCACCAAGTGGCTCGCAAGGCCAGTTTTACCGCTTCACGCGTACTGCGATGTGTCCTGCGAGGAGACGTGCGGCGTGAGACCAGTATGCTGGCGAATTTATCGACTATTCACGCCGTGAAGGCCCGCTTCCAGCGGCCGGTTTTCCGTCGGCTTCCGATCCTTACAGCACGCTACTGCTGAGAGGTTCGGGGCGGGGAAGGACGGCTCCATTTTTCCGCTGATTGCCGCTATTTGCCGCCAATGTGTCCTGATGTGTCCTGCGAATAGGGGGTCCGCCAGGGCGGCGGCTGGAAGGCTCCTCCCCCGCATGCGCTGCAGCGCATGCGGCCGCAGCGCACTTCACGGCCCGCGGCGGTCCGGTACGTTGGTGGGCGTCGTGGAGTCGTGACTTCAGTTCGGGGACTGATCGTGGCGACCGCAGAGGACCGTTTTGAGGCGTTAGCAGATACGGTGGGTTACGCCGGCGAACTAGGGTTAGTCGGCAACTGGACAAGGAAGGGCGATTCGCCTGACGGGGAGCTGCAAGAGATTCAATTCGAGGTCATCACCGAAGAAGGCAAGCCGGCCAGGCGGATCAAGTTTGATGTGGTCCAGGGTACCGCCCGCTACTGGTTTCAGTTTGACGGTGGACGCCCAAGCGGAAACGGAGAAAACGTTCCGATAGATTTCTCAGAATCGTACAAGATCGCCGGCATATGGGGCGGTGACTATACGTATTCGGGGGATGACTGGCCGGAGATGAAGGAGTTTTCCGACGCGAAGTCTGTGATTGACTTCTTGGCCCGTCAGTTGGGGGAGCCGCCGGACACCTAAAGCTAACCTAACCCCACACCTCCACCACTTTCACCACCAGCACCCCAAAACCTCTACTCGGACAGGCTCGCCGCCTTCACAATCAACGTCACCGCCTCCGCCTCCATGTGCATCCGCCGCATCTCCACCACGCGGTGCGGCTCGCCCTCGATCTCCACGGTGTCGCCTTTCCCGAAGTCGTGCCCTGCGCCGTAGATCCCTACGCCCTGTTTCCACGTGGCGTCTCGGTCCTCGTCGTCGATAGTGACCGAGGTGCGCCCCTGAACCGGAACCGCCCCCAGTAATGGCTGGCCGAGATCCGACCGGCCGGCTATTGTTTTCACGAACCGCAGATCGAGGAAGAGACGCACCGACGGGCGAACATGCAGCTCACTCGCCGGCCGCCAGCGCCTGCTTGAATTCCTCGGGGATGTGCCTGATCCGCACGAGCGTGGTGTAGGAGGCGGGAATCCGGACCGAGCGTCCTTTCACGTTCCGGACGACCACGCTCTTGCCCTCACAGCACTGCACCCGGAGGCGGTCTCCGACCTGAATCCCCCGGTCCTCGCACAGGGTCCTCACCAGGTCACAGACAATGCCCTCGATGAGCACCTCGTCACCGACGGACGTCCTGGCCAGGCTCTCCGGAACTTCCGCGAACGGATCGGCACGGTCGGTGGCTCTCGTGAGAGCCATCCGGCGCCTCCTTGGTGGGGGGATCGGCCTGATATTCGACTTCCACCTCCTGTGCGTTCAATCAGGCGGCGTGTCACCTGCTCCGCCACTGTCCGAGATGGGGACTCGGGGTGGGGATTCAGGGGGGTCTCGGGCCCAGGGCCCGGCCAGGCCCCGATCCGGCGACCGTCAGGCGGGAGAGAGGGTATTCATACGGGCCGCGAAGGGGGGCAGCGAGCGCTGCCGCCGACCGCGGCCCCCGAACCGACGGACGCGACGAGCCCAGGCCTCCAGACGTGAGGACGGGCGATGGATCTGACCGAGCAGCAGCGGCTGACCCTGTGGAGCCACTTCCGGAGTCTCGCCGCCGCGGAGAGCGACCCGACCTGGTGGGAATTCGCGGAGATCCTCCGGCGGGGCCTCAAGGGCGAATACTACCGTCTCACGGAGTCCTTCTCGGAGGAGCTGTCCGAGGACGAGTGCGACGAAGTCCGGGACGTCCTCTACATGTACCACGAGCTCCAGAGCTCGAATCGGCAGCTCGAGCAGACCCGGGCGGTGGACGAAGAGCGGCTTCGCTTTCCGGGCTTCGACCCCGACGACGAGACCGGGCTCGTGACCTACGTCAGCTTCATTCGGGAGAGCCTCGGCGAGTACCGCGACCTGGAGGTGGACGGTCGGGGGCGGCCGGCCGACGGACCCCGACTCTCCGAGTACCGCGCCATGCTGGAGGCCTTCGGGGACGGCGGGGGGGAGATCACGGCCGCCGAGATCCGGACGATCCTCGCGGCCGCCACCAGCACGGCGGAATGATCGGGGAACGCCCCCGATGGTAGGCTCTCCACGCGACGGCTCGCCCAGCGCGTCCCTGCTCCTGTACGAGCGGAGCGAGATGCGCTCCGACCTCATGGCCGGGCCGTTGTCGGAGCTCGACTACGTGGAGCTGGTCGGGGCCGCGTCCTCCCTGGAGGAGGCCACGGAAGGGCTCGAGCGCCGGAGACCGGACCTGCTGGTCGCCTCCCGGCACGTCCCGGACGACGGAGCCCTCCGTCTCGCGCGTCGCCTGCGGGACTCCGACTACGACACCGCCCTGGTGGTCGTGGGGCTGGCCGACCGCTCCGTCGTCCTGGAGTTCCTGGAGGCCGGGGCGACGGGCTACGTGCTCGAGGACGAGGGCATGGAGGACCTGGACGCAACGCTCCGGGCCGTCCTCGCGGACCGCCTGCCCCTCGAGCCCGACGTCGCCTTCCAAGTCACCGACCGGTTGGCCGACCTCGCCCACCTGTGCCAGCAGAAGGGGCTGAAGGTCGGGCGGCTGGACCGGCTCACCTCCCGGGAGCGAGAAGTGCTGACGTGGCTGGGAGAGAGGCTGAGCAACCGGGAGATCGCCGACCGGCTCCACATCGAGGTGAGCACCGTAAAGTTCCACGTGCACAACATCCTCGAGAAGCTGGAGGTGGCCAACCGGCGGGAGGCCGCTCGCTACCTGCTGCTCACCGACGAGGAGGAAAGAACCTGAGCACAGGCCCGGGTCGATTCCGTCCGCCCGGTGCTGTGGGATCATGCGAATCCGGCCGTGAAGGGCCACATCCAGCGTGGTTGGTGCCCGGCACCTCCGCGTCGGCCGACGCCCCCAGCGTGCGGGCGGAGCGGGAGCTTCACGGACCGCGAGTCAGCCGGGACGCGCCTCCCGGCAGATGCCGCGCAGGATCCCTCGGAATACGAAAGAGTGGAGCGGATACAGCCCGTACCAGTAGAGAAGTCCCGCGAGACCGCGGGGGTCGAAGATCGCGGTCTGGCGGATGACGGAGCCGGCCGGAGAGTTGTCCTCTCCCCGGCTCCCGGGATCCACCTCGAACTGGAGCCACGCCCGCCCGGGGAGCCACATTTCCGCCCGGAGCCGGAGGAGGCGGCTCGGCTCCATGCGCTCGACCCGCCAGACATCCACCATGTCACCGGGCTGGAGCTGCTCAGGGTCGCCCCGACCGCGCCGGAGCCCCGAGCTGCCGACCAGGTCCTCGAGGAGGCCACGAAGGCTCCACGGGGAATCGCCGAAGTACCAGCCGGTGCTCCCGCCGATCTGTCGGATGGAAGCGAAGGCCTGTGCCGGCCGCACCGGAACCTTCTCGGTCCGGGAGTCCACGAACCGATTCCCGAACTGCTGACCACCCCAGGAGGGGAGCTCGTTGGCGGCCGACAGGACGTCGGACCACCGCGTGTCGGCGAATTCACGGTCCTCGTTGTTCCGGGTGTGCCGGATCGCCTTCGCGATGCCGCGCGGGTCGACCTCAAAACGCTCTTCCGCGGAGCGATCCGTGACTACGGTCTCGTGAATGAGACTGGTGGCGAGCTTGCGCCCAATCGGGGAGTAGAGAAGCGTAACGAGGCCGAGCCACAGAGACGACAGCCAGGGCGTGAGGACGGGGACGGTGATCAGGAGCCGGCGCAGGCCGCGCTGCCGGGCGTACTCCCGCATGATTCCCTCGTACAGGACCGTGTCGGCGCCACCGATCTGGTAGACTCGTGACTCCTCGGTGTCGCCATCCAGGGCACGAAGGAGATACGCCAGGACGTCATCGACGGCGATGGGCTGGGTCTTCTCGCGCATCCACCGCGGCAGGAGCATCACGGGAAGACGCTCCACCAGGGTGCGGATCATCTCGTAGGACAGGCTCCCGGAGCCGATGACGAGGGAAGCTCGGAACTCGTAGGTCGGAACGCCGGATTCCCGCAGGATGCGGCCTACTTCCTGTCGGCTGCGTAGGTGCCGGGACAGATCCGGCCCCTCCCCGAGGCCGCCTAGGTAGACGATTCGTCCGACGTCCGTCGACCTCGCCGCCGCCGCGAAGTTCTCGGCGGCCTGGCGGTCCATCTCCTCGAACTCCTCGCCTTCACCCATGGAGTGGATCAGGTAGTACGCAGCGTCCACTTCCTTCAGGGCCGGGCCCAGCGTTTCGGGGTCCATCAGATCGGCCTCCACCACCTGCGTCTCGGCAGAGACGCGCCCCCGGAGGCTCTCCCGACGCCGGGTGAGGCAACGGACGCGAAGGTCGCTGCGGGCCTCGAGCTTCGACAGGAGACGGCCGCCGACGTAGCCCGTGGCGCCGGTAAGTAGCACCAGCCGCCGGTCGTCGTTACGGCCGCCCGGATCGACAGCGTCCACGGTACTCAAGCGTCCTCCGGCGGACGATGAGGGTCGAGCTCTCGCAGGGAGACGGAGCCAGGGTCCGGGACCGGGCCGGCCCCGAGTACCCGGCACGGGTCGGGCGGATGGACCCGACGCTGCTGACGCCGGTGAGTCACCGGGGCGAACAGGTGCAGGCCGACCGGTCTCCTCTCCTCAGCCCGATTCCACGAGCTCCGGGACACAACTTGCCGTGGGGTCGCGCTCTTCGTCCTCCACAGTGACACTCAAATACCGAGTCTTGCGTGACACGGGCCTGAATTAGACGGAGGTTGTTGAGCCAACCGATTCGGATCAAGTCCGATTTGTTGTGTAAGTAACGCCTCCCGCCGGTTGGGCTCACCGCGCTCAGGCGGCCTGAGCGGCGGGTAGTCGATCCAGTTGATTCCGGTTCACAGGTTGAGTCGAGTCCGAAAAGTTGTGTAGAAGGCCGGATCGGGTGACCGGCCTGGTGGCATGACAAAAGGCCATCGCCTCCCGCATAGGTTGGGAAGTGAGTGAGTGAGAAAGCTTCACCAACCGACACGGGAGAAACGATGGCCGCCGTGGAAATTACCGTCGACGAGGAGCAACTCCAAGGGCTGTTTCAGAGCGACCGGCCGCTGGCCCGGCTGCTGGAGGAGATCTGCAACCAGATGCTGGAGCCCGAGATCAGCGACCATCTGGGGGCGGACCGGCACGAACGCACGGAGGCCCGGAGCGGGTGGCGAAACGGTCACTACGAGCGCTGTCTGACGCCGCGGGTGGGGACCCTGGAGCTGCGGGTGCCCCGCTCCCGGGACGGAAGCTTCAGCACGGAGCTGTTCGAGCGCTACCAGCGGTCGGAGAACGCCCTGGTGCTGGCTCTCATGGAGATGGTCGTGAACGGCGTCTCGACGCGGAAGGTGAAGAACAGTACCACGGAGCTTTGTGGCCGGGAGTTCTCGAAATCGACGGTGAGTGAGCTGGCCAAAGGGCTCGCCGAGCAGGTCACCGCCTGGAACGAGCGGTCACTGGAGGGGACGGCCTACCCCTTCGTGCTGGTGGACGCCATGCACATCAAGGTGCGTCGGCAGGGCGCAGTGAGGTCGACCAGCGCCCTGATCGCGGTCGGCGTGAACGAGGCCGGCTATCGGGAGATCCTGGGCGTGCGGATCGCGAACTCCGAGAGCGAACAGGGATGGCTCGAGACCTTCCGCTGGCTCAAGGCTCGGGGACTGGAGGGTGTGGAGCTGGTCGTCTCCGACGCCCATGAGGGCCTCACCGACGCGCTGCACCGCTGCTTCCAGGGGGCGAGCTGGCAGAGACGGGAGACCCACTTCCGGCGGAACATCCTCGACAAGACGCCGGGCGAGTGGAAGGAGGCGATGAGCCGCGGCCTGGACCGGGTGCTGGAGGCGGAGAGCCCGACCGAGGCCCGGGGCGAGTTCCGGGAGCTGGCCGAGGAGCTCGAGGGAAAAGCCGACCGGGCCCTCGACACCCTGGAAGAGGGGCTGGAGGACGCCACGGCCGTCCTGCGGCTGCCCCGGAAGTACCGCCGGCGGCTACGGACCACCAACGCCCTGGAGCGGCTCATCGAGGAGGTTCGCCGCCGAGAGAAAGAGATCCGGATCTTCCCGTCCGAGGAGAGCGCCTGGCGGCTGCTGGGCGCCTTCCTCGCCGAGCGGCACGAGGAGTGGAGCACCGGCCGGCGCTATTTGAAGATGGACGAATACTTCGAGTGGAAAGAGAACTACGAGCCCAACACACCCGCCGCTCAGGCCGCCGCCTGATGCGATCAGCCCAACCGGCGGGAGGCGCTACGTACACAACAAATCGGACTTGATCTCAGACTCAACACGGAACCCCTGCGCCTCACCGGACTGGGGTTGGTCGTCATGGCGCTCCCAGTCATGGTCGGACAAGAGATCGTCCACCCATTCCTCGCAGATGCGGTCCAGCGGTGGCTGGAGGAAACCCCATATCATGAGCCCTCAACATGCCACGTTGGTGCTATCGAGGAAACCGACAGGCTAACTGCGTAGTAACCGCGTAGCGCGCGTGGCTACATCTCGTGTCCTGCGACGTGTCCTGCAGGGGAGCACGAAGCGTCAAAATCCTATTCTGGCAGGCCTTTCTCGATCTTACGCCGTGAAGGCCCGCTTCATCTTCTCCCACAGGCCGGCCTCCCTCTGATCCGGGGGCGGGGGATCGTCCTCGACCCGACGCAGCTCCTCCAGGGCCTGCCGCTGCGCATCGGTCAGGTCGGAGGGCGTCCACAGGCGGACCCGGACGATCTCGTCCCCCCGGCCGCCTCCGCGGAGACGCGGCATGCCGCGGCCATCGAGCCGGAGCTTCTGGCCGCTCTGTACACCGCCGGGGATCTCCACTTCGGCGGTTCCGTCGATGGTGGGCACCTGGACCGTGTCGCCCAGGGCCGCCTGGCCGAACGTGATGGCCAGCTCGTGGATCAGGTCGTCCCCGTCCCGGGTGAAGCGGGGATCCGGCTCCACGTCGAGCTCCACGACCAGGTGCCCGCGCGGGTTCCCCTTCGGGCCCACGCTGCCCTGCCCCCGAAGCTTCAGGTAATCGTCCGAGGAGACACCGGCGGGGATCTCGATCTCCAGGGTCCGCTCGTTCCGGACGCGTCCCTCGCCCCGGCACTCGGTGCACCGCTCCTCGATGATCTCTCCCTGGCCCCTGCAGTCGGGACAGGGCTGCACGCTGACCATCTGTCCCAGCATGGAGCGCCGGCTCTGCCGCACCTCGCCGCGGCCGTTGCAGGT
This sequence comes from uncultured Gemmatimonadota bacterium, assembly GCA_964518305.1. Lineage (GTDB taxonomy): Bacteria > Gemmatimonadota > Gemmatimonadetes > Palauibacterales > Palauibacteraceae > Caribbeanibacter. Next base: position 10,776 of record CAZFDK010000052.1, on the reverse strand, counting down.
GGAGCAGGTGGTGGGCGAGGAGCCGGGCTCGGCCCCGCTCCCCTCACAGCGCTCGCAGCGGTCCAGGCGGTTGACGCGAACCTCACGCTCCGCGCCTTTCGCGGCCTCCTCCAGCGTGAGGCTCACCGAGACCTTCTGGTCGGGCCCGCGCTCGGACCGTCCTCCGCGGGACGAGCGTCCGCCACGGCCGCCGAAGCCGCCGCCGACGCCGAACTCGTTCATGAAGACCTCGAAGGCGTCGCTGAAGTCGAAGCCGCCGAATCCCTGGGGACCGCCGCGACCGCCGCCGCGGCTGGCTCCCTGCTTCACCCCGGCCTCGCCGAACTGGTCGTACATCTTTCGCTTCTCCGGGTCGCGGAGGACCTCGTACGCCTCGGTGATCTTCTTGAACTTCTGCTCGGCGTCGTCGTGGTCGCTCCGATCCGGATGGTACTCCATGGCGAGCTTCCGGTACGCCTTCTTGATTTCTTCCTCGTCGGCGTCACGGGAGACGCCCAGAAGCTCGTAGTAGTTCTCGGCCATCTTGGTCACCTGAGTTCGGTCATCAGCGTTCGAGGCGGGTGGCGAGGGTGGCCACGAGATCGTCGAGGTGGAGCCAGCCCGCGGGAGTCGGGGAGAGCCCCCCGTCGTCCCGGCGGATCCATCCCCGATCGTCCCACTCCCGGAGCTCGTCTCCGGCCCGTCGCTCGATTCTCTCCAGGAGGGGATCGTCGGCGGGAAAGCCCGACCGTCGGCGCATCGAGAGCCAGATTCGTTCCAGGTCGCGGCTCTCCTCGCCCCGCCGCTCGGCCTCCGCCACGGGTCCGCGCTGCCGTCGGACCGCGTTGCGATACGCCGCCCATCGGCGCTCGTTCCGGAGGCGGAGTGGCGGGAGGAAACTGTGAGCCGACGGCCCCAGGCCCAGGTACGGCGTTCCGTCCCAGGTCGCCCGGTTGTGGCGGGACTCGTGTCCGGGGCGGGCGAGGTTGCTGATCTCGTAGTGGCCGTAGCCCGCCTCCCGCAGGACTCGTGAGATCTCCAGGAACGCCCGTCCCTCCGAGTCGGTCTCCGGCATCGAAACCAGCCCGCTCTCCACCCACCGGCCCAGATGGGTCCCGGGCGAGGCCTCCAGACCGTAGAGGCTCACGTGCTCGACGCCCCGCTTTGCCAGCTCGCGGGCGTCTTCCACGGCCCCCGGCCCGCCGGCCTCCTCCGGGAGGCCGTACATGAGATCGGCGTTCACGTCGCGAACGTCCGCCTGGCGCGCCACCTCCAGGGCACGTCGGGCCCCGGCCGGACTGTGCAGACGACCCAGCCAGTCCAGGGACCGCTCCCGGAAGGACTGGACCCCCACGGTGATTCGGCTCACGCCCGCCCGCCGCCACCGGCGGGCCACGGCGGCGTCCAGCGACTCCGGGTTCGCCTCCACCGTCCACTCCACGTCCCCCGACTCCCAGCGGAAGTGCCGACCCAGGCGGTCCGCCAGCGCCTCCACGCCGGCTGCACCGAAGAGGGACGGCGTTCCTCCTCCCACGTAGATGGTCTCCAGCACCGGCCGACGGTCCCACTCCGGGCGATCGCACCGCGCGCGCACCTCCGCGGCGATTGCGTCCAGCCAGTCCTCCACCGGCGGTCGGGCCGTCCCGCGCGCAGCGTAGTCGCAGTAGTGGCACCGGTGGGGACAGAACGGGAAATGGACGTAGAGAGCCCGCGGCGGAGGAAGACGGAGCTCGGGAGACGCCCGCCCCTCCCGCAGCAGCTCCGCGGTCACCGTGAGACCAGCGGAACCGGCTCGTAGCGATCGCCCCCCAGGCTCCGCACGCGACCGCTCAGCTCCAGCTCGGTGAGCAGTGCCAGCAGGCGGCCCGCGGGAAGATCCGAGGCTTCCCCCAGGTCGTCCAGCGTCTCGGCGCCGCCGAGGAGGGCGTCCCACACGTCGCGCAGGTCGCTCGCCTCCGGATCCACCGCGGACCGGATCTCCGCTTCCAGAGCCCGCTGAGGCGATCCGCCGGAATCGTCCGGGATGCCGGGGCGGCCCTCCCCCAGCACCTCGAGCACGTCTCGGGCCCGCGCCGCCAGGGGGGCCCCGGAGCGGAGGAGCTGATGCGTGCCTTCGCTCGCCGGCGTCCCCACGGGGCCGGGCACCGCGAAGACCTCGCGGCCCAGCTCCAGGGCCTGGTCGGCCGTGATGAGCGCCCCGCTCCGGGCGGGGGCCTGCACGACCACCACGCCGGCCGACAGGGCGGCGATGATCCGGTTTCGCTTCGGGAACGTCCACTTCTGCGGAGGCTGTTCGGGGGGAAACTCCGTCACCAGCACCCCGCTCTCCGTCAGACGGTCGTACAGGCCGCGGTTGGAGGCCGGATACCTGTGGTCCAGGCCCGAACCCAGCACCGCGGCCGTCTTCCCTCCCGCGTCGAGGGCGGCGCGGTGAGCCGCCGTGTCGATCCCGCGGGCCAGGCCGCTGACCACGACCCATCCCGCGCGGGCCAGATCGCCGGCCAGGTCCCGGGCCGCCCGGCGGCCGTAGGAGGTGGCCGAACGGGTCCCGACCACCGCCACCGAGCGATCCCCGAGCTCCACCGGTCCTTGCAGGAAGAGGGCCGGGGGCGGCTGATGCAGGTGGGTCAGGCGACGGGGATAGCCCGGGCCGCGATAGGAGACGACCCTGATCCCCCGTTCCCGCAGCTCCGCAAGGCGATCGGCGGTGGTCGGCTCCAGATTTCGGAGTGCCTTCCGCTCGTCGGGCTGCAGACAGGCCCGCCACGCCACACGACCGGCTCCGTCCTCCACCAGGGCCGCGGCGGATCCCACCCGATCGAGCACGCATCGCAGCCGCTCCAGCGCCACGCGGTGAGTCCCACTGGCCAGGGCCATGGCGGCCAGCAGCTCCCGGTCGTCTCCGGGAAACTCGAGCTCCGGGTCGGGCCCGGGACCAGGCTTCGCCTCCGGCCCGGCACCGGCGGACCGCGCCCCTCCGCTCAGGGCGTCCACTCCTCGAGCCCCTCGAACGGCTCCTCTTCGTCGGAGCGGCGTTCTTTCTCCTCCTGCACCCGCTTCCAGAGCGCCTCCTTCAGGTCGTCGATGCCGCGCCCGGTCACCGCCGAGATGGGGAGCACCCCCCATGCCTCGGGCGCGTCGACCTCCGGCGGTCCTTCGTCCGGAGGCACCAGGTCCATCTTGGAGATCAGGACGCAGTGGGGGAGCTGGGCAAGGGCGACGTCGTGGGAGCGGAGCTCCTCGCGGAGGAGCTCGTACTCCGCCTGCGGATCATCGGCGTCCACCGGGACGACCAGCGCCAGCGTGCGGGTCCGTTCGATGTGGCGGAGGAACTGGGCCCCGAGTCCCTTTCCGGTGTGGGCCCCCTCGATGAGCCCGGGGATGTCGGCGATGACGAAGCTCCGTGCCGGGGCGACCTGAACCACGCCCAGGTTCGGCTGCACCGTGGTGAACGGATAGTCCGCCACCTTGGGTCGGGCGGCGGAGACCGCCGACAGGAGCGTCGACTTGCCGGCGTTCGGCTTTCCGACCAGGCCGACATCGGCGATGAGCTTGAGTTCCAGCTCGATGCGACGCTCCTCGCCGTCCTCGCCGGGCTCCCGCTTACGGGGCGCCTGGCGCGTCGGCGTCGCGAAGGAGGCGTTGCCGCGTCCCCCGCGGCCGCCCTCCGCCACCACCAGCCGGTCGCCCTCCTCCAGGAGCTCGCCGATGCGCTCACCCTCGTCGGCATCACGGACCACGGTGCCCAGGGGCACGGGCAGCACGAGGTCGTCGCCGTCCTTCCCCCGCTTCTTGCTTCCGCCTCCGTGGCCGCCACGCTCGGCCTCGTACCGCTCCCTGTAGCTGAAGTCCAGCAGGGTCTCCAGGTTGGGGTCCGCCACGAGGATGACATCTCCACCGTGGCCGCCGTCGCCGCCGCTGGGACCGCCCCGCGGCTCGCCCTTTTCGCGGCGGAACGCAGAGGCTCCGTCCCCGCCGTCGCCGGCCTCCACGCGGATCGTGGCCTGATCGATGAACATGGTCGTTCCGTGTTCTCCAGCGGGTGGTCGGGTGTCGGGTGGCCGGGTCAGCCCGGCCTGCTCTCGTCGCTCGTCGCGCGCTCCCGAACCCGGCGCCACAGCTCCCGGGTTCGATCGGCCTCACCGGTATCCGGCCTCTTCGCCAGGCCCGCCTCCAGCGCCTCCTCCACCTCGGCCGGTCCGGCGCCGGCCCGCAGCGCGCCTCGGAGATGGGAGTGGAGCGTCTGCCGGGGCGATCCGTCGGCGGCGAGGGTGGCCACGATACACAACTCCCGCGCGGCCAGATCCAGCCCCGTTCGTGCCAGGACCTTCCCGTACCCGTCCCTGATCATCCACGCGTCCAGGTCCGGGTGGAGCCGTCCCACGTTGCGCCGGAGCTCGCCGTAGGCCGAGCCGTACACCCGCCGGCAGACCTCTTCCCCCCTGTCTTCCCATTCCCCGGACCGACGGTCCGCCTCGACGGGAGCGGCCTCCCCCGACGCTCCGGCGTCCTCCCGCATTCGCCGCCAGATTCGCATTCCCCGCAGGGCGGCCGGGAAGCCGAGGAAGAGGTGGGATTGGAGGATCGCCTCCTCCACCGCAACGGGACCAGCCGCCTCCGCCGCGCTTCGGAGAAGCGGCTCCAGCTCGTCGGCGTCCCCCCCGGCGAGTCCCGCCGACAGCTCCGCCAGCGCCGCCGAGCCACTCATGGCCTCACACCCGTCCTCACACCCGACCGGCCACGTGCCCGCTGCGGACGGACATCTCGGCCCGGAGCCGTCCCACCGTGTCGTCCCGCGTGTTGTGCACGTCCCGGTCGCGCTCCTCGTCCAGACGCTCCAGCGCCGCCGGACTCACCAGCTCCAGGCGGTGGAGCAGCTCCGCCGCGGCCGGCCCCATGGCCCGCTTCGAGCCGTCGAGCACCTTGAGCGCCATGCCCCATCCTCGCTCGAGGCCCGCCAGACAGAGCACGCCCTCCGCCCCCTCCTTGGCCAGAATCTCTCCCTCGCCGGCACGGAGCAGCCGCGTGGTGAGTCGGCCCTCCCCGGCCACAAGCTCGGGGTGCCGCGTCATCGCATCCGCAACGGCGGACGCCGAATCGTCGCCCTCCCCTGCCGCGCGGACGAGCCGCCCGTAGGCCCGGGCCATCTGGCGGAGCGAGAGGTAGGGGGTCGGGACGCCGCAGCCGTCCGTGGCCCAGCCGAGCCGATCCGGGTCCACGTCCAGCCAGCGGGAGAGGCTCTCCCGGTACCGGGCCTGCACCGGGTGCTCGTAGCCGAGATATCCCTCCACGGGATCGCCGGCGTGGACCGCCAGCGCGAGCATGCCGGCGTGCTTCCCGGAGCAGTTGTTGTGGATCGGGGCGAAGTCCTCGCCGGCCCGCTCCAGCGCCCGGGCGGCGTCCTCGTCGTACGGCCGGTGGGCTCCGCAGGCCAGCGCCGAAGGGGAGAGGCCGATCCGCTCCAGGAGGTCGCGCACCCGCGAAACGTGCGCGGCGCTCCCGGCGTGGGACGCGCAGCACAGCGCCAGGTCCCCGGCGTCGAAGTCGAACCGCTCGGCGGCTCCCTCCTCAACCACCGGGAGCGCCTGGAAGGGCTTGGCCGACGAGCGCCAGTAGGCCAGCAGATCGGGCTCGCCGCACCGCACCTCCCCGTCCTGGAGGCCCACCACGACACCGTGTACGCGGTGGCTGGACTCCACCTCGTCCCCGCGCACCAGGTGAACCCAGCTCCTGGGTATCGTCAGTCGCGACCCCCTCGATTCGCCGCCGATTCGCGGCCCGCCGCGGATTCCGACCCGGCCCTCCGGGAGCGGGCCCGTGCCCGGAGGGAGAGTCCCACGCCGAGGAGCGTGAGCGCGCCGCCCAGGAACGTATGGGCGCCGGGAATCTCCTTCGACCCCAGCGCCCACACTGCCAGGAGCGTCGCCCCCACCGGCTCCAGCAGCATGACCAGGCTGACGACGTAGGCCCGGACGTGCTTCAGGGCCCAGTTGAAGCCGGTGTGCCCCAGGAGCATGGGCCCGACGGCCAGCCCGGCCAGGGCGGCCCACGTGCCGCTACCCCAGCCGGTGAAGGGATGTCCCCGGAGGAGCATGAAGACCGCCGTGAGCGCCCCGGACAGGGCGTACACCGGCCCCACGTAGCTCCAGATACCGAGCCGCGGCCGCAGACGCCGTCCCGCCACGAAGTAGGCGGCGCCGCACAGGGCCGCCAGCAGGGCCAGCGCGTCCCCCAGGAGCGGCATCGGGCCGGCGGCGAAGTCTCCCCATCCAATGAGTACGGCGCCCCCCACCGCCACGAGCATCCCCGTCCACTCCCCGGTCCCCGGGGGCTCCCGCAGCCAGCGGGCGGAGAGCAGGCCCACGAAGAGGGGATGAGCGGACACGAGCACCGTGGAGCTGGCCACGCTCGTGTATTCCAGCGAGACGAACCACAGGATGAAGTGGAGGGCCAGGGCCACCGCGGCGCCGGCCACCCAGGCCCACGTCCGCGCCGGGAGGCCGCGGTAGTGGCGCCAGCTGCGGCGATGGGCGAAGAGGGGCAGCAACACGAGGACGGAGAGCAGCAGGCGCCAGAACGCCACCGACGCCGCCGGGGCCGCCGCCAGCCGGACCAGGACGGCCGACCACGAGACGCCGAAGAGCGCCAGCCCGAGCACCGGCGCGGCCCGGAGAAGGCCGGTGCGGTTCTCCGGGCTCTCCGGCTCCCCCGCCGGCGTCACGAATCGGACTCCAGCGCCCGGAGCACCCGAAGGCTTCGGCTGTCGTCCTCCGCGTCCCTGCGGAGCCGCTCCAGCTCGGACGGCCGGTCCACGTCGTACCACTCAGCCAGCTCCCGGCGCGACAGGCCGAGGGCCTCCGCCCTGGCCCGGGTCACCTCGAGGACGCGGGCCGTGGACCACGGCACGCCGCGGAAGAGGTCGGCGGCGTCGGGCCATGCTCCCCGCCGCAGGCCGACGGCGTAGTAGCCCCCATCGTCGCTGGGCCCCAGCACCAGGTCCACCGACGAGAGGAGGCGGAAGGCCCGTTCCAGGCGATCCGCGGGCAGGGTCGGGTGGTCGGTGCCCACGATGAGCGCCCGTCCGGCGCCCCGGCTGAAGGCCTCCTCCATGGCCCGGGCCATCCGCTCCCCGAGGTCGCCTCCCCGCTGCGGATGGACCTCCAGGCCGCCGTGGCGCTCCTCGACTCGCTCGCGTCCCCCGTCGCCACCGGCCAGCCACAGGCTCCGACGCTCGGCCTCGACGGCGGACGTGCGCCGGACCGTGTCGTCCAGGAAGGCGCCGTAGAGCCGGGCGGCCCCCGCCGATCCGAGGGCGGGGGCGAGCCGGGTCTTGGTGGTCCCCGCCTCCGGAACCTTCCCGAAGAGGATCAGGTGACGGGGAGACCGGGCGGGGACGGAGCGACCGGGAGTCAGCGGGACGGGGTGAAAGGGTTCTCGATCGTCAAGCGCGCGCTGACCGCGACCCCGCCCCGGCGGCGTGAGCTAGCCGCCCGCTACTGCTCGCGGCCGCCCTCGGAGGATCGGTCCTCCCCGGAGGGCCCGCGACTTTCCTTCTCCGCCTCCGCCAGCGTGATCACCTCGTCCGGCGTGTTCGCACGCCGCAGCAGCGACGCGGCGCGCTGAATCGGACGGTCCGACGCCACGCGCTGCCGGAGGCGGGCCTCCGGCCCGAAGGCCGCGCTGGCGATCTGAAGGCTCAGGTTCCAGTCGACCCAGCCCTGCGCCCGGTCATACAGCTCCCGGTCCATCTCGACGCCGTGCTCCTCGACAAGGCGCTGGTAGAAGGCGTCGCGCATCTCGGCGGTGAGCTCGAAGTCCGGTGACAGGTCGTGCTCCCTCGCCCACTCCACGCCGAACTGAAACGCCGCGTTGTCCAGGATCACGCCGGACTGGGAGAGCTCCTGACGGAACTCCTGCTCCGGCTGGGTCAGCGTGTCGGTGCTCACGAGGAGATCGGGCGTGATGCCGCCGCCTCCGTAGACCGCTCGGCCCGACTCGGTGTGGTACACCTGCTGCTGGGCGGTGTCGGTACTGGCCGTGCTGATGGCGTTCCCGCTCACCGAGACCGTGTTCGCCATGAGATCGGACATCTGTGAGTCCTCGCTCCGGTCGCGCTGGATGGAGCGACCCACGGGCGTGTACCACCGGGCGGTCGTCATTTTCAGGTAGTTGCCGCCGGCCAGCCCGAAGAGGCTCTGGACCGACCCCTTGCCGAACGTGCGGCTGCCCACGACCACCGCCCGGTCGTGGTCCTGCAGGGCCCCGGCCACGATCTCCGACGCGCTGGCGCTGTACCGGCTCACGACCACCGCCACCGGCAGGTCTCCGTACTTCTCCGCGTTGGGCGTCCGGTAGGTCTCGTTCTGGTTGCTCACCCGCGACTTCGTCGAGACCACCTTCATGCCCTCCGGCAGGAAGAGGTCCGCCACCGCCACACCCTGGTCCAGCAGGCCGCCGGGGTTCGCCGAGAGGTCCAGGACCAGCGACCTGGCGCCCTCCTCCCTCAGGCTGCCGATGGCACTCTCGAGCTCACGCTGCGCCTTCTCGCTGAACTGCAGCAGACGCACGTAGCCCACGTCGCCGTCGAGCATGAAGGAGTGGACGGATGCGACCTCCACCTCGCCGCGCGTGATGTCGAAGCCCAGGGGCTTGTTCACCCCGACGCGGGCCACCGTGATGTGGACGCTGCTCCCCTTCGGTCCCCGGAGCACCTTCACGGCGTCGGTGGTAGACCAGCCCTTCGCCGACTCGCCCTTGACCTCGATGATCCGATCGCCGGGCTGCAGCCCCACGCGATCCGCCGGCGTGTCTGGAAGAACGTCGACCACGGTGATCCAGTTGTCCTGGGACTCGATCCTGATGCCCAGCCCGCCGTAGTTGCCGGTGGTGTTCAGCTTCAGGTCCGCGTACTCGGCGGAGTCCAGGAAGGTGGTGTGGGGATCGCCGAGCTCGCTGAGCATCCCCTCGATGGCCATGCGGTACAGCTCGCTCGACTCCATGTCCTCCACGTATCGCTGTGACACGATGTGGTGGACCTGCTCGAACAGCCGCGCGTCGGAATAGTCGCCGGACGACCGCGGGGAGTCTCCCTGCTGCAGGAGCCAACCGCCGCTGATGAGGGCGATGACGGCGACGGCGAGAGCCGGGGTCCAGGAGCGATCGAGCTTCATATCCGTACCGTGATGGGAGTGAAAGTCGGCGGACGAGGCATCTGAGGGTCCAACGTCGTTAACCCGTGGGCGGACCGAAAGTTTCCGGCCACCGGCCGTGGAGTGCCGAGCGAATTCGGCGGTGTACCTCGTCCCGACCGTCCTCCGCCTGGACACGTATCAGGCCGTCGGGCGAGCGCGCGAGCTCCTCCGGGAGCTCCCCGGCCAGCCGGCGGTAGGCGTCGGCCACCGACCGGTGGAAGCCCTCGTCCTCCCGCTCCATCCGGTCGCGCTCCATGTCTCCGGCCTTACGTCGCCGCCCAGTCTCCGCGCTCACCTCCAGGAGGACCAGGGCGTCCGGCTTCAGCCCGCCGGTGGCGAAGTCGTTCAGCTCCCGGACGCGGTCGAGCCCGATGTTCCGCGCCACGCCCTGATAGGCGAACGTGGACATCTCGTACCGGTCGGCCAGCACCACCTGCCCGCAGCTGAGGGCGGGACGGACGAGCCGGTCGACGAATTCGGCGCGCGCGGCCAGCATGAGCAGAAGCTCGGTGCGCGGCGTCACTTCAAGGGCCGCGTCCAGCACGACCCGGCGGATCCGCTCGCCGGCCTCCGTCCCCCCCGGCTCCCGCACGATCCGATGCTGAACGCCCCGCTCCTCCAGGTGCTCGCCCAGCAGCTCCAGGTGGGTGGACTTCCCCGCCCCCTCGACTCCCTCGAAGACGACGAAGAGCCCGTCAGCTGTATCCGCCGTAATACTCCGTCCCCAGATGCGTGATCTGCTCCTCGCCCCGCATCCAGCGCAGCGTGTTCTTCAGCTTCCAGTGCTGGATGAAGATGTCGTGCTCGGGGTAGAGGCCTTCCTTCACCTGCGGGCTCTTGAAGTAGAAGGAGAGCCACTCCTGGATGCCGCCCATGTCGGCCCGCTGGGCCAAGTCCAGGAAGAGCGCCAGGTCCAGGACGATGGGCGCGGCCAGGATGGAGTCCCGGCACAGGAAGTCGATCTTGATCTGCATGGGATAGCCCATCCAGCCGAAGATGTCGAGGTTGTCCCATCCCTCCTTGTTGTCGCCCCGGGGCGGATAGTAGTTGATCCGCACCTTGTGCTCGTGTCCCTCGTACAGGTCCGGGTACATGTCCGGCTGGAGGATGTAGTCCAGGACCCCGAGCTTCGACTCCTCCTTGGTCTTGAAGCTGTCCGGGTCGTCCAGCACCTCGCCGTCGCGGTTCCCGAGGATGTTGGTGGAGAACCATCCCTCCAGACCCAGCATGCGGGCCTTGAGCCCGGGGGCGATGATGGTCTTGAGCAGGGTCTGTCCGGTCTTGAAGTCCTTGGCGGCGATGGGGACGTTCTTCGATCTCGCCAGCTGTGTCAGCGCCGGTACGTCCTGCGTCAGGTTCGGCGCCCCGTTGGCGAAGGGGACCCCCTCCTTCAGGGAGGCCCAGGCGTACAGCATGGAGGGGGCGATCTTCTCGTGGTTCTGCTCCATGCCCCGCTCGAAATCGTCCAGCGTGCTGTGGACCTCGTGGTGGCCCAGGTGCACCTCGGTGGAGCCGCACCAGATCATCACCAGCCGGTCGCAGTTCTTCTCCTCGCGGAAGTTCCGGATGTCCTCCCGGAGGGCCTCCGCCAGGTCCCGCTTCGTCT
>CAZFDK010000051.1:0-18552 GCA_964518305.1 uncultured Gemmatimonadota bacterium | reverse complement strand
TGGTTCATGTTGCTGTCATCGGTGCGTACGGCAGTGCCGGGGCGGCCGCCGCCGTGGCACTCCTGGCGGCGTGCGGAGGCGACGGAGGAGAGCAGGCCGGGGAGGCCGCGGGAGAGGCCGGGGCGGAGGCCACGGGCCGGGACTCCGTGGTGGACGTCTACTCCCACCGGCACTATCCGTCGGACCGGAAGCTGTACGACCGGTTCACCGAGCGGACGGGCATCGAGGTCAACGTGGTCACGGGCTCGGCGGACCAGCTCATCACGCGGCTGGCCACGGAGGGCGAGGGCACCCCGGCCGACGTGCTGATCACGGTGGACGCGGGCCGCCTGCACCGGGCGCGCTCCCGGGGCCTGCTGCAGCCGGTGAGCTCCGACACGCTGGAAGCCCGCGTGCCGGATCACCTGAGGCACCCGGAGGGCTACTGGTACGGTCTCACCCGCAGGGCGCGGATCGTCGCTTACGCCCGGGACCGGGTGAGCCGGGACGAGCTCCCGACCTACGAGGAGCTGGCCGACGACCGCTGGGAGGGCGAGATCCTGGTCCGCTCCTCGGAGAACGTCTACAACCAGTCGCTGTTGGCCTCGCTGATCGCCCACCACGGCGAGGAGACCGCCCGGGAGTGGGCGCAGGGGGTCGTGGACAACATGGCCCGGGCGCCGCAGGGCGGCGACACCGACCAGGCCATGGCCGTGGCAGCCGGGGTCGGCGACCTGGCCATCGTGAACCACTACTACGTGGCCCGGCTCAAGACCTCCGACGACCCCGAGGAGCAGCGGGTCGGCGAGGCCATCGGCGTGCACTTCCCCAACCAGGACGGCCGCGGGGCGCACGTGAACGTGAGCGGGGCCGGGGTCACCGCCGCCGCCGACGACCGGGAGGCCGCGGTCCGCCTGCTGGAGTTCCTCACGAGCCCCGGGGCGCAGCGCACCTTCGCCCGGGCGAACCAGGAGTACCCGGTGAACCCGGAGGTTGAGCCGTCGGAGCTGCTCCGGTCCTGGGGCGAGTTCCGCGCGGACACGCTCAACCTGTCGGTCCTGGGGGAGATGAACGACCGGGCGGTGCGGATCTTCGACCGGGTGGGTTGGCAGTAGCTCACCGGACGGGCCGGCGGTAGGCGGCGCGTGAGCCCGGCCGAACGCCTCCGGCGGCTCCGGGCGCGGATCCGGCGGTCCCGCCCGGCCTGGGGGGTGCCGGCGGCCGTCGCGGTGGCGGTCCTGGTGGCACCCGTGGTGGTGGTGGGGGCCGGGCTCCTGGCCCCCGCCGGCGACACCTGGTCGCATCTGGCCGATACGGTCCTCCGGGACTACCTGCTCAACACGGCCGTGCTGGTTCCGGCGGTCGGGCTGCTGGCCGCGGTGCTCGGAGCCGGCACGGCGTGGCTGGTGGAGACCTGCTCCTTCCCGGGCCGGTCCCTGTTCGAGTGGGCGCTGATCCTGCCATTGGCCGTCCCGGCCTTCGTGGCGGCCTACACCTACGCCGGCATGTTCGACGTGACCGGGCCCCTGCAGGCGGCCGCCCGGGCGCTGATCCCGGCCCTCCGGGACGAGTTCCTGTACCTGGACGTGATGGGCATGGGCCCGCTGGTGCTGGTCTTCGCCCTGGTGCTCTACCCCTACGTCTACCTGACGGCCCGGGCCTCCTTCCACGGCCACTCGTCCGCCCTGCTCGACGCCTCCCGGGTGCTGGGGAGCTCCCACCTCGGGACCTTCGTCCGCGTCGGGCTGCCCCTGGCCCGGCCGGCGGTGGTCGCCGGCGTGGCGCTGGTGCTCATGGAGGTGCTCAACGACTACGGCGCCGTGGTCTACTACGGGGTGCCGACCTTCACCTCGGGCATCTTCCGGGCGTGGTTCGGCCTCGGCGACCTCGACGCCGCGCTCCGGCTCTCCGGCGTCCTGGTCCTCATCGTCCTGGTGCTCCTCGTGCTGGAGCGCGCGCAGCGGGGCGACGCCCGGTACGGGGAGTCGGGGGCCGGCGACGGGCCGGTGCGGCGCCGGCGCCTGGAGGGCGGCCGGGCCTGGGCGGCCACGGCGGCGTGCGCCGCTCCCGTGCTCCTGGGCTTCCTGATTCCGGTGCTCCAGCTCGGCTACTGGTCCCTGCGGACGGCTCCCGAGGTGCTGGACGCCGGCTTCCTCGGACTGACGCTCAACTCCTTCGGCCTGGCGGCGGCCGCAGCGGCGATCTGCGTCGGTCTCGGACTGCTCATCGCCTACGCCGTGCGGCTGGGCCGCTCCCGGGCCGGCGAGCTCCTCTCCCGCGTGGCGGTGCTGGGATACTCGATCCCCGGGGCCGTGATCGCGGTGGGCGTCCTGCTCCTCGTGCGGTGGCTCGACGGGGGCCTCGCCGACGTCACCGCCCTGGCGGCGGGGGCGACGACCCGGGTGCTGCTCTCGGCCACGGCGGCCTCCCTGGTGTATGCCTACGCCGTGCGCTTCATGGCCATCGCCTTCAGCACCGTGGACGCGGGCTTCGACCGGGTCGCCGGCATCCACGACGACGCGGCGCGGACGCTGGGGGCGGCGCCGCTGGAGGCGCTCCGCCGGGTCGACCTCCCGCTGCTCCGGACCACGCTGGTCGCCGCGGGGACCCTGGTCTTCGTGGACGTGGTAAAGGAACTCCCGCTGACCCTGATCCTCCGCCCATTCGACTTCGACACGCTGGCGACCACCGCCTTCCAGATGGCCATGGACGAGCAGATCGCGGAGTCGGCCAGCGCGGCCCTCCTCCTGATCCTCACCGGTACCCTGCCGGTGGCGTTCCTGAACCGGCTCGTGCCCGGCGGCTCCGGGGGTGGGGGGAAAGGGGACGGTGGGAACGGTGGTGATCGACGTGGCTGAGCGGCACCTGGAGGAGGCCATGCTCGAGGCCCGCGGCCTGACGAAGCGGTACGCCGGGTCCGATGCCGTCGCCCTGGCCGAGGTCGACCTCACGGCGGGCTCCGGCGAGATCCTGGCCGTGGTGGGCGAGAGCGGCTCCGGGAAGACGACCCTGCTGCGACTGATCGCGGGGCTCGAGGCTCCCGACGCGGGGAGCATCCGGCTCGCGGGGAGGACGGTCTCCGCGCCGGACGCATGGGTCCCCCCGGAGGAGCGCCCCCTGGGGATGCTCTTCCAGGAGGGGGCCCTCTTTCCACACCTGACCGTGGCGGAGAACGTGGAGTTCGGGCTCCGGGGGATGGGAGGGGACGGACGCAGCCGCCGGGCGGAGGTGCTGGCGCTGGTGGGGCTGTCGGAGCACGGCGACCGCTATCCCCACCAGCTCTCGGGCGGCGAGCGGCGGCGCGTGGCGCTGGCCCGCGCCCTGGCGCCCGAGCCGGAGCTCATCCTCCTGGACGAGCCCTTCACCGGCCTGGACGCCAACCTGACGAGCCGGCTCCGGTCCGAGGTCGGCCGCATCCTCCGGGAGACCGGAACCACCGCCCTGATCGTGCTCCACGACACGGACGAGGTGCTGCCGCTGGCGGACCGAATCTGCGTCCTCGGCCGCGGCCGGGTCGTACAGACGGGCGCCCCGGAGGAGGTCTACGCGCGTCCGCGGAGCGAGTACGTGGCCCGGCTCTTCGGGCCGGTGAACGTGCTCGGCGCCCGGCGGCGAGACGGCGAGCTGGAGTCGCCGGTGGGGACCCTGCCGCCGACGGAGGACCCGCTCCGTCCGGGCCATCCCCCGGACGGCGACGAGCTGCGGGTCTGCTACCGCCCGGAGGACCTGGAGGTGGGGAGCCCGGGCCGGTTTCGCGCCGACGGAGAGGTGGTGGAGGTCGGCTATCGCGGCGACCGGCTGGAGCTCCGGATCCGCATCCCGGCGGAGGACGGCGGCGAGACGGAGGTGCGGGTCCACGGAGAGGCCGGGGACGGCGAGGCGGAGGATCTGGCCGCCGCTTCCCGGGTGAGCCTCCGGGCCCGGCCGGGTCGCGGTCACCTGCTCCGGGGCCCGGACGACGGACCCGCGGACGGGTAAGGCCGCTGATCCCGGCGCCGCGGCGTTCCTCCGCGCCGGCCCCCGTGGCGATCGACACGGGCGTCGCCTATGCTGACGCCCGAGGGCGATCCCGCCGCCGAGCCGACGGCGATCCGCCGGGCGAGCCGACGATCCTCACGCCAGCCGAAACGACCGACCGATCGCTTCGATACCGCGTTCATGAAGAGTGAACCCAGCCGCCTCCCTCCGCTGATGCTCGGCGTCGCCGGAGTCGCTGCCGTCTCCTTTCTCTCCCTGTACGTGGCCGCCGGCTCCCCGCCCCCGGAGGCGCAGCCCGTGCCCGCCGACCGGTCGCCGGCCGCGGCGAGCCGCGCCGCGCAGGAAGCCGACACCCTCTCTCTCCCGCGCGCTCGAGCCGCGCCCGCGCTGGACTGCGACGTGAGCGAGTGGCCGCCGGAGGGCCGGATCTCGCTGGCCGGGGACGAGCCGGAGGTGCTGACGCTGCGGGGCGCCGGCGACGCCTCGGACCTCACGGCCCGGGTCCACCTGACGTGGACTCGCGACACGCTCTACGCGATGGCGGACGTCCGGGACGACGTGGTCCGGCCCGGCACGGCCGGCGGGGGGGACTGGGTCCGGGTCGAGCTCGGATCCACCACGGTGTGGATCCCGGCGCCGGGCGGCGACGCCGACCGGGCGAACACCGGGCCGCGCGCCATCGGGAACCGGGTCCCCACCCGGATCTGCGCCACCGGCTACGGGTGGCTCGGCGAGGTCGCCGTGCCGGCGGATCGGCTGGGCGGCGACCTGCAGCTGGGCGACCTGGTGGGCCTTCAGGTGCTGGCGGAGGACCCCGACGGCCCGGACGAGGAAGGCCATCCGCCCTACCTGCGGTGGACGGACGTCGCCGTCCTGGACGCCGCGCCGTCGGAGGAGGCCATCCCCGACAGCGTCCTGGCCGAGCTTCGGGAGGAGGTCACCCTGGAGGAGCTCCGCGCCCGCCCCGGTGCCCGCGACACCACCGTCACGCTCCCCGGCGGCGACACGATCCCCGGGGTGGGGCTGGAGGTGGCCGGCGTGCCGGCGGTGGCCTTCGCCGACCCGCGGGGCGGGGGCGAGGTGACCTACTGGCTCGAGGGCGGAGCCGGGAGCGCCGCGGCCGAGGTGGGCCTGTACCGCACCGTGGCCGCCCTCCACCGGCAGCTGGGCGCCCTGCAGGCCGCCGAGGACCGCCGCCCGCGCGCCGTCTACCCCGAGGTGCGCTTCGAGCTGCTGCCGGGCGTGGTCTTCCGCCTGGGGGACCCGGGCGTCACCGGGGGCGAGGAGGCCCGGGTGCCGCGGAGCGCGCTTCCCACCGACGTCTTCGTCCGGACCGGGGGCGGCGGTTGAGCGGAGCCGGCCCCGAGGGAGACGGCGAGCCGCTGGACCCGGAGCTGGAGCGGATGCGGGAGCTGGGGCACCGCGTCGTGGACCGGATCGTGGAGCGGTGGGCGAACCTCCGGGACCGTCCCGCCAACCGGCCCGGGAGCCGGGACGAGATGGAGGAGCGGCTCCGGGAGCCCGTGCCCGAGGAGGGCGGCGACGCGGAGGACGCGCTGGCTTCCTTCTGGGAGGACGTGGAGCCCTTCGCCGGCGCCACCAACCACGCGCGCTTCATGGCCTTCATCCCCAGCTCCCCCTCCTTCGGGAGCGTGCTGGGCGACTGGCTCGTGGCCGGGTGCAACTTCTTCCAGGGCACCTGGATCGAGTCGCCGGGGCCGAGCCAGGTGGAGCTGGTCGTGCTGGACTGGCTCAAGGAGGCCGTGGGCTACCCCGGCCGGGCCCGCGGGCTGCTCACCAGCGGCGGGTCGGCGGCCAACCTGATGGGCCTGGCCGCGGCGCGGGAGCACGCGCTCGGCACCGATCCCCGGCGGGGCGTGGCCTATACCTCCGACCAGGCCCACTCCGCCGTGGACCGGGCGCTCCGGATCCTGGGCGTGCCGGAGGAGCGCCTCCGGAGGCTCCCCTCGGACGACGACTACCGCCTGGATCCGGAGACCGTGGAGCAGGCCGTCCGCCGGGACCGGGAGCGGGGGCTGGAGCCCTTCTGCGTCGTGGCCAGCGCCGGCACCACCAACACCGGCGCCGTGGACCCGCTGGACGAGGTGGCCGACCTCTGCCGCCGCCGGGAGCTCTGGATGCACGTGGACGGGGCGTACGGCGCCGCCGCCGCGGTCACCGGCTGGGGTCGGGAACGGCTGTCGGGCATGGAGCGGGCCGACTCCCTGGTTCTGGACCCGCACAAGTGGATGTACGTCGGCTACGAGACCGGCTGCCTGCTGGTCCGGGACGGCGAGGCCCTGTACGACGCCTTCCACGTCCTGCCGGACTACCTGAAGGACGTGGAGGCCGAGCGCGGCGAGGTCAACTTCGCCGACTACGGCGTGCAGCTCACCCGGGAGGCCCGGGCGCTCCGGGTGTGGATGTCGCTCAAGACCCACGGCCTGGACGCCGTGCGCCGGGAGATCGACCGCACCCGGAGGCTGGCCGAGCATGCCGAGCGGGAGGTCCGGGAGCGGCCGGAGCTGGAGCTCATGTCCCGGGCTTCCATGGGCGTCGTCTGCTTCCGATGGGCCGGGCCCGAAAGCGGGAACGGAAACGAGACCGGGAACGGAGCCGGCGGGGGGACCGGTCGGGCCGGGGAGAGCGACGGCGCGCCCCTGGCCGCCCGGACCCGGGACGACCACCGGATCGACGCCCGGAACGAGAGAATCGTGAAGCGGATGCAGGAGGAGGGCACGTTCATGGTCTCCTCCACCCGCCTGCACGACCGGTACGTGATCCGGCTCTGTCCCCTGAACCACCGAACGACGGCCGGCGACGTCGACGACCTCCTGGACGAGGTCGTCCGTCTCGGCCGCGAGATCTACTGACGACCTGACGATCCGATCCGAACGAGGAGCAACGTCGAATGAGACCGAGAACGTCGTCGACCCCCGTCACCGTGCTCGCCGCCGCGTCCCTGCTGGCCGGACTCGGCGGGCTGGCGTCCTGCGCGACCTCGGCCGGGGCCGCGGGGGAGCCCTCGCCCGCGCCCGGCGAGACGGCGGCCACGCCCACGGGGAGCCCGGCGGACACGACCCACGACGACACTCTCCCGGGAGACACCGTGGAGACCGACACCGTGGAGGCCGACACCGTCGCCGCGGACACGGCGCAGGTGGAAGGGGACCAGGAGTTCACGCCCTACGACGAGGTGATCACCGAGGAGGCGGTCACCGACTCCGGCGTCTTCATCACCCACCGGGTGGAGGAGGAGCTCTACTACGAGATCCCCGAGGACCGCCTGGGGCCGGTCTACCTCTGGGTGTCGCGCATCGCTCAGGCGCAGACGGGCACCGGCTACGGCGGGGAGAAGACGCACACCCGCGTGGTCCGCTGGGAGCGGCGCGGGGACAGGATCCTGCTCCGGAACGTCTCCTACGAGATCACCGCCGACAGCACCGAGCCCGTGTACCAGTCGGTGCGACAGGCCAGCTTCGAGCCCGTCCTCCAGTCCTTCGACATCGAGACGTTCTCGCCGGAGGACAGCACGCCGGTGGTGGAGGTGACCGACCTGTTCACCTCGCCGCCGCCCGAATTCTCGCCGCGAAAGCGGCTCCGCGCCAGCTCGCTGGCCCGGGACCGGAGCTTCCTGGAGGAGGTGCTGGCCTTTCCGCGGAACCTGGAGGTGGAGGCCCTGCTCACGTTCCGCACCGACACCGCACCCGGCGTTCCGGGAGCCGGCTCCGTCTTCGGCACCGGGTCGCTGAGCACCGTGTCCGTGATCATGCATCACAGCATGGTCCGCCTGCCGGAGGAGAGGATGCAGCCGCGGCTGGCCGACGACCGCGTGGGCTACTTCGAAGTGCGGCAGTACGACTACAGCATCGACGAGCACCGGGCGCCGCGGCGGCGGATGATCAACCGGTGGCGGCTGGAGAAGGAGGACCCGGGCGCCGACGTGAGCGAGCCGGTGGAGCCCATCGTCTTCTACGTGGGGCGCGGCACGCCGGCGAAGTGGCGCAAGTGGGTCGAGCGGGGCATCGAGGCCTGGCAGGGCGCCTTCCGCCGTGCCGGCTTCGAGAACGCCATCGTGGCCCGCCGGGCGCCCACCGAGGCGGAGAACCCGGAGTGGCATCCCGAGGACGCCCGCCACTCGGTGGTCCGGTGGCAGGCCTCGACCATCGCCAACGCCATGGGCCCGCACGTCCACGACCCGCGCTCCGGGGAGATCCTGGAGGCAGACATCTTCCTCTACCACAACGTCCTGACCCTGCTCCGGAAGTGGTACTTCACGCAGGTGGCGCCCCTGGACGAGCGGGCGCAGGACCTGCCGCTGCCGGACTCCCTCATGGGGCGGCTCGTCCAGTACGTGACGGCGCACGAGGTGGGGCACTCGCTGGGCTTCTACCACAACATGAAGGCCAGCTCCACCTATCCCGTGGACTCGCTCCGCAGCGAGAGCTTCACCGAGGAGTACGGCACCGAGGCCTCCATCATGGACTACGGGCGGATGAACTACGTGGCCCAGCCCGGTGACGGCGCGCGGCTGATCCCGAAGATCGGGCCCTACGACCGGTTCGCCGTGAAGTGGGGCTACCGGCCGATCCCCGGAGGTCCCGAGGAAGAGCGGGAGCAGCTCCGCGAGTGGGCGCGGCGGCAGGACGAGAACCCCTGGCTCCGCTTCGGCCACGCCCGGTCGTACGATCCGAGCGCCCAGACCGAGGACCTGGGCGCCGATCCGGTGAAGGCGACCCGCTATGGAATGCAGAACATCCGGCGCACCGCGGACCTGCTCCTGGAGGCCACGGTGGATCCCGGCGACTCCTACGAGCAGCTCTCCGAGATGTACCGGGCCCTGGTGGGCCAGTGGGCCACGGAGCTCGGCCACGTGGTGCAGGTCGTGGGCGGGGTGGAACACCGCGACAAGCACTACGGCCAGGAGGGGCCGGTCTTCGACCCCGTGGCCCGGGCCGAGCAGCGGGAGGCGGTGAGCTTCCTGAACGAGCACGCCTTCCATCCGCCGGAGTTCCTGCTGGAGCCGGAGGTGCTGCGCCTGATCGAGCACGAGGGTGCCGTGGGCCGGGTCCGCGCCCGGCAGGTGAGTCTGCTGGAGCGCCTCCTCTCGAACGATCGTCTGGGGCGGCTGGTGGAGCAGGCCGCCGTGGACGGCGCCGAGGGCGAGCCCTACACCCTGATGGAGATGCTGGAGGCCGTGCGCCGCGGCGTCTGGTCCGAGCTGTACGCCGGCGAGGCCATCGGGCCCTACCGCCGCAACCTGCAGCGGGCGTGGATCGAGCTGATGAGCGTGAAGCTGGAGACGGAGGCGCCGGGCGGCGTGGTCTCCCGGCCCGGGTCCTTCCGCTTCGGGCCGCAGCCGCCGAGCTACCCGAACGACGTCCGGTCCGCCGCCCGCGGGGAGCTGCGGGACGTGCGCAGCGAGATCGAGGCCCGGCTGTCGGAGGTGGCCGATCGGTCCACGCGGCTCCACCTGCAGGACGCCCGGGAGCGGATCGACGCCATCCTCTCGGGGGAGGGCGGGGGCTGAGCGCAGGCCCGTCCCCGCGGAGACGGATCCCTCTGAAACGCAACTCCGACGCCTCCCGTACGGCGCGACTCACGAGCCGGAGGAGTCGCACACCGGGAGCACGGGAGACACGTCGGATCCATGTCGGGGAGCAGCACACGGAGTGAGAGGGAGCCTGACGTCGGGGGCCGGCGCCGTCTGGCGTCGGTCGTCCTCTGCCTGGGGCTTGTTGTCCTGGCCCCGGCCGCCGCTCCGGCCCAGGAGTCGGCGCCCGATTCGGGGCGCGTGTCGGAGCCGGGCCAGTACCGGGGATACACGGAGGCCCGCTACGATGACTGGGTGAGGGAGTCCCGCTACATCCGCGTCCGGGACGGCACCCGCCTGGCCGCCGACATCCTGCGCCCGGCCGTGGACGGCGAGCCGGTGGAGGAGCCGATGCCCGTGGTGTGGACGTACCACCGCTACCACCGGGCCGACGTGCGGAAGGACGGTAGCGTGCGGACGATCGCCGCCATGCCGACCCCGAAGGCGCTACTCCGGCACGGCTACGTCGTGGTGGCCGTGGACGTGCGGGGCGCCGGCGCCTCCTTCGGCACGGCCCGCGGCCTCTTCGCGCCGCCGGAGGCCCGGGACGCGTACGACGTCACGGAATGGCTGGCGGACCGGCCGTGGTCGAACGGGAAGATCGGGATGTTCGGGGGCTCCTACCTGGGCATCACCCAGCTCCTGGCGGCGGGGCAGGCTCCGCCCCACCTGGAGGCGGTGGTCCCGGAGAAGGCGCTCCTGGACCTCTACCGGTCGATCCGGCCCGGCGGAGTCCTGGCCTCCGACCTGATGCGGAGCTGGTCCCGGCTCACCCGGACCCTGGACACGAAGCGTCCCGCGGCGCCGGTGCAGGGAGACAGCGGGCGTGCCCTGCTCGAGCGGGCCCTGGAGCAGCACCGGAACAATCTGAACGTGTACGAGCTGTACGGCTCGCTGCCCCAGCGTGACGGCCAGCGCCCGGAGCTGGCCCTGCCCTGGCTCACCGGCAGTCCCCACACGTGGGCCCGCCGGGCACGGGAGTCGGACGTGGCGGTCTACCTCATGGGGGGATGGTTCGACGGCCTCGCCCGGGGCACCGCGCTCTGGTACCGGAACCTGGACGCGCCCCGCCGCCTCGTCATGGGCCCCTGGTTCCACCAGACGCGGGACGAGCTGGACGTGCCCGTCGAGCACCTCCGGTGGTTCGACCGCTGGCTCAGGGACGTGGAGAACGGGATCACCCGAGAGGACCCGGTCCACTACTACGTGCTGGGGGCCGACGGCGATGACGCAGGCGACGGAGGCGGCGCCTGGAGGACGGCGGCGGACTGGCCCCCGCCCGCCGCGAAGGAGGACACCCTCTTCTTCGCCCCGGGGCCCGGCGGCGGAGTCGAGTCCGTCAGCGACGGGAGGCTCTCCTTCGACGGGCCGGGGCGCCGGTCGGCGTCGGACACGGGGCGCTTCGACTACACGGCCAGCACCGGCAGGCCCTCCCGGTGGAGCAACCTGTACGGCGACGGCGGGCAGGAGGTCTCCTACCCGGACATGACCTCCAACGACCGCAAGGGCTTCACCTACACGACGCCCCCCCTGGAGCGGAACCGCACCGTGGCCGGCCACCCCGTCGTCCGGCTGTGGGTGGAGTCCACCGATCGGGACGGCGACTTCTTCGTCTACCTGGAGGAGGTCGGCCCGGACGACTCGTCCACGTACCTCACCGAGGGGGTGCTCCGCGCCTCGAACCGGGCCACGGCGACGCCGCCCTACGACGCGGCGGGGCTGCCCTGGCACCGGGCCTACCGCCGCGACGCGGAGCCCATGCCCCGGGGCGAGCCGGTCCTGCTGGAGGTTCCGCTGCAGCCGGTGGCCAACCGCTTCGAGGAGGGAGAGCGAATCCGGGTCACGGTGACCGGGGCGGACACGGCCAACTTCGGCGGGGCCATCCGGCCCGAGGAGCCGCCGCGGATCGGAATCCATCGGGGGGCGCGCCACCCCTCGTCGGTGGTGCTGCCGTTCCTCCGGAACGAGTGAGGAGGGCGGCACGCGAGAGAGCGGCGGCCGGGATCTGCCGTGAGCCGGACGCCGGGGCGTCTCCGCGGAGACGCCCGGCCCCGACCGCGAGGGGGCCGCTACTCGTACTCCGCCCCGGGCCGCGCGATGATGGCCCACGCGAACCACACCAGCGACAGCACCCACAGGCCGTACCAGCCGATCCGCACCGGATGCATGGTGATGGAGGTCACCACCGCCTCCGGGGCGTCCATGACGTTCAGCATGGTGCGGCTGATCTGCTCGGCGGTGAACCAGCCCCACAGCACGCCGGCCCACACCATGCCCCACCGCTTCCAGCCCGGCGGCCGGAAGGGATCGGGCAGCCGCCGGACGTTCATGTAGCCCACCACCAGCGCAAAGGCGTACATGCTGGCGATGGTGAAGGGACCGGCGATGAGCACGAGGAAGTTGGGCTGGAGCGACTCCACCGACTCGCCGCCGGTCCAGGAGAGGGTGACGATGGCCATGGAGGCGGCCACCAGCAGGGTGAGGAAGAAGAGGAAGGTCTTCTTGAGCGTCCAGAACCGGGTGCTCTCGCCGTACTGCTCGTAGAAGATGGACCCGGTGATCCGGGTGACCGTGTCCACGATGCCGAGCTGCGTGGAGAAGAGCACGAAGGAGCCGCCGAGCAGGAAGACCACCTTGAGCCACGTGCCGGCGGCCTCCTCCAGGAGCCGCGCCTCCTCGGTGACCATGCCCGTGAGGTCGCCCGCCAGCCCCGGGTTGTTCGTGCCCACCGTGGCCGCCACCAGGAGGGTGGTGATGAGCAGGCTGAGGAGGATGAGGAGGACGAAGGTGACGAGAAGCTCCTGCTCGGCCGTGCGCATCCAGGCGCGGAACCGCTCCAGCATGGTCCGGTCGCCCTCGGGATCGAAGACGATGCCCGTGTGCACGATCTCCTCGTTCTCCCCCCGGATGCCGGCGATCCGCCCCTGGTAGCGGGCCATCCCGAAGCCCTTGTCCCTGAGCCACAGCGACTGGGCCAGCAGCAGGGTCCCGCCGGAGCCGGCGTACGCCACGGCGATGAGGAGGGTGGGGAACTGGTCGCCGGCCAGCATCTCCCGCGGCGCGCTCCCCACCGAGACCGTCCCCTTCACCAGCTCCAGCACGTGCTCCGGCGCCAGGCCGGCGAAGGCCAGGGCGGCCAGGAGCAGCGGGAAGAAGCCCATGATGAGGCCGATCTCGAAGCGCTCCAGGGCGTTGTAGACGATCTTCGAGCCGGCGAGCCCCACCCAGATGAAGGCCAGCATGACGAGGGCGATGGGCTGCCACGCCAGGCTGGTGCCGGTGACGGCGCCGATGATCTGCGAGGCGAACTCGGCCGATGAGGAGGCCCAGCCCGGCCAGAAGAAGCTGATGAGCGTGGCGGCCAGGAAGAACCAGGGCCAGAAGCTCCAGTCGTCCAGGCGGGCCATGCCGCCGAACACCGACTCGCCGGTGGTGATGGTCCACCGCTCGATCTCTCCGATCACCACGAACTGGGTCAGCACTCCGACCCAGATGAGCCACCAGATGGTGAAACCGTTGACGGCCACCATGTTCGGCCACAGCAGGAACTCCCCCGCGCCGAGCCCCATGCCCAGGGCGATCATGGAGGGGCCGATCAGGTGGGCCAGCCGCGGGCACCGGGGCATCTCGTCGTGGACCCGGTAGGCGGGGCCCGAGCCGCGTCTCGGGAAACGGATTCCCTCCGGCGCCGCGGGCAGCTCGTCCGGGTCGATGGGGTGGTAGACGCCGAGCCGGTAGCGGCGCCCCTCCTCCTCGGAGGCCTGGATGGCGTCGACGTCCGCGGCCCCGCCGCCGGAGGCCGACGCCCCCCGCCCGCTGTTCTCCCCGCCGTCGCTCATGCCGCTCGCCGGTGGATCAGTCGGACGCGCCGGGCGCTCCCGGCGCGCCGGGGGCAGACGCCCCGTCCCGCGTGAAGACGCCCGCGGGCACCGTGTCCGCGGCAGCGAGCTCCTCGAAGTGGATGTTCACCGATCCGTCGGGCCACACCCGGCGCGGCGCCAGCCGGATGTCGCCGACCCGCTGCCAGCCCTCCCACCGGATCATGTCACCCTTCTCCTCCCGGCCCTGCAGGTGGTACTGCCAGGCGTGGAGCCGCCCCGTCTCCGGGTCGATGTAGCCCCAGTACTGGTCGTCGGTGACGCCCAGGTCCGCCTCGAAGGTGAGGTGGACGGTGGGATAGCTCCGGCCGTCGGAGAGCTCGGTCCTTCCGGCCCAGTCCAGGTGGACGCCCGGGTCGAAGTACTTGAAGGGATGGAGCAGCCAGTAGGAGTCGTTGACGAAGGCCCCGTAGGCGTTCTGCAGCGCCGAGTCGCGCTCCGCCCCCTGGAGCCGCTCGTCGCCCACCCACACGTGGCCCGCGGATTCCAGGCTGTCGGCCTTGACCCGGTTCACGTTGAACAGGGCCACGACGTGGCTGCCGTCGTCCCGGTCGTACTCGAGCCGGTATCGGCCCGTGTGCCGGTCCCAGGCGTGGAAGCGGCCCGTCGCCTCCTCGCCGCTGCCGACGATCCACCGGAAGCGGAGAAAGCGGGTCTCCTGCCACTGCTCCGGCCCGCCCAGGGAGGCGAGGAGCTGCCGCGCCCAGTAGCGGGCGGAGTCCCCGATGGCGGCGTATGAGGTGTCCCGCGGCACGCCCTCCGGGACGGATCCCGCGGCCTGGCCGGAGGCGTCGGCCTCCGATCCGCCGGACCCGCCGCCCTCGGCGGAGCACGCCGGGAGGGCGGCCAGGGACACGAGGGCGAGGAGCGCGAGCAGCCGGGTCGTGGCACGTCGCATGCCGGTCTCCGTTGCTGAGGAGTGGGGCGTGGTTCGGGCCGGGGGCCGGTCGTCGGGAACCCGACGGCCAACCTTCACCCGTGGCACGCGCTCGTCAATCTTCCCGGATCTCGGCCTCCCACTCGATCTCGACGCAGGGCATGAGCGTGCGGGCCACGGGACAGTTCTCCACGTGGTTCTCCAGGGCCCGCTCCGCCTCCTCCCGCTTCCCGGCGGGGATCTCGATCCGGTAGCGCACCTCGATGCGGTCGATCTCCAGCACGCCGTCGCGCTTCACGACCTCGCCGCGCGCCTCGCTGGTGAGCTTCTCCGGCTGACTCGGGATTCCTCTGGCTTCCAGGGCTCCGCCCAGGGTTCCCGTCATTCAACCGACGCCCGCCGCCACCACGTGGTCCAGCGTGGTGGGGAGGGGCTCCTCGCTGGTGGAGTCGTAGTGCTCGGCCACGGGACCATGGACGCCGAAGTCCAGCGGCTCCTCGAAGGGCTCGATCCACGCCTTCCGGTGGGAGCCCTCCAGCTTCTCGATGCGTACCCTGGACTCGTAGGCGACGTCGTCGCTCATCGTGTGCCTCCTCGCTGCAAGTAGCGCTCACGGGCTTCCTTCGGTGCGTCGCAGACATGATAAGGGCCAGCGACAGACGTGTCGTTCCCGTCCCGTTCGCTCCGTCCCGGCCTCCGGGCGGCCGGACGCGTTTTTCCATCCGCCCTCGATCGTGCCCCGCGTCACCCGCCGTCGGGCGTCTCCGCGGAGACGCGATCTCCGGACGTTTCCGCGGAGACGGGGTTGTCCCGGTCCGGTTCGACCTCCCGCGCCCGGGGGTGCAGCACCGAGATCGCCCAGTCGACCTCCATCGGCGTGCCGTCCCAGTCGGGGGTGGCCGTCCACGCGTCGATGCCCAGCCCCTGCTGCTCCTTCAACAGGGTGGGGGCGGGGTCCTCCGGGGCCGGCGGCCGCGCCGGGACCTCCGACAGCTCCCGCCCGTCGGGGCGGATGAAGCGGAGCCTGCCGCCGGGGTCGCCCTCGAGCCGCCATCGGTCAAGGACGCTCCCCTCCCCGTCGCGGATCATCCCCACCACGGAGGCGTCACAGCCCGGCCGGCGGGCCGTCTCCGCCACCAGGTGGGGGCCGCCCTCCAGGCGGGGCGGATCCTCCCCGGTATCCGCCTCCGACGTCTCCGCCGAAACGCCCTTTTCGCCCGCCCCGGCCCCGGCCAGCGTCTCCGCGGAGACGTGGACCACCACCCGGCAGCGGTCCGCCGTCCGGGCCGGCTCGCTCAAGCCCTGGCCCAGGGCCGCCTCCGCCACCAGGCCCAGGGCGTCGGCCCGACGGGCCGCAACCGGGCGGTCGGCGTCCTCCTCGTCCCCCGGGTGGCCCTCGCCGGCATACAGCTCGTCGGCCGCCGCCTCCAGGGCCCGGGACAGCGCCGCCCCGGCCTCCGGGTCCAGCCGTCCCCGGACCACGTAGGAGCCGTCCGCCGCGTCCTCCACCACCGTGAGCCCCCGGCTCCGGTGGCGTCCCTGCTCCCGCTCCCGCGTCCGTGAACGGCGCGCCTCGGCCGCCCGGTCGGTGGCCCGCCAGGCGCTGACCAGCTTCTCCATCTGGGCGGCCGTGGAGCATTTCGCCACCTCCACCAGCTCCGCCTCCGTCTCCGGCGTCGCCACACGGGTGAGCGCCCGGGCCACCGAGTAGCTGAGCTCGCCCCTCTCCAGGGCCGAGGAGAGCTGCGGCAGCTCCTCCAGCGCCCGGGCCACCCGCACCCGCTCCCGGGCCGCCCCGGCCCCGATCCCGATCCGCCAGCTGAGCCACCGGGCGCAGCTGTTGAAGCCGGCCCGGTGCCAGCCCTCCGACACGTCGTACTCCCGGATCAGCACCAGAAGCCGGTAGGTGGCGGCCGTGATGTGGGCGGACAGCTCCGCGATCCGATCCGACAGCGCGTCGATCTCCCGCTGGCTCAGGTCGGGACGGGAGGGGCGGTCGAGAGGATCAGAGGAGTCGCAGAGGGCGCCGCCGTTCGTGGAGGGAAACATCTGTCACATCCCGTGTCATAGCCCGTGAGAGGAACCGAATAGAACCCGAATAGAATATAGTCTCCGGGATCAACGGTGCCTCAATCGCGCGGACTACGCCCCGGGATCAACGATACCTCGATCGCGTGGATCTCCATCGCGCGAACCTCCGCGGCGCGAACCTCAATTGCCCGGACATCGCGCGCGGGACCGACGGACGACGGTAGTTCGCGCGCGGGACAGGGCCCGGCCGGACGCGGGGGCCGGGGCCCCTGCTACAGCTCCAGCTGACCCTGCTCGGCGTCCTCGGTGTCCCCGTCGTCCCCGGAGCCGGCGGCGTCCGGGTCGGCCGTCGCTTCGGCCGCCGCCTCACCGCCCTCCGCCGCCGGAACCTCGCGGTCGGTCGCGGCGTCCGTCTCCGCGGAGACGCCCCCGTCGTCTTCCCCGCCCGAACCGCTCCCGTCCGATTCCGTGTCGCCCGATCCCGTCTCCTCCGGCGTGGACCGCAGCGGATGGACGGCCACGGCCGGCGGCTCGTCGGCGGGGACGTCCAGCGTCCGGTGGCTGGCCCCGCGGCGGGCCTTCGAGGGCACCTCCACCACCTCGGTGTCGGCGGTGCCGCCGTCGGCCCGCTCCCACATGAATCGGTCGCCGGGGCTCACCGGGAGGACCCCCACCAGCTCGCCGGTCTCCTCCCGGTCGGGGAGGAGGGTGGCGCCCTTGCCGGCGCGTCCCTGGACCCGGAATTCCGTCACCGGCACCCGCTTGGCGAAGCCGAAGGCGGTGGCGGCCAGCACCTCGCCGTCGGGGCGGGGCGCAAGGGCGGCCACGACCTCGTCGCCCTCCTCCAGCTCCATGCCCTTCACGCCCCGGGCGGAGCGTCCCATGGGCCGGACCTCGGACTCCTCGAAGCGGATCACCTGTCCGTCGCGGCTGGCGACGAGCACCTGGTCGTCGCCGCCGGTGGCCAGGGCCGAGAGAATCCGGTCGCCGTCGCCCACCCCGGCGCCGATGATCCCCCCGGAGCGGATGTTCGAGTACTCCGCCAGCTCGGTCTTCTTCACCTGTCCCTGCCGGGTGCAGGTGAGCAGGTACTCGTCCCCGGAGAAGGACTCCACGGGCACCACGGCGGCGATCTCGTCCCCGTCCTCGATCTCCACGTGGTCGGTGACGGCACGGCCCCGGGAGCTGCGGGTGCCCCGGGGGAGGTCGCTGACCGGCAGGTCGTGGACCCGGCCCCGCTCGGTGACCACCAGCAGGTGGTCGCTCCCGCGGCAGACGAAGGCCTGGCGCACGTAGTCGCCCTCGCGGCCGGCCAGGGCCTCGGCCCCGGCCATGCCGGCGCCACCCCGGGCGGGCTGGGCCTTCAGGTACCCGCGGCGGGTGATCATCACCAGGTTCGCCTGGCCGCCGGTGCCCGAGGGCAGGGGGAACTCCCCGTCCTTCTCCAGCACCTGGGTGCGGCGGGGGTCGCCGTACTCCTCGATCAGCTCCTCGAGGTCGTCCCGGAGGTAGGCGCGCCGGGCCTCGTCCTCCTCCACCAGGTGGCGGAGCTCCTCGATGCGGGCTCTCAGGTCCTCCAGCTCCTCCTGCAGGCTCTCGTGCTCCAGCGACGTGAGCCGGGACAGCCGCATGCCCAGGATCGCCCGGGCCTGCCGCTCGGTCATCTCCATCTCCTCCCGGAGCGCCTCCCGGGCGTCGGCCGGGGAGCGGGAGCCGCGGATCAGCTCGATCACCCGGTCGATGTCGTCCAGGGCCCGGAGCAGCCCCTCCACCACGTGGGCCCGGTCCTCGCTCTCGTCCAGCTCGTGGCGGGCCCGCCGCCGGATCACCTCCAGCCGGTGGTCGACGAAGCACTCCAGCGACTCCTTGAGGTCCATCTGCACCGGCTCGCCGTCCCGGAGCGCCAGGTTGATGACGCCGAAGGTGTACTTGAGCTGGGTCTTCTTGAGCAGGGTGTCCAGGATGTCGCGGGGCTCGGCGTCGCGCTTGAGCTCGATCACCAGCCGGATGCCGTCCCGGTCCGACTCGTCTCTGAGGTCCGAGATCTCCGAGGCCTGCCCCCGCTTCACCGTCCGGGTGATCTGGTCGATCACCTTGCTCTTGTTCACCTGATAGGGGAGCTCGGTGACGACGATGGAGCTCTTCCCGTAGTTCCCCTCCTCCACGTGCATGCGGGCGCGCATCTCGATCAGCCCGCGGCCCGTCTCGTAGGCGTT
>CAZFDK010000050.1:14611-18950 GCA_964518305.1 uncultured Gemmatimonadota bacterium | reverse complement strand
TGTGGGGCTCCGATCCCTTGCCGCCGTGGTGGCCCGCCTCGATGTACTTCTTGGCGTTGTCCCAGGCGCCCCCGGCGTTGGCCATGTACAGGGCGAGGAGGACGCCGCTGACCGTCGTGCCGGCGAGCAGCCCGCCCAGGGCCGCCACGCCGAGGAATCGTCCCACGAGGATCGGTACCAGGATCGCCGTGAGGCCCGGCACGACCATCTCCTTGAGGGCCGCCCGCGTGGAGATGTCCACGCACCGGGCCGACTCGGGCCTGGCCTCGCCCTCCAGCAGACCGTCGATCTCGCGGAACTGGCGCCGGACCTCCGACACCATTCCGGAGGCGGCCCGCCCCACGGCGTTCATGGTCAGGGCCGAGATGAAGAAGGGCGTGATGCCGCCGATGAAGAGGCCGATGACGACCAGCGGGTTCACCAGGTCGATCCCGTCCTGGGTAAGCCCCACCGAGTTGGCGTACGCCGAGAAGAGGGCCAGCGCCGTGAGAGCCGCCGAGCCGATGGCGAATCCCTTCCCGATGGCAGCCATGGTGTTGCCCAGGGAGTCCAGCTCGTCCGTGATGTCCCGAACGGACGAGTCGAGGCCGCTCATCTCGCTGATGCCGCCCGCGTTGTCGGCGATGGGGCCGTAGGCGTCCACGGTCATGGTCACGCCCACGGTAGCCAGCATGCCCACGGCGGCGATGCCGATTCCGTACAGGCCGGCGAACTGGAAGGAGAGGAAGATGGCCCCGCAGATGAAGAGCAGCGGCAGGGCCACCGACTCCATGCCCACGGCCACGCCGGTGATGATGTTCGTCGCGGGCCCGGTCTCGGAGGCCTCGGCGATGCGTCGCATGGGTCCGAACGCCGTGTACCACTCGGTGACCAGGCCGATTCCGATGCCCACGAGCGAGCCGAAGAGCACGGCCCAGAACGGCCCGGCGGCCTGATTCAGCAGCACCCAGTAGTCGCCGCTGGAGCCGGCGAAGGCGTCCACGTTCACCGTGATGAAGTAGGCGGCGATCCAGAAGAGCACGGCGCCCACGAAGGTGCTGTTCCGGAGCGCGGCGTCGGGATCCATCTTCTCCAGCCACCGCATGGCGAGCACCGCCACCACGCTGGCCAGGAGCCCGACCATGATGTAGAGGAAGGGGAGCGCCATGGCCGCCAGCCGGTCGGCAATGAAGGGGCTGGAGGCGGCGATGACCACCGTGGCCACGACGGATCCGACGTACGACTCGAAGATGTCGGCCCCCATGCCGGCCACGTCGCCGACGTTGTCGCCGACGTTGTCCGCGATGGCCGCCGGGTTGCGGGGGTCGTCCTCCGGCATCCCCTCCTCGACCTTACCCACCAGGTCGGCCCCGACGTCGGCGGCCTTGGTGTAGATGCCCCCGCCCACGCGGGCGAAGAGCGCGATCGAGGAGGCGCCCATGGCGAAGCCGCTGATGATCTCGCCGAAGGGGACGAAGCCGACGCTCTCGGGTCGGTAGACGAGCCACACGGCACCGAGTCCCGCCATGCCCAGGGCCGCCACCGACAGGCCCATGACGGCTCCGCCGCTGAACGCCACCCTCAGCGCCAGCGACTGGCCGCTGGAGCGGGCGGCCTCGGTCGTCCGGACGTTGGCCAGCGTGGCCGCCTGCATGCCGAACAACCCGGCCAGGCCCGAACCGGCGGCGCCGAACACGTACGCGATGGCGGTCCGACTCCCGATGAGAAGGTACAGGGCCGCCGCCACGACCAGGACGAAGGGCACGAGCACCGTGTACTCGCGCCGCAGGAAGGTCATCGCCCCCTCGTGGATCTGCTCCGACAGGTCGGTCATGAAATCCGACCCCGTCGACTGGCCCTTCACGTAGGCGTAGATCGCCCACGCGAAGAAGAGCCCCACGATTCCGAGCCACAACGAATATCCGGTCAGTTGCTCCACTCGCCCGTTCTCCCTTTATCTCTCGTAGCGCTGTTGCTTCCGATCGCACGAGCTGCCGGGGCAGCCCGCTCCAAAGCGGCGAGACGCTGGATATGCCGGCGGCCCGCCCGATTCCGGTTCATCGGAACCAGCCTCAGTTGAACCGGTTCATCGCTTTCTCGATTCCCTCGTCCAGCCAGCACCCGGCGGCCTCGACGGCCCGGTCGAAGCAGGCAAGGATGCGCTCCTCCTCAGCGTCCGAGGGGGGAGCCAGCACCCAGGTGGCCAGGTCCACGTCGACTCCGACGTCCTCCGGCCGGCCCACGCCGATGCGGAGCCGGCCGTAGTCCTGCGTCTCGAGAGCGGCCTCCACGGACCGGAGGCCGCGGTGCCCGCCGGCGGATCCCCGGGCCCGTATCCGCAGCTGTCCGGGCCCCAGGTCCACGTCGTCCACCAGGACCAGGAGATCGCTCTCCGGTTCGAAGCCCTCCGGTGGACGCCGCTCCCGCAAGACCTCCCCGCTCCGATTCACGTAGGTGAGGGGTTTGAGCAGTTGCACCTCCCCGCCCCGAACCTCACCGCGGCTCGTCGCCACGCCGTCGTCGGGCCGGAAGGGCGGGAGCGACCAGGCTGTGACCAGCCGGTCCGCCAACCACCATCCCACGTTGTGGCGCGTGTCCCGGTACTCGTCGCCGGGGTTTCCGAGAGCTACGAGAAGCTTCAAGCCGCCGGGGACGCCCTGGACGGGGAGGCGTGATCAGCCGACAGGGGTCCGGTGACGCCCGTCAGAGCTCTTCCTCCGGACGGGGCCCCTCGGTCTCTTCGCCCTCGCCACCGGCCGGTGCTTCGCCCTCTTCCAGCTCGGCCTCTTCCTCCTCGGCCTCGCCGATGACCTCGGGCTCCATCTCCTCGAGCTCGGCCTCCTCTTCCTCGACGCCGGGCTCCTCGACCTCGACGATGGAGGGCGGCACCACCGTGCAGATCGTGAGGTCGAGATCGTCCAGCGGCCTGACGCTGCCGGTGTCCAGGTCGCCCACGTGCAGCGACTCACCGATCTCGAGCTCCGTGACGTCGGCCTCGAAGTGCTCGGGTATCTCGCCGGGCAGGCACTCCACCTCGATCTCGTGGCGGGCCTGCTGCAGGATGCCGTCCTCCTCGCGAACGCCCTCCGGCGTTCCCACCAGGTGGACCGGGACCTCCACCCGGATGGCCTCGTCCTCCTTGATTCGGAAGAAGTCGACGTGCTGGACGTTGCGGCGCCAGGGATGGCGCTGGACCTCCCGGATGAGAACCCGGAAGGACTCGTCTTCGCCCTCCACGTCCAGGTCGATCAGCGTGTTGTCGACGCTGATCTCCTCCAGGAGGGAGGCCAGTGCACGCTCCTCGACCCGAAGCGGCTCGGAGTCGTGCTCCCGCCCGTAGACCACGGCCGGGATCCATCCCTCGTCCCGCATGCGGCCGGCGGGTCCCTTGCCGGTCTTCGAACGCCTGTGAGCCTGTAGCTTCTTCTGTTCAGCCATCGTCCTGCACGTGTTGCGTCTGAAAAGAGTTGAGCGTACCCGCCGGCTCTGGACCGCGTCGCGCCCCGGGAGGACGGAAGTGCATCCGTCGCTTCGCCCGGGTTCAGCCCCCACCGTGGTCGTGGAAGAGGGAGCTCACGGACTCGTTGTAGTGGATGTTGCGGATGGCTTTGGCCAGTAGGCCGGCCACCGACTGCACCCGCAGATTCTCCAGTTGTTCCTCTTTCTCCTCCGGGATGGGAATCGTGTCCGTGAGGATGATCTCCTCGGCGTCGCAGTCCCGGAGGCGCTCCACCGCCGGTTCCGAGAGGACCGGGTGGGTGGCGACGCAGTAGACTTCCTCGGCCCCACGTTCACGCAGGGCCTGTACCGCCGACGTCATCGTACCCCCCGTATCGATCATGTCGTCGGTGATCAGACACCGCTTGCCGTCGACGTCGCCCACCACGTTCACGACCTCGGCCACGTTGGGCTCCGGCCGACGCTTGTCGATGATGGCGAAGTCGGCGTCGAGTCTCTTGGCGTAGCCCCTGGCCATCTTGGCCGCGCCGACGTCGGTGGCCACGACCACCAGGTTGCCCATGTCCCGATTTCGGAAGTGCTTCAGCAGCACCGGGGCGGCATACAGGTGGTCCACGGGGATGTCGAAGAAGCCCTGGAGCTGGTGGGCGTGGAAGTCGATGGAGAGGAGCCGGTCGGCGCCGGCGGCCACCATGAGGTTCCCCATCAGCTTGGCCGCGATGGAAACCCGCGGCTGGTCCTTGCGGTCCTGCCTCGAATAGCCGTAGTAGGGGACCACCGCCGTCGCACGCGCGGCCGAGGCGCGCTTGGCCGCGTCCAGCAGGATCTGCAGCTCCACGATGTTGGACGCCGGCGAGTGGGTGGGCTGGACGATGAAGACGTCCCGGCCGCGGACATTCTC
>CAZFDK010000050.1:14315-14587 GCA_964518305.1 uncultured Gemmatimonadota bacterium | reverse complement strand
ATCTTCACGAAGATCTCGTCGTCCGCGAAGCGTCGAATGGTCACGTCGCAGAGCGGCGTGTCCAGCTCGTCCGATATCCGCTCCGAGAGCTCCCGATTCGCGGTTCCGGAGAGCAGCATGAGCGGACTGGCCGTGGCCGAGAGCTCCGGCATTCTGTCCTCTCTGAGAAATTCGCGATCCAGCGGTTAGGGCGAACGGGCCGGCCCTGGAGTGATCGTGCCGACCCGGCGTTCGGATCGACGGGCGTACAGATGCCCGGTCCGCATTCGGGA
>CAZFDK010000050.1:0-14268 GCA_964518305.1 uncultured Gemmatimonadota bacterium | reverse complement strand
GCGCGGTCGTCAACGCGCTACCGCGCTCGGAACGGAGCGCCCCCGCCGAGGTAGGGGAATGGACGGCCCCGCGTCCGTCTCGTGCGCATGACCGAGGTTGGCGAGAGGGCTTGCCGGAGACGCGAGACGGGCGGACCGGCTGTCCCGGGGGCCGCAGCTTCACCTCGCCCCAGACTTGCAAAGAATAACGGGACGCTGAACCGTCCGAGCGGGGCGCAGGGCCTCATCGGGCCGATCTCGGCTGTCCTCCGAACTTCGAATGGAGCCTGACCTGGGTTTGCAGCACCGTTCCAGCTCGAACCGGCCAGAGGAGCCCCGAGACCAGGACTCGGAATCGGGGCCCGATCTGCCCGGCGGCCCATCCGGATCCCCCAAGCGCCGTAGCCTCCTCATCTGGCTGCTCATCGCCCTGGCGCTCGCGTCCTGGTTCTGGAGTCCGCTCGGGGGGCAGGACGGGGGTACCCAGATCAGCTACACCACCTTCCGGGAGCAGGTGACCTCCGGGAACGTCGGCCAGATCACCGTCAGCGGCGAGGAGATCCGCGGCGAGCTGAACACCAGCATCCAGAAGACCACCTCCGAGGGGCAGACGCAGGAGGTCAGCCAGTTCGTCACCTACCTGCCCTCCTTCGGCGACGAGGAGCTCCTGAACCAGCTCCGCTCCCAGGGCGTGGTGGTGAACACCGAGCCGCCCTCGGACTTCTCCTGGTGGGAGATCGCGCTCAACCTGCTGCCCTTCCTCCTCCTCATCTGGCTGGGCTACCTGTTCATCAGCCGCATGCGGGGGCAGGGCCAGAATATCTTCTCCATGGGGAAGAGCCAGGCCCAGCTCTACGACCGCGAAGAGGAGCGCACCACCTTCGACGACGTGGCGGGAGCGAAGGGCGCCAAGACGGAGCTACGGGAGGTCGTGAAGTTCCTCAAGGACCCCGAGCGGTTCGAGAAGCTCGGGGGCGAGATCCCCCGGGGCGTTCTCATGGTGGGGCCGCCCGGCACCGGGAAGACGCTGCTGGCCCGTGCCGTGGCCGGCGAGGCCGAGGTCCCGTTCTACAGCGTCACGGGCTCCGACTTCATGGAGATGCTGGTGGGCGTCGGTGCCTCCCGCGTCCGGGATCTCTTCGAGGAGGCCAAGAAGAGCTCCCCTGCCATCGTCTTCATCGACGAGCTGGACTCCATCGGCCGGCAGCGGGGCGCCGGGCTCGGGGGCGGTCACGACGAGCGGGAGCAGACGCTGAACCAGCTGCTCTCGGAGATGGACGGCTTCGAGCCGAACGAGAGCGTCATCGTCATGGCCGCCACCAACCGGCCCGACATCCTGGATCCGGCCCTGCTCCGCCCCGGCCGCTTCGACCGGCAGATCACCGTGGCCCTCCCGACGATGAAGAACCGGGAGAAGATCCTCGAGATCCACGCCAAGGAGAAGCCCCTCGCCGACGACGTGGACCTCGGGGAAGTGGCCCGGGGCACGCCGGGCTTCAGCGGCGCCGATCTCCGGAACCTGCTCAACGAGGCCGCCCTCCTGGCCGCCCGGAAGAACAAGGAACAGATCGAGGCCGTGGACGTCGACGAGGCCCGCGACAAGGTCCTCATGGGGCTGGAGCGGGAGGTCCCGTCCATCGAGGACGAGGAAGTCCGGATGCTGGCCTACCACGAGTCCGGACACGCCGTGCTGGCGGCCCTGCTGCCCCACTCCGACCCGATACACAAGGTGACGATCATCCCGCGGGGCAAGGCCATGGGTGTGACCCAGCAGCTTCCCGAGCGGGAGAAGTACATCTACCCGAGGGAGTACATGGAGGACCGCCTGGCCGTGATGATGGGCGGACGGGCCGCCGAGGACCTGATCTTCGACACCGCCACCAGCGGCGCGGCCAACGACCTGCAGCAGGCCACGAAGATGGCCCGGAAGATGGTGCTGGACTTCGGCATGGCCGAGGGCTTGCAGAACATCGCGCTGGGGGAGGGCGACGAGCACGTATTTCTGGGCGAAGAGCTGGCCCGGGGCAAGCAGTACAGCGACGGAACCGCCCGCGAGGTCGACGAGGCCGTCAAGAAGATCCTGCGCGACGCCTTCCGCCGCGCGAAGGAGACGCTGCAGGAGAACCGCGACGGACTGGACCGGCTGGCCGAGACCCTGATCGAGAAGGAGGAGCTTCCCGGCGACGAGGTCGTACGCCTGCTGGGGATGGAACCGGACGAAGCCCGTCCCGAGGGCGAGAAGGAAGGCGCGGACGCCGGGGAAGCCGAAGAGGCCCGGGAGGAAGGGGACGGAGAGCCCGCCGGGGAGGGCACGGAGATCGCCGGCACCGCGGCGGAGTCCGGTGATAGCGAGGGGCCCGGTGCCGACGTCCGGAGCGATGGGGACACGCCGGCTCCGGCCGAGGCGGAGGGCGAGGAAGCCGGGGAGGCCGACACGGCGCCGGCCGGCGCAGGATCCGAGGAGAAAGACACCTCGAGCTGAGCAGCGTTCGGCGCCCGCCGGATACCACCTGCCGCGCGCCGCCTACGCACCCCTCTGCTCCATCCCGTCTTCTTTGCTCCGCACGCTGCGACGCTCAGCATGACGGCCGAAGACGCTCGTCCGTCACCCGCATTCAACCACCGTGGACCCGGATCTCATGAACGGTGGTGGTCGTCGTCATGCCCTCCGCCATCATGGCTGCCATACCCATCCTCTTGGCGGGGTCCATCCCGGCCTGCTTCATCTTCTCAATCATGGCCTGCATCTCCTCCCCCAGCTCGAGGTCGAACCGGGTCTCCGTCCGATGGGGGTGCAGGTACCCCTCCTGGGAACGGAAATCATGCAGGTCCATGCGGATGGTTACCGGACGGGACTCAGCCTGCATGCCCATGTACCCCTCCAGGGTCCCTCGACGGAGGACATAGGTGCCGGTGTCCAGGTACAGCACGGCACTATCGGGTCGGAAGGCTTTTTCCGCCTTCTCCGCCTCCATGTGCACCCAATCCAGGTCCTCCATTCGCAAGTTCGGGATCGCCACGACATAGACTTCGTGTCCACGGACGTCCGTCCGCCCCCGCAGCTTCGCCCGGTCCATCAGGCTCTCCACCATCGCGGCCATCGAGACTCTCCCGACCCCTTCCTTCGGATCGTCCTTCGGAACCAGCGTGCGATGCCCCTCCCGCATGATGACCTCCAGGTGACTCTCCTGGCGTTCGGTCATCCCCATGGGTGTCTCCACTTCCTGGATGATCGTCACGGAATCGATGCCCGCCAGTCGCTCCGCATGGGCATCCATCGTAGCCTGGAGGACATCCGACCCCGCCTCCTGTCCCATGACGGGGCCCGTCTCCACCCCCATCAGGGCAGCAGCAGTCAGAAACGTGACAAACACTGTGTTCAACCGGGACATGTTTACCGCCTCCAGAATGAGCGTGGGAGAACTCGGTGCGCCGACAGTGCTCGTGATCGTGACCGTCCCTTCCTCACGACCTCACGAGCTTACGACGAAGGATGCGGAAGTAGCCGAGCAAAAACAGGCGGGAAAACCTTTAAAGCACCGTGGGAAGGCCTCTGCGGCGCGAGTGGGGAATCGTGTCGTCGGGGCGCCTGCCCCCCTCCCTTTCGAGGGGGCATGACCGCGTCGACGCGAAGGTGGTCGACGACTCCACTGCGGTGAACGGGTGTGGCGTCGGCTTCTCCGAGCTGAATGATTTTGAGCTCGGACCGCAGCCAGCGGCCTCGCCCGGTCATCGACTACCGGAGGCTGAACACGAATCGACGACCGACTACGTTTCCCGGGAGTCGTGCGTCGACCCCGCCGGAGGGGGCCGGGATGGACCGAGAGGAATACAGACGGCACAGGCGGCTTCACTGGGCGATTCGAGAAGCGGTACGCGAGAGAGAGGCCCTCGAGCTCAACGAGGGACTCACTACCTATCACGAATCGAGCACGCCGTCCCCTTACGGCAGGATCGCGTTCGCCGCCGGTGATTCCCTGCACATCGAATTCGTGATCGTGCAGGATCGAGCGACGATCCACGTGCCCTACAGGGAGCCGGGCGACTGGCTGACGGCCCGCCTCGATCTGAAGGACGCCTACGAGATCGGCGGCTTCGCGCCTGTGGCGGAGAGGGATCGGTTGGACGATCTACCCGACCCGGAGAACCAGGGTGACCAGGCCGCCGCGGCCGATTACCTCCTGTCGGTCGCCGAAAGCCTCCGCTGACGACTGCAGTCGACGCGACGGGGGCTCACCCTTGCCACGGCCTCCTCTACCGCAGCTCCCCGGCCCTCACGCCCAGGGGAGGCACCCCACCCTCGGGCCGCCCGGGATCATCCACGGCGGCTGCTCCTGTCAGCGCTGACGCAGCGGCAGGCAATCTCTCTCGATTCAACCGAAAGCCCACTCCCGGACGAGGGCGATGTCCCGGCAGAGAGAGGAGATGACTGCTCCAGACCTCAGGTCGTGTCACGAACCGTGTCGTGCGGCTCGGGTGAGCGCTCTATTTGGAACGGATCTGGGACGTCCAGAGTCATTCAGGAAGGGGATCGTAATGTCTTCCTCGCCGAAGCGCTGGTGGAGCCGCCTGATGAGCTCGTGCTCGAGATTCTCCAAAAGCGAGTATCTCTGACGAGAAGGCACGAAACAGGTCAGGTTCTCTCGCGCCAGTGGGCGCTGACGACGATTAGACGGCTCTGATCGCTGCTTTTATCCGAAATTTGTCCCGGATCTCGGCCGACTCCCTGGCCCAGCTCCCGGCCCTTCACGGTCGGTATCCGACGGGCTCGCATCCCGCTCCAGTTCGGCCGCCAGTCCCAACAGCACTGCCCGGAGGCGTCTCGCCTCATCCGGGTCCACCTCGTCTGGAGACGCGTGTATCTCGAGCCGGAAGGTCCCCTCGGAGGGGTGCGAGATGGTGAACACGTCGTGGCAGTTGATTCGAAGCCTGTACATGGAGGGTATCCCCATGGCGGAGTGGGTATCTCGGAGGATCACGGAGGTACCATAACCGCTTCGTGTGACCGCGGCTTCGCCTGCCTGTAAGGTTCCCGTAACACCGCATCTCCGGTCCCGCCTTCGGCCGGGGCGGACGGGAGTGTGGCCTCTGATGATCTTTCCTGCATTTCCTCGGGCGCCTTCGTGATCGCTCGCCGGCTGCCCACCAGCCTCTCCCGCCGCCGTCGTGACGAAACGACGCGTCGAAACGTCGTGTTACGGATTCACGACGGAAGATGTCGGAACTCAGCAGGAGGCCGAGGATGCGTAAGACAGCCGGAGTCCTTTTCGTATTTGCCATCTCCGTGCTGGTGGGGGTCGCCACCCTGTCGGCGGCGCTGCCGGGATAGGTCAGAAGGCGGGGCATGGCTACTTCGGGTCGAGGGTAGTGTCCCTGCGACGGTAGGCGCAGGCCTCGATCGGCATCGACGGACGAAAGAAAAAGTCCATTGCACGACGCCAGTGTCTTTTGCCGTCAGCCCCGCGACGAGCTCATTTGGTGCGGCCATCGGCCGTTGAAACTCCGGCCGCCGCATCGCCATCATGCGCCACCGGCGTCCGGCAACCCTTTCCCCGTGCGCACAGGCAGTGATATGACGGGCCGAGCCGCTCTCGCTACCGCAGTCCTACTCATGCTGGCGTTCGCGCTGCCCGACGGTGGCGCCGCCCAGGAGCGGCCGCGCGACCCCGTGGCCACGACCCCCGATTCCGGCGGGGCCCGGGTGATGGTGCTCGGCACCACCCATCTCTTTCGGCATCCCGAGCTCGTGGAGGGCCCGGAGCGCCAGCAGCAGATGCAGGCCGTCGTGGAGGCCCTGAACGACTTCCGGCCGACGAAGGTGCTCGTGGAGGAGGAGCCCGCCGACTCGGCCCGACTGGACAGCCTGTACCGGGCCTACCGGGAGGGACGCCACGAGCTGGAGGCCAATGAGCGGCAGCAGATCGGCTTCCGGCTCGCACGGCTGGCGAACCTGGAGCGGGTGTGGGCGGTGGACTACCAGCACCCGTGGCCCATGCACAAGGTCAACTCCTTCGCCTCCCGTTACGACTCTGCTTACATGGGCTACATGGAGCGGTGGCAGCGGAAGACCGGGACCATGCGAGACAGCGTCCGGCAGGAGCCGCTGAGCGATCTCTTCCGGTTCTACAACAGCAGCGAGGTTCTCTCCCACCTGCAGGCCATGCGGATGCGCACCATGGAGGTGGACGCCCGCGGCACCTGGGTGGGGCTGGAACCGAACGTGGCCATCTGGAAGCGGAACATGCGGATCTTCGCCGACATCGCGGCCCACGCCGAGCCCGGTGAGCGAATCGTCGTGATCTACGGGACCGGACACGCCTACTTCTTCCGGAAGTGGACGCTCCAGCACCCCCGGATGGAGCTGGTGGAGCCGGGAGAGTACCTGCCCTGACGCGGGTCGTGCCGGCGGAGGTCGACCCGCCGACATCGCCCTCACCTGGTCCAGTGAGGCGCGACCGATCTCTCTCGGAGGAAACCGCTGATGCTGTTGCCTCCGGGCGTTGCTCCTGGCTCCGACGGGG
This sequence comes from uncultured Gemmatimonadota bacterium, assembly GCA_964518305.1. Lineage (GTDB taxonomy): Bacteria > Gemmatimonadota > Gemmatimonadetes > Palauibacterales > Palauibacteraceae > Caribbeanibacter. Next base: position 7,768 of record CAZFDK010000050.1, on the reverse strand, counting down.
GCACCCCGTGGTCCGAGATCCTCTCGCTACACCCGGACTGGTTTCTGGAGGTCAGGTCAGTACCGTTTGCGTTGACGGGTCACGGGTCGCTGGAGATGACCCGCCGCTACAGCCACCTGGTCCGCGAGGATTTGCGGGATCTCGTCACCGACGAGCCCGCCGCTCGATCCCTCCCCGAGATCGGCTGATCGGACAAATCATTTGTCCGAAATTTTGTCCGACGCCCCGTCTAACTGCTCCACCCTGAAGGCGTCGGGGACGTCCAGAGTCCTTATCGGGAAGGGGATCGTAATGTCTTCCTCGTCGAAGCGCTGGTGGAGCTGCTTGATGAACTCGTGCTTCACCAGGAACTGCCGGTCGAACTCTTCCACCTGGATACGCGTCACGAAGGTGATGGCCGAGTCGCCGAAGCTGCGGTAGCGGATCACCGGCTCCGTCTCCTTGGCGGCCCCCTCCACATCGGCCGCCACCTGACGGGCCACCTCCAGCGTGATCTCCTCCACGCGTTCCAGATCGCTCTCGTAGTGGACCCCCACCTCCACCCGGACCCACATCGGATTCCGCGGCATGCTGTAGTTGATCACCACGTTGTCGGCCAGCTTCCGGTTGGGGATCACCGTCTCGGCGTCGTCCAGCCGGGACTTGATGGTGGTGTTCCGCCATTGCACGTCCTGGACGTATCCCTCCTGGCCCGACTCCAGCTGGATGTAGTCGCCGGTCACCACCTGGCGGGTGAGGATGATCTGGAAGCCCGAGAAGAGGTTGGACAGCGTGTCCTGGAGCGCCAGGGCCACCGCCAGCCCCCCGATTCCCAGCCCCGTGATCAGGGGCGTGATCTGGATCCCCAGCTGCGGGAGGATCATCAGAAGCCCCAGGACGTAGATCAGGGCCTTCGTGATGTTCGTGATCAGGGAACTCGCCGGAAGGCCCTTCTCCGATCGGCGGGCGTACATGTGGACCGCGTTGGAGCCGATCCTCGCCGCCACCAGGGTCAGGGAGAAGATCACGATCACGGCGATGGCGGTCTGGAGTGTTCCGGTCACCTGGGTCGAGAGCTCCAGCCCCTCCACCGCCGCCCACATGCCGAGGGCCACGAACCAGAGCAGGGGTCCGCGCCCCAGGGCGCTCACGACCACCTCGTCCCACTTCCACGCGCCGCCGTCCACCAGCTTCTTGAGGCGCTCGAGGACGAAGCGCTCGAAGAGAAGCCCGAGGAAGAGCCCGGCGGCCACGAAGACCAGCGGCCACAGCCAGGCGGTCAGCTGCTCGAGCGAGGGAAGCGAGAACGGCATGGAGTCTCCCGGGTCGCCGTTGATGCGCCTCGAGGCGGGAGCGCCGTCAGGGCACCCCGCATGGTGCAGATCCTGCTACCGGAACATAGCCCGGCGACGTCGCGTTGTCGGCACGGCTGCCGTGTGATCCGCACTCATCTGGTCAACGAGGAGAAGAGATGCCGAAGGGAGAGATCGCTCACGACGAGCCCGCCGTCCTGGAGCTGGAAGCCGGCACGTACTGGTGGTGCCAGTGCGGGCATTCGGAGGACCAGCCGTTCTGCGACGGCTCCCACACGGGCACCGAGTTCGAGCCCGTGAAGCTGGAGCTGGAGGAGGAGCAGACCGTGGCCTTCTGCCAGTGCAAGCAGACCGACGATCAGCCCTTCTGCGACGGGACGCACTCCACCCTGGACTGAAGCGACGGACCGACGCCTCCCGGAGCTTCGCCCCCGGGTCCTCCGGGGTGAAGCTTCAGCTGCCGTCCGTCTCCGTGTCCATGCTCGAGCCCGAGCCGCCGGTGGACGGGAAGTCCCCGCAGGCCGCCGGCGTACCGTCGGGAAGGTGCGCCTGCAGGAAGTGACTGGCGTCCATGCTCAGCTCGCTGGCCGGGACCTGTGTCTCGCTGCTGCCAGAGCCGTCGGCAGCCTCCACCGCGGTTAGGCCCGCCGCGACACCGCCGCCTTCCTGGCAGGTGCCCTGATGGATGTGGGCCGGATAGCTGTTGCCCGACGTGAGGCCGGTGAGGCTGACCGTGACGTGGACCGTATCGGCCATGTGCCGGATCGTGGCCGTGCCCTCGATACCGCTCTGATTCTTCGGCCCCAGCGTGACCTGGAACGAATCGGCGACGCCCGCGCTCTCCTGCATCTGACCTGCCGCTTCCTCCGAGGCGTCACCACTGGCCTCCATCTCCCCGGAGTCGCCGGTCTCGCCCCCTCCGCACGCAACGAGCCCCGCGACGGTGAGAGCGACGAGCGGTGTCAGCCACGTGATTCGGTTCCTCATGCCGGTCCTCCCGATGATCGGTGAGCGGATCACACTCTCGCCCGTGCCCCGGAGACGCCGAGACGAGGCTTCCGCCGCCTGGCGTCGGGGCACGCTGAGTAATAGTGTGTGCAGATTGCAACACGAACGCCAATTATTGCGCCCGTGAGGTAGGCCGGGAGTCGTCCCGCGAGCGCCCGTCCCGATCAGTTGACGCCCTCTGTCCGGTCCCCGACGTTGGTGCGGGACCGCGGAACGTAACCATCCTGGAGGATACATGTCGGCCATCACACGAGCCGCTTCTGCCCTTCTGACGCTCTTCCTCTTCGCCGGCTGTGCCGGAGAGGGGGGAGGCGGAGCCGGCGGACAGGCCAGCGGCCCGGCCTGCGATCCGGACGACGGCGGGCTCTCCCTGCCGGACGGTTTCTGCGCCACCGTCGTGGCCGAGGACGTCGGCGAGGCGCGGCACCTGACCGTGGCACCGAACGGCGACATCTACGTCGCCGTCTACGGCACCGACGAGGTCGAGGGTGGAATCGTGGCCCTCCGCGACACGACCGGCGACGCGAAGGCCGACGTCCGGCAGGTGTACGCCATCGACGGCGGCACCGGGATCAATCTCCACGAGGGGTGGCTCTACTTCGCCCCGGACTGGGGCGTGGTCCGGATGGCCCGCTCCGAGGGCGAGCTGACGCTGACCGGTCCGATGGACACGGTGGTACACGAGTTCCCGGACCAGAGCACCCACGCGGCGAAGTCCGCGGCCATCGACGACGAGGGCTACCTCTACGTCAACGTGGGCGCTCCCTCGAACGCCTGCCAGCAGGAGCCCCGCAGCCCGGGCTCTCCGGGCGTGGACCCCTGCCCGCAGCGCGAGCGGCAGGCCGGCATCTGGCGCTTCCGGGCCGACTCCCTCGGCCAGACCCAGGCCGACGGCATCCGTTTCGCCACGGGCCTCCGGAACACCTTCGCCCTGGACTTCAGCCCCGTGAACGGCGACCTGTACGGGGCACAGCACGGCCGGGACCAGCTACACGAGCTTTGGAAGGACCGCTTCACCCAGGAGGAGAGCGCAGCGCTTCCCGCCGAGGAGATCGTCCGCCTCAACCGCGGGGACGACTTCGGGTGGCCGTACTGCTACTACGACTGGCAGGACAGCGCGAAGGTGCTGGCTCCGGAGTACGGCGGCGACGGCGACGAGATCGGCCGCTGCGCCGATATGGAGGACCCGGTCGTGGCCTTTCCCGGGCACTGGGCGCCCAACGGGTTCGCCTTCTACGGTGGCGATCAGTACCCGAAGGAGTACCGGAACGGCGCCTTCGTGGCCTGGCACGGCTCCTGGAACCGGGCCCCCATGCCGCAGGAGGGCTACAAGGTCTCGTTCATCCCCTGGGACAGCGCGCAGGGCGAACTCTCCTCCGACTACCGGGCCGACTGGGCCACGGGCTTCGCCGGGGAGGCGAAGTCCCCCCGGGGCGCGGACCACCGACCGAGCGGATTGTCCGTAGGGCCCGAGGGATCGCTCTACGTCTCGGACGACCAGAGCGGCACGATCTGGCGGATCATGTACCGGGGCGGCTGACCCGGTCACGACCGGGGGCCCCGAACGTCAGCCGTCGGCTCACTCCTGCAGCAGCTGCCGCATTTCCTCCGGATCCGCGGTCGGTGCCTCGCAGGCGAAGTCGCGGCACACGTAGGCGGTGGCCCGGTCCTCCGCCACGGGTTCCTGATCTCGGGTGAACGGGGCCAGCGACGCCAGCCGCTCCGCCTCCTCCCCGTTCCCGGGTCGCCGGAGCCAGACGGTACGGGGCCGGAAAGGACGCCGGACGATCTCCAGCATCTCCGGCATTCCGGCGGCGCCGTCGGAGCCCGCCAGCACCACCTCGTGCCCCGACCCCACGCGGTAGTCCAGCCCCACCAACATCTGCGTGTGAGCCGAAGGAGACTGGAGCACCTGCGAGGAGAAGGCCTTCTCCACCTCCGAGCCCCGCTCGTCGTACGTCCGGTCTCCGGTCATCCGCGCCAGTCGCCGCAGGTTCCACAGGGCGACGGAGTTGGCCGAGGGCAGGGCGCCGTCGTGCGCCTCCTTCTGCCGCACCGGTAGCTCGGAGGCGTCGTCACCGGTGACGAAGTAGCCGCCGGACTCGCCGTCCCAGCAGCGCGTCCGGGCCTCCTCTTCGACCCGCACCGCCGTCTCCAGCCACCGTAGCTCGAGGGTGGCTTCGTACAGCTCCAGCAGCCCGAAGACCAGGAAGGCGTAGTCCGCAGCCTGGGCGGGGACGGCCGCCTCGCCGTCGCGGTATCGGTGGAGCAGGCGACCGTCCCCCTCCTCGCGGAGCGTCTCCAGCACGAAGTCGGCGGCCTCGCGTGCGCTCTCGGTCATCCGGGGGCGATCCAGGGCCGACCCCGCGCGAGCCAGCGCGCCGATCATGAGGCCGTTCCAGTCGGTGAGAACCTTGTCGTCCAGGCCGGGCCGCGGGCGCTCCTCCCGGGCCTCGAACAGCGTCTCCCGTGCCTCCGCCAGCCGACTCTCCAGCTCCCCGGCCGTGGCGTCGAGCTCGTCGGCGATCTCCGTGAGAGCCTCGCTCACGGGACGCTGCAGGTGGAGGATGTTGGCGCCGGTCCGCTCCCCCGTGGCCTCCTCCGTGTAGTTGCCCGCCTCCCGCACCCCGTAGACACGGCGTACCAGGTCGTACTGCTCCTCGTCCAGGAGTTGCCTCAGCTCCTCCGTCCGCCAGACGTAGAAGGCCCCTTCCCCGCCCTCGCTGTCGGCATCCTCGGCCGAGTAGAAGCCGCCCTCCGGGGACGTGAGATCGCGGCTCACGTAGCGATGGATCTCGTCGACGGCGCCGGCGAACTCCTCCGCGCCGGTGACCTGGAAGGCCTCGGTGAAGGCCAGGGCCAGGGTCGCCTGGTCGTAGAGCATCTTCTCGAAGTGCGGCACCAGCCAGCGGGCGTCGGTCGAGTACCGGTGGTACCCGCCGCCCAGGTGGTCGCGGATACCCCCCATGCGGATCCGGCGGAGCGTGGTCGTCACCATTTCCAGCGCACGCTCTTCGCCGGTCCGGTCGTGGTGGCGGAGCAGGAGGAGCAGGTTGTGGGGCGACGGGAACTTGGGCGCCTGGCCGAAGCCCCCCATGGATTCGTCGAAGCGGTCCGAGAGCTGGCTGTACGCCCGGTCCAGGAGGTCCGCCGACAGCCCGCCGCCGGAGCTCCGCTCCTGCTGCTGCTCGAGCGCCTCCAGAATCTGCTCGCCCGACGTCAGCACCCGCTCCCGCTCGTTCTCCCACAGTTCCCGCACGCGATCGACGAGCTGCATGAGTCCCATCCGGCCACGGCGGCTCTCCCTGGGCAGGTAGGTCCCGGCGAAGAAGGGCTTCCCGTCGGGCGTGAGGAGCACGTTCAGCGGCCAGCCGCCCCGGCCGGTCATGGCCTGGCACACGGACATGAAGAAGCTGTCCACGTCGGGGCGCTCCTCCCTGTCCACCTTCACCGGGACCACCGTCTCGTTCAGCAGCTCCGCCACCTCCTCGTCCTCGAACGACTCCTCCTCCATGACGTGGCACCAGTGGCAAGTGGAGTAGCCGATGGAGAGGAAGATCGGGCGGTCCTCGCGGCGGGCCTTCTCGAAGGCCTCGTCTCCCCAGGGGTACCAGTCCACCGGGTTGTCGGCGTGCTGGAGCAGGTAGGGGCTCTTCTCCCGGGCCAGCCGGTTGCGGCCTTCGGACGAGGGAGCGCGGGTCTCCTGTCCGGTCGCCTCTTCGTCACTCACGTCATCTCCTCGTTCGAGAATGCGATGGCGGTGATATGATACGGTGCCGCCACGGCCGCGGTCCCCGGGAAAGGCGGCGGGGGGAGCGCCAGCAGACAGGACGTCGGGACCGGCCGAAGTCCGTCTGTCGGCCACCGGGCGGGAGCGGTCGCTCGTATTAATCTTCCCCTCCGCTCGCCCTCCCCGCTCTCCGAGCGTTGATCCCGTGATGACGCCGGTCCGTACACTGGAGGTGACTCGAGCATCGGGGGTCGCCCTCCGGTGGACGTGCTGACGGCGGTGGTCGGGGCCCGGAGCGGGAGGCGGAATCAGGTGCAGGCGGTGGCGCTCGTGGTGGCGGAGGCGGCAAGAGAGCCGTATTCGGAGGCGGAGCGCGGCGGGACGCCGGGGTCCGGTCCGGAGCCCGGCTTCCCCACCGGTGACACCGGGACCGAGGAGCTCGCGGACGAGATCGCCCTCATGGCGGCCCACATGCACGCCTACCGGCGGGCCTACCTGGAGCGGGTGGCCGAGTTCGACCGCCGCCGGGGCTGGGAGCCGGGCGGGCACCGGAGCTGCGCCGACTGGCTGGCCTACCGCACGGGCTGCGACGGGAACACGGCCCGGGAGCACGTGCGGGTGGCCCGGGCGCTGGAGGCCCTGCCGAAGACCGGCGAGGCCATGGCCGAGGGCCGGCTCTCCTTCTCCCAGGCCCGGGCCCTGACCCGGGTAGCCACGCCCGAGGAGGAAGGGGACCTGCTGGAGCTGGCCGAGGGCGTGCCCACGGCGACCCTGGAGCGGATGGTCCGGGCGTGGAGGAAGGGCACCCGAGAGCAGGAGGCCGACCGGGAGCGAGAGCTCCACCGGCTGCGCAGGCTCAGCGTCGTCCCGGACGACGACGGCGGCTACGTGGTGCGGGGCCGTCTCACGCCGGAGGCCGGGGCGGTCCTCATGCGTGCGATCGAGGCCGCCGGCGACGCCCTCTACCGGGACGAAGAGCAGTACGACGAGGAAGCCACCCCGCGCCAGCGGCGGCGGGAGGCGGCCCGCCGGCGGGCCGACGCCCTGGGGCTGGTGGCCGAGCGGGCCCTGGCGGCGGGCTTCGGCACCGGCGACGCGGGCGACGCGGACGACGACGCCCCGGTGAGCGGGAGTCGTGCGGAGCGCTACCAGGTGCTGCTCCACGTGGACCGGGAGACCCTGGCCGGGGCGGGCGAGCCCGGGCGCTCGGAGCTGGAGGACGGGACGCGCGTTTCATCGGAAACGTCCCGCCGGCTCGCCTGCGACGTGGGCCTGGTGGGCGTCCTCCGGGGCGAGGGGGGCGAGGTGCTGGACGTGGGCCGCCGGCGGCGCACCGTGCCCCCGGCGCTGCGGCGGGCCCTGGAGGTGCGGGACCGGGGCTGCCGGTTCCCGGGCTGCGGGCTGCGGTTCACGGACGCCCATCACATCACCCACTGGGCGGACGGCGGGGAGACCAGCCTGGAGAACTGCGTGCTGCTGTGCCGCCGCCATCACCGCTTCGTGCACGAGGAGGACTGGACGGTGGAGTGGTGGGGCGAGAACCGCGCCGTCTTCCGGGATCCCCGGGGCGGGGTCCACCTGGAGGAGCGTCCGGATCCGCCGGAGCTGCCCGACGATCCCGCATCCGAGCTCGAGGCGGCGAACCGGCGCCGGGGCACGGACCCCGGGCCGCCCGGCATCGTCGGGAAACCGGCCGAGCCGCGCTGGATTGGGCTATCGGAGCATCCCCAGTTCGAGC
>CAZFDK010000049.1:0-20040 GCA_964518305.1 uncultured Gemmatimonadota bacterium | reverse complement strand
GGTCGCGAAGCTGGCCCCGGGCGCCCGACCGGCGGTGGCGGCAGTCCCGGGCCGCCGGACAGCGGCGGGGGCTCCGAGCGGGAGAGCGTCGGCGACACCGGGCCGGTGGCCGAGCGCGATCTGCTCCTGCTGCTCGTGCGGGACGATGCGGGGGAGATTCTGGAGCGGAGCGTCGAGTCGGGGCTTGAGCCGGACCACTTCGAGAACCAGCATTACCGTACCGTGTACCGCGCTTTTTTGGAGACCCACGGTGCCGGCGACGACCCCCTGGAGCGGCTGGAGGGTAGTGAGAGACGGCTCCTCTCGCGGCTGCGCGCCAGCGGCACGGAGCTGACACATCCCGACCAGATCTTCGAGCGCTGCGTGGCCCGGCTGAAGAACCGACCGCGCTTCCGGCGGCTGCGGGAGATCGACCACGAGCTCGAGATGGCCGACGGCGACCAGGCCGTGGAGCTCGTGGAGGAGAAGCAGGAGATCGCCCGGGAGCTCCGAGACGACGGTGTGCCGCTGTCGTTCGTCCACCGGTGGAGCGAGAGCGGGCCGGCCGCCGGGAGCCGCGGGGGCGGACGATGACGCGCCGCCACTCCGACCGACGCCGTCGCACGACCACTCGCCGACGAACCATGACTCACGAGGCCCAGGACAGGATCAGGAGATGCCCAAGAGCGAGACCGTCGACGCCGTAGACGCGCTGCTCTCGCTGCAGGAGGTCGACGAGGAGATCGACCGGCGGAGGGAGCAGCTCGAGTCCCTGGAGCCGGAGCTCTCCGACCGGCGCCAGCACGTGCAGGAGCTGGAGGCCGAGGCCCGGGAGCTCCGCACCGAGGTCGAGGAGGCGGAGTCGAAGCTCCGCCAGAGCGAGCGAACGGTGAAGGCGGCTCGCGAGACGCTGAAGCGCCTCCGCGAGAAGGCCGACGACGTCCAGAGCATGAAGCAGCACAAGGCGGTGCGGAAGGAGATCATCAGCGCCGAGGAGAACCTGGACAGCTCTGAGGACGATGTCCTGGACGCCATGCAGGAGGTGGAAACGCTCCGCAGCCGCCTCTCGGAGGTGGAGGAGGAGCTGGAGGAGGAGCGGGAGGACTACGAGGCTGCCGAGGCCGACATCGCCACCTCCCGCGACGAGCTCGCGGAGGAGATCGAGTCCTGGGAGGAGAAGAAGCGGGTCCTGGAGGAGCAGATCGAGGACCGGCTCCTGGACGCGTACCGGAAGATCCGGAGCGGCACCACCGACTCGGCGCTGGCCCCCCTCACCCCGGACGGTGTCTGCGGCCACTGCTTCACCTTCGTTCCGCCCCAGCGGCGCCCCGAAATCCGCTCCGGCGAGAAGCTCCACACCTGCGAGGGGTGCGGCGTCATCCTCTATCCCCCGTCGCGGGAGGCGGACGAGGACGACGATGGCTGAGGCCGGCCGCCGCTGGGTCGAGCCTGCTCCTGTCGACTCGGAGCGGGTCCGTGAGCTGGCGGCCGAGCTGGGACTGAAGCGGGAGGTGGCGGAGATACTCGTCCGCCGCGGTCGCGGGGGAGCACGCCGCGCCCGACGATGGCTCCGCCCCCACCCCTCCCACCGACACCCGCCCGAGGGCCTGCCGGACATGGAGGCCGCCGTCCGCCGGGTGGAGGCGGCGGTGGAGGGCGGCGAGACGATCCTCGTCCACGGCGACTACGACGCCGACGGGATGTGCTCCGCCGCGCTCCTGACGCGCGGGCTGCGGCGGCTCGGGGCCGACGTACGCCCATTCGTGCCCCACCGCACCGAGCACGGTTATGACCTGGGCGAGCCGGGGCTGGAGCGGGCCGTGGAAGAGGGGGCGTCGCTGATCCTGACCGCCGATTGCGGCGTCACGGCCCTGGAGGCCGTGGAACGGGGCCGGGGAGCGGGACTGGACGTGGTGATCACCGATCACCACCAGCCCGGCCCCCGTCTGCCGGAGGCCACGGCCGTGGTAAACCCGAGCAGGGCCGACAGCGACTATCCGTTCGCCGGCCTGGCCGGTGTCGGGGTCTCCTTCAAGCTGCTGGAGGCCCTCTTCTCCCGCGCCTCCCGCCCGCCCGAGGAGCTGAACCAGCACCTGGATCTGGTGAGCCTGGGAACCGTGGCGGACCAGGTGCCGCTGGTGGACGAGAACCGGGTGCTCGTGCGAGCGGGACTCGCCGCCCTGTCGCGGACGCGGAAGCCGGGGCTCCGGGCGCTGCTGGAGGTGGCCGGGCGGGGTCAGGGAGAGGAGCTCTCCGCGTCGGTGATCAGCTACGGTCTGGCGCCCAGGCTGAACGCCGTCGGCCGGATCGCCGACGCGAACCGAGGGGTCGAGCTCCTGCTCACCGACGACCCGGACGAGGCCCGGGACCTGGCCCGGGAGCTGGAGCAGCAGAACCGGGAGCGTCGGAACGCCGACGACCGGGTCCTGGCCGAGGCCCTGGAGCGGCTGGAGGACCGCTACGACCCCTCCCAAGACCGGGGCATCGTCCTGTGGGGGGAAGACTGGCACCCCGGGGTCATCGGCATCGCCGCGTCCCGGGTGGTGGAGAAGATCCACCGTCCTGCGGTCCTCGTCACCTTCCGCCAGGGTGTGGGCCGCGGATCGGGCCGGTCCATCGACGGGTTCCACCTGGTCGAGGCGCTCGGGCGCTGCGAGGGGGCCCTGGAGCGTTTCGGCGGACACGAGATGGCCGCGGGCCTGCAGGTGCGCCGATCCCGCGTGAAGGAGTTCGACGAGCAGTTCCGTCAGATCGCCGGCGACGAGCTGGAGGACTCGGACCTGGTGCCCGAGCTCGCGCTGGATGTGAAAGTCCCCCTCTCCGAGGCGGGCCGCGAGCTCCACGGCTGGCTGGAGCACCTCGCCCCCTTCGGAACCGAGAATCCCCGCCCCGTGCTGGCCTCCGAGGGGGTCCGCTTCACCTCCACCTCCCGCGTGGGACGCGAGGGGAAGCACCTGAAGGGGCGCCTGGTGGACGACGACGGGACGGAGCTCGAGGCCATCGGCTTCGGCATGGGGGACCGGGCCGACGAGCTGCACCTGTCCGCCCGCTGGGACGTGGCGTATCAGCTCACCTCGGACGAGTACCGCGGCCGCTCCCGCCTGCAGGCGCGGCTGGAGGACTTCCGACCCGCGCGCTCCGATCCCGGGGAGGACGCAGGCGGCACGTGAGGCTCCGCATCATCGCCGGCGAGCTGGGCGGGCGCCGCATCGAGACGCCGTCCGGCCGGCGGACCCGGCCCACCATGGAGCGGGTGCGGGAGGCCTGGTTCAGCGCCATTCGGCGCCACCTGCACGGTTCGCGGGTGGTGGACCTCTTCGCCGGCTCCGGCGCCCTGGGCATCGAGGCCCTCTCGCGAGGCGCCCGGGAGGTTCACTTCGTCGAGTCCGACCGGGACGCCGCCGCCGTCATCCGCCGCAACCTGCGTGAGCTCGGCGCCGAGGGTCGCGGGACGGTGGTCCGCCGGGACTGCTTCGAGTTTCTTGCCGACCGCTTCCCGGACCGGGAAAGATACGACCTGGCGCTGGCGGACCCGCCGTACGACGGCGCCGCCGCCGCGCGGCTCGTCCGCGAATTCGCGGAGCGGCCCTTCGCCGACCTGCTGTGCGTGGAGCACTCGCCGGATCGCGAGACCGGCATCCGGGAGGAGCTGGAGCCGGTCTGGCATCGGCGCTACGGCGACTCGGCGCTGTCGTTCTTTCGCCCCACGGCTCGTCCCACGGAAGGAGACACCGGTGAGCGATGACCCGCAGGTCGGGGTGTATCCCGGCTCGTTCGACCCTGTCACCTTCGGCCACGACGACCTCATCAGACGGAGTCTGAGGATCGTCGACCGAATCGTGGTGGGCGTGGCGGAGGTCTCCACGGAGGAGAAGAGGGGGATGTTCGAGGTACCCGAACGGGTGGAGATCCTGCGCGAGGTCTACCGCGACCTCCCGGGGGTGGAGGTGGTGTCCTTCTCGGGCCTGCTGGTGGAGTTCGCTCGCGCCCACGACGCCTCCGTCATCATCCGTGGCCTGCGGGCGGTGAGCGATTTCGAGTACGAGTTCCAGATGGCGCTCATGAACCGGTCGCTGTGGCCCGACGTCGAGGTGATCTTCATGGCTCCCTCCAACGAGTACACCTTCATCAGCTCGACGCTGGTCCGCGAGGTGGCCTCGCTGGGCGGCGACGTCTCGGACTTCGTTCCGGAGCCGGCGCTCCGGCGGCTGGAGGACCGCTACGGGTCGGGCGTCCGGGGAGCGTGAAGGACGGCGCCGCGGCGTTCCGGGACCGACTCCACCGGCGGGCGTCGGCCCTCCGGCGACGGATCGGGTTCCCGGAGCTGCACGACGAGCGAATCCGGCAGGCCATGGCCGAGCTGGACGACCGGGGATGGATCGAGCCCGCGGGCGTGGCGGCGCCCGGCGACCCGGAGTCGGGCGTCGGTTCCCCGGCGGGGATGCAGGTCCTGAAGCCGAAGGATGCCGGCGACAGTCTCCCGGAGGAGGCCCGTGAGAGTTCCCTTCTGCTGGCCGCCCACCTGCTGCGGATCGGGGTGCTGGACGGCGTCGTGGCCGGAGCCGCCACGGCCTCGGCGCGGGTCGTCCGGGCCGGCCTCGACGCGGTGGGGACCGCCTCCGGCGTGGAGACGGTCTCGAGCTCCTTCTACATGGTCCTGGAGGAGCCCACGGCCGCCGGCGAGCGGGTGCTCACCTTCACCGACGCCGGCGTGGTTCCGGCCCCCGCGGTGGAGCAGCTGGTGGAGATCGCGCTGGCGGCCGCCGACGCGCGGCGGAAGATCGTGGGCGACGAGCCGCGGGTGGCCTTCCTCTCGTACTCGACCAGGGGATCGGCCGGCGGCGATTCGGTGGAGCGAATGCGTGGCGCGGCCGAGGGCTTCCGGGAGCGGCGGCCGGGAATCGCCTCCGACGGCGAGCTCCAGGGCGATGCCGCGCTGGTGCCGGAGGTGGCGGACCGCAAAGCGCCGGGGTCGCCGGTGGAGGGCAGCGCCAACGTGCTGGTCTTCCCGGATCTGGACGCCGCCAACATCTCCTACAAGCTCGTGCAGCGGCTGGGCGGCGCCATGGCGCTGGGGCCGGTGCTCCAGGGGCTGGCCGGCGCGATGAACGACCTCTCCCGGGGCACCAGTGTCGACGAGATCGTGGACGTGGCGTGCATCACGGCCCTCGAGACCGCCCCCGGGGGCGGCTGACGGCACCGGGGGACGGTACCGCGTGGCCGGGGCCAAGCGCTCGCTGAGCCAGAACTTCCTGGTGGATCCGAACCTCCAGCGGAAGATCGTCGACGCCCTGGAGGCGGAGTCCGGCGACGTGGTGGTGGAGATCGGTCCCGGCCACGGCGAGCTCTCCCGGCACCTGGTGGGGCAGGTCGCCCAACTGCTCCTGGTGGAGAAGGACGACGAGCTGGCCGCCGACCTGGCGGAGAAGTGGGGAGGACGCGACGACGTGAGCCTGCTCCACGCCGACGCCCTGGAGGTGGATCTGCAGGAGGCCGTGGCGCGCTGCCGCCGGGCCGCCGGAGGAGGCGCGGGCGAGGACGGCGCGCCGTACCGGGTGATCTCCAACGTGCCCTACGCCATCACCTCGCCCCTCACCTTCCGGATCCTGGACCTCCGACCTCCCCCCCGCCGCGCGGTGCTCACCGTCCAGAAGGAGGTCGGCGAGCGCATGGCCGCCGATCCGGGCTCCGGGGACTACGGCTCCCTGAGCGTCGGCGTGCAGATCCGGGCTCGCCCTCGCGTCGCGTTCGGCGTGAGCCGGCACGCCTTCCGGCCCACGCCGGACGTGGAGTCGGTGACCGTGGTCCTGGAGCCCCGGCCGGACCGGCCGGGGCCCGATGCGGAGCGGGCCGTTCGGCGCCTCACGCGGGCCTGCTTCTCGCGCCGGAGGAAGCAGCTCCAGAAGATCCTCCGCTCGGCCCCCGAGTACGGCCTCGAGAAGGAGCGGGCCCGGCAGCTCTGCCGCTCGCTGGACCTGGATCCCAGGGTGCGGCCGGAGAAGCTGGCGCCGGAGACCTTCCTCCGCCTGGCCGGGCGCCTGGAGGGTACGGGGGACCGATCTGGCTGATTCGTCCGGATTGTCGGCACGCGCGCCGGCAGGTACTTTTTTTGTGAATCCTTTCACAAGTCGACGGATGACCCGACGCGACATCTCCGAGTTCACCATCAGGAGGCTCTCCCTCTACCTTCGCCGCCTCCGGGAGCTGAGGGAGGCCGGGACCGAGGTCGTCTCCAGCCGGCAGCTCGCCGACGGGAGCGGAACGACCCCGGCACAGGTGCGAAAGGACCTGAGCCTCTTCGGTTCCTTCGGCAAGCGGGGCCGCGGTTACCAGGTGGGCGAACTGCTGGAGACCCTGGAGTCGATCCTCGGGCTGGACCGGGCCTGGCGCGTGGCCCTCGTGGGGGCGGGAAAAATCGGCCGGGCCCTTCTGGGTTACGCCGATCTGGAGCGCCGGGGCTTCCGGATCGCCGCGGCCTTCGACACGGATCCCGAGAAGATCGGGACGTCGCACTACGGGGTGGAGATTCACGCGCTGGAGGAGCTGGAGGAGAGGGTCCGGTCGAAGGACGTGGAGATGGGGATCATCGCCACGCCCCCGGCGGCGGCCCAGGACACGGCCAGCCGGCTGGTTGAGGCCGGCGTGACGGGCATCCTGAACTTCGCTCCGGTGAAGGTGGACGTGCCCCGGGAGGTGACCCTCCGGGGCGTGGACGTGGTGCTGGAGCTGGAGGGGCTGAGCTTCGCTCTCACGTCGGACGCCGCAGGGCGGTCCCGCCGGGAGCCCGGCTCCGCCGCCGGCGGCTGATCGAGGACCCCACGGGAGGCGTCATGCCGCGAGACAGCACGGCCGGAGGCGAGTCCGGCGTCCGGATCACCAGCGAGATCGGTCCGCTGGAGAGCGTGCTGTGTCACACGCCCGGCCCGGAGCTGGGGGTGCTGACGCCGGCGAATCGGGAGAGGTACCTGTTCAACGATCTCCTGGATCTGGAGCGGGCGGCCCACGAGCACAGCCGCATGCGGGCGGTGCTGGAACGGTTCGCCGACGTCCACGAGATCGCCGATCTGCTGGAGGAGATCTTCGAGGTTCCCGAGGCCCGCCGCTACCTGCTGGAGCACCGGCCCGACGTGGCGGAAGAGACCAGCCCCGACCTGTCCGTGGAGGAGTGGGTCCGGGTCTTCATCGAGGGCGAGGAGAGCTCCGGCGGCGCCCTGGCGACTCTCCTGAACGAGGCGGGCTACACGCTGCCGCCGCTCCCGAACCTCTTCTTCCTCCGCGACCCGGCGATGATCGTGGGCGAGCAGGTGGTGGTGGCCGCGATGCAGCACCAGGTGCGGTGGACGGAGGAAGTCATCCTCCGGGCCCTCTTCACTCATCACCCGCTCCTCTCCAACCAGGGGGTCCTCTACGACGGGGCGGACGAGGGCCGGCTCAACACCAGCATCGAGGGCGGCGACGTACACGTGCTCCGCGACGACGTGGTGGCGGTGGGAATCTCGGAGCGCACCTCAGCCGCCGGCATCGACACTCTACGCCGGGCCCTGTTCAGCGAGACCGACGTCACGGAGCTGTTCGCGGTCCTCATGCCCCGGCACCGCACCTCGATCCACCTGGACATGATCTTCACCATGGTGGACCGGGAGCTGTGCTGCGCGTACGCACCCTACTTCCGCGGCCCGAGGCGGCTGCCGGTGCTGCACATGCGGGCCTCCGACGACGAGATTCGCGAGAAGCCCGACCTCCTGGCGGCCCTCTCCGACGTGGGGATGGAGCTGGAGCCGATCTACTGTGGCGGCGGCGAGCGGACCCTCCAGGACCGGGAGCAGTGGGCGAGCGGCTGCAATCTGTTCGCCCTGGGCCCCGGACGGGCCCTGGCCTACGACCGGAACGAGCACACGCTCCGCGCGCTGGAGGAGGAGGGAGGCTTCCGGGTGCTGGAGGCCGTGGACTTCCTCACCGGCGACGAGGAGCTGGAGGAAGACGAGCGGGCCGTGATCACGTTCGAGGGCTCGGAGCTGGTGCGCGGCGGGGGTGGGCCCCGATGCATGACGCTTCCCCTGCGCCGCGGCCCGGTGTCCTGGTGAGCGAGGTGGGCGACGCGAGCGACGGCGGCCTGCGGTTCCGGGAGGGCTCCGAGCTGCTGGGGCGGGCCGTGGAGGCCCTGCAGAAGTCCCCCCGTTCCACCGGTGACCTGGCCCGGGTGGTGTTCGGACTCCGGAGCGCACCGGAGGAGCTCGCGGAGCAGATGGTGCAGGAGCTCCTGGGCGGCGACCGGCGCGTCGACCGGGACGACGCCGGCGTCTGGCGCCTGGCCGGCGCGGCCGAAGAGGGGCCCGGCGGCGCGCTCCACGAGCTCGACTTCGCCGTGGTCGACGTGGAGACCACGGGCACCTCGCCCGATGAGGGCGCGCGGATGACGGAGATCGCCGTCATGCAGGTGAGCTCCGGGAACCTGGTGGACGAGTTCTCCACCCTTCTGGATCCGGGCCGGCCGATTCCGCCGTGGATCAGCCGACTCACGGGTATTACGGACGAGATGGTGGAGGACGCCCCGGACTTCGAAGACGTGGAGCCCCGGGTGCGGAGCATGCTCGAGGGACGGGTCTTCGTGGCCCACAATGCAGGCTTCGACTGGCGCTTCGTGGCCGAGGAGATGCGCCGGGCCAGCTCGCTCCTCCCGGTAGGCCCCCGCCTCTGCACGCTGCGGCTGGCGCGACGGGCCCTGCCGGCGCTGAACCGGAGGGGACTGGACGCCCTGGCCGAGTACTACGACGTCCCGGTGGAGGACCGGCACCGCGCCGCAGGCGACGCCCGGGCCACCGTGACCATCCTGAACCGCTTGCTGGAGGAGGCCGACCGGAAGGGTGTGTGCCGGTGGGGCGAGATGAGCCGGTGGCTGGGCGGCGAGCAGCCTCCGTTCGAGTGACGACACGGGAGGCAGGAGTGCTGATCCACGAGAGCGAGGGGCTCACGGTGCACGCGCTGCACGCGGGACGGGTGTGGCTGGACGGAGGCGCCATGTTCGGCGTCGTGCCGAAGCCGCTGTGGAGCCGGAAGACCGACGCGGACGAGCGGAACCGCATCCCCCTGGCCACCCGTTGTCTCCTGGTGGAGACCGGCGGCCGGACGATGCTCGTCGACTCCGGGGTCGGGACCAAGGAGGGCGAGAAGTTCGAGGACATCTATGGCGTGGAGTCGGGACCGCCCCCCGGTTCCGACGCCGACAGCCTGCTGGAGGCGTCCCTGGCCGCGACCGGCGTGGCCCGGGAGGACGTGGACCTGGTCCTCAGCACACACCTCCACTTCGACCATGCCGGCGGGAACACGGCCCTGGACGGTGAGGACGAGTTCCGGCCGGCGTTCCCGAATGCCACCTACCTGATCCGACGCGGCGAGTGGGAGTTCGCCCACCGCGACAACGAGCGGATCCAGGCCAGCTACCTGCAGCACAACTTCGACCCGCTCCGGGACGCCGGCGTGGTGGAGTTCCTGGAGGGCGACGAGGAGGTGCTGCCCGGCGTGCGGACCGTCCGGACCCCGGGGCACACGCCACACCACCAGTCGGTGGTCTTCGAGGCCGGCGACGAGACTCTCTGCTACCTGGCGGACCTGGTCCCGACGACGGCTCACGTTCCGCTGCCGTGGATCATGGGGTACGACGTGGAGCCGCTGGTGACGCTGGAGACCAAGAGGAAGCTCCTGACGCGGGCCGCAGAGGAGGGTTGGACCCTGATCTTCGAGCACGACCCGGAGGTGGCCGCCGGCCGGGCCGTACCGTCCGGCAGCGAGCACGGCGGGTGCGAGCTGAAGGAGCCTCGCCGGCACCCGGCCGGGACACACGTGACCGAGAACCAGTGAGCGCGGAGTGAATGCACGGCGACTGCACGTCGGATGCAGGGAGCCCCGAGCGATCCGCGATCCTTCCACGTACCAGAACAGACATGAATCCAGGAGAGCAGCATGAGTGACCCGACCCGGACGCCCGTCATCGTCTCCGCCGCCCGGCTCCCCACGGGCCGTTTTTTGGGGGGGCTCTCCCCGCTCGCGGCCCCGGAGCTCGGCGCCCGCGCCATCCAGGCGGCCCTGGACCGCTCCGGCGTGGACCCCGACGACATTGAGGACGTGATCGTCGGCAACGTAGTGCAGGCCGGCGTCGGCCAGGCCCCGGCCCGGCAGGCCGCGATCCGCGGCGGCGTCCCCGCCACCGTCCCGGCCGTCACCGTGAACAAGGTGTGCGGGTCGGGGCTCAAGACGGTGATGATGGCCGCGCAGGCCATCAGGGCCGGCGACCACCAGGCCATCGTGGCCGGCGGCATGGAGTCCATGTCCAACGCTCCGCACCTGCTCCGGAACCACCGGACCGGCAACAAGTTCGGGGAGGACGAGCTGGTGGACGCCGTGGTCCACGACGGCCTCTGGTGCTCCTTCGGCCAGTGCCACATGGGCGGCCACGCCGAGTACACTGCCGACGAGGCGGGCATCAGCCGGGAGGAGCAGGACGAGTTCGCCCTCGAGAGCCACCGGCGGGCGATCCACGCCATCGACGAGGGCGAGTTCGACGCCGAGATCGCCCCGGTGGAGATCTCGGGCCGGCGGGAGACCACCGTGGTGGACACCGACGAGCCCCCGCGGCGGGACACCTCCATGGAGCGGCTCTCGAAGCTGCCCACCGTCTTCGCCGAGCACGCGCCGGACGACGTGGACACGGCCACCGTGACGCCGGGGAACGCGCCGGGCATGAACGACGGCGCCGCCGCCACCGTGGTCACCTCACGGGCCTACGCCGAAGAGCACGGCCTGGACATCCTGGCCGAAATATCCGCATATTCCGTCGGCGCCACCGAGCCCCAAGACCTCTTCTTCGCCCCCGTGGTGGCGGTCCGGAAGCTCATGGAGGTCGAGGGTACCGAGATCGACGACTACGGCCTCGTGGAAATGAACGAGGCCTTCGCCGTCCAGGCGCTGGCGGACGCGCGCGAGCTGAGCATGGACCTGGACCGGGTGAACGTGCGCGGCGGAGCCGTCGCGCTGGGGCACCCAATCGGCGCCTCCGGAACACGGATCCTCACCACGCTCCTTTATGCTATGCGGGACCATGACGTGGAGAAGGGCCTCGCCACCCTCTGTCTCGGGGGCGGGAACGCGGTGGCCATGAGCGTCGCGCGATAAACCGGGGAAGGGAAGGGAACCATGCCGAATCCGTCCACGTCCGGCCCTGCGTCCTCCGCCGCCGGAGTAGCGACGGGGATCCTGGCGCGATCCGCTGTCGCCCGCCGCGTGCTGGCCGGAGCCGGAGGCGTCGTGCTCACCGCGCTCGCCGCACGTGTGGCCATCCCGGTGCCGGGCTCACCGGTGCCGTTCACGCTCCAGGTCCTGGCCGTGCTCCTCGTGGGCGTGGCGCTGGGGCCACGGCTGGGCGCCGGGAGCGCGGGAGCGTACCTGGCCGCCGGGGCGGCCGGCCTGCCGGTGTTCGCCGCGGGCGGGGGCCTCCCGTACCTGCTGGGGCCCACGGGCGGCTACCTGCTGGCCCTCCCCGCGGGTGCCGCCGTGGCCGGCTGGGCCGCTTGGGAGCGCTCCAGCCCCGCGCTCCACGCGCTGGGCCTGGCCGCCGCGGTGCTGGTGATCCACGCCGGCGGCGTCGGGTGGCTCGTGGCCACCGTGGGCCTGGAGGAGGCCGTGGCCCGCGGGTCCATTCCCTTCCTCCTGCTGGACGGCGTGAAGGCGCTGCTGGTGCTGGTGTTCGCGGACCGCGTCGCCGGGGCCGCCCGGGAATTCCTCGCGTAGCCCCGTGGAGGGAGACGGGGACGCGAACGTCTGGCGCTCCGGCTCCGGTCGGATCCGATGGGGATGGAGGATCGCCCTCTTCACCCTCCTCTTCCTGGGGCTCCTCCTCACCCTCAACCAGGTAGCCGCCTGGCTCGACGCCCCCTGGATGAGCGGCGAGTGGGATCCGCGCACGTGGGGATGGCTGACGGCGGTGCTCGCCTGCCTGGCGGCGAGCTGGTGGATGGCCGAGGGGGTGGAGGACGTGCCCATGGCGGCGCTGGGCCTCCCCCTGGACGGCGGCACGGCCGGGGAGCTGCTCCGCGGCACGGCCCTGGGGATCGGACTCATGGCGGTGGTCGTGGCCGTGCTGGCCGTGGCCGGGTGGGTCACGTGGACCATGGAGGGCTCCTTCGCCGGTTTCCCCGGTGCCTTCGTCGAGTTCGCCGCCTTCTTCCTGGTGGCGGCCTTCGGCGAGGAGGTGCTGGTGCGGGGCTACCCCTTCCAGGTCATGGTCGAGGGCGCCGGGCCGATCGCGGCGATCGTTGTCACCTCGGCGGTCTTCTCGGGGCTGCACGGGCTGAACCCCGAGGTGGGCACCATGGCGCTCGTGAACCTGGGGCTGGCCGGCGTGCTGCTGGCCGTGGCCTACTGGAAGACGTACAGCCTGTGGTTCGCCACCGGCGTGCACTTCGGATGGAACTGGACCATGAGTTTCGCCGCCGATCTGCCGGTGAGCGGCCTCCCCATGGACACGCCGGGCATCGAGGCCGCCGTCTCCGGCCCGAGGCTCTGGACCGGGGGCGCCTTCGGGCCCGAGGCGGGGCTGGTGGTCACCGCCGTCACGGTGGTCGGCATCGCGTGGCTCCTGTGGACGGACCGGGTGGGCCGGAGCCTGCGGATCCTGGCCCTGGATCCGATCCCGGAGCGGCACGGCCGCGAGAGCGGGGCGGAGGGGGCCCGCGCGAGCACGGCGAGCCCCGCGGAGACGGGTCGACGAGAGAGCTCGAAGCAGCCGGAAGGGGACGCCTGAGATGACACCGGTGACACGGGAGGCAGAGTCCGTGCGGAGCGCCGGCGTGGTGGGGGCGGGCACGATGGGGCACGGCATCGCACACGTGCTGGCCCTGGCCGGCGTTGAAGTGGAGCTGGTGGACGTGGACGAGACCGCGCTGGAGGAGGCTCTCGCGTCCATCGAGCGCAATCTGGAGCGGCAGGCCTCGAAAGGGGTCGTGGAGGAGGGCGACGTGGAGGCGGCCCTCTCCCGGATCACCGCCGGCACCGACATGGGGTCGCTCTCCGGCGCAGAGCTCGTCGTCGAGGCCGTGAGCGAGGACCCGGACCTGAAGTTCGAGATCTTCGACGATCTCGGGGAGAGCTGCTCCCGGGACACCGTCCTGGCCTCGAACACGAGCTCCATCTCCATCACCGACCTGGCCTCCCGCGTCCCCCGTCCGGGCCGGGTGCTGGGCATGCACTTCATGAACCCGGTGCCGATGATGGAGCTCGTGGAGGTGGTCCGGGGGCTGCAGACCGAGGACCGGGTGGTGGAGTTCACCCGGGCGATGGCCGAGCGCCTCGGAAAGACTCCGGTGACCGTGCGGGACTACCCGGGTTTCGTCTCCAACCGGGTCCTGATGCCCATGCTCAACGAGGCCATGTTCTGCGTCATGGAGGGCGTGGCCGAACCCGAGGCCGTGGACGAGATCATGACCCTCGGCATGAACCATCCCATGGGGCCGCTGGAGCTGGCCGACCTCATCGGCCTGGACACCTGTCTATCCATACTCGAGGTCCTGCACCGCGACCTGGGCGACGACAGGTACCGGCCCTGTCCCCTCCTCCGGAAATACGTCTCCGCCGGGTGGCTGGGACGGAAGAGCGGGCGGGGGTTCTACCGCTATGACGACTGATGTGACGACCGCCCCGGACCGCATGGGAGGGTGCCGGACGTGAGCCGCTCGTACATCGCCGCCGACCTGCACGCCGAGGGGCGTCAGATCTGCGATCTGGCGGAGAAGGTGGCCCGGGAGGAGCTGCGTCCCCGGGCCGCCGAGCGCGAGGCGGAGAGCTTCGACCGGGCCATCGTGGATCAGCTCGGCGAGCTCGGCTTTTTGGGCATGCTGGTGCCCGCGGAGTACGACGGGCTCGGGACCGACATGCTCACGTACCTGTGCGCTCTGGAGGAGCTGGCGTGGGGCGATGCGGCGGTGGCGCTGTCGGTGAGCGTCCACAACTCGCTGCCCACCCGCATCCTGCTCCGTCACGGCACCGAGGAGCAGAAGGAGCGCTGGCTCCGCCCGTTGGCTCGCGGCGAGCTGCTGGGGGCGTTCTCCCTCTCGGAGGCGAACGCCGGCAGCGACGCGGCGAGCCTCACCACACAGGCCAGGCGCAAGGACGACGGGGGATGGGTGCTGGAGGGCGAGAAGATGTGGGTGACCAACGGCGACGCGGCCGACCTGATCACGCTCTTCGCCCGCACCGACGAGCCCGGGGACCGTCGAGGAAAGAACGGCATCGGCGCCTTCGTGGTGCCCACGGATCGGGCGGGCTACGTGCCGGGGAAGGAAGAGGAGAAGATGGGCCTCCTGGCCTCCGAGACGGTCTCCGTGCGGCTGGACGGCCTGGATCTCGGCCCGGAGCATCTGATCGGTGACCCGTCCATGGGGTTCAAGTACGCCCTGGAGGGTCTTACCGGGGGACGGCTCGGCATTGCCTCTCAGGCGCTCGGCATCGGCCAGGCCGCCCTGGACCACGCCGTGGAGTACGCGGCGGAGCGGGAGCAATTCGGCAAGCCGGTGGGCGAGTTCCAGGGGATGCGCTTCAAGCTGGCCGACATGTCCACGCGGGTGGACGCGGCCCGGTCCCTCACCCACCGGGCGGCCCGGCTGGTGGAGGACGGAGAGCCCGAGGCGCGTCGGTTCTCGAGCATGGCCAAGCTGGAGGCCAGCGAGGCCGCGATGGAGGTGGCCCGGCAGGCGATACAGGTGTTCGGCGGATACGGTTACGTGCGGGAGTACCCCGTGGAGCGGTTGTTCCGCGACGCCAAGGTGACCGAGATTTACGAGGGGACCAGCGAGATCCACCGTTCGATCATCGGCAAGCAACTATTCAGAGAACGAGGGCTGGAGACGTGAGTCACCCAGGAATAGAGGTGCCCGAGCAAGTCACCGGCGAACCCGACGATCTGGAGTCGACGGAGCTGTTCGACCTGCTGGCGGCCCACGATCACGAGCGTGTGCTCTTCTCCCAGGACGAGGAGACCGGGTACCGCGGAATCATCGCCATCCACGACACCTCGCTCGGCCCGGCGCTGGGCGGGACCCGATTCTGGGACTACGAGTCCGACCGGGAGGCGCTGATCGACGTGCTGCGCCTCTCCCGTGGGATGACCTACAAGGCCGCCGTCGCCGGGCTGAATCTGGGCGGCGGGAAGGCGGTGATCATCGGCGACAACCGGCGCCGCGACCGGGAGATGCTGTTGAGAGCCCACGGCCGGGCCGTCGACAGCCTGGGCGGACGCTACATCACCGCCGAGGACGTGGGGACGTCGGTGGAGGACATGGACTTCGTCCACATGGAGACGGAGCACGTGTGCGGCATCGCGGGCCGCTCCGGCGATCCGTCCCCGGTCACCGCCTTCGGTGTCTATCGGGGGATGAAGGCCTCGGCCGGCGTCGAGTACGACAGCGACGAGCTCGGCGACAGGGCAGTGGCCGTCCAGGGGCTCGGCCACGTGGGCTACCACCTCTGCAGGCACCTGGCCGAGGAGGGGAGCAAGCTCTTCGTGACCGACCTCCGGGAGGAGAAGGTGGACCGGGTGGTGGAGGAGCTGGGCGCCGAGGCCGTCTCCGCGGAGGAGATCTACGACGTGGACGCCGACATCTTCGCGCCCTGCGCGCTGGGGGCCGTGCTCAACGAGGACACGATCCCCAGGCTCCGGGTGGACGTGGTGGCCGGCGCGGCCAACAATCAGCTCGACCGCGAGGAGCACGCGCAGATGCTGGAGGAGCGGGACATCCTCTACGCGCCCGACTACGTGATCAACGCCGGCGGCCTGATCAACGTCTACTCCGAGGTGGCGGACTGGAGCCGTGAGCGGTCGAAGCGGCAGGCCGGCGAGATCTACCAGACGCTGCTCCAGGTGTTCGACCTGGCCGGCCGACGGGGCGTCACCACCGCCGAGGCCGCCGACCAGATCGCGCAGAAGCGAGTGGACGCGGTCACGTCGCTCCACCGGAGCTATCGGCCGGGCGGCCAGCGCATCCACGTGTAGCGCGGCACGGCGCGCCGGAGCGAGCCCGACCCGACGGAGCCCACAGGGAGGCCAACGTGTCCAGCGACGGAGATCCGACCACGGAGTCCCCGCTGCAGGCCGCCGACCCGGAGGTGTTTCGGGCCGTGCGAAGCGAGGTGGAGCGGCAGCGCGAGAACTTGGAGCTCATCGCCAGCGAGAACTTCACGTCGCCGGCGGTGCTCGAGGCCACCGGCTCCGTGCTCACCAACAAGTACGCCGAGGGATACCCGGGCAAGCGGTACTACGGGGGCTGCGAGCACGTGGACACGGCGGAGGATCTGGCGCGCCGCCGAGCCTGCGACGTCTTCGGGGCCGAGCACGCCAATGTGCAACCCCACTCCGGCGCCCAGGCGAACATGGCGGCCTACTTCGCCTTCCTGGAGCCCGGCGACACGATCCTCGGCATGGACCTCTCCCACGGCGGACACCTGACTCACGGCGCTGGCGTGAACTTCAGCGGCCAGCTCTACGAGGTGCATTCCTACGGAGTCCGGGAGTCCGACGGTCGGGTGGACCTGGACCAGCTGGCCGAGCTGGCCCGGGAGGAGGACCCGGAGATGATCGTCGCCGGGTGGAGCGCCTACCCGCGGCAGCTCCCCTTCGAGGAGTTCGCCGAAATCGCCGACGAGGCGGATGCGATCCTCCTGGTGGACATGGCCCACTTCGCGGGCCTGGTGGCCGCCGGCGTCCACCCGTCGCCCGTGCCCCACGCCGACGCGGTGACCACCACGACCCACAAGACGCTCCGTGGGCCGCGGGGCGGGATGGTGCTGTGCGGCGAGGAGCACGCCGGGGCCATCGACAAGGCCCTCTTCCCGGGCACCCAGGGAGGTCCGCTGATGCACGTGGTCGCGGCCAAGGCGGTGTGCCTGGAGCAGGCCGCCACCGACGACTTCGAGTCGTACTCGGAAGAGGTGGTGGCCAACGCGCGGGCGATCGGCGAGGAGATGGCCGAGCGCGGCTACGGCGTGGTGTCCGGTGGTACGGATACGCACCTGATCCTGGTGGATCTCAGGGAGTTCGACCCGAATCTCACGGGGAAGAAGGCCGAGGAGTCGCTGGAGGCTGCCGGCATCACGCTGAACAAGAACACCGTGCCCTTCGAGAGCCGCTCGCCCTTCGTCACCTCCGGCGTGCGCATCGGCACGCCGGCGCTGACCACCCGCGGGATGGGGCCCGACGCCATGCGGCGCGTGGCGGAGCTCATCGACCGGGTGCTGCGGGCCCCGGACGACGAGGACGTCCGGGAGAGCGTACGCGGCGCCGTGGACGACCTGTGCTCCGCGTTCCCGCTGTACGAGGAGGGCGGCCCCTTCGGAGGAGTTGCCGGGTCCGGAGCCATGGCCCAGGACGCCGCCTTCGCGGCGGCCGACGGCGACTGACTCCCGACGGCTCCTTCCGGGTGCCGGACGGGGAGGGCCGGGCCGAGATCCGGGTTCAGGGGTCGCGCTTCCTGGCCCGGGCCTCGAGGGCACGTGACGACGAGGCCGCCCGTGGGGCCCGGGACGAGGCCCGCTCCCGCCACCACGACGCCACACACCACTGCTACGCTGTCCGTCCCGTCCGGGGCGACGCCCGGTGGGACGACGACGGCGAGCCCTCCGGCACCGCCGGCCGACCCATCCTCTCGGCCATCGAGGAGTCCGGACTCTTCGACACTGCCGTGGTGGTCGTGCGCTGGTTCGGGGGGACGGAGCTGGGAACCGGAGGCCTGGCCCGGGCGTACGGTGACGCGGCGGAGCATGCCCTCTCCGGCTTGCCATCGGTGCAGTGCCGTCCCGGCCGCCGGATGGAGATCGAGTACGCCTACGACGACACCGGCCCCGTGATGAGCGCCGTGGAGGCCTCGCCGGCGGTGAGGCGTGACGAGCGGTACGGCGGGCGTGCCGTCCTCGTCCTGGACGTGGCGGAGGACGGGGTGGAGGCGCTCCGCCGCCGGATCGGGGACGCCACCTCGGGCCGGGCGGAGCTGCGATCCACCGGTGAACCGGTTCTCGTGCCAGATCGCTCCGCCGACTGACCCTGCTTGACGGGGAAAATCGGTGGGATCTACATTCCGGTCGGACGCCGGCAGGGTCGAATGCGAAGCGTCCGTACCGGACGAAAGGCGGCCAGAACGGGCTGAAGCGGCTTCGAGACGGGACTCATGAGCACACCACTGACAGAAGTTTCCCTGGAGGACGCCATCGAGCGCATCCGGTACCATCAGCCGCAGTACGACCGTGCCGCCTATCTCTTCGTTCTGGCCGCCCTGCACCGCCGCCTCGACCAGCTGGAGTCCCCCCGGCACCTGGAGGGCGCCGAGCTGGCCGAAGCCGTCCGCCAGCTGGCGCTGGACACCTACGGCCTCATGTCCCGAACCGTGCTGGAGCACTGGGGCGTGCACTCCACGTCCGACCTGGGCGATATCGTCTACCTCCTGGTGGAGCACGACGTCCTCATCACGCGTCCCACCGACAGCCGCGAGGACTTCGAGGGGCTCTACAGCTTCGAGGAGGTATTCGACGAGGACTATCCCTGGGCCAGGGCCCTGCCGGGGCGGGCGACCAGCCTGTAGGGTGACCCCTGGAGAGGAAGGCGAGGGTGCCGCACGGCCCCGCTCGGCCGGGGAGGTCTGGCTGCCCACGGCCGAAGAGATGGCCGAGCTGGACCGGCACGCGGTGGAGAGCGGGGCGATCCCGGAGCGGGGGCTGATCGAGAGCGCCGGCCGCGAGATCGCGCACCAGGTTGACGATCTCTATCCCGATGGGCTGGTCGTCGCCCTGGCCGGCAGCGGCCACAACGGCGCCGACGCCATGACGGCGCTGCGCACGCTGTCGGCCTGGGGGCGGGAGGTACGGGCCGTGGAGTGTGGCAGCGGTCCGCCCGAGCCCGATGTCCTCCGCGGCTGGGAGATCGAGCTCCTCCCAGCGGACCGCCTGGAGGCGGCCTGCGCCGGCGCTGCCGTGATCCTGGACGGTATCCTGGGCACCGGCGTCCGTGGCGCTCCCCGATCGCCGCAGGCCGAGTACATCGAGCGGACCAACGCCCTGGAGGCTTCCGTCGTCGCCGTGGACGGGCCCAGCGGTGTGGACTTCACCACGGGGGCCGTGCCCGGCGCCTGCATCCGGGCCGAGCTCACACTGGCCCTGGGGTGGCCCAACCTCGGGCTCCTCCACCCCCCGGGCCGCGAGCACGCGGGCGAGATCCGGTCCCTGGAGATCGGATTCCCGCCGCCGGAGAAGGCGCCGGGAGCCAGGGCCATCACGGCGCCCTGGGTGCGGGAACTCCTGGCGCGACGGAGTCCGGACGCCCACAAGGGGAAGGCGGGCTACCTGACGGTGGTGGCGGGGCAGGAGGGGATGGCCGGGGCGTCGGTGCTGGCCTCCCGGGCAGCCTCCCGGGCCGGGGCCGGCATCGTCCGCACCCTGGGGGACCCGACGAACCGGATCGTGGTGCAGTCCTCGGTGCCGGAGGGGCTCTTCTTCCCGTGGTCGGATCCCGCGGCAGTGGAGGACGCCGTGGACTGGTCGCACGCGGTGGCCGCCGGGCCCGGCATGGGCCGGGGGCCCGAGCGGCGCTCCCTGGTGGAGCGGATCCTGGCGGAGGCCGGCGACCGGCCGGTGCTCCTGGATGCCGACGCCCTGAATGTCTGGGAGGGGGAGGCCGGGGCCCTGTCGGAGCGGCTCCGCCCGCGTGACCTGATCACGCCCCACCCCGGCGAGCTCTCCCGCCTCCTGGGGCGTCCCGTGGCGAAGATCACCGACGACCCCGTCGCCGCGGCTCGCGAGGCCGCCGATCGCCTGGGGGGCGTGGTCCTTCTCAAGGGGGCTCCCACCGTGGTGGCCGACGGCGAGGGGCCCGTTCGGGTCAGCCCCTTCCGGAGCCCGGCGCTGGCGGCCGGGGGAACCGGCGACGTGCTCACCGGCGTGGCCGGGGCGCTCCTGGCCGCCGGGACGCCCGCCGCCGACGCCGCGGCGGCGGCCCTGATGCTCACGGGCATCGCCTCCGAGCGCGGCGGT
>CAZFDK010000048.1:10778-20249 GCA_964518305.1 uncultured Gemmatimonadota bacterium | reverse complement strand
CCAGCCGGCGCCCCAGCCGGCCAGGACCGCTGCGGCCAGCGCGGGCGCGCCGCCTCCCGTCATGGCGAAGGCGGCCCCGCCGACGACGCCCGCCGGCCCCGGATCCGGGGTGCTCGTGGCTCCCATTCGGGGATAGGGAAGGACCATCAGCTCCAGGATCGCCCCGGCCAGCAGCCCGGCCGCGGCGTCCCCGACGACCATCCCCGCCGCCGTCCCGGAGACGAGTGGACGGGAGATCATGGCCAGGGGCCAGGACGTGTCGTCCGCTCCCGTGACGGCTCCCACGGCGCAGAGGAGCAACCACTGCCCGGTGGTCAGCCCCAACTCGGTCACGACTCGCTCCCCCCGGAGGCCGGTTCGGCCTCCTCCAGCCGGGGCTCCAGGGGCACCGGCCGGGAATCGGGCAGGTCCCGGCACTCCACCTCCCCGGCCCGGGCCGCCACGACTCGTAGATCGGCCCGCTCGGCGGCGGACAGGTGAACGTAGTCCGTCACCCTCAGGTCCCGGTCGCGGCCGGCTCGCAGGCATCCCACGTTCACGGTCTCCCCCTCCAGGAAGCCCCGCTCGGCCAGGCGGCGCATCGCCGCCGTCCCGCGGGTGAGGAGGCACCCGACGCCCTCGCGCTCCCGTGCGCCCCGGAGCTCCTCGTACGGGGCGTCCGGGTCCAGAAAGATCACGTCTACCCCGGAGGAGACGGAGCTCAGGTAGAGCTCCTTCTCCCACTCGCTGGCGGCGAGCTCCGCGTCCACGACCACGTAGTAGTCCACATCCAGACGCTCGCCCCACCCCACGACCACCTGGCCGTGGAGCAGGCGCTCGTCCACGCGGTACAGCTCCAGGCTCACTCCACGGCCTCCTCGCCCACGAAGAGATCGACCTGCGTCTCGTCGCGGGCCTTCCGCTCCAGGCGCTCCGCCAGCTCGGGCAGGGGCATGTCCCGGTGGAAGACGAAGTCCAGGAGCATGGGCAGGTTGACGCCGGTGATCAGTGCCACGTCACCGCCGCGCCGGCCCACCCGCCGTCCCACGTGAGCGCAGCTCCCGCTGCCCAGGTCCACGAACACCACGGCCGGACCGGGCCGGATCGAATCGGCGATCCGGCGCTCCAGCTCCCGCGGTGTGCAATCGCGGTTGCTCAGGGGCGCCAGGGCGCCGCGGATGCCGGAGATCTCCTCCACGGCGCGCACCAGGGCGCCGGCCACGTCGGCGTGGGCCACGATGACACCCACCGTCTCCCGCCCGTCGCTCATTCGATGTCTTCCTCGAGGTACTCCCGCACGCCCTTCATCTTCTGCTGAAGATTGGCGTTGAACTGCTCGGCCGGATCCACGCCTGCGTACTTGAGCAGGTGGTTCATGGCCACCACCTCGGCGATGACCGTGATGTTCTTGCCGGGATTCAGCGGGATGAGCACCTTGGGCAGGGTGACGCCCAGAATCTCGGTCTCGGCAGCGTCGAGCCCGGTTCGGTCGTAGTCCGCCTCCTCGCTCCACTCTTCCAGCTGGACCACGACCTCGACACGCTTCTGCTGCCGCGTGGCGCGGATGCCGAACAGGGCCCGGACGTTGATGATGCCGATGCCGCGGATCTCCATGTGGTGCTTCTGGAGCTCGTGCCCGCGGCCGATGAGCACGTCGTTTCCCCTCCGGCTGCACAGCACCACGTCGTCGGCCACCAGTCTGTGACCGCGCTCCACCAGGTCGAGCACGCACTCGCTCTTTCCGATACCGCTGGGCCCGACGAAGAGGAGGCCGACGCCGTACACGTCGGCCAGGGAGCCGTGCATCGACGTGCGCGGCGCGAAGACTTCCTCCAGGTACGGCTTGATACGCCGGAAGAACTCGCCGGTCCCGAGCTGGGACCGGAGAATCGGGATCTCCTCCCGCTCCGCAGCGTCCCGCAGCTCCGGCGGCGGCTCCATCCCCTTCGTCAGGAAGACGCAGGGGATGTCGAGCTCCATGAACTCCGCCGCGCGGCGCTCCCGCTCCTCGGCGTCCAGGGACTCGAGGTAGGTGATTTCCGTCTCGCCCAGCACCTGCGGGCGGCCGGCCGGAAAGCGCTCCGTGAAGCCGGCCAGGACGAGTCCGGCCCCGGAGATGTCCGGCCCAGAGATCGTCTCTTCCAGGGCGTCCTCGCCGCCGGCCACGTCCAGCTCCAGCGTCTCCTCCTTGCGCTGGAGGAGCTCACGCACCGGCAGCCCGCCGCTGACGGGGTCCCTCACGGGTTCATTCCCGTCCCCGGAGGAGTTGCGTCGCCGGGCCCCTTGTGCTCGCGTTGCTGGGCGCGCTGGCGCTTGATCTGACGGGCCAACCTGTCGCGGGCCGTGTCGATGGCCGTCCTGAAGTCGCCGTCCTCGGCTTCGGCGTGGACCCGGCCGGCCCGGTCCACGCTGGCCAGCACGTCGACGTCGCGACGGTTCTTCTCCTCCGTCAGGGTCACCTCCACCTTCCGGATCCTGTCGTCGTACTTGTCGATGTCACCGAACTTCTCCCGGACGTGCCGCTTCAGGTTGTCGCTCAGGTCAAAGTGTCGCGCCGCGACGATGATCTGCATCGGGATCTCCTTTCGTTTCCTCGCTCCGTGCGATTCGAATCAGGTCGTTCTCGGTCTCGTTCGCCGTCCGCTCCCACGAGAAGCGCTCGGCGTGCTCCAGGGCGCCCCGGGCGAGACGCCGGCGGAGCTCTCCGTCCTGGAGTACGCGGATCATGGCGTCGGCCCAGGCCCCGGGATCGTCGTGGGGAACCAGCAGCCCGCTCTCGCCGTCCACCACCGACTCGCGCAGGCCCGGCGAGTCGCTGGCCACCACCGGCGTGCCGCAGGCCGCCGCCTCGATGTTCGTGATCCCCCATCCCTCCTTCGGCGACGGATACACGGTGCACCAGGCGCGGCGCAGGAGCTCCCGCTTCCGCTCTTCCGAAACGAAGCCCAGGAACCGCACCCGGTCGTCGATCCCCATGTCCCGTGCCCGTTCCTCGAGCCGGGGCCGGTCGTCGCCCTTCCCGGCCACCCGCAGCCGGGCCCCCACCCGGCGTTCCCGGAGGCGCGCCATGCCCTCCAGAACACGGTCCAGCTCCTTGTAGCGCTTCAGTCTCCCGAGGTACACCAGCGTCGGCTCTTCGAATCGTGCGACGTCGGGGTCGGGGTGGAAGAAGTCGTGATTCACGCCGTTGTGGATGACCCGGATCCGCTCCCGATCGAAACCCCGGTCCACGAGGTCGTCGGCCGTGCTCCCGGAGGCGGCGTGGACCCGGCAGGAGCTGTAGACCCGTGGCATCACGCGCTCTCCGAGCCACACCGCCGTCGCCACCGGCAACGGTGCCTCCCGGAACGCGACGCGGCCGAAGAGGTGGGGCACCTGGAGCACGACGGGGATGTCGGACCACATCGGCGTGAGGAGCGGGAACTTGTTCACGTCTTCGACGATGAGGTCGAAGGGCTCGCCGCGGAGCTCCCGGGCGAAGGTGCGCCAGGCGTGCGGCGGAAAGGTATAGCGGCGACCGGTGCGGACGACGCGCATCCCGTCGAGTTCGGTCCGCTCCGGCGCGCCGTTCCACCCGGAGACCAGGAGCGTGACTCGGTGCCCCCGGTCTGCGAGCCGACCGAAGGTCTCGTGCAGCTGGATCTCGGCGCCCCCGGCCTCCGGATTCTCGCGGTCCTGCCAGTTCACCACCAGCAGGCGGAGAGGGCCGTCCCCGTCGCGGTCGCCCGGTCCCGGGGAGCCGTCAGCCGGCGGGTGCGTTTTCCCGTTCCCCCTGCTTCTTGAAGAGTCCGTCGAGGACGCCGTTGACGAACCCGGGGCTGTCCTCGCTCCCATACTTCTCGGCGAGCTTGATCGCCTCATGTATCGCCACCTTCCCCGGGACATCCTCGAACTCGAGCAGCTCGACGGCCCCGATCCGCAGCACGTTCCGGTCGATGACCGCAAGGCGCTCCAGGCGCCAGTTCGGAATCGTATCCTGGAGGGCGCCGTCCACCTCGTCCATGTGCTCGTCGAGGGCGTCTACGAGCCGCTCGATGTACGGCATGTAGCGGTCCGAGACCCGCCGGTGGCGGATCGTCTCCTCGGCGTGTTCCCGGAAGTCGCCCTCGCCCGCCACGTCCCAGGCGTACAGGAGCTGAAGGGTCCACGAGCGAGCGCGGCTCCGGACGTGCGTACCGCCGCCGCTCACCGCTGTCCCCCGTTCCCGGCCGTTGCTCCGCCCCTCATCCGTCCTCCGCTCCCGGAAACAGGTCCACGAGCTCCAGCGCGGCCTCCGCCGCCTCGGCCCCCTTGTTGCCCTGCTTGCCGCCGGCCCGCTGCAGCCCCTGCTGCAGGGTCTCGGTGGTGAGCAGGCCCAGGCCCACCGGGGTCCTTCCTTCGTACTGGCACTCCATGAGCCCCCGGGTCGCGGCCTCGCAGATGTATTCGAAGTGGGGGGTCTCGCCGCGGACCACGCAGCCCAGGGCCACGACGACGTCGTAGTCCTCCTGGACGTTGCGGACCGCGTAGGGAAGCTCCCACGCCCCGGCCACCCTCACCGAGTCCACCTGCTCGTCGGGCACACCGGCCTCCACCAGGGCCCGACGGGCTCCCTTCTCCAGACGTCCGGTGACCAGGCTGTTGAACCGGCTCACGGCCAGGCATGCCCGGACCCCGCTCCGGTCCGCGTCCGGGTCCAGCGCCTCGGATCGTCCTCCGCGCATCCGTCAGGACCCCGCGGAGCCGAGCATGTGGCCCAGCTTCGATCGCTTCACGTTAAGGTACGACTCGTTCTCCTCGGTGGGCTGCGTCTTCAGCGGTACGCGCTCGGTGATCTCCAGGTCGAAGCCGTCCAGCCCGGCAAGCTTCTTCGGGTTGTTCGTCAGGATCCGGATCGAGTGCAGTCCCAGGTCCACCAGGATCTGGGCGCCGATCCCGTAGTTTCGCAGGTCCGGCGGAAAGCCCAGGGCCTCGTTGGCCTCCACCGTGTCGTGGCCGCGATCCTGGAGCTCGTAGGCCCGGAGCTTGTTCAGGAGGCCGATGCCCCTGCCCTCCTGGTCCAGGTACACGATCACCCCGCTGCCCGCCTCCGTGACCTGGCGCATGGCGGCGTTGAGCTGGATGCCGCAGTCGCAGCGGCGGGAGTGGAAGACGTCGCCGGTGAGGCACTTGGAGTGGACCCGGACCAGGACGTTCTCCCGGTTCTCCACATCGCCCTTCACCAGGGCCACGTGCTCCCGATCGTCCACGTCGTTGCTGTAACCCACGATCTGGAAGTCGCCGTAGGGGGTGGGAAGCTCGGCCTCGGCCACGCGGTGGACCAGCCGCTCGTTCTTGAGCCGGTGCGAGACGATGTCCGCCACGGTGATCATCAGCAGGTCGTGTTCGTCGGCGAACTCCTCCAGCTCCGGCCGGCGGGCCATGGTCCCGTCCGGGTTGAGAATCTCGCAGATCACGCCGGCGGGGCGCAGGCCGGCCATGCGGGCCAGCTCCACCGAGGCCTCGGTCTGGCCCACCCGCTGTAGCACCCCGCCGGGCTCGGCGCGTAGCGGGAAGATATGGCCGGGACGGACCAGGTCCGAGGGCCGGGCCTCGGGATCCACCGCGACCTGGATGGTCCGGGCCCGGTCGGCGGCGCTGATCCCGGTGGAGACCCCGTGCTCGGGACGGGCGTCCACGGAGACGGTGAAGGCCGTGTTGTTGGGGTCCGTGGCACGTCCGTCGGACATGAGCGGGAGGTCCAGCTGGTCGGCGATCTCCGGGTCGAGCGTCAGACAGATCAGCCCGCGGCCGTGCTTGGCCATGAAGTTGATCAGGTCCGGCGTGACCTCTTCGGCGGCGCAGACGAGGTCGCCCTCGTTCTCCCGGTCTTCGTCGTCGGCGACGATGACCATCCCGCCTCGCCGGAGCTCCTCCAGCGCTTCCTGTACCAGCTCGTGCGAAGACATCGATTTATCGGGGTCCGTCGGGTTGCGTCGAATCCTCGTACGGGCGGACGAGCCGCTGCACGTACTTTCCGATGAGATCGGCCTCGACGTTCAACCGATCTCCGTCCTCCAGCCGGTCGAGGGCCGTGTGGTCCCATGTATACGGGACGATCGCTACTTCCGCGACCGACTCCCGGAGCTCCTGCACGGTGAGGCTGATGCCGTCGAGGGCCACCGATCCACCGTCCACCGTGCACCGGGCCACAGCCGCCGGGAGCTCCACGTCCAGGTACACGCTCTCCTCGGCCCGTTCCACCCGGACGACCTCTGCCGTGCCGTCGACGTGGCCCTGCACGAAGTGGCCTCCCATGCGGTCGCCCACCGCCAGGGACCGCTCCAGATTCACCCGGCGGCCGGGCTCCAGGTCGCCCAGGGTGGTCTTTCCGAGCGTCTCCCGGACCGACTCGAAGGAGAACGTCTCCACGTCGGATCCCGTCACGGTCTGGCAGACGCCGTCGACGGCCACGCTCTCGCCGTCGGCCAGATCTCCAGCCAGCTCCGGCGTTTGCACGGTGAACGCCAGGCCGCGGCCCAGCGGCTCGCGGTCCACCACCTCGCCCACGTCCTGGACCAGTCCCGTGAACACCTCAGCAGGCCTCCCGCAGTCGCTGCCGCACCTTCCGGCGATCGAGTACCACCAGCGTGTCGTCTCCGTACCCCGCACGGCGCGCGACCATCCATTCCGGCGTCTCCGCACCCGGGCCCGCGACGGCCTCGCCGGTGAAGGCCGGCACCCCCTCGTCGCCGAAGATCCGGGGCGCGTAGAACAGGTGCATGCGATGGACGTGACCGCCGGCCAGGAAGGACGAGCCGATCCGTCCCCCGCCCTCCACCAGGACGCTCCCCACCTCCTCGCCCGAGAGGAAGGCAGTCACCGCCTCCAGGTCGACCCGCCCGGGCCCCGTCGTCGGCAGCTCCACGACCCGAACCCCCCGGTCCTCGAGCTCCGCCCGTCGCTCCCCCGGGGCGTCCCGGCCTGCCAGTGCCCACACTGGCACCTCGCCGGCGGTCTCCGCCAGCCGGCTGTCCGCGGAGAGCCGCAGTTCGGCGTCCACCACGAGACGGACCGGCGGGACCCGCGGCTCGGGCTCCCCTCGGGCCGTGAGCAGCGGATCGTCCACGTCCGCGGTCCGCCGGCCCACCAGGATCGCGTCGTGGCCGGCCCGCAGGCGGTGCACCTCCTCGTGGGCCTCCGGACCGGTGACCCGGGTCTGCTCGCCCTCGCGCCGGGAGAGGCGGGCGTCCAGGCTGAGGCCGAACTTCAGAGAGACCCAGGTCCCGCCGGTGGTCTCGCGCCACAGGAAGCGGGCCATCAACCCCCGCGCGCGCTCGCCGCGAACGCCGATTCGGACCTGCACGCCCCGACGCTTCAGCTCCCGGACTCCACCTCCGGCCTCGCGGTGGGGATCACGGCAGGCGATCACCACGCGGCTCACCCCGGCCCGGAGGACGGCGTCGGTGCACGGAGGCGTCTTGCCGTGGTGGGTGCAGGGCTCCAGAGTGACGTACAGCGTGGCACCGCGGGCCGCGTCGCCGGCTTCCCGCAGGGCCAGGACCTCGGCATGCTCGTCCCCGAACTCGCGGTGGTGGGCCTCCCCCACCGCGCGATCTCCCCGCACCACGACGGCGCCGACCATGGGGTTCGGCTCCACCCGCCCCCACCCCTCCTCGGCCAGCTCCAGCGCCCGGTCCATCCACTCCCGGTCCCGGTCCTCGCGCCCGGAGGAGGGGGACCTTGGCTCGCCGGCGGCGCCGGACGCCTCGGCGTCGGGGGTCACGCCGGCGGGATCCTCAGTCCCGTCCTTCGAGCCGAACCGATCCGTCGCCCTCGGCCAGGCGGCCGCACACGAAGGCGTCGGTTCCCCGCTCGTGCAGGTCGTCGACGACGCTCGCAGCCTCCTCCTCCCGAACCACGGCGATCATCCCCACCCCCATGTTCAGGGTCCGGTAAATCTCGTCCCGGGGGGCGCCGCTTTCCTCCCACAGCCACCGGAACTCCGCCGGCGGCTCCCAGGCCTCCACGTCCACACGGGCGTCCAGCGTCTGCGGGAGCACCCGCCGCAGGTTGCCCGGGATCCCGCCGCCGGTGACGTGGGCCAGGGCCCGGATCCGGCCCCGCCGGCAGGCGGGCGCCAGGTCGTCCAGGTAGGAGCGGTGCACCCGGAGGAGGACGTCGCCCACCGTGCCGCCGGCCGCCCCCGGGAAGGGATCGTCCACGGAGAGGCCGGCGCGGTCGAACAGCAGGCCCCGGGCGAAGCTGTAGCCGTTGGTGTGGAGCCCGGTGGAGGGGAGCGCCACCAAGCTGTCGCCGGCCCGGAGGTTCCGGGTGCCGATCTCGGGGAAAGCCACCTCGCCGACGACGAAGCCCACCAGGTCGTACTCGCCCTCGGTGTAGAAGCCCGGCATCTCGGCCGTCTCGCCGCCCAGGAGCGCGCAGTCGTTCTCGCGGCACGCCCGGGCGATGCCCGCCACCACGTCGTGGACCGTGTCGTCGTCGAGCTCTCCCGTGGCCACGTAGTCGAGGAAGGCCAGCGGCACCGCCCCCTCGGCCAGGAGGTCGTTCACGCAGTGGTTGACCAGGTCCTGTCCCACGGTGTCGTGCCGGCCGGCGCGGAAGGCGACCTTGAGCTTCGTCCCCACGCCGTCGGCGCTGGCCACCAGATCGGCACCGGGCTCGCTGGCCCGGAACCGGCCGCCGAACGAGCCGAACTCCGCCCGGACCGCGTCGGTGCGGGTGCTCTCCACCAGCGCCCCGAGTCGCTCCTCGAGCGCCTGCGCGGCGTCCAGGTCGACGCCAGCGTCCTCGTAGGTGTATGCGCCGCCGTCTCCGCGCTCCTCCTCTCCGCCCGTCTGCCGGCTCACGGCCGAGCCTCCGTCTGGATCTCGTGCTCGAAGGAGGTCATGGACTGGAAGTCCAGCACGCGCCGGGCCACGTCCTCCCACTCCACCCGGGCCAGGCCGTCCACGCCGAACTCCTCGCAGGCGAACGAGCCCATGGCACAACCGTGAACCACGGCACGCTTGAGGGCGTCATCGTCCAGATCGCCGCCCCGGGCGAGCCGTCCGAGCAGACCGCCGGCGAAGGCGTCGCCCGCCCCCGTGGGATCGAAGACCTCCTCCAGGGGGAAGCCCGGCGCGAAGAAGACGGACTCGGAGCCGAAGAGGATGGCGCCGTGCTCGCCCTTCTTCACGACCACCTGTTCCGGTCCTCGGTCCAGGATGCCCCGCGCCGCCCGGGCCAGGTTGTAGTCGCCCGAGAGCTCCCGGACCTCGGCATCGTTCACGGTGAGAAGGTCGACCCGCTCCAGGAGCCGGAGGAGCGCCTCCCGCTCGTTCTCGATCCAGAAGTTCATGGTGTCGGCGGCCACCAGGCGCGGCTCGTCGACCTGCTCCAGCACCTCGAGCTGCAGCCGGGGATCGATGTTCCCCAGGAAGATCCACTCGGAGTCGCGGTAGGACTCGGGAATCTCCGCCCGGAAGTCGGAGAAGACGCCCAGCTCCGTGTTCAGCGTCTCCCGCGAGTTCA
>CAZFDK010000048.1:0-10768 GCA_964518305.1 uncultured Gemmatimonadota bacterium | reverse complement strand
CGTAGTCGTAGACGCCGGACCACCGGAAGCTCCGCCCGTCCCGCTGCCGCAGGCCCTCCAGGTCGACGTTCCGCTCGCGCAGGAAGTCCAGGGCGTAGTCCGGGTAGTCGGGCCCGATCACGCCCACCACCCGTACCGGGCCGAACACCGAGGCCGCAGCGCTGAAGTGCACCGCCGAACCGCCGGGGACCTCCTCCACGCGGCCGAACGGTGTCTCGATGGTGTCCAGAGCCACGCTCCCCACGACCAGCGTGTGGGTCATGCCGCCTCCCCGCCCTCTTCCTCGCGGATCATCTGCTCCGGCGCCGTCAGCCCCAGGAGCCGGAGCCCGTTCCTCAGCGTCACCTGCACCGCCCGGGCCAGCGCCAGCCGGGCCGGCCGGGCCGGAACGGCGGCCAGCACCCGCAGCGACGGGTCCTCGTTCCCCTCGTGGTACCAGGCGTTCACCGTCCCGGCCAGCTCCTCCAGGTACGAGCACACCCGGTACGGCGACCGCGACCGGGCCGCCTCCCGCACGGCCTCCGGGAAGCGGGCCACCGTCTTTGCCACCTCGCGCTCCGAGTCGGTCTCCAGGCGCTCCAGCAGGTCGGCGCCGGCGTCGATCCCCGAGGGTTCGACACCGCCCTTCTCGAAGACGCTGCAGATGCGTGCGTGAGCGTACTGGATCTTGTAGACCGGGTTCGCCTCGGAGGTGTCCAGCGCCAGCTCCAGGTCGAACTTCAGGTGCACCTCGGCGCGGCGCATCAGGAAAAAGTAGCGCGCCACGTCCGGGCCCGTCTCCCGGTAGAGCTCCCGGAGAGTGACGAACTCGCCGGCCCGCTTGCTCATCTGAACCTCCCGGTCGCCCCGGTAGACGCTCACCATCTGGATGAGCAGTGCCTCCAGGAAGCCCTCCGGGAGCCCCAGGGCCTCCAGGGCCGCCTCCATGCGGGGCACGTGACCGTGGTGGTCGGCGCCCCAGACGTCGATGGCCCGGTCGAAGCCGCGACTCGCCTTCTCGACGTGGTAGGCGATGTCCGGGAGGAAGTAGGTGTACTCGCCGTCGCTCTTCACCAGGACCCGGTCCTTCTCGTCGCCGAAGTCGCTGGTCCGGAGCCAGACGGCGCCCTCCTCGCGGTAGGTCAGGCCCGCCGCGTCCAGGGCGTCCAGGGCCTCCTCGACGGCGCCGGAGTCGTACAGCTCGCTCTCCTCGCGGAAGACGTCCATCTGGACGCCGAACTCCTCCAGGTCCCGCTCCTGCTCGCCCCGCAGGATCTCCACGGCCCGGTCGGCGAAGAGCTCGCTCCTCTCGCCGGGATCCATCTCGGCCAGTCGCTCCTCGCCCTCCTCCGAGGCGATCCGCTCCGCAAGATCCCCGACGTAGTCTCCCCGGTATCCGCCCTCCGGAACCCCGGCCTCCCGACCCCGGTACTGCTGAAAGCGGGCGTCCACGGACTGGCCCAGGAGCTCGATCTGCCGACCGGCGTCGTTCACGTAGAACTCCCGCACCACGTCGTGGCCGGTCCACTCAAGGAGGGACGCCACCGCGTCGCCGAGCGCGGCGCCGCGGCCGTGGGCTACGTGCAGAGGACCGGTGGGGTTGGCGGAGACGAACTCCACGTTCACCCGCTCCCCCGCCGCCTCCGGCTGCCTGCCCCAGTCCTCGTCGCGGGCCACCGCCTCCGCCAGCTCGGACCACACCAGCCGGTCCGACAGCCGGAAGTTGATGAACCCGGGGCCGGCCACGTCGACCTCCGAGACGCCGGCCGCCTCCCGGTCCAGGCCACTGGCGATGTCCTCTGCGATCTCCCGCGGCGGCCGGTCCAGACGGCCGCCCAGGACGAGGGCCGCGTTGGTGGCCCAGTCACCGTGCTCCTCGTTCCGGGGACGCTCCAGATCGGGGCGGAAGTCGTCGGGCGCGCCCGCCGCCCGGGCGGCCCGGGTCAGCGCCTCTTTCAGCGGACGGACCGCCTCAGGGACCGATTCAGGACCCACTCGCTCCCCCGTTTCCGCCGTCGCCCGCCGCGTCGGACGGTCGGCCGTCGCCAGAGGCGGCCTCGGCGCCGTCGGCACCGTCGTCGCCGTCGCCGCCCTGACCCTCGCCGTACTCCTCGCGCCCGGACCGCTTGTAGTCCGTCTCGTAGAACCCCGACCCCTTGAAGACCACGCCGGCGCCGGCGGACATCAGCCGCTCGGCCTCGTTCTCGCCGCACTCGGGGCACGTCTCCACCGGATCGTCCGACATCTTCTGGAACTCCTCGAACCTGCTCCCGCAGGCGTTGCATCGATATTCGTATGTCGGCATCTGCTGCTCCCGTGCCGTCCTGTTGCTGCTCCGAGCCGCCTCTCGTTCGGTTCCGCCTCACGTTGGATCGTGCCGGAATCATGCCGCCGGCGTACGGTGTCTCGGCTCCCGGCCTACCGGGCGCCCTGCTCCGAAGCGCCGACGGCGCCTCCGCCCCCCTCTCGGTACTCTCCCCACTCGTCCCGGAGCACGTCGCTGATCTCGCCCAGCGTGACCCGCTCCTTCACGGCGCGGACGATGGGCGGAATCAGGTTGTCGTCGCCGCGGGCCGTCTCGCGGACGGCCTCCAGGGCCCGGCCCACCGCTCCGTCGTCCCGCCGGCGGCGCACATCCTCCAGGCGGTCCCGCTGCTCCTGGGCCAGCCGCTCGAAGTCGGGCAGCTCGATCTCGCTCCGCTCCGGCCCCTCCGTATGGACGTTCACTCCGACGACGTCCTCCTCGCCGGCCTCCACGGCCTGTTGCCAGCGGTAGGCGGCCTGGTGGATCTGGTCGGACATGTACTCCACGGCCCGCGCGGCCCCGCCCAGCTCCTCGATCTCGTCCATGTACTCCAGGGCCTCCTTCTCCACCCGGTCGGTCATCTCCTCCACATAGTAGGAGCCGGCCAGCGGATCCACGGTATCGGCCACGCCGGACTCGGCGGCCAAGATCTGCTGGGTGCGGAGCGCCAGCCGGGCCGAGTCCTCGCTGGGCAGCGCCAGGGCCTCGTCGTAGGCGTTCGTGTGCAGCGACTGTGTGCCCCCGAGGACCGCCGCCAGAGCCTGCACCGTCACCCGGGCCACGTTGTTCTCGGGCTGCTGCGCCGTGAGAGCGCTCCCCGCCGTCTGGGTGTGGAAGCGGAGCCGGGCGCTCCGGTCCGACGCGCCGTAGCGCTCCTTCATGAGCCGCGCCCAGAGCCGGCGCGCCGCCCTGAACTTGGCTACCTCCTCCAGGAGGTCGTTGTGCGCAGCGAAGAAGAAGCTCAGCCGGGGCGCGAAGGACTCCAGCTCCAGCCCGCGGTCAAGGGCGCGCTCCACGTACTCCAGCCCGTCGGCCAGGGTGAAGGCCACCTCCTGCGGCGCCGTGCACCCCGCCTCCCGCATGTGGTAGCCGCTGATGGAGATGCTATTCCAGCGCGGGACCTCCAGGGAGCAGAAATCGAAGATGTCGGTGACCAGGCGGAGGCTCGGCTCCACGGGATAGATGTAGGTGCCTCGCGCCACGAACTCCTTCAGCAGGTCGTTCTGGACCGTCCCGCCCAGCTCCTCCCGGTCCGCGCCCTGCAGGTCGCCCAGCGCCACGTACATGGCCAGGAGGATCGGTGCCGTGGCGTTGATGGTCATGGAGGTGGTGACCCGATCCAGCGGTATCCCGTCGAAGAGCCGCTCCATGTCGTCCAGCGTGTCGATGGCCACCCCGACGCGCCCCACCTCGCCAAGGGCCATGGCGTGGTCGGAGTCGTACCCCATCTGCGTGGGGAGGTCGAAGGCCACCGACAGGCCGGTCTGCCCGGACTCCAGGAGGTACCGGAACCGCTCGTTCGTCTCCTCGGCGGTGCCGAAGCCCGCGTACTGCCGCATGGTCCACAGCTTCCCGCGGTACATGGTCGGGTACACACCGCGCGTGTACGGCGGCTCGCCGGGGTAGCCCAGGTCCTCGCCGTAGTCCAGGTCCACGTCCGAGGGGCCGTAGAGCCGATCGACCTCCTGGCCGGAGATCGTGCGGAACTCGTCGCGCCGCTCGCCGGCCTCCTCCAGGAAGGGGGAGAGGGTCTCGCGCTCCCAACGCCGGCGCTCACCGGGGCGCTCCCCGGCGGCGGAGTCGACCGCAGTGTCCTCGTCGCTCATCGCCCGTCCTCGTCTCTCGCCGTCACTCGATGTGGCTCGACGTCACTCGATTCGGACCAGCAGATCGCTCTGGTTCACCGTCTGGCCGGCCTCCACGCTCACGTCCTTTACCGTGCCCGGCCGCTCCGCGTTCAGCTCGTTCTCCATCTTCATGGCCTCCATCACGACCAGTGGCGCACCTTCCTCGACCTCCTGGCCCGGCTCCACGTCCACGCGGACGATCTTGCCAGGCATGGGGGCCCGGACCTCCGTGGGGCCCTGGGCCGCGGGCCCGCCGCCGGTCATCTCGCGGATGCGGCGGCGGCGCTCGTCCTCCACGCCCACCTCGATCTTCCGTCCGCCGATCCGGATCGCCCACCCCTCCTCGGTGCGCTCCGCGGTGAGGCGCCAGCCGCGGGAGCCGATGCGGAGGTGGCGCACCGGGGAGTCCGGGACCGCCGCCAGCTCGGCCTCCAGCGTCTCGTCGTCCAGCTCCACGCCATCGGGAGTGAGCTCCAGTTCCTCCTCGTGTTCCCCGATCGTGGCGTAGTACTTCATCCGATCCCTCCCGGTCGTGTGCCTCGGGCGTCGTCTGCCGTTATCGGCGATGCAGCCACAGGATGGTCTCCACGTGGGCCGTCTGCGGAAAGGCGTCGAAGGGCTGGACCTCGCCCACTCTCCACGCCCCGCCCATCCGCTTCACGTCCCGGGCCAGGGTGGCGGGGTCGCAGCTCACGTACACCACTCGCTCGGCGTCCGCCTCCGACAGGCGTCGGCACACCGCCTCCGAGAGCCCCCGGCGCGGCGGGTTCACCACCACGGCGTCGGCGGGGAGCATCTCGTCCAGGGCCTCCTCCACCCGGCCGGCCCGGAACGGCACGTCGACCCCGGCGGCCTCCGCCGCCCGACGCCCGTCGGCCACGGCCTCCTCGTCCACCTCGCAGGCGGCCGCGTCGGCGCCCGCCTCCGCCCAGCGCAGGGCCCGCAGCCCCATTCCGGCGTACAGGTCCAGGACGCGGCGCCCCTCCAGCTGGCCCAGGCGACGGTCCAGGTGCTCCTCCATGGCGTCCGCCACCCGGCGGTTCACCTGCAGGAAGGTCTCCGGCCCCACCTCGATCTCGCGGCCGCGCCACCGCTCCGCGAGTCGGTCCACACCCGCCATCCTCCGGCGCCCGGCGTCGGCGGGCCGCCAGTGGTAGGAGGCCAGACGGTGGCAGCCGCGGAAGACGGACTCGGGGTCGCCGGGGCGGCGCTCCTCGCCGCCCTCGGCCACCAGCCCCACCTCCCCGCCCGCCGTGGCACGCAGCGTCAGGCGGACCTCCCCGGCGCCGGGCATCCGCCCCGCGCCTGCGCCCCAGGAGCGACGGAGTTCGGACCACGCGTCCCGCAGCGGCTCCTCGGCCAGCGGACACTCGTCCACGTCCAGGAGGCGGCCCGGGTCGTCCACGCGGTGATAGCCGGCGGTGACCCGACCGTCGCCGCGCTGGAGGGTGAAGGAGACCCGGTTCCGGTACCCGAAGCGGGGTCCCACGGCCACGGCTCCCTCCACCCCGGTCTCGCGGTCCCCGATACGCTCCAGGGCGTCGCGGACGGCGTCGACCTTGGCGGCCACCTGGGCGCCCGTATCGACGTGCTGCAGCTGACAGCTGCCGCAGTCGTCGTACAGCGGACACGGCGCCTCGCGCCGGCGTGAGCTCGCCTCCACGACTTCCTCGACCCGGGCCCGGGCATAGCTTTCGTGCTCCTCAACCAGGCGGGCCAGGACCACGTCCCCGGGTGCGGTGCGGGGCACGAAGACCACGCGCCCGCCGGGCTCCCGGGCCACGCCGTCACCGCCGTGGGCCAGCGACTCCACGCGGAGGACCACCCCGGATTCGGTCGCCGCTTCCGTCATCGGGATCCCGTCACCGAGGGGCGAAGGCCCGCCGCCACGAGCTGCGGCCGCGGCCCTGTCCCCGTCGCGATTCCGTCCGGTCGCCCGACTCCGTCCCGGCGCCGTCCCCGTCGCCGCTCTCCTCCTCCAGGAGGACCGCCGCCACGCGGGCCGCGCGCTCGGCGTCGCCGGCGGAGAGATCGTCCGACAGGAGCTCCGGGTGTTCGTCCACGTACCCGATGCTCAGGCGGCCCGCTCGGAAGTCCGGCTCGTCCATGACGCCGAGATGGAAGGGCTGGGTGGTGGAGAGGCCCGCCACCTCGAACTCCTCGAGGGCCCGCCGCATGCGGTCGATGGCCCCCTCCCGGCTCCGGTCGTGGACCACCAGCTTGGCCAGCAGCGGATCGTAGTCCAGCCCCACCTCGAAGCCCTCCGAGATTCCGCCGTCCCAGCGGACGCCGGGCCCCGAGGGCTCCCGCAGGCTGCGGATCCGACCGGTGGACGGGAGGAAGCCGTTGAAGGGATCCTCGCCGCTGATCCGACACTCGATAGCGTGGCCGCGCGGCCACTCCGGCTCCGGCTCGAAACCGATCTCCTCGCCGGCCGCCACCCGCAGCTGCTCGCGCACCAGATCGACCCCGGTCACCAGCTCCGTCACCGGGTGCTCGACCTGGATCCGGGTGTTCATCTCCAGGAAGAAGAACTCGCCGTCCTGGTACAGGAACTCCACGGTTCCGGCGTTCCGGTAGTCCACCGCCCGGGCCGCACGGACGGCCACCTCGCCCATCTCCTCCCGGGTCTCGTCATCGATCACCGCCGAGGGCGCCTCCTCCACCAGCTTCTGGTGACGCCGCTGGATGGAGCATTCCCGCTCGCCCAGGTGCACCGTGTTGCCGTGGCCGTCGGCCAGGACCTGGATCTCGATGTGGCGGGGGCGGTCCAGGAAGCGCTCCACGTAGACGCGCCCATCCCCGAAGGCCTGCTCCGCCTCGCTCGTGGCGCTCCGAAAGGCCGACCCGAGCTCTCCCGGATCACGGACGATCCGCATGCCCTTGCCCCCGCCGCCGGCCGCCGCCTTGAGCATCACCGGGTAGCCCAGGTCCTCGGCGGCCTCCCGGGCCGCCTCCTCGTCCGCGGCCGCCGACTCGGAGCCCGGGATTACCGGCACGCCGGCCTCCTCCATCCGCGCTCGGGCCGCGGTCTTGTTGCCCATGGCGTCGATGGCCT
This sequence comes from uncultured Gemmatimonadota bacterium, assembly GCA_964518305.1. Lineage (GTDB taxonomy): Bacteria > Gemmatimonadota > Gemmatimonadetes > Palauibacterales > Palauibacteraceae > Caribbeanibacter. The sequence continues at coordinate 3,579 of CAZFDK010000048.1, read as the reverse complement.
CGCCGGAGGGGCCGACGAAGGTCAGGCCCGCCTCCTCCACGCGCCGGGCGAACTCGCCGTTCTCGGCCAGGAAGCCGTAGCCCGGGTGGATGGCCCCGGCCCCCGCGTCCCGGGCCGCCTCGACGAGCCTGTCCATGTCCAGGTAGCTCTCGGACGCCGGGGCCGGGCCGATGTGGACGGCCTCCTCCGCCTCCAGCACGTGGGGGGAGAGCCGGTCGGGCTCGGAGTAGACGGCCACGGGAATGATGCCGAGCTCCCGGCACGCCCGGGCCACGCGGACGGCGATCTCGCCCCGGTTCGCGATCAGGACCCTGTCGAACATCACAGCGGGATGTTGCCGTGTTTCTTCGGCGGATTCCGGTCCCGCTTCTCGGACAGCATCTCCAGGGAGGAGATGAGACGAGAGCGAGTCTCGCGGGGGTCGATGACGTCGTCCACGTACCCGCGCGCCGCCGCACGGTACGGGTGGGCGAACGTCTCCCGGAAGTCCTCCTTCAGCTCTTCGGTGCGCGCCTCCGGGTCGTCGGCCTCCTCGATCTCCTTCCGGTGCAGGATCTCCACGGCTCCCTCCGGCCCCATGACGGCCACCTCGGCGGTGGGCCAGGCCAGGTTCACGTCCCCCCGGATGTGCTTCGACGACATGACGTCGTAGGCCCCACCGTAGGCCTTACGCGTGATGACCGTCATCTTCGGGACGGTGGCCTCGCAGTAGGCGTAGAGCAGCTTGGCACCGTGCCGGATGATGCCCCCGTGCTCCTGGTCCAGGCCGGGCATGAAGCCGGGCACGTCCTCGAAGGTGAGGAGCGGGAGGTTGAAGGAGTCGCAAAAGCGGACGAAACGGGCCCCCTTCACGCTGGCGTCGATGTCCAGGACGCCCGCCAGGACCGCGGGCTGGTTGGCCACCACGCCCACGGGGCGCCCGTCGAGCCGGCCGAAGCCCACCACGAGGTTCCGCGCGAAGTCCTCGTGGACCTCCAGGAACTCGCCGTCGTCCATCACCGAGCTGATGACGCGCTGCATGTCGTAGGGCTGGTTCGGCTCGTCCGGGACGATCTCCAGGAGCTCCTCGTCCGCCCGGTCCGCCGGGTCGTCCGTCTCCCGCACCGGCGGATCCTCCTCGTTGTTGGACGGGAGGAAGGTCAGCAGCTCCCGGATGGCCTGGAGCGACTCCACCTCGCTGGAGTGGGTGAAGTGGGCCACACCGGACTTGGCGCCGTGCACGGGCGCCCCGCCCAGCTCGTCGAACGTCACCTCCTCGTGGGTCACCTTCTCCACCACGTTGGGTCCGGTGACGAACATGTGGCTGATGCCCTCGACCATGAACACGAAGTCGGTGATGGCCGGCGAGTAGACGGCCCCGCCCGCGCACGGGCCCAGGACGGCGCTGATCTGGGGCACGACCCCGGAGGCCAGGGTGTTCCGGAGAAAGATTTCGGCGTAGCCACCCAGGGAGTCCACGCCCTCCTGAATGCGCGCCCCGCCGGAGTCGTTGAGACCGATGACCGGAACGCCGTTCCGCCGCGCCAGGTCCATCACTTTGCAGATCTTCTCGGCATGGGTCTCGGAGAGGGAGCCTCCGAAGACGGTGAAATCCTGGCTGTAGACGTATACCTTCCGGCCGCCGATTCGACCGTGCCCGGTGACCACACCGTCGCCGGGGTACTTCCGGTCCTCGAGGCCGAACTCCGTGCACCGGTGCTCGACGAAGCGGTCCAGCTCCACGAAGGAGTCCTCGTCCAGGAGCAGGTCCAGGCGCTCGCGGGCGGTGAGCTTGCCCTTGTCGTGTTGCTTCTCCACGCGCTCTCGCCCGCCGCCGGCCTCGGCCTCCCGCCGCCGTCTCTCCAGCTCCTCCAGCTTCTCGCGCATCGTCACCGCTGGTCACCCTCCTCGTCCAGCCAATGGCGTTCCCTTCCGCCGCTGGTGCGGGCCGTGTCGGCCGGCACCGAGTCGCCGGGGATCTGCCGCATGGTATCGAGCTCCGGGTACCGCCGCTCCCGCCGACGGATCAGCGTCGAGTCGACCCGGACCGAGTCGCCGTGCTCCTTGATCCACTTCTGCACCTGGCTGCGCGCCTCCTGCCGGCGCTGACGACGGCCGGCGTTCACGAGCCGGTCGGCCTTGCGCCGCCACGCGTGGATCGCCGCCGTGTCCGGGGCGTGCAGCTCGCCGCCGGACGCCATGAGGACCCGGGCCCGGCGGTCCACGGTGGAGGCCTCGGGACGGGCCTCGAAGATGCCCGAGGCGCCCTCGAAGCTGCCCCGGACCAGTCCCCGCGCCACGACGCCTCGCCTGGGGAGACGGTGTGGGCCCAGGGAGGCCGCGGCCCAGCGAATCGCATCGTACGCCAGGGCCGGCAGCGGCCGCGACGGGAGGCCCTTTCGGTACTCCCGCTCGTAGGACGACTCGAACCGGCTCCACGCCGTGTTCTTGCCCGTCCGGTCGGCGAAGACCGCCGCCATCCACCGTGACGGGAAGCCCCGGGAGAGGCGACGGACCGTGATCGGCTGTCCCCAGGCCGAGGTGCCGCCCACCAGGGCGGAACGCAGGCCGTAGTACGAGAGCTGGGGAGCCATCTGGAGCACCGTGCGCGCGTCTCCGGTCCCCACCAGGAGCGACTCCGGCCGGTTCGCCGCGAGCCACGAAACGGGACGGGAGAAGGTGGTGCTGTCCGGCTCGAAGCTGCCGACGGCCGCGACCCAGCCCCCGGCACGCCGTGCCCCGGACCGGAAGGCGTGCTCGTAGGCCCGGCCCGCTGTCGAGGCCTCCCGGAGCAGACTCAGCTTTCGGAGTCCCGTCCTGGACGGGACCCAGGACCCCAGGGTCCGGGACAGGTCGCGGACCCGGGCCTCCCGCTCCCACAGCGTGTAGGCGTTCGGCGCCGCTTCCGGGGCCGAGGAGGCGGCGGGGCTCACCACGGGCAGTGAAGGGTCGGTGCGGGCCTCCAGCGCGGCGCGAAAGCCTTCCGACGTCACCGGGCCCACGATGGCCGTGACCCCCTGGCGCTCGAGGTCCCGCACGTGGCCCGCTACCGTGGACGCGCGGGAGGAGTCGTCGCGGATCACCAGCTCCACCGAATCGACGTCCGCCGCCAGGGTGGCGGACTCGCGCAAGCGCTGTCCCACGTTCTCCAGATCGCCCGACAGGGGGAGCAGAAGGCCGATCCGGGACGTCCCCCGATCGGCGGCGGTCGGGACCCGGCCCCGGGCCACGTCACGGGCGGTCTCCCGGTCGGGTGCCGGCAGTTCGCCCTGCAGGGCCCGGCGAGCGGCGGCCCGGGCCGAGTCGGCACGCCCGCCCAGGGCCAGCGCCCGCGCCCGCTCGGAAATCACCGTCCCGCGGCCGGCCGAGCCCACCGGGAAGAGTTCCAGCGCCCGGGCCAGCTCCGCCACCGACATGCCGGAAGCGGCCTCGCGAATGCGCTGGCTGCGCGAGTCGCCTCCCGACCCCGGGACTCGTGCCAGGGCCCGAAGCGCGGCTGGCTCGCGGCCCAGCCGCGTGCGGAGCCGGGCCAGCTCGGCGGCGGCGCGCCGGGCCCGCTCGCCGTCGTCCGGAGCGACCTCGAGCAGCTCCTCCCGACGG
>CAZFDK010000047.1:13427-21196 GCA_964518305.1 uncultured Gemmatimonadota bacterium | reverse complement strand
AGACCGTCCAGCGGGAGGGCTTCCAGGCCGAGGGGTCGTTCCGGGCGACGACGCTCCTCGGCGGGGCCTTTCAGTTCGACGAGACCGGCCCCGGCTTTCAGGCGGGCGTCCGGCATCTGTGGCCGTCCGGGATCTCGCTGGCCCTGGGCGGCTCCTACGCCGAGCCGGTCGACCTGGATCTCCCGGGGGACCGGCGGAGCAAGGCCCTGAGGGAGCAGCGGTACTACGGCGAGGTCCGGTACCAGATCCAGGAGTCGCGGGTCCTGCAGCCGTACGCCGGCGTCCGGGCGGGCTGGCAATTCCTCCGATCCGCGAGCGTTTCGGAGGCCGACGGCTCGGGGATCCTCGGGGAGGTCGTCCTGGGGACGGAGATCTGGGCCACCGACCACTTCGGCTTCCGGGTGAACGCGGCGTCGTCCTCCTTCCGGCTTTCCGGCTTCCTGCCGGATCGCGCCACCGCGGGCCAGGCGTGGAGCGTGGAGGCGGGCGTCACCTACTTCTTCGGCAGCTCCTCTCGCGACAGCGACGGCGACGGCGTCGAGGACGGCCGGGACGCCTGTCCCGGCACGCCCGGCGGGATGGAGGTGGACTCCAGCGGCTGCCTGCCGGACGGGGACGACGACGGCAGAGCCGATGTCCGGGACGCGTGCCCCGACACGCCGCCGGGTGCCGAGGTGGACGAGCGCGGCTGCGCTCGCGACGGCGACGGCGACGGAGTGCCGAACAGCCTCGACCGCTGCTCCGGCACGCCGGCGGGCCAGCCGGTGAACGAGAGGGGCTGCATCGCCGACGCGGACGGGGACGGCGTGGCCGATTCCCTGGACCGCTGCCCCGAGACCCCCTCCGGCAGCGAGGTGGGCGCGCGCGGGTGCTCGCTGGACGCCGACGCGGACGGCGTGCCGGACGGAGAGGATCAGTGCCCGGAGACGCTGCGCGAGGCGGAGGTCGACGAGGCGGGCTGCAGCGACGTGCAGGAGGGACTCCGGCAGGGCCAGCTCACCCTCACCGGTCTCCCCTTCCGCTTCCGGGACGTGCAGGTGAACATGGACCTGGCGGGGCACCTGGAGCAGGTGGGCCGGGAGCTGCTGCGGAACCGGGACCTGAGCCTGGAGATCCGCGTCTACACGGACACGGTCGGCCCCACCAGCTACAACCAGCAGATGAGCCAGCGGCTGGCCGAGGCCGCCCGTGACTTCCTCCTCCGGAACTACCCGGAGCTGGCCCGCGCCCGGCTGGAGGTGGCGGGGATGGGCGAGGCCGATCCGCAGGGTGGGGAAGGGGAGGGCGGCGGACGGGTGGTCTTCGTCGTCCGGGGCCGCGGAGGGTGACGGACCCGTCGCGGGAGGTCGGATCCCGGGTAGTCGAACCACCTTGCCCGCACCCCCACGGCTGATCCGACGCTGAGAGGGCGGCGGGGGAGGCGCCCGCCGGTGCAAATCCTCCCGTCATTCTGCAATGATTGCCGTCTCCTGCAATCCGGCGCCTCCTCGCGCCACCCGCCTTCCCACGGCGCCGAGAGAGGCGTAATCCCTAACCTCCTGTCTCATAACAGGTTGTAAAGCCTCGGAATCAGCTCCTTCACGGCGCCCTCCCCGTACGGACCTTGCACCACCATCGTTGGACGCGAACCGGGGCTGAACTCGACCCCCGCGAACCGTCGAGAGGGCAATCAACGTCAACGGCGAGCAACCCATGGCCGAATCGACAGCAGGCGCGAGGACACCAGAAGGGGCGGAAGGGCCGGAAGGGAAGGTGCCCGGGAGCGGGTGGAGTGCGCCCGCGGGCGAAGCCGGCGTGACGCTGATCGAGCTGTTGATCGCGGTCGTCATCCTCGCCATCGGCCTGCTCGCCGTGGCCGGGATGGCCGGGGCGGTGGCCACGCAGACCAGGATGGCCGGTAGCGTGGCCGGTCAGACGGCGGCCGGCCAGGAGGTGCTGGAAACGCTTCAGCTGAAGGGCTACGCCGACACGGCCCTGGACCTGGGGAGCCACGGCCCCCGACAGGTGGACATGAACTCCTACACCTACAGCGTGAACTACACGGTCACCCAGCCGGCGACCGACCTCAAGAGGGTGACGGCCGTGGTCCAGGGCACGCGCGAGCTGCCGCCGGACACGATGCGGACCCTGGTGGCACGGATGGACACGGTCGCGCCCTCGATTCCGTGATGGCGCGAGGACCGGACCGAACAGCGGATGCCGGACGCAGCGCCCGAACTCATCTTCTGACTCCGGGAGACCCACAGATGTCGACCGCCACGAGCGACAGTCACCGCCAGGCCGCCGACGCCCACCGGGAGGTCCGGGCCTCCGGCTTCACCCTGGTCGAGATGCTGATCGGCATCGTGATCACGGGCGTCGTCGGAAGTGCGCTGGTCGGTGTCCTCATGGAGCAGAACATGTTCTATGAGGAGAACAGCCGGACGGTGATGGCGCAGAAGTCGCTTCGCTCCGCGACCGACCGCATGTCCACGGAGCTGCGGACGGTCCGGCGGGGGGACGTGCAGACGGCGCAGCCGGACCGTCTGGAGGTGACCTTCAACGTCGCCCACGGCGTGGTCTGCCATCAGAGCGGCGGCACCTCCTACCTGTACTTCCACAATCTTCCCGAGTCCTCGCCGGCGGACGTCCGGTACCTGGAGCCCCGCTTCGACGGGAGCTGGCAGGATCTCTCCTCCTGGCCGAGCCAGGACGGCGGCCAGGAGTGCGCGAGCCACGGCGCCCCGGCGGGGAAGCCGGCGGACCACTACCGGCAGGTCGGGGCCAACCTGGAAGTCGGCACGATCGTCACCGGGACGACACCCCTCACGTACGCCTTCGAGCCGCGAAACGGCGACATCGCGCTCGTCCGGAACGGGCGGCGCCTCACGGGGCCGTTCGAGCAGGACCAGCAGTACTTCCGCTACCTGGACGGGGACGGGAACACGACCGGCACCCTGGACGAGATCACCTACGTCGAGGTCCGGGCTACGGCGCTGGGACATGATCCGAACGCGCGGCACGACGGCTCCCGAAAGATCAGTCTCCGCATCCCCTTTCGGAATTAGGCCCCGGCCCCGAGAGGGCGGTCCACTTTGTCCACTTTGCATGGCAGGCGCCGGGATCAGGTGAGAGAGTCCGAATCCCCTGCCGAGACTGGAGGAAGAGTCATGGCACACAAGAACGAGCAGCGAGCAGGGCGGAACGGAGAGGCGGCCATCACTGCCGGGCATCGCCGGGGCAGTGACGAGACGGGCTACGCGCTGGCGGTCTCGCTCATCGCCATCGTGGTGGTGGCGATCCTGGCCGCGGCGGGGTGGGGGCTGTCGAACACCGAGGTCGGCGCCTCCCGGGACTACCGGGCGAGCGCCGAGGCGCTGAGGCTGGCGGACCGGGGGCTGAACCACTACCTGGCCACCGACGCCCACGACCTGGTCTCCCCGGTCACCTACGACTACGAGACGGGCAGGGCCCGGGTGACGGTGGACACGCTGACGCTGGGGATGGCCAACGACGAGAGCCTGTACCGGGTCCGCTCCACGGGCGAGCACGTCACGCCGACCAGCGACACGGTGCGCCGCACCGTCTCCTCGGTCGTCCTGGCCACGCCCCTCATGCCGGTCTACCCGAGCGGCTCCTTCGTCTCGGGCACGAGCGTGCAGCAGAACGGCAACTCGGCCACCTACAACGGCTACAACAGCTACACGGGGGCCGACGCCCTGTGCAGCGAGGCCGGCGTGGGGACGGGCGACGCCGAGAGCGTGGTTGCCGACACCTTCCAGGTCTCCGGGGGCGGTCCCGGGGGCGGATCGTGTGAGAACTACGCCGGCGCCACCCCGCAGACGACGTGCAAGAGCGACGCGGTGTCGGACTTCATGTCCGCCGACCAGTGGAACGCGCTCCGCGACCTCGAGCCGGATCACGTGGTCGCGGGCACCGACAGCTTCCCCGAGACGGACGGCTACGAGGTCGTGAAGTCCAGCGGCGACTACGCCCTGGACGGCGGCGAGACCGACGGCACCGGCCAGGGCATTCTGATCGTCGAGGGCGACCTCACCATGAACGGCGGGTACACCTGGGACGGCCTGGTGCTGGTGGGCGGGCGGCTCAAGTCGTCCAACGGGAACCAGACCGTCAACGGCGGCATGGTCACCGGCCTGAACGAGCTGCTGGGCGCCGCTCCGTCCGACAACCAGATCGGCAACGGTACCAAGACCTTCCAGTACAACAGCTGCAGCATCTACAAGGCCAGCACCGCGCAGTACCGCGTGAGCCGCGTGCCCTCCACCATGTACGAGTCCCGCTGAGGCTGCAGTCGCTGCACGGGGGAGAGCCGCCTGCCTTCCCCCGTCTCCGTCTCTGACCGCGCGCTCCGGGTCCGGAGTCCGCCCACACACCGGGCGCGCGGGTACTCTCCCGCGCCCTCCCGGGATCGCTGTCCCGTCCCCTCCTGTTGCGTTGCGGTCAGCCGACCGCCATCCGGAGCCCCATCCTCGATCCGTCGTCCTGGTCTTTTCGAGGCTTTCCGTGTGACGGTCTCGACGCTCCCCTCGTCTATGAGCCGGAATCTTGCGGCAGAGGTGCTCGAGGAACGGGGAGCGGAACGATGGCTGGTATCGAAGGCGGGGCGAGTCCGGAGCCCGGAGAGTGTTATCGGGAACAGCCCGAGGCGGGCTACGCGCTGGCGGTCTCGCTCATCGCCATCGTGGTGGTGACGATCCTGGCCGCGGCGGGGTGGGGGCTGTCGAACACCGAGGCCGGCGCCTCCCGGGACTACCGGGCGAGCGCCGAGGCGTTGAGGCTGGCGGACCGGGGGCTGAACCACTACCTGGCCACCGACGCCCACGACCTGGTCTCCCCGGTCACCTACGACTACGAGACGGGCAGGGCCCGGGTGACGGTGGACACGCTGACGCTGGGGATGGCCAACGACGAGAGCCTGTACCGGGTCCGCTCCACGGGCGAGCACGTCACGCCGACCAGCGACACGGTGCGCCGCACCGTCTCCTCGGTCGTCCTGGCCACGCCCCTCATGCCGGTCTACCCGAGCGGCTCCTTCGTCTCGGGCACGAGCGTGCAGCAGAACGGCAACTCGGCCACCTACAACGGCTACAACAGCTACACGGGGGCCGACGCCCTGTGCAGCGAGGCCGGCGTGGGGACGGGCGACGCCGAGAGCGTGGTTGCCGACACCTTCCAGGTCTCCGGGGGCGGTCCCGGGGGCGGATCGTGTGAGAACTACGCCGGCGCCACCCCGCAGACGACGTGCAAGAGCGACGCGGTGTCGGACTTCATGTCCGCCGACCAGTGGAACGCGCTCCGCGACCTCGAGCCGGATCACGTGGTCGCGGGCACCGACAGCTTCCCCGAGACGGACGGCTACGAGGTCGTGAAGTCCAGCGGCGACTACGCCCTGGACGGCGGCGAGACCGACGGCACCGGCCAGGGCATTCTGATCGTCGAGGGCGACCTCACCATGAACGGCGGGTACACCTGGGACGGCCTGGTGCTGGTGGGCGGGCGGCTCAAGTCGTCCAACGGGAACCAGACCGTCAACGGCGGCATGGTCACCGGCCTGAACGAGCTGCTGGGCGCCGCTCCGTCCGACAACCAGATCGGCAACGGTACCAAGACCTTCCAGTACAACAGCTGCAGCATCTACAAGGCCAGCACCGCGCAGTACCGCGTGAGCCGCGTGCCCTCCACCATGTACGAGTCCCGCTGAGCTGCCGGTCCGGAACCCTGCGTGTGGAGGCTCGACACGAGCTCTCCCGGGCTCGGTGGCTCGGTGGGCTCTCGCCGTCCGGACCGCCGGCCGGCCCGGGCCCGTCGGGGGGCGGTCCCGTGTTTCGCAACGAACCCTGCTTTTGGCAACAGGGGTCGCCGCGTCGGGCGGAATCGGTGGGAGCTCCTCCCATTCGTGTGACTCTCTATTCTATTGACAGGAAACAGAGTAGAGGTTTCCTTCTGGCGACCGACTGACGTCCTGCGCAGTACGGCATTTGCACCTATTCAGGGCAGTACCGCACCGAAGGCAGGAAGCCGACGTGGTGCGGGCGGAGTCGGACGAGGAGTCCGTCGCCCTTCGAGACTCAGTGCAGGACGGTGACCTGAAATGTGCGAACATTCTCCACCCACCTCATCGGACCGCGGGCCGGTTCCGCCCGGCGGCGAAGCCGGCTATGCGCTCGCTGCGGCGCTCATCGCCATCGTCGTGGTGAGCGTCATCGCCACGGCGGGCTACAGCCTCTCGACCGCCGAGCTCGAGACGTCCCGAGACTTCGCGGCGAGGACGCAGGCGTTCCACCTGGCCGACCGTGGGCTCAACCACTACCTGGCCACCGACGCCCCGGATTCCCTGGCGGCCGATACCGCGAACGACATCCAGCCCGTCACCTACCCCTTCCCGGACGAGCCGAAGGGCGAGGCCACTGTCACCGCGGAGCGGCTGGCCTGGGGCATGCAGAACGACGAGCGGATGTACCGCATCACCGCGACCGGCACCTACGCGCCGCCGGTCGGTGACACCGCTCGCCGTACCGTGTCGACGGTCGTGATTGCCACTCCGCTGAGCCCCGTGCTTCCGAACGGGTCGTACGTGGCGAACACCGGCCTCGGGCAGAGCGGAGCCTCCGCCACGTTCCAGGGCATCGACGGCTACAGCCCGGGCACCAATCCCGCGTGCGACGCGGCGAACGTGGCCGGCAACGTCCCGGGAGTCACGGCCCAGTGGTTCGGCAGCTCGGGCGGAGGAAACAACGGAAACAACGGGAACAACGGCAACAACGGGAATAACGGGAATAACGGCAACAACGGGAACAACGGGAACAACAACAGCACCAACACCGGGAGCAATCAGCCCTGTGACACCAACTACGGCGGGGCGACCGGGAGCCCGTCGGACGTCGAGTGCCGCGACGGCGCCGCGGAGGACATGATGAGCGCCGACCAGTGGGCCCGACTCAAGCAGATCAACGCCAACTACATCGTGGGTCAGGGCGATCCGTTCCCGACCACGAACATCAACGACAGCAACGGCTGGGACGTGGTGAACATCACCGATCCGGACTACAGCCTGAGCGGAGGTCAATCGGGCGAGGGGCTGCTGATCGCCCAGGGGGACGTGACGATGAACGGCAACTTCACCTGGGACGGACTCATCCTGGCCGGCGGCCACCTGCGGGGAAACGGCACGAAGACCGTCTACGGCGCCATGGTCTCCGGACTGAACGAGCTGCAGGGTGACACCGTCCCGCCGGACCAGAGCAACGGAACGAAGAACATCTACTACAACAGCTGCAACGTGCACATGGCCAGCGCAGGCATGATGATGATCCACCGCGTACCCGGAAGCCTGTACGAGGAGCGCTGACGGGAGCGGCGACGCGCCGCTCGACTCCCGGGGGAGGCGTCATGCCGTCTCCCCCTTTTCTGTGTGCTGGCAGCGGGTCCTTCTCTCCGGGGCCGTCTTTTCTCCAGGAGGCGCCGCGGTCGATGCGCCCAAGCGCTCGGGCGAGTCCCTGACTCACCGACCGCGAACGGCGGCCGCGGGTCGACGACGAGGCCGAGCGGTCCACGCGGCTGGTCGACAGACCCTCGGCCGGACCCGGCCGACGACGCTACGCCCCGTCCTCGAGGCTGAACGACCGCTCGAGCGTACGGTCGCAGACTCGTCCGCTCGTCGCCGTGCACGCGTCGTGCGCGAGAGTCCCGTTCACGGCGACCGAATCGCGCAGCTCGCCCCGAACGGCCTCCACGTCCACCGACCAGCTGACGGAGCCGCCCCCTCG
>CAZFDK010000047.1:12034-13327 GCA_964518305.1 uncultured Gemmatimonadota bacterium | reverse complement strand
GCCCCCTCGCCGGTGGTCGAGAACCCGACGGTCATATTCGCAGAGGCCCGCCGTGAGAGGCTCGGGGAAGAGGTCGCCGGTCCGAGGATCGAGGGAGCCCCCGAGCTGCCGAGATTGTGCCGATAGGCGCTCTGCGATAGCGCCTGCGCGACCTCCTCCGCCTGCTCCTGCGTGAGGTCGGCGTCGGGGCCGGTTCCGTCACCGCAGGCTGCAAGAGTGACGGCGGTGAGCGTGACGACAGCGAGTTCGGCGCAGACGGCACGATCCAGCACCGACGACGTCCCGATGGGCCTGCTCCGAATCTGTAGCGGTCGCTCCGCCTAGCTTCCGGCGACCTGGCAACTGGACGCCGCTCGGATCTCCTCCCCCGCGCTGACGTTCCGCCCGACAGAGACTTCCCAGCAGTTCTCCGAAGACGGGTGCTTGGCCTGAGCGGTGTACCGGTTGGGACTGCCGTCCCCCGCCCCGCCGCTCGTGATCTGCAGGTGATCACCGACGACCATGTCCCCGGATGCCTTGACGACCGCGGTCGTACTGTCCGAGTCACCGGTGCCGGCGAGCTCAGAGGCGTACTGTCCGAAGTCGACGAAGTGCTCCTCCTGATGTGTCATCAGGTTGCGAAGATCGCTCTTCGCCGCGGAGTCGTAGGAGGCACCCTTGGTGTTGCTGTACTGCGGAATCGCGATCGCGGCGAGGATTCCGAGGATCACGACCACGATGAGCAGCTCGATGAGCGTAAAGCCGCCCTCCGCGGGCCTGTGGGGTTGGTTTTTGTCCACGGGAGATGCTCCTGCCCTGTTGAACGTGAGACGGGGGACTCCCCGGTCTGAGCCTCAATATGGTGGCAACCGGCGTGCCGGGCGGGCAGGATGACATCGTCCCTGTGCGCTAAGTGCTGATCGCCGGATCGTCGGCTCTCGCTTCACGCGGGGGGGCTTGCGTCCCACCATCGGGTTTGCAGAGTGCAAGATGATGGCGGAGGGAAGGGTCGGAGTTCGGCGGTAGCCGTTATCGGTTGACAGGCGGCTCCCGTCCAATCAAAAGTTTTTTGAGCTGTTCAATAATACAACTGATGGGTAGATTGTCTTGACGCTACACGTATTGGGTTAGAATTCTAACCGACGAGATTTCCAAAAGAAGATCGGCCCCAGCCTCTTAGGACACAGCGAAGCGTAGCGGACCTCCGCCGAGCGGAGCGGTGAGTTCACCCGATCGGAGATGGGTGCGACTTGCCCAACTGAGGAGGTGACCGCTCATGACTTGGTTCCTTTCGGCCGCCGCGTTCCTCGGTGG
>CAZFDK010000047.1:0-11934 GCA_964518305.1 uncultured Gemmatimonadota bacterium | reverse complement strand
TTGGCCGGTCGTCTCATCGGCTTCGACGTCTTCGTCAGCCCGGTGGCGTACGGCGTCGCCTACCTCGACATCGCCTACGGCCACGTCACGCTGCTCCTCGCTCTCGTCCCCCTCTACGGACTCCGCTACACCTACGGCGCCAACCTCGAGCTCCAGAACCTGAATACGGATCTGCTCCGCACCATGATGCGTGTCATGGAGTCCCAGGACCCCTACACCTCGGGCCACTCCGTGCGTGTAGCACAGTATTCACAGGAGCTCGCCGAGGAGCTCGGTGTCGGCCTCCAGGAGATGCGCAACGTGGAGCGGGCGGCGCTCCTCCATGACATCGGGAAGATCGACCGGGCGTACCGTGAGATCCTGGTCCAGGAGGGGCCTCTGTCCGAGGAGCAGCAGGACCTGATCCAGAAGCACCCGGAGCGGGGAGTGGACCTCCTGTCGTCCGTCCGGGCGCTGGACGACGAGGTGAGGAAGTTCATCCGCCATCACCACGAGCGCTACGACGGGACGGGCTATCCGGACGGGCTCGAGGAAGAGGAGATTCCGCTGGGCGCCCGCATCATCATGGCGGCGGACACGATCGACGCGATGCTCACGGCCCGCTCCTACCGCGACGCGCTGAGCTCCGACATCGTGCGGGAGGAGCTGCGGGAGAACGCCGGCGGGCAGTTCGACCCCGAGATCGTGGAGACGGTGTTCGAAATCGACCTGGTGAAGCGGGCCGACAAGCTGATCGAGCGCCAGCAGGCCGAGGACGTGGATCCGGCCACTGCTCCCACCGATCTCCCGAGCCTGGAGCAGCCGACGGGCTGAGCGCCAGGGCGGGGCGGATCACGGGCGGGCCGACCCGGACGGTGCCTCGGCCGGACGTTCGTCGGGGCGTCAGGGGCCGGTACCCAGCTCCTCCGCCTTCTCGCGCCGGAACTCCTGCAGGTCGCGTCGCGCCCGGCTGATCGCCTCGGGTCGATAGAGCCCCTCCCGCTGAGTCTCGAGGAGCTCCTCGAGCTGGGACTCCCCGAGCAGCCCCAGGTCCACGGCGATGTCGCCGAACTTCCGGTCCGGGTGACGGTCCTGCACGCCCAGCACCTGCGCCACCTCGCCCGGCGTGAGCGCCCGCTCGACCACCGCCACGGTGCCCAGCTTGTACTGGCGCGGAACCAGGACCGTACCGTCGTCTCCGTCCCCGGCGTCTCCCTCTTTTTTCTCTTCTCGCCCGGCTTCCTCGACTCCGGCAGTCTCGCCGGGAGCGGCAGCTTCGGAAGCCCCCTCGTCCGCCCCTCCGGCTCCGGGCGTCTCCGCGGAGACGCCGCCTGCGCCCGCGGCGTCCGGCTCCTCCTTCCCGCCGACGTCCGAATCCAGGGGGGCTTCGCCCACGGCGGTCAGCCGCCAGCCGGCACCCGTGGTCTCCGATGCAGGGTCCGGCTCGTCTCCGGTCTCCGTGGCAGGAGAGGCCGCAGCTGCGTTGAGGTCGCCCAGCATACGCTCCACGTCCCGGAGCGTCTGCCATTGCTGGCGCTGGTTCGAGGCCAGCTGCCAGTTGCTGAACAGGTGCAGCACGTAGAGGCCGAGGATCGCGGCGGCCAGGGCGAGAGTCGAGCTCTGGCCGAAGACGGCGAGTCCGCCGACTACGACCGCCACAGCGACGACGATCATCAGGTAGCTGCGGCTGAACGGGAGGTCCTGGGTCCATTCCATCATGGTGAGGAACCCTCGAGCCCGTGTGCTTCGGGGGGAAAGGTGCTGCGCCCCACATCCTATCCGGTCGAGGTCGCGATCGCGACCGGGCTCGGTCCGGCGGAGGTCGTCCGGTCAGGCGGCGGGCAGCAGGCCCGTCATGCGCTTGTGGGATCCGACGCACGTATCCTTCAGCCCGCCTTCACGCCTTCACCCCGCGACGGGCCACAGCCACCAGATCAGCCCCACGGCCGCAGAGCCGAGGAGGAGCTGTAGCGGCAGGCCGGCGCGGGCGAAGTCGGAGAAGCGGTATCCCCCGGGGCCGTAGACCATGAGGTTGGTCTGATAGCTCATCGGGGTGGAGAAGGAGAAGGAGGCGGCGACGGTGGCAGCGATCACCAGGGGACGGGGGTCGAGCCCCTGGGCCGCGGCGGCGGTGATCACCACGGGGAAGGCCAGGGCGGCGGCGGCCTGGTTCACGACGACCTCGGTGAGCAGAACCGTCCCGACGAAGACCGCGGCCAGCAGGCCGGGCGGTCCCAGGGCGTCGCCGGCCAGCTCCAGTGCGCCGCCGAGCAGGGCCGCGGCCCCGCTCTGCTCCAGGGCGCCGGCGAGCCCGATGGCGGCGCCGATCACCACCAGCACCGACCAGTCGATGGAGCGGCGGGCCTCGCCGGGCCGCAGACAGCCCGTGGCCAGCATGGCCAGCGCGCCCCCAACCGCGGCCAGCGGCAGCTCGATCACACCCGTCGCCGCGGAGATGACAACGGCGGCGAGGACCGAGAGCGAGACCCACTTCCGCTCGCGGCGGAGCGTCCCGGAGTCCTCCACGGCCGTGACCAGGTAGAAGTCGGGGGAGTCGCGGAAGGCCCGGGCGAAGCCGGCACCGGCCTCCAGGAGGAGCGTGTCGCCGGCGCGGAGGGTGATCTCCTCGAGCGGGCGGTCCAGCTCCTCGCCGTGGCGGTGGACGGCCACCACCGCCGCGTTGTAGCGGGGCCGGAACTCCGCCTCCCGCACGGTGGTCCCGACCAGCGGCGACCCGGGGGCCACCACGGCCTCGTGCAGCCGGCGCCGGTCCTCGTCGTCCCGGCTCCCGGCGGTGACGGCCCGCAGGCCGCGCCGGCGCCGGAGCTCGACGATCTCCTCTCGGACGCCGGCGAAGGCCAGCCGGTCGCCGCCGGCCAGCTCGGTCTCCGGGTCCACGGGGGCCACCACCCCCCGCTCCTCCCGCTCCATGCGCACCAGGAAGAGCCCGGAGATGCCCCGGAGACCGGCCTCCGCCACGGTCTGGCCGGGGAGCGTTGATTCCGGGCGCACTTCCATCTCGGTCAGATACCGCCGCCGCTCGGTCTCCGGCACGTCGGCGCCGGAGCGTCCCGGAAGGAGCCTCGGGGCCACGAAGGTGAGGTACGCCACGGCCAAAACGATCAGCGGCACGCCCACCCACGCCAGCTCGAAGAAGCCCAGCCCCCGGAGCCCCTCGGCCTGCAGCAGCCCGTCCATCACCACGTTCGTGGAGGTGCCGATCAGGGTGCACATGCCCCCGAGGACGGAGGCGTAGGAGAGGGGGATCAGCAGCTTCGAGGCGGCCACGTCGTGTCGACGGGACCACCCCAGGACGGTGGGGATGCCCATGGCCACCAGCGCCGTGTTCGACAGAAAGGCGGAGCCGCCGGCGGTGGTGGAAGTGAGGCGGAAGAGGACGGAGCGGAGCGACCCGGCGCCCGACCCCAGGATCTTCGGCGCCAGGTCCTGGAGAACGCCCGTGGCCCGGAGTCCCCCGGCCACCACCAGAAGACCGGCGATGGTGAGGAGGGCCGGGTTGGAGAATCCGGCCAGCGCCGCTTCCAGGTCGACGACGCCGACGGCGGCCAGGAAGAAGAGCGCCGCCGTGATCAGCAGGTCCAGGCTGGCCCACTCCCGGGCGGCGGCGAAGAGCGTGAGGCCCAGGACCCCCAGGGTGAGGCCGGCAGCCGGGCTCACGGGCAGGGGAGGGCCGGGTGGGCTACTCCGGGAGGACGGCTCCCGTTACTCCTTGACCGCCTCGGCCTCTTCGGCCCGGACGGCGGGGTCGCCGTTTCGCTGGGCGCGGACGGACTCGGCCACCGACGCACCGGGCTTCAGATACCCGTGCTCCTCCAGGTAGGCCACGATCCGGTCGATGCACTCCGGGGGGTCCAGCTCGTCCGTCCGAAGGTGGATCGCCGGGTCGTCCGGCTCCTCGTACGGGGCGCTGATGCCGGTGAAGTTCTCGATCTCCCCCTCGCGGGCCTGCTCGTACAGCCCCTTCGGGTCCCGGTCCTCGCAGACGGGGACGGGAGCGTCGACGAAGATCTCGATGAAGTCCCTCGCCGGGTCGTCCATCATCTCCCGCACCGTGTCCCGGACCTCGCGGTACGGCGACACGAAGGAGGCAGCCACCAGGGCGCCGGAGTCGGCGAAGAGCTTCGCCACCTGGCCCACGCGGCGGATGTTCTCGTTTCGGTCCCCGGGGCTGAAGCCGAGGTCCCCGCACAGCCCGTGGCGGACGTTGTCGCCGTCCAGCACGTAGGTGAAGCAGCCGCGCTGGAAGAGGCGCTTCTCAGTTCCCATCGAGAGCGTGCTCTTTCCAGACGCCGGAAGGCCGGTGAACCAGAGGACGGCGCTCTCGTGTCCGTTCCGATCCTCGCGCTGGTCGCGCTTCACGGGATGCTCGTGCCAGGTGACGTTCTCCGAAGGCATCTGTGTGCTCCTCCGTCGTGTATCGTGCGTCCTGCTCTTCTCGGCTGGTCCGCTCGTTCCGTCGCTCGATCGGTCGATCGTTCCCGGCCCGCGGTCCCCCGCTCCCCCGTCCTCGCCGAGGAGCACTCGGGTGCCGTTCTCCGAGAACGACCACACGACCATGCACGGCGCGTGCCGTATCCAGCTTCCCTCCGATTCGTTCGCTCCGCTGTCGCCGCTCGTCGCGGGGCGGCGTCTTCGATGCGGGCGAGCGAGTTCAGCGCCCGCGACCGATCACGCGGTTCACGGCATCCAGAGCCGCGGCGGCCGCCGCCATGTGCGGGTCGGCGTCCACCACGGGGATGGCGCCGGCCAGCGGTCGTCCCGTCACCCCGGGCGCCTGTACCACGACGAGCAGCACGTCGAAGCCGCCGCCCAGCACCCGGTCCACGCTGGTGACCTCAAGCTCCGGGGTGTCCGGCACCAGCTCCCGGACGCCCTCGAGGGTCGCCACCGCCGCTATGTTCAGCAGCCCGGCCATGCTCGACGGACCGCTGCGGACGGAGGTCGTTCCCTGCGACCCGGCGCGCAGAAGGACCTCCACGCGGGCCTCGTCGCTCTCCTCCGGGTCGTCGACGTCCACCCGGATCAGCTCCACGCGGTGTCGCCGCGGGTCGAAATCGTCGGAGGCGTCTGCGCTCATGGGTGATCGTCCCGGGTCGGGGTGGTGTGGGGCCGATGACGCTCGACGCGAGCGGGCCGGCGAGGACGGCGGCGAGTCAGCAGGCGCGGAGCTCGTCCGCCGGCACGGGCTGGCCGTGATAGAACCCCTGGGTCATCGATACGCTCTCCTCCCGGGCCGCCCGGAACTGGCGCGCCGTCTCCACGCGCTTCACCAGCACGTCCACGTCGAAGAAGCCGGAGACGTCCGACAGGCGCCCCGGAACGGCGGCCGCGCCGGATTCGCTCCGCTCCAGGTAGGTCCGGTCCATCTTGATCATGTCGACCGCCCCCCGCTCGAGAAGCTCCACAAGATTGCCGAGCTCCGTGTCGCAGTCCAGGGCCACGCGGCATCCGCGATCCCGGAGATAGCGGAGGACCCGGGCGGTGCGGTCCACCGACTCGAGGCCGTCCGGCATCACGACCTCGACGATCAGCCGCGACGTGTCCATCGCGCGCCGGCTCAGGATGGCCTCCAGATAGAAGGCGAGTCCCGCCAGGGAACGGTCCGAGACGTTGACGGCGATCCACTCGGGCACGCCTTTCCGGCCGGCGGGCCAACGTTCCAGCTGACGGACCGCCGCCGAGACCGCCCACCGGTCCATGGCTCGGACGAGATCCAGCTCCTCGGCCCGCGGAACGAACTCCTCGGCGTCCAGGAGGCCGATCGCGGGATGCTCCCACCGGAGGAGGGCCTCGGCCCCGGTGAGGGTGAGGTCGGGAACCCGGTAGATGGGCTGGTAGTGGAGCTCCAGCGCGTCCTCCTCGATGGCCCGCCGCAGCGTTTCCTCGGTGATCTCGGGACGAAGGCCCTCGGCGGCCTCCTCCGTCTCGCGCTCCCCGTTCGTGGCCGAGATTTCGGGCTCCTCGGACCCCTCCGGCTCCTCCGGCGGGACCGGGCGGACCTCGAGCTCTTCGCTCTCCCCGTCGCGCCCCTCGCCCCACGTTCCGCGGTCGGCCGGCTCCTCCAGCTCGGTCACCCCGCCCTCCTCCGGGGTGGCCTCCGGGCCGGCGGGGCCCTCGAGCAGAGACTCCTCGGCGTCGTCGGCCAGGACCAGGTCCCGGTCGACCTGCTTCGCCGCGTACATGGCCCGGTCGGCCCGGCGGAGCAGGGCCTCGGCGTCCCGTCCGTGGTCGGGATAGAGGGAGACGCCGAGCTGGGCCCGGAGCCGGAACTCGTGGCCATTCACCCGGATGGGGCGCCGGAGCGAGTCGAGGAGACGGTTGGCCACCTCGCGCGCGCCGCTTCGCCCCTCCACCTCGGCGAAGAGGATGGCGAACTCGTCGCCGCCGAGGCGGGCCACCAGGTCGCTGTCGCGAACCCCGTCCTGGAGCCGCCCGCCCGTGGCCTCGAGCACCCGGTCGCCGACGTCGTGGCCGTAGCGGTCGTTCACGGCCTTGAATCCCGACAGGTCCAGGTAGGCGACGGCCGCACGCCGGCCGTAGCGCTCGGCGAGGGCCAGCGTCTGGGCAGCGGTCTCGTGGAAGAGGCGGCGGTTCGCCAGGCCCGTGAGCGGGTCACGGTGCGCCTGCTCCTGGAGCTCCTCCTCGCGGGCCTTGATCTCGGTGACATCGAGGACGGCGGACAGGATACGGTCTCGCTCGTCGGCGGGCAGCAGCACGGCGTTCTCGAGGATCCAGATCTGGCTCCCGTCGCGTCGCACGGCCTCGGCCTGGTGGCGCCGGATCTCCCCCTGCCGCCTGCGGAGGTAGCGGACGAGGCCGTTCCGCCCCCGATCGGAGGCGTAGATCGACCGCACGTCCCGCCCCACCAGCTCCCCCGACTCCTCGTAGCCCAGCATCTCGGCCAGGCTGTCGTTGCACGCCAGGATCTTCCCCTCGGTGTCGGTGAGGAGGAGGCCCACGGGGAGTCGTCGGAGGGTCCGGCCGGACTCGAGGGAATCGCCGCCCGGGTCCCGGTTTCCGGATCCGGTGGGGGGCGTGTCGCTCATCGGCCCGTCGCCGTAGCGGTGGAGCACGCGGCTGACGACCTCACCGAAGCTGCCCGCCGTGTTGCGTTCGGACGCCGTCCACTCGCGCGCCGCCCCGATCCGCTCGAAGCGGAGCACGCCCACCATCGATACGTCGTCCGATACGTCGTCGCCGGGCAGGGGGGTGTCCAGCCAGCCGCGAATTCCGAGCGGGCGGGCGTAGGGACCCGCCAGCTCGCGGGTCCTCTCCTCCGCCAGGGCGTCGTCCGCGCAGAGCCATCCTCCCTCGTTCTCCAGTGCTCGGAAGTAGTCGGGAAACCGTTTCCGCGAGAGCACTCCGCCGGCGGAGTGCCGATCGGTCGATCGATCGTACAGATGCACCCGGTGAAGGGCTTTCCCGTCCCGGTCCAGGACCCAGACGCCGACGCGCGTCGCCTGCACCAAATCGGCCGACGTCTCCGCGAGACGCGTCAGGCTCTTCTCCAGCTCGTGGCGAGCGGACGAGCCCGCGGCCGGCAGTGGCACCTCGAGCTCTGATTCGTCCACCTCCGGTGATTCCGGGTCCATCCTGCCCCCAGCAGCCATTCCTCCCGCCGAGACGTCGACGCCCGCGCGCCGCGGGCCCGATCGGAGTGCCCATCGCGGACAAAGACCGCAGTCGGGGCCCGGCCCTAGCATTGCAAACGGGAGGCCGACGGTCGCCCGAGACGGGGCTCACCGCGACGGATTCGCCGCCGGCTCCGTGGGGCGGTCCGTCCGGGGCGGAGGGACGGGGGTCCTGCAGCGTTCGACGGCGACCCGAGGTCACGCCGATCGTCGTCCCCGGGGAGCCACGGACCGGGCGGTCGGGAGCGGGCGGGGAGCCGGGCGTTGCGCCGTCCCAACGATTCCGCGGCCGCCGGTGCCGTCTCTTCAGCGCCACATGCGTCGTATCGCCCGCTGTGACGGGAGTTCCGGTCGTTGGCGCGCACTCCCTCCGCCCCCTTCACTCTGTTGCTCTCCGATCTAACGAAGGATGGTCTACGTCCGTACGCGCCAGTAGAGGACCGATCCCGCGCCGAGGAAAAGGAGGTTCGGGAGCCAGGCGGCCAGTCGGGGCGAGACGACGCCGCCGGCCCCGAGCGCCTGTGATACGCGGATGAGGACCATGTATACGATGGTGGTGGCCAGGGCGATGCCCACGGCCAGGGGAGCGCCGCCGCGGCGGGTGGTGTTGGCCAGCGGGACGCCGAACAGCGTGATGATGAAGCAGGCGAAGGGGAAGGAGATCTTGAGCGCGCGCTCGACCTTCAGGTTGTCGGCGTCGCCGCCGGAGCGCTCGATGGCCTCGATGAACCGACCCAGCTCCTCGTAGCCCATCTCGTCCGGGTCCTTCGGGTCGGCCAGGAGCTGCTCCGGGGACTCGGTGAGATGCCGCTGCCACAGCTTCTCGTAGCGGAAGGTGATCTCGCGCTCGGCGGAGGGGAAGATCCGCAGTCGACCCTCGTCCAGCGTCCAGCGCCCGCGGGCGGAGTCGTAGCGGGCGGAGTCGGAGACGGCGGTGTAGCTGGGATACCGGGCGCCGCTGCCCTCGCGCTGGATCTCCACCGAGGTCATGGACTTCTCGCTGACGTCCAGCCGCCGGACGCGGTAGACGCGGCCGCCGGTGGACCGGTAGACGAAGTTGCGGCGCACGCTCTCCTGGCGGCTCCCGCCCTCGCCCAGGGCCTCGTCGGCCATCCGGTTCGTGGTGGGGACCAGCTCGGTGAGGCCCAGGCCCAGGAGGCTGATCCCGAAGGCGGCGGCCAGCACCGGGGCCGTGAGGCGGTAGAAGCTCACGCCTCCCGCCTTGGCCGCGGTGATCTCGAAGTTGCGCGTCATGCTCGAGACGGAGAAGACCGCGGCCAGCAGAGAGGCGATGGGGAAGGCCAGGAGCGCCTGATGGGGGGCGGCGTAGACGTAGTGCCAGAAGACGTCGATCCGCGAGGCGCCCTGCGCCAGGTAGCTGTCCAGGCTGTCGGTGAGGTCGATGACGATGAAGATGAAGGGGACCCCGAGGACGCAGAGCCCCCAGATCTTCAGGAACTTCCCGACCATGTACCGGGTGAGGATGCGCACGGCCGCCTACCCGACCTCGATGGCCCGCCACACGAAGCCGAGGCCCACGCTCCCGAACAGGATGTTGGGGGCCCACATGGCCCAGAAGGGGGAGAGGATCAGCCGGTCGGCCAGCTCCTCGCCGCCCACCAGCGCCACGTAGTAGGCACAGAAGAAGCCGAAGCTCACCCCCACCACCATCCCCACGCCGCCCAGCGGATAGCGAACCGCGATGGGGGCGCCGATGAGGACGAAGACCAGGCACGCCACGGGGATGGCGATCTTCTTCTGGATCTCGACGGCGAAGCGGCTGCGGCGCTGGAGGGCGCTGTCCAGGAGGTTGGTGAAGACGTCGAAGCGGGAGGTGACGCTGCTGCCGTCCCGGTAGCTACGGAGGTTGCGGAGCCCGATCCGGAACTCCGACACCTCGAAGGCGGCCCGGGCCCGGGCCTGCAGGAGCGAGTCCCGGGCCGCGGCCGCGCCGTCCGGAGTCGTCGAGTCCGGGGCCGCCGAATCCGGGGCCAAGCCCGGGCTGTCGGCCGCGGCCCGGCGCTCCAGCTTCCGGCTCGCGGCGCTCACCGCCCGGGTCTGCTGGCCGGGGCCGTAGACGAAGTCCAGGTACTCGCTCTCCTCCGTCCGCACGCTGTCGCCCAGCAGGTGCCGGGTGGCGGCCCAGGCGAACGCCTGCGAGGAGCGGCGCACGCGGGAGGCCCGGGCGTCCGCCGAGTCCACCTCCACCTGCATCTCGCCGATGGACATCTCCCGGTCGCCCTTGTAGCCGCCGGCGCTCCCCCGATTCAGCTGGTTCGTGACGTCCGGCACCTTCATGATCTGTTTCTGGAAGAAGATGCGCTGGAAGCTGCCCGGCCGGTCGCGGCGCCACTCGTGGGTGACGCCCTCGTGCAGGGTCAGGTACAGGTCGGTCCGGTCGCGGCTGTAGGCCATGAGGGCGCTGTCCGCGTACGTGGTCCGCGGGCGGCTGGCCTCGCGCTGGTCGTAGATGGCCACGTCCCGGAGCATGCTCCGCGGCCGGTCGATGCGCCCCGTTCGCAGGTAGAGCTCCCGGGGCTTCACCTCGTTCACCGTCCGCTCCTTCAGGGCGAACGTGGGCTTCTTCTGGTTGATCTCGGTGAGCAGCGCCTGCAGCCGGTGATTGGAGTCCGGGAGGACGGTGTTGTTGAACACCACCATGCCGCCGGCCAGCAGCGTGGCCACCAGCCCCAGGGGCAGCAGGAGGCGGGGGAGGTGGACCCCGTTGGCCTTCATGGCCGTGATCTCGTTGTCCGCGGCCAGCCGGTTGAAGGTGTAGAGGACGGCGATCAGGACGGCCATGGGGAGGGTCATGGCCAGGATGAAGGGGATCGAGAGGGCGAAGACCTCGGCGATGACGTGCCAGTCCAGCCCCTTCCCCACCAGGTCCCCGAAGCGCTCGCTCACCTGGTCCAGAAGCAGCAGCAGAGTGAGCGCCGTGAGCGCGAACACGAAGGGCGGGAGGTGCTGTTTGAGGACGTACTTGCTCAGGATCCGCATCGGCGTGCCCGGCTCAGTCGGCGAGCTCGCCGGGGCAGCATCGTTCGCGGATGGCGTCGGCGGCGTCGTCCATGGAATCGACGGGTGACAGGATGGCGCGGCTCGGACCCGGGCCCCGCGGCCGGGGCGAGGCGTCCGGTCGAGGCTCGTAGAGCGTACCCGCAGTCCCTTACTTTGTGCATCTCTCGCACGGCCCGCACTCGTCGGCGGTCGGCCGATCTGGACCGCGCTTCGCGGCGGCCGGCGCCGTCGGAACCAGCTTCCCACGAGGCGCATTCACCCTTGAGTCCACTCCTCCCGGTCTCCACCCGCAGCCGGCGGGACGCGTGGCCGTCTCCCCCGCGGTCCGTGGCCATCGTGCTGCTCTCGGCGGTGGGCGACGTGGTGCACGGGATGCCGCTTCCCACCTCCCTCCGCCGGGCGTGGCCGGAGTGCCGGGTGACCTGGATCATCGGCCGGGCCGCCCACGGGCTGGTGGCTCCGCATCCCCACGTGGACGAGTTCGTGGTCTACGGCGGCGGGAGCGGGCCGGAGGCCGCGGCGAGCCTGCTGGACCTCCGGCGACGGATCCGGGGGAGGAGCTTCGACCTGGTCCTGGACCCCCAGGTGTACCTGAAGGCCGGCCTGATCACGGCCCTCCTGGACGCCCCGGTGAAGGTGGGCTTCGACCGGGCGCGCTCGGCCGACCTGAACGGGCTCTTCGTCACGCACCGCCTCCCGCCCCGGGAGCCGGGCCACGTCCAGGACCAGTACTTCGAGTTTTTGGAGTGGCTGGGGGTGGATCCGGTGCCCGAGTGGCGGTTCGCCTTCACGGAGGAGGAGCGCGCCGCCCGCCGCCGATTCTACCGGCAGCTCGATCGGCCGGCGCTGGCGGTGGCGGTGAAGACCACCGAGGAGGCCCGGGACTGGCGGCCGGAGCGGTGGGCGCGGGTCCTGGAGGCGGCCGAGTCGGAGCTGGGGCTGCGGCCGGTGATCGTGGGCAGCGACGACCCGGCGGAGCGGAGGGTGGCGGAGGAGGTGAAGGCCCGGACCGGAGCCCGGGTAGTGGACGCCCGGGAGAACGACCTCCGGCGGCTGGCGTGGCTGCTGGACGGGGCGGCGGTGGCCGTGAGCCCCGACACCGGGCCGCTCCACATCGCGGACGCCGTGGACACCCCCGTCGTGGGGCTGTACGGCGCCACCGACCCGGAGCGTGCGGGGCCGTACACGCCGGCCCACCGGGAGCTGGCGGTGGACCGGTGGAGCCGCCCCGGGGAGCGGGCGGAGGGCGTGGGAGCCCGCGCGGAAGGGGGGACGACCGGCC
>CAZFDK010000046.1:16206-22098 GCA_964518305.1 uncultured Gemmatimonadota bacterium | reverse complement strand
GTTCAGCGCCTTCCGGCACGGGCGATACGACATCTATCGGGCCGACGCCACCGGCGTGCTGGCGGGCCGCCGGCCGGAGGACCCGGCCGGCGCCGCCTCCGCCGCCGACCTGCCTCCGCGCGACCGGGGCCGCGCCGAGGTGGCCGAGCTGCTGGCCGACCCGGAGCTCGGGCTGCCCAGTCCCGCGACCTTCGAGACCGCCGACTACGACCCGAGCCTGGGCCTGGATTACGTCTCCCAGCCCAGCCTCGCCTTCGGCGCGTCCTCGTACGGGACCTTCGTCAGCGGCGGCGCCTCCTTCCACTTCAGCGACATGCTGGGCTTCCACTCCCTGAGTGCGCTCTTCCAGGTGCGGAGCCAGGGAGACGACGTCCTGCAGGGCACGGGTGCGCTGGCGGGCTACGAGAACCAGAAGGGCCGGACGAACTGGCGGCTCGTAGGGGGGCAGGTGCCGGAAATGTCCCGCGGTTACCGCCAGGGCTACGCCGATGTGGACGATGACGGTGACGAGGAGTTCCTGCGGGAGATCGTGCAATTCTGGAAGGTGGACCGCCGGGTGGTCGGCGCCATCGAGTACCCGTTCAGTCCGGTGCACAGGCTCGAGCTGTCGGCCGGGGTGGAGCGCATCGACTTCCAGCTGGAGACCGACCGCATCGGCTTCGACCGCTCCGGCGAGAAGGTGCTGGAAAGCACCGTCGAGGCGCCGAGCTGCGGCGACAGCCTGAGCTTCCGACGGAGGTTCTGCGAGCCCTCCTCGATGAACCAGCTCACGGGGAGCGCGGCCCTTGTCTACGACAATTCCATCGGAGGGCCCACCGGGCCGATCCTGGGGCAGCGGTACCGATTCGAGGTGGCGCCGAGCCTGGGGACGCTGGACTACACCGCGGCGACCCTGGACTTCCGGCGCTACCTGATGCCCCTCCGTCCCCTGACCCTGGCCGGGCGGCTCCTCCACTTCGGGCGTTGGGGCGCCGGCGCCGACGATGATCGTCTCCGCCGCCTGTACGCAGGTTCGCCATGGCTCATCCGCGGGTACGACCTGCGCTCCTTCGACATCACGAGCTGCCAGCCGGATCGCCCGCTGGAGGACTGCTCGGAGATCGAGACCTTCGATCGGCTCCAGGGTACCCGGATGGCCGTGGGAAACGCGGAGCTGAGGCTTCCCCTCTTCGGCCCCCTGGGCATTCTCTCCCGCGGCGGGTACGTGCCCCCGCTGGAGCTGGTGGGCTTCTTCGATGCCGGGATGGCCTGGTCCTCCCCCGATCCCGATTCGCCGGGCAGCGAACAGGCCTTCTTCCTGGGCGGCGATCGCGAACCGGTGACCAGTGCCGGCGTGGGGCTGCGGATCAACCTGCTGGGATTCGCCGTCGGAGAGGTGGACTGGGTGGCGCCCTTCGACCGCCCGGAGCGCGGGAGCTACGTCACGTTCAGCCTGGTCCCGGGGTTCTGAGGACCGCTACAGCTGGTTGATCCTGGCCCCGGCCTCCTCGAACAGCTCCCGGAGGTGCGTGTCGCAGGTCAGGTAGATCACCTGCCAGCCCCGATCCGCGAGGGCACAGACTGCCTCGACCATCCGCTCCCGCCGCTCCCAGTCCGCGGTGAGGAAGGCGTCGTCGAGGAGCAGGAATCCTTCGTCGGAGAACTCTCCCGCCTCCAGCGCCGCCTCGGCCAGGCCGACGCGAAGGGCCAGATACACCTGGTCGCGGGCGCCGCGGCTGAGTTCCTCCAGGCGGTACTCCCGCCCCTCCGCGTCCCGGACGGTGAGCCTCGCCTCGCCGTTCCGGGCCACGGCGACATAGCGGCGGGTGACACGGCGCAGAACGCCCGAGACGGAGAAATCGCCCTCCCGTGACAGCGCCTTCTCGAGACGCTGCTCCAGCGCCTCGTCCATGCTGGCGAAGATCTCGCCAGCCAGGAGGCCCGCGTCGCGATCCAGCTCGATCTCCCGGATCTCGGCCCGGCACTCCCGGAGCTCGGTGAGGACGTCCTCCGGTGTCGACAGTCCGGCGCGAACGAATTCGTGCTGCAGCTCCTCGTATCCCGCCCGCGCTTCCTCCAGGTGGCTCTCGACCTCGGCCAGGGCCTCCGGTTCCCACTCCGGCGTGGTCTCTACCCCCCCGGGCTTTCTCGCCGGCACGGCGTCCGTGCCGGCGTCGGGCAGCTCGGCCAGGGCGGACTCGACCCGCTCGAGCTCGCCCTCGAGCTCCTGCCGCCGCTCGTGGGCCTCCCGAGCTGCCTCCAGCGATTCGAACTCGAGTTCTTTCCGGAGATCCTCCAGGTCCTGGCGCGCCGTGTCCCGGTCCCGGTGGAGCCGCTGCAGCTCCGTCTCCATCTCCTCCACCCGTTCCAGCGTCGAGCGGACCTTCTGTCGGGCCACGTCCCGAGAGCGCTGCAGCTCGTTGCGATCCTCCTCCAGCTCCCGGACCGCCGTGGGGAGCTCCGCGGCGGAGGACCGGTCCAGGCCGAGGGACGCCGACTTCTCCAGCAGGGAGCGCTCCCGGCGTTCGAGGTCGCGGAGCCGATGCCGCTGCTGCCGGTGGCGCCAGAGAAGCCATCCGCCGAGGGCCGTGGCCACGGCGGCGACGATGACCGCGGGAATGATCCCGCCGGGCAGGAGGCCGGTGCTGACCTCGAGAACGGGGGCCCCGACGCCGGCGACCAGCAGCCCTCCACCGAGGATCCGCGTCGTCCCCTGTCCCGCGGCTCGGGCCCCCAGCTCCCGGCGGGCGTCCCGTACGTCAACCGCCCGCTCCGACAGCTCCAGCTCCCGGGCGGAGTCGACCCGTCCAGCGACCTCCTCGGTCCGGGCCTCGTACTCCGCCAGCTCCTCGCGGCGACTCCGCAGCTCCTCCCGGCGTTCGGCCAGGTCCTCCTCCAGGGACTCGATCTCCCGGTCGAGGCGGCCGCGTTCGCCGGACCGCTCCCGCCAGTGCTCCAGGCGCGATTCGGGCACCACGGGCCGATCGTCTAGCTCGCCGGTAAGCTCCTCGTGCCGCTGGCGGAGCTCCGCCACCCGGCGACGCCGGGCACGCTCCAGGCCTTGCTTGCGCTCCTCCAGCTCGGAGATCCGCTCCTCGTACTCGGCAGCGTCCGGCAGGCGCTCCTCCAGGTCCTCCAGACGCTCGCGGCGGCTTCGCAGCTCGGACAGTCGCGTCTTCCGGCCCGGGTCGCCGGCGTCGCTGATCTGGCCCGTCGGGGTGAGCCCCGCCTCCTCGTGTGCGTTCTCGCGCAGGGTGTCGACGCCCCTGGGAAGGCCGGACAGCACCTTCTTCAGCTCGCTCCAGAACTCGCCGGATTCCGTCCCCGGGAGCTCCAGCTCGCCGGAGCGTACGCAGAACAGGCCCGCCAGGCCGGCGTGCTCCAGCTCCAGGTGGTGGAGGAGGGAGGGGCCGCCCGGGTAGTCGACGAGCTCCCCGTCCAGTCGGATCGCCAGGCGACCGGCGGCCTCCCCCGGGTCGCCGAAGCGGTCCATGCCGCCCATGACGGTGGAGAGGCGCGTTCCGCGCCGCCGCTCCCAGCGGAAGAGGCGGGCCAGGATGACGTCCAGCAGGGTGGTCTTCCCGGTCTCGTTGGGTCCGAAAATCAGGTTCAGCCCCGGGGCCAAATCGAGGTCGACGTCCCGCAGGGGGCCGAAGCCCCGGACCCGGATGCGCTCGATTCGCATCCGGCTATTCCGCCTTCAGGGCACGAGCGCCGAGCTCCAGCGCCCGCTCCCGGACCCCGGGCTCCACGGCCGGCGCCCCGCCCTCCTCGCCGGCCCGGACCCGCTCGTCCAGCCGCTCCCGGAACTGTCGGAAGAGCTCGGCCCGCTCCGGCTCCAGCCCCACGCTCCGGCGTCGGAATTCCAGCTCCCGGTAATCGCCCTCCAGGCGATCGCGGAGTCCGTCGAGACGGTCCCGCAGGTCGTCCTCCGACAGGTCGGCGAGGATCCCGTCGACCAGGACGCGCATGGCGCACCTTCCGTCCTGCTTCCGCCGGAGTTCCTCCTCCAGGGCCTCCAGACCCTCCTCCTCGCGGAAGGGCGTCAGCCACTGCTCGATCCGGCCCCGGTAGGGGAGGGGAAGCTCGAGCCGCCGGATCCGCGCCTCCGCCCCGCCCGTGGAGCCGGCGGGGATTTCGACGAGGACCGCCGAGCGGGGTCCCCACGCGTGCGAGCCGACGGGGGTCGGGGAGCCGGCGTAGGCCACCGGCGTTCGCCCGGCCCGCCGGAGGGCGTGCTGGTGATAGTGGCCCAGCGCCACGTACCGTGCGGCGATTCCCCGCATCTCGCCCGTGCGGACCGGGAAGTAGTCCCCGGGCTCGTCCTCCTGGCTCTCGTCCTGGATGTGGGTAGCGTCCGCGTCGATGAGCGTGCCGTGCAGGGCGAGAATCGCGGGCTCGTCGCCGCCGAGCTCCCGCTCCACGCTGCGGCGGACGCTCCGGAAGGTGGCCGGCTCCTCGGGGTAGGGGATTCCCACCACTCGGAGCCCGGCCACCTCGGTGGACTGCACGGGAGGGCGGATCAGGAGCCGGGTGCGCCGCCCCCAGTCCTGTCCCGCCGTGTAAGCGTCCCGGTCGTGGTTGCCGGGCAGGATCAGCGTCGGGACGGACAGCTCCTCCAGCGTTTCACGCACCCGGACCCGGAGGGCGGCGTGGTCGCCGCCCCGGTCCAGGAGGTCGCCGGCGATCAGGAGCGCGTCGACGTCCTTCTCGCGGGCCAGCCGGACCAGCGCCTCCAGAGCCTCCCACCGCTGCGGCCGGTCGCGAGCCAGGTGGAGGTCCGCCGTGTGCAGGATGCGGGCAGTCATGGCTTAAGATAATAGCCGTGGACCGGCCGAACCGTCAGCGGAGATCAGACCGGGAGCCGCCGTGGAGCCCAGCTTCGTCCGCCGTACAGCCGTCGATCATCCCGTGGACGCGGTGGAGGCGTGGCACCGACGTCCCGGCGCCCTCCGGCGTCTTCTCCCCCCGTGGGAGCCGGCCCGGGTGGTGAGCTCCCCGGGGCCGCCGGAGCCCGGGTCCCGCGCGGAGCTCCGCTTCGGGCGCCCGCCGTTTGCCATGAGCTGGGTCGCGGAGCATCGGGCGCTGGAGGAGGACCGGGGCTTCGCCGACGTCCAGATTCGTGGTCCCTTCGCCCGCTGGGAGCACGAGCACGTCTTCCGGCCCCGGTCGGGTGGTCGCGAGACGCTGCTCGAGGACCGGGTCGACTTCCGCCTTCCGGGCGGCTCCGTGGTAAACCGCCTCCTGCAGGGGACGGTGCGCCGGAGGCTGGAGCGGAGCTTCCGCTACCGGCACCGCACGGTGCGCGACGACCTCCGCACGCACCTCGGCCGCCGATCCGGCGAGGCCTGGCGGGTGGCCGTGACAGGCTCGTCCGGACTCATCGGGAGCCAGCTCGTGGCCTTCCTCCGGTCCGGCGGACACCAGGTCCTCCGGGTGACGAGAGGGCGCGCCGCCGGCGGCGACGAGATCGGCTGGGACCCGGACTCGGGGCTGCGAAACCCGGCTCGGGCCGAGGGCCTGGACGCGCTGGTGCACCTGGCGGCCGAGCCCCTTCCCGGCCTGTGGACGGAGGAGAAGAAGCGGTCCATCGTCCGGAGCCGGGAGGAGGGGACCCGCAACCTGGTGCGGTCCCTCCGCTCCCTGGAGAGCCCGCCGGAGACGCTGGTCTCGACTTCGGCCGTGGGTTTCTACGGCGACCGGGGGGACGAGACGCTGAGCGAGGAGTCCTCCGCCGGCGAGGGGTTCCTGGCCGACGTCTGCCGCCGGTGGGAGGCGGCCGCCCGAGCGGGCGAAGAGGCCGGGATCCGGGTGGTGCGGCTCCGGCTCGGAGTGGTGCTGACCGGGCGCGGCGGGGCTCTCGCGGCCATGCTCCCCGCCTTCCGGCTGGGCCTCGGCGCCGCGCTGGGGGAC
>CAZFDK010000046.1:0-16196 GCA_964518305.1 uncultured Gemmatimonadota bacterium | reverse complement strand
TGGATGAGCTGTGTCTCCATCGGCGACGTGCTGGACGCGATCCACTTCGCCCTGGACCGGGACGAGGTGCGGGGCCCGTTGAACGTGGTGGCGCCGGGCGCGGTCCGTCACGGCGAGTTCGTCCGGACGCTCGGGCGCGTGCTCTCCCGGCCCGTGCCCTTCCGCGTGCCGGAGGGGATCCTGCGCGCGGTTCCCGGCGAGCTGGTCGAGGAGATGCTCCTGGCCAGCCAGAGGGTCGTGCCCGCCGCCCTGTCCGACGCCGGCTTCTCCTTCCGCCATCCCGGCCTGGAGGGGGCCCTGCGTCACGAGCTCGGCCGCTTCGCCGATTAGCCCCCGCGCTCCTCGGTCGTCGCGCCAGACTCCTCGCGGCCGCCGTCGGACGCGCGCGCCACAGTCTCCTCTTCGTCGACGCCCAGGAAGCTGGCCAGCCGGGGCCACTGCCGCTCGGCGTCCCGCTCGCCCAGCTCGATGAGGCGCTTCAGGTAGCCGCGCTCGAAGAGGAGATAGCTCACCAGATCGGGACTCTCGCTCTCCCGCGTGCCGAGCCCCCGGGACAGGAAGCGCAGCGTCCGGGGGAGCTCCCGCTCGTACTCGGCGGCCAGCCGACCCAGGTCCCGGGAGGGCCGGAGCACGAGGAGGTCCACCTCCTGCAGCTCTTCCCGGCGGCGTTCCTCTTCCGGGATTTTCGAGACCAGGCGGTTCACCCGCCGGAGCCAGCGCGCGTCGGTCTCCAGGGTGTCAAGGAAGCTGGAGTTGGCCAGTACTCCGGCGATCTGCGCGACCGGCGGGTACCCCTCGGTGGCCGGGCGGCACGCTTCGTCGAGGCTGCGCGCGTAACGGGAGGAGATGGCCAGGATGCGGCGGGCGCCGAGGTGGATGGCCGGCGCCAGGGGGGCCGTCTGCCGGACGCTGCCGTCGCCGTAGTGGCCGTCCTCCAGCCTCACCGCGGGAAAGAGGAGCGGTATGGCGGCCGACGCCATGACGTGGTCCAGGGTCAGGGGGCTCCTGCGGGCCTCCCGCTGCGGCCGCCGCCACATTCTCAGGTCCTCCCGACC
Source organism: uncultured Gemmatimonadota bacterium (assembly GCA_964518305.1). Taxonomy (GTDB): domain Bacteria; phylum Gemmatimonadota; class Gemmatimonadetes; order Palauibacterales; family Palauibacteraceae; genus Caribbeanibacter. The sequence continues at coordinate 15,141 of CAZFDK010000046.1, read as the reverse complement.
CTGCACGAAGGTCACCGTGCGGCCGGTCCCGTAGCACGTGGCGGTGATCGCGGCGGCCCGCAGCCGCCCCTCGTCCACGTTCTTCCGTATGCGCTCCGGCTCCACGAGGCCCGCCAGGTACTGCTCCAGGGGGCGGTTGTCGACCAGCGACCGGGCGCGAGGAGCGAGGCCGGAGCCGCCGGAGGCCAGCGTGGCCAGCCAGCGGAGGGCGATCCACCCCATGGTGAGCGGGTCCGACTTCATGACGTCCCGGGTCCTGAGCTCGGTCCACTTCTCCCTCAAGTCCCGGGTGGCGCCGTCCAGGCCACCGCGATGAGAGGCCAGGAAGCCGGCGTTGATGGCGCCGGCGGAGACCCCGGTGAGGATCGGCGGGCGGCGGTCGCCCAGCTTCCGGCCCAGGTAACGGAGCACGCCGACCTGGTAGGCACCGCGAGCCCCGCCGCCGCTCAGGACGACCCCGAGGTGATCGGCGCTCTGTCCGGACGGCCGGATGTCCTCGTCGTCCCTGGTCACGGCCGGGCCGTAGCCGTTCTCGCGGGATGGCTCCCGACCGTCTGGATGGGCATCGCCCCCGGCCGTCATGCCTCCTCCCGGCCCTCACCGTCGTCCGGGGGCCGCTCGGGGAGCAGCTCGGCGTGCCAGCCCTCCGAGGCGGGCCGCCGCCAACGGCCTTCCCGCACGTCGGAGAGGCGGTCCACCGTGAGGTCGAATACCACGGTGCCCGGACCCACCTCGTCGGCCTCCGCCAGCCGCCTGAAGGCCGGGCGGTCGAGGGAGCGGATCCGGCCGCGGCTGTCTTCCAGCCACACGCGGCCGCCGTTCAGCATCGTGGTGCCGAGCTCCTCCTCGAGAGAGCGGATCTGCTGATGGAGAGCGTCGATGGAGCACCCCGAGGCGTCTCCGGCCGACTCGTCCAGTCCGATGAGCAGGAAGCGGTGCTCCCGCCAGTCGAATCCGGCACGGAGCCTCCGGTCGTGGGCCGTCCACTCCTCCAGGAAGGACTCCATCCGGTCCAGGAGGTGGGCCGTCTCGGTGGGGCTCGGCGACCGATCGGCGCCGAAGGCCCAGAGGCGGGCCGAGTCCGGGAGCTCGTCGAAGTCCACCAGGCTCATGGCTGGTTCTCCTCCTCGCTGCTCGCGGTCAGGCTCCGGCCGACCAGGGCCTCCAGCTGGGCCACGCCCATCCGGTGGTCGAAGCGCCGCTGGATCAACTCCACCTGGGCCTCCTCCAGGTCGATCTGCGCGGCCTGGAGGTCCAGGATGGAGGCCAGGCCCAGCCGGTACCGCTCCCTCGTGACATCAAGGCTCTCGCGTGCCAGCTCCACGTTCGCTCGCGCAAGGTCCATCCCGGCCCGGGCCGCCTCCACCTGGCTGTAGGCGGCGTCGATCTCGGTGCGCAGCGCGAGCTCCGCCGCGGTGCGCTGGGCGCGGGCCATCTCCATCTGGGCCTCGGCGCGGAACACCTGCGCCTCGCGCTGGAAGCCGTCGAAGAGGGGGAGGCTGCCCTGGATCGTCAGGCTCCAGCTCCTGTTCTCGGGCGGAAACTCGGGGTTCTGCCAGGCGTACCCGCCCTGCAGCGAGAGGGACGGCAGGTAGGAGGACTTGCTCGCCTCCACCTCTGCCCGGGCCGCCTCCACCTGGGCCTCCGCCGCCTCCAGGGAGGGGCCGGACTGCAGGGCCATGCGCATCACCGCGGAGCGGCCGTAGGTCAGGGTGTCCGGCGCCAGCGTGGAGTCCTGCCTGGGCGCCAGCCGCCCCTGGCTGCCCAGGGCCTGGGCCAGCCGATACCGGCTCGCCCGGGCGTCGTTACGGGCGTTGAGCAGCGCCAGCCGGGCATTGTTGAGCTCCACCTCGGAGCGCAGGCGGTCCGAACGGGTAGCGCGGCCCGCCTTCACCTGCTCCCGGACGAACTGGAGCTGGTTCCGCTGGCGCTCGACACGGTCCCGCTCGACGACCACCAGCTCCCGGTTCGCCACGGCGTCGTAGTACGCCTGCTTCACCCGGCGGATCACCTCGTACCGGGTCTCCCGGTAGCCGGCCCGTTCGGCCTGCACCTGGAGCCGCGAGCTTCGGAGCTCGCGAAAGCGGCGGAAGCCGTCGAAGAGGGTGAGGCTGCCGCCGAGCTGGAGGGTATAGGACGTGCGGGTGATCGTCTGGCCCGTGGGATCGAGGCGGCCGGTGCTGGCGTTGCTGTAGCCGTAGCCCAGGTTCAGGCTGGGAAGGAAGCTGCCCGTCGCGGTGAGGCGGTCGTACTGGGCCAGGTTCAGGTTCGCCCGGCTCTCCTCCAGGTTCGGGTTGCGACGCAGCGCGATCCTGATGGCCTCGTCCAGCGAGACAGCACGGGCCGAGGTGTCGGAGAAGACGGGCTCGGAAGCGCGGTCCTCCTCCTGCGCCCTCGCTGCATGGGGGGCAGCGAGGAGCGCGGCGGCGAGGAGAGAGGCGGCAGTGGCGGCGGTCGTGATCCGGGTCATGCTGCGAATGGTTGCGGGAGCGGGTGCCTCTGCCTCCGGTGCATTCCCGGTGGACCGACCTGCGGTCCGACAGGCTTCAGGTGTGCTGGACCCGGTACAGTAGATGCAACTGCGGCAACGCGGCAACCGGACGGAGCTGATACGGAGATCGCCACGGCGGATACCACCATCGAGGAGCTGGATTTTGAGCGGCGAGACGGAGTCGGCGGTCGGAGAGACGATGGCAGGGCCCCGGGCCGAGCCCGACGGCGCCGGCGGCCTGCAGGCGGGGGAGCCGTGGCTGGGGGCCCACGTGTCCATCGCGGGCGGGCTGGACCGGGCCGTGGACCGGGCGAACCAACTGGACGCAACGGCGCTCCAGATCTTCACCGGCCAGCCACAGCGGTGGGCCGACCGGGGCCTCGAGGAGGACGAGGTGGAGGCCTTCCGGGACGCCCTGGAGGAGAGCGATCTCCAGGTCACCGTCTCCCACGACAGCTACCTGATCAACCTCGCCTCGGAGAAGGACGATCTGTTCGAGAAGTCGGAGCGGGCCTTCCGCTCGGAGCTGGACCGTTGCGTGCGGCTCGGGCTCGACTACCTCGTGACCCATCCCGGCAACGCCACCGGCGGCGACCGGCAGCGGGCCCTGCAGCGGAACGCCGAGGCCCTGTCCCGCGCCATCGCCGATCACCCCGGGCCCACGACGGTTCTCATGGAGACCACTGCCGGCTCCGGCACGGCCCTGGGCTGGCGCTTCGAGGAGCTGAATCAGCTCCTCGAAGCCGTGCCGCGGCCACAGCGGGAGCGGCTCGGGGTGTGTCTGGACACCTGTCACGCGTACGCCGCCGGCTACGATCTGCGGGAGGACTACCGGGGCGTCATGGAGGAGTTCGATCGAACGATCGGCCTGGACCGCCTGCGTCTCTTCCACGTCAACGACTCCCGCCATTCCAGGGGCAGCCGCAAAGACCGGCACGCGGACATCGGCGAGGGAGAGCTCGGGGATCCGGCCTTCTCGGCGCTCATGGCGGATCGGAGCCTCGATCGTGTGCCCCGCGTCATAGAGACGCCGAAGGGGGACGACGCCACGGCACGCGACCGGGCGAACCTCGGACGGCTGCGGTCGCTGGCGGGCGGCTGAGCGGTGGCGCTCGTCTGGACGCCCGCGATCGTCGCCGATAGCTTCGGCGTCTCCCGGGCGACCGCGCTCCACGTCTCGCCCGACTGGACGAGCCGACAGAACCATCGTAGCCGACGGAACCACCGTCGCGAGTGAGCGCACGAGCGACAGCATACACGACAGCATAGAGGACGACTTGCCGTGAACATCATCGTCTGTGTGAAGAGAGTGCCGGACTCGGGCACCCGGATACGGGTCGCCGGGGACGGAGAGGGCATCGACACCTCCGGCGTCAAGTACGTGGTGAACCCCTACGACGAATACGCCGTCGAGGAGGCGATCCAGATCCGGGAGGAGCAGGGCGAGGGCTCGATCACCGCGCTGTGCCTGGGCCCGGACGACGCCGAGGAGCAGCTCCGGAACGCCCTCGCCATGGGGGCGGACGAGGCGGTCCTCCTGGAGGGCACGCCCCCCCTGGACGGGCTCACCGTGGCCCGGGCGCTGGCCGCCGAGCTCCAGGACCGGGACTTCGACCTCGTGCTCTTCGGGAAGCAGGCCATCGACGACGACAACATGCAGGTGCCGCCCATGGTGGCCGAGATGCTCGGGCTGTCCTGCGCCACCGTAGTCGTGGACCTCGACGTGGAAGACGGCCGCGCCGTCGCCCGACGCGAGGTGGAGGGCGGCCACGAGCTGGTGGAGCTCGAGCTGCCGGCCGTCGTCTCGGCACAGAAGGGCCTCAACGAGCCCCGGTACGCCGACCTCAAAGGCATCATGGCGGCGAAGAAGAAGCCGCTGGAGCAGAAGGATGTCGAGCTGGCCGAGGCGTCGACCGAGTTGATCTCCATCCAGGAGCCCGAGGAGGAGACTGACGGCGAGATCGTCGGCGAGGGGCCCGAGGCGGCCCCGGAGCTGGCGCGCCGTCTCCACGAGGAAGCGAAGGTGCTGTGATGAGCGACGTACTCGCGTACGCGGAGCTTCGGGGCTCGCAGCTGAGAGGAGTCTCGCGGGAGATCGTCACCGGGGCGCGCCGCCTGGCCGACGAGCTGGGCGGCGACGTGAACGTGGTCTCGGCGGGCCCGCCGGGTTCCGGCGACGAGGTGGCGTCGCTGGCCGGCTTCGGCGCCGATCGGATCTTCACCGCCGAAAACGAGGACTTCGGCGTGTATCACCCCGACGCCCTGGTGCGGGCGTTCCAGTACCTGGTGGAGCAGGAGGAGTACGCGGCGGTGCTCTTCCCGGCCTCCGCCCGGGGGAAGGACCTGGCGCCCCGCGTCGCCGCCCGGTTGGGCCGGGGGCTGGCCACGGAGATCACGGAGATCGAGGTGGAGGACGGGGAGCCGGTCGTCACGCGTCCGATCTACGCGGACAAGGCCCTCGCCCGCGTCGGGTTCGACGGGAGCCCGGCCCTCATGAGCATTCGTCCCAACGTCTTCATCCCGGAAGAGAGCCAGGGGCGCGGCGAGCACGAGGAGCTGGAAGTCGACCCCGATCCCGTCCACACTCGTGTGGGTCCGGTCGAGACCTCGGAGGAGGGGAAGCTGGACGTGGCCGAGGCGAGCCAGGTGGTCTCCGGGGGGCGCGGCATGCAGGGCCCCGAGAACTGGGACCTGCTCGAGGACCTGGTCGACGCGCTCGGGCCCGGCACGGCGCTGGGAGCCAGCCGGGCCGTCGTGGACGCCGGCTGGCGCCCGCACGCCGAGCAGGTCGGACAGACCGGCAAGGTGGTATCGCCGAACCTGTACGTGGCGGTCGGGATCAGCGGTGCGATCCAGCACCTGGCCGGAATGCGCACGTCGAACGTGATCGTGGCGGTCAACAAGGACCCGGAAGCGCCGATCTTCGACGTGGCGGACTACGGCATCGTCGGTGACCTCTTCGACGTCGTTCCGGAGCTCACCGAGGAGATTCGGAAGATCCGGGAGGACGGGGGCTAGCGGGGCTTCCGCCGGGGCGGGCACCGTCCGGGCGGGAACCCGCGAGGCGTCCACCATGTCGAGACGCACGATACTCGCCGTCGGACTCCTGGTCGCCTGGGCCGGCGCGCTCGGCTGGCACGTGAAGCGGGAGTACTTCCCGGCTCGCGCCAGGGTCCTCACCCGGGCGGCCAGCGGCATCCCCCCGGGGCCCGCCTACTACAGTCTCACCTGGGACGACCGGCGCATGGGATGGGCCCGGGTGCAGCTGGACACCCTGCCCGGCGGCGGATTCGACCTGTCCACACTCCTGGAGATGGACGGGGGTCCGGAGGGCATGTCCGGGTCGCTGCGGGCGGAGACCACGGCCCGGCTCGGGGCCGACCTGGGGCTGGAGCGCTTCACCGCCCGGGCTACCGGCTCCCTCCTCTCCGGCCTGTCAGGCCCGGGCGGGCTCGCCTCCGGTGCCTCCGGGCCGGCGGACTCTGCGGGCGGCGACACCCTCGGCGCCTCGGGCCTGGTGCGGGGCGACTCGACCCTGGTGGCCGCGGTCCGACGCGGCGGGCGCACCGACACGGTGCGGATCTCCACCCGGGGTGGCCTCGTTCCCATGGGCGCGCTCCCCCTGCGCCTCGCGGCCGATCCCGACATAGAGCCTGGCCGCCCCGTGGCGGTGCGCGTGCTGGACCCCCGCTCTGGCTCCGTGCGGACCGTGGAGCTTCAGGTCCAGGAAGTGGCGGACCGGATCTACCCGGACAGCGCCCATCGGGACACGGCCACCGGGGGCTGGGCCGTGGCGGGCACCGACACCGTGCGGGCGTGGCGGCTGACACCCGCGGAGGGCGGCCTGCCCGTCACGGTGTGGGTCGACGAGGACGGCCGGCTGCTGGAGGCACGGCTGGGCTCAACGCTCCGCCTGGAACGCACGGCCTTCGAGCTGGCCTTCTCGCCCGCCGATACCACCTCGCCGGCAGCCGGGCGACGAGAGATGCGGCCACGGCAGCCACGGGAGCTGCGGCAACGGGACGAACGGGACACGACCGACGGAGGACCGCCATGATCCGGCTCGAGGGGCTGACCAAGCGGTTCGGCGACTACGCTGCCGTCGACGGTCTGGACCTGGAGGTCGAGGCCGGCGAGATGGTGGCGCTCCTGGGTCGCAACGGCGCCGGGAAGACCACGGCCCTCCGCACCCTGGCCGGCATCCTCCGCCCGGACGACGGGCGGGCGGTGGTAGCTGGCCACGACGTGGTCCGGGAGCCGGATCTGGCCAAGGGCGAGCTGGGCTACGTGCCCGACCGGCCCTACGTGTACGAGAAAGTGACGGGTCGGGAGCTCCTCCGGTTTTCCGCCGGACTCCACGGCGAGCGGGGACCGCACGTGGAGGAGCGCATCGACGAGCTCCTGGAGCTGTGGGACCTCACGCCCCGGGGCGACCGGCTCGTGGAATCCTACAGCCACGGTATGCGCCAGAAGCTCATCATCTCCGGGGCCCTGATTCACCAGCCGCAGGTACTGGTGGTGGACGAGCCCATGGTGGGCATGGACCCACAGGCCGCGCGGATCTTCCGGAACCTGATCAGCTCCTTCGCCGCCAGGGACGGGACCGTGCTCATCTCCACCCACACGCTCCAGTTCGCCGAAGCCCTGGCCGATCGCCTGGCCGTGGTGAGCGAGGGCCGGTTGCTGGCCCAGGGGACCATGGCGGAGCTCCGGAGGCGCGCCGAGACCGAGCGGGGGGACCTGGAGGAGATCTTCCTGCGCCTGACCGGTGACGTCTCCGACCGCATGCTGGCGGGGGTGCTCGAGTGATCGCGTCCCCCGGCGATGGGGGAGATCCCGGCGACGGGGACGCGGCGCCGGCGAAGAAGCCCCCGACGTGGAGGTGGCTCCTCCGGCCGAAGCTCGAAGCCGCCCTCAACGGGCTGCAGGGCGGAAGCGGTGCCGGACGGAGCGTGGTGGTGGGGCTGCTCGTCCTGGCGGTGGGCGGCCCGCTGGGCTACTGGGGCGTGGCCCGGTTCCTCCGGTCCCTGCGGGAGGTCCCGGAGGTCGGCCCGCCGCTGGTGGGGAAGCTCCTGGGACTGGGCCTCCTGCTGGTCCTGGCCATCCTTCTCCTCTCCAACATCATCGGGGCGCTCTCGAACTTCTTCCTCTCCCGCGACCTGCCGGGGCTGCTGTCCTCTCCCGTCGATTGGCTCCACCTGTACCTGGCCCGCCTCACCGAGACGATGTTCACCTCCTCGTGGATGGTGGCCCTGCTGCTGGTGCCGGTGCTGGTGGCGTACGACCAGGTGTACGGGGGCGGGGCGGGATTCTACCTGGTGGCGCTGGCGGCGGTGCCCCCGCTCTTCCTGATCCCGGCGGCCGTGGGGAGCGCGGTGACGCTGATCCTGGTGCGCGTCTTTCCGGCGCGGCGCGTCCGTGATCTCCTGGGCCTGGTGACCATCGGAGCCGCCGGCCTGCTGGTGGCGGGGCTCCGGATGCTGCGGCCCGAGCGGCTCGTGAACCCGGAGGGATTCCGGAGCCTGGTGGACTTCCTGGAGGTCCTCCGCGGGCCCACCTCGCCGTGGCTTCCCTCAGCGTGGTCGGCGGAGGCGCTCATGGGCTTCCTCGAGGGCGCCTTCGACCCCTTCTACCTGGTACTCCTGTGGACCACCGCCGGCGGCATCCTGGTGCTCGGAGCGCTCCTCCACGGCCGCCTCTTCTCCACGTGCTACAGCCGGGCGAAGGAAGGCGCGGAACGGGACATCTCCGCGGGTCCCCTGTGGAAGACGGTAGACTGGCTGCTGTCGCCGCTGGGAGTTCGGCGGCGGGAGATGGTGCTCAAGGACATGCGGGTCTTCTTCCGGGACGCCACCCAGTGGTCGCAGCTCGTGATCCTGGCGGTACTGGTCGTGGTCTACGTCTACAACATGCAGGTGCTGCCCCTGGGGGCGAGCGAGGCCATCAGCGACTACCTGACGAGCCTTGTGGTCTTCCTGAACCTGGCCCTGGCCGGCTTCGTCCTGGCCGCCGTGGCCGCCCGCTTCGTCTTCCCCGCCGTGAGTCTGGAGGGAGACAGCATGTGGCTCCTGCGATCCGCACCGATGCGGCCGGGAGTGCTGGTGTGGTCCAAGTTCTGGACCGGAGCCGTGCCGCTACTGGTGCTGGCCGTCGCTCTCACCGCGGTCACGAACTGGCTGCTGGGCGTCGCTGCCTGGATGATCGTCCTGTCCCTGGTCTCCGTCGCCGCGCTGACCCTGGCCTTCACCGGCCAGGCGCTGGCCTGGGGAGCTGCCTATCCGAAGCTCGACGCGCCCAACGCGGCGGCGATCCCGATGTCCGTCGGCGGGCTCCTCTTCATGTTCGGCGCGCTGGCCACCCTGGTCCTCGTGGTGGGCGGCCAGATGTGGGCGCTCAGCGACTACCTGGCGGGCGGGCTGCCCTGGCACGAGTCGCGGCCGCCGGCGCCCACGGAGATCGGCCTGGCGCTGGTCGTCACGCTGGCCGTATGCGTGCCGGCCACGGTCTTCCCGTATCGCTCGGCCCGGCGGAAGGTGGAGGAGCTGGAGCCGTAGCAGGAAGCCGGGAAGCGCTCCGGGTCGGCGGGCGCCTCGCTAGCTCCGTCCGCGCCAGATCTTCCACCGGTCCACGACCTCCTCGCCCCGGACCACGTGGTACCCGTCGAAGCAGGCGGCGGTGAGGCAGGAGTGGTTCTCCAGGATGCGGATCCGCTCGCCCACGGGGAGCGATGCGCTCACCGTGCCGTGCTCCTGGCTCAGCCCGGTGAGACGGACGTCCTCCCGGAGCGTCCCCTCGCCGTAGTCGTCGTAGATCTCGCCCATGGTGGGCGGTGAGGCGTCCTCCGGCCCGGGATCCTGCGAGAGACTCAGGGCGCCGGCGTCGCAGACGCAGTGGTCTCGCCCGCTCGAAGAGCCGGAAGAGGAGACCACGGTGGAGAGCACGCTGAGGGCGCAGTCCTCCGGCGCGCAGGAGCCGATGACGCACTGCGTGTAGTCGTAGAAGGCGTAGTTGCCCGGGCGTGCCTCGGTGACCCCGCTCAGGTCCCGCGCGTGGCTCGTGGCGGGTGTGGACCCCACGCTCACGGTGGGCACTTCGAGGCCCGCGGCCCGGAGCCGGTCGGCGAAGCTCGCCATGACGCTCCGCTCCTCCTCGGCCACCTCCGCCAGCTCCTCCGCGCCCCGCGCGCCGTAGCCGTGGCCCGAGTGGGTGAGAACGCCGTCGAAGTGGAGCCGTCCGGCGTCGGCGATCCGGCGCGCCAGCTCCACGGATCGCTCCTCCGCCGGGTCGACCCCGACCCGGCCGTAGCCGCAGTCCACCTGTAGCAGGACCCGGAAGGGCGTCCGCTCCTCGATCAGGGCGTCCACGGCCTCCGGCGAGTCGACCACGACGCGGAGCGTGACGTCACGGGAGAGGGACGCGGCCTCCGGGATCCGGGTCGGGATGACCGGGAAGGCCCAGGTCATGTCGTCGAAGCCGTGGTCGGCGAAGACCCTCGCCTCGTGCAGGGTGGAGACGGTGAGACCCGGAGCGCCGAGGTCCCGCTGGAGCCGCGCGACCTCCACGCATTTGTGAGTCTTCGCGTGCGGCCGGAGTCGAACGCCGAGCTCCCGGGTCCGCCGGGCCATCCGCTCCAGGTTCTCCTCCAGGCGGTCCAGGTCCAGGAGCAGGGCGGGGGTCGGTACGTCATCGATATGCACGGAAGGTCTCCCTGGTCGGAAGGGGGTCGGAGCAGGCTCGCGTGAGCCGGAGCGCGCGTCTCGGGGCTCGAGGGGCCACGGTCGGGACGCGTCCCGGGGCATGCAAGCTCGTTCCCCCCCCCCCCGCCCATCGGTTAGCGCCCTACCGCCGCATCGTATAAATTACGTAGCTCACGCGGCCGCTGCGTCGCCCGAGCGCCCGTCCGGCTGGCGGCAACCGTCGCCCGCCGTCCGCGGCATCCGCAGCGCCCCGAACCGGAGTACCTCGCTGCATGTCCACCCAGTCACGGGGAACACGTTGAAACAGTCGAAGCGCACGGGTCGAGTGGTCGGCACGGGCAGGTACCTGCCCGGGAAGACGCTCGACAACCGGGATCTGTACGAGATGGAGAGCATTCGGGAGAACTTCGACGTCGAGCGGGCCCGCGGCTCCCTGCGGGAGGAGGGGGAGGCGGACGAACTGTCGCCGGAGGACGTCTTCGACCGCTGGTCACGGCAGGTCACCGGCATCCGCGAGCGCCCGATTCTCCCGTTCGACTCCGACGAGACCACCGAGGACATGTGCGCCCGAGCGAGCCGGCGGGCGCTGAAGGAAGCCGGCCTGGAGCCCCGGGAGCTGGACCTCATCGTCGCCGCCTCGGTGACGCCGGCCGACGAGGTGCCGAACCTGGCGTGCACGCTGGCCCGGGACCTGGGGGCGCCGTCGGTGCCCGGCTTCACCGTCAACGCGGCCTGCGCCGGCTTCGTGTATACCATGGCCACCGCCAACTCCTTCGTGCGGGCCGGGACCGCGGACCGGGTGCTGGCCGTCACCGGCGACGCCCTGACCCGGATCACGGACTACACGGACCCGAAGACCGCCGTGCTCTTCTCCGACGGCGCCGGCTGCGCGGTGCTGGAGGCCACCGACGAGCCGACCGGCATCCGCGGCGAGCCCTGCCTCACCGCGGACTACAACCGCGACCACCTGTACATGACCACCGGGCAGTGGACGGACGACGAGCCGGAGAGCACGCCGGGACTGGAGACGCTGCGCATGGGCGGCGGCGCGCGGGTGCTGCGCCAGGCGATCAACGCCATGGTCGACGTGGCCGACGGCGCCCTGGCCACCACGGGCCTGGACTGGGAGGACATTCACTACGTCGTGCCCCACCAGGCGAACCTCCGCATCACGGAGGGGCTGGAGAAGAAGCTGTCACTGCCCAACGGGCGGGTGGTCCACACGATCGAGGAATACGGGAACTCTTCCGCGTCCACCGTCTCCATCGCCTTCGACGAGGTGGTCCGGGGCGAGCACGGTCCGCTCCCGGACCCGACGCGGGTCGTCCTCACCGCCGTGGGCGGCGGCTACACCAGCGGAGGGATGGTCCTGGAGCTGTAGGGAGGAGCGGTGGTGGGGCTCTCAGCCCCCGCCCCCGCCCTCTTCCGCTTCCTCGTCCTGGCGCAGCGGACGCTCGCCCGGCCAGCCGGGCGCCACCGGACGCCGGTAGAGGGACAGCTGCTCGACCACCAGGTCCTCCATGGCGACGGCCACGTCGCTGGAGCTGTCGTAGCCGTTCAGCAGGAGCGAGTAGACCAGCGTCCTTCCGTCCCCGGCCCGGACGTACCCCGAGAGAGCGTGGACCGCCGAGAGGGAGCCGGTCTTCCCGCGCAGCTCCCCGGCCGCCGGCGTGCCCAGGAGGCGACCGTCCAGCGTCCCGTCTTCGGCCGCCGCCGGCATCGCGTCCCGGAAGAGCTCGAAGTCCGGCAGCTGCCAGAGTCGGCGAAGGAGTCGTGTCATGGCTGCCGGCGTCACCTGGTTGTAGCGGGACATCCCGGAGCCGTCGCGGAGGTCGATGGCGCCGGCCTCGACTCCCCACTCCCGGAGCTGCTCCTCCATTACGTCCAGGCCTGCCTCCGCCGTGCCCCGCTGGCTCTCCTCGACCCCGAGGGCGCGCACCAGCATTTCGGCGATCTGGTTGTCGCTGGGCTTCAGCAGCTCGGGAAGGACGGCGCCCAGGGAGTCCGAGCGGAGGGTGTCGCTCCAGGCTACCCCGGTCGGCTCCTCGTCCCGGCGGGCCCGGCGCACCTCGCCCGCGATTCCCACGTCCTCGCTGCCGAGGCTGTCGGCGAAGGCCTCCAGGACGTGCGTCGTGGGGTGGTCCGGCGCCAGATAGAGGTCCACCGAGTCGGCCTCGGCCGGCACCCATCCCTCCAGCGCCGGGGGGTCGAAGCGCGGATCCGGAACGAAGTCGAGGCGTACCTCGGAGCCGGGTGGGCCGGTTCGTGCGCGGTTCCGGATCGTGGGCAGCGGTCCGCCGGAGCGGAGCACGAGGCGCGCGGAGTCGCCCAGGGACGGTCCCGGGAGCAGGCTGGCCCGGATCCGCCCCGGGTGCAGGCGCAGGGCGCTGATGCCGGCGCCCCAGCCCGAGTAGACGTCCGTCCACATCCAGCCGCTGCCCCACTGGGGCCCCGGGTACCGACGGCCGTCGCCCACCAGGTCTCCGCTCACGCGCCGGACGCCGGCCCGGCGCAGGCGGTCGGCCAGCGCGCCCAGGTCCTGGCGCTCCAGGTGCGGATCGCCCCCGCCCACCACCCAGAGGTCGCCCCGGAGCGTTCCGTCCCGGATCGGTCCCGTGGCCACGAGCCGGGTCTCCCACCGGTGGCCCGCGCCCAGGCGGTGCAGGGCCACTGCACCGGTGACGATCTTCGTGTTGCTGGCGGGGATGAAACGGCGGTGGGGCGCCCGCTCGAAGAGGATCCGGCCTGTCTCGGCCACCTGCACCACGAGCCCCACGTGGGCCCGCGTCAGGGAGGGCTCCCGGAGGATGCGGCGCAGCCGGCGGCGGAGCTCACCGGGCCCGTCGACGGCCTCCTCGAGGGTGTCGGTGCGGGCCGGGGCGTCCCGGGCCGCCGGCTGTTCGGCCGGGAATCCGGCACCGGCCGCCGGTGCCGGAGCCGCCGGGGCGGCCGCCGGGAGGAGTGCCGCCAGGAGGAGAGGGATCAGAAGTAGTACCAGAAGCTGACGCCGAACTCGAGATTGTTCGTCCACTGCGTCTCCTCCGGTGCGGGCGCGTCCGCTTCCTCGATGTTGTCCAGCACGTCCTCGCGGAAGAAGCCGTCCGGGGGCTTGAGGCGCCACAGGTGGTCCCGGAACTCGAAGCCGACGCCGACGGTCTCCGAGATCCGCCACTCGAACCCTGCCCCGGCCACGGCCGTGGGCGCGGCGTTCATCTCGAACCGGAACGCCGCGTCCGCCGAGTCGGAGAGGGCCTGGCTGCCGGGTTCGTCCACGGCCAGCACCATCCCTCCGCCGACGAGCACGTAGGGCTGGATGCCGTACCAGGTCCGCTGCCCCGTCAGGGCGATCTGGGCCACTCCCTCAGCCACGATCCACCGGAAGGGCACGGAGTCCACGGCGGCCGGGCCGCCCGACAGCCGCGGGTCGATGACCGAGCGCCGGGAGCTGGCGTAGCCGAGGTTCCCCTCCAGCGAGATCGGCCCCGTGAGCCTGACGCGGGTCCGGGCCCCGAAGAGCTGCGTGGACTCCGGGCCGAGCTCGAGGTCGCCGCGTCCCGTCTCGAGCCTGGCCGCGTAGGGGGCGATTCGAAAGGAGCCGTCGAGCCACCGATACGGGGTGTCGATGCTCGGCGGCCCGGCCTCCTGCTGCGCCCGGGCCCGGTCCGGGGCCGCCATGGCGACGGCGGTGAACAGGAGCGCGAGAAGGGCGGCTGTTCGTCGAAGGAGGGCGTGGCTCTGCACCTGATGCGTTCCGTTCTGGGAGCGATTCTCGGGAGCGGTCGGCCCGACGCGGGTGGCTGGACGGGCCCCGATCCGCGGGGCGAGGCGAGGGCGAAACCGGCCGTCTCGGCTTCGATTGACAGCCTTTTCGACCGGAGCGTATACTCGGCCAGCTTCGATCGAGGGCCCACCTGGCGGCCGGAGGGTCGCCAATGTAGACGGGACCCCACAGCTTTTCCAGACTCTCTCCCCGGACCTGGCTCCCGATTCCTCCGATGCCCGCTTCCAGCCGGTCGCTCCTGACGTCCCTCCTGATCCTGACCGGCTTCCTCGTCCCCTCGACGCTGGCGGCCCAGAGCGTGGCCACGGTGAGTGCGGACCAGGAGAACCTGCGGCAGGATCCCCAGGGCACTCGCCTCGCCAGCGTGATGCAGGGCACCGAGATGACCGTCCTCGAGGAGCAGGACCAGTGGCGACAGGTGCGGCTGGAGGGATGGATCTGGGCCCCATCGGTTCGCTCCACGAATCGAAACGGATACGATCTCGAGGTCTCCGCCGACGGCGGCGAGAACCTGCGGGCCACCCCGAACGGCGAGATCCGGGCCCGGGCACGCGAGGGCATGCTCTTCACCCGGCTCGGGCGCCAGGGGAACTGGTTCCGCGTGCAGCGGGAGGCCTGGATGTGGGCGCCTTCGCTCGACATCCGGCAGGTGCAGGAGGCCGGCGAGGGCCAGGGCGGCGACTCTTCCGGCGGCAGCGGTGAGGGCGGATCCACGGAGGAAAGCGGGGAAGCCCCGGCCCGGGAGCACGTGGTGGTGGGCGAGCGGCCCGTTCGCCTGCACACCACGGCCCGTGGCGGCGACAGCACGGCCACCATCTATCCCGGCTCGGACCTGGAAGTGCTGGCCCGGAAGGGCGAGTGGACGCGGGTGCGGATGGACGGCTGGGTGCGTGCCCCCTCGCTGGTGAGCCCGGACTCGGCGGGGGTGGAGAGCGACCTCACCGCCGCCGAGCTGCGGCAGAACCCCGAGAAGTATCAGGGGCGCCGGGTGCGGTGGACGGTGCAGTTCGTGGCCCTCCGGCGCGCCGAGGCCATCCGCACCGACTTCTACGAGGGGGAGCCCTTCGTCCTGGCCCGGCCGCCCGGCTCCTCCGAGGGCTTCGTCTACCTGGCGGTCCCCCCGGAGCTGCTCTCCGAGGCGCAGGACCTGAAGGCGCTCCAGTCCATCGAGG
>CAZFDK010000045.1:0-22130 GCA_964518305.1 uncultured Gemmatimonadota bacterium | reverse complement strand
CGCCGCCACCGGTTGCGGAGGGCGATGGACACCGCCCGCTTCGCGTCGTCCTGGACGATGACGTACTCGTCCAGCGACTCGACGATCTGACGCGGCGTCATCGACGCGAAGGCTGGGGACCCGCGCTCGTCTCCCGTCTCCTCTCCCGTCCCTCCGGTCCGGCTCGGCGCCGTCCCCGTGGGCTCCTCGGTCGTCGTGCTCATGATTCTCCGGACTCCTCGAGCTCCAGCACCGTGATCTCTCGGTTCGTGTAGACGCAGATGTCGCCGGCGATCTCCAGGGCCGTCCGCACCAGCTCCGGCGCCTCCAGCGACGAGTGCTCCCGCAACCCCCGGGCGGCGGCCAGGGCATAGGAGCCGCCCGATCCGATGGCCAGGATCCCGTCGTCGGGCTCGATCACCTCGCCGTTGCCGGAGATGAGGAAGCTGTGCTCACCGTCGGCCACGGCCAGGAGGGCCTCCAGCCGGCGGAGGAACTTGTCGCTGCGCCACTCCTTGGCCAGCTCCACCGCCGCCCGCGCGAGGTCGCCCGGGTACTTGTCCAGCTGCCCCTCGAACTTCTCGAAGAGGGTGAAGGCGTCCGCCACGCCGCCGGCGAAGCCGGCCAGGACCTGCCCGTGCTCGCCGAGCCGGCGGACCTTGCTGGCGCGGGCCTTCACCACGGTCTCGTCCATGGTGACCTGTCCGTCACCGCCGACGGCCACCCGGTCGCCCCTGCGCACGCAGAGGATCGTGGTGGCCTCGAATCGCGGCGGGGCACTCTCGCTCGATCGGGAGGTTGCGCTCATCTCCACTGTTCGAGATCCGAGGCTGGGGGTGACTCCGGGCTCTCCGTCGGGTCCGGCGGGATGCTGCTGACGTCCACCGGTCGGAGGTCGTCTGCGAGCCGCCGGGCGCGGCTGTCCGCCACGCCGGACGACTCGATCGGAGCTGTTCAGTCTGCGCGCGGATGAGCCTGTTCGTACACCCGCTGCAGTTGTTCGATCGACGTGTGCGTGTAGATGCGGGTCGTCGACAGGCTGGCGTGGCCCAGGAGCTCCTTCACGGCCATCAGGTCGGCCCCGCGGTCCAGAAGGTGGGTGGCGAAGGAGTGCCGGAGCGAATGCGTCGAGAGGCCGACCCCCTCGCTCACGTTCTCCAGGAGCTCGCTCACTGCCCGCTGCATCTGCCGTCGCGAGAGCCGCCCGCCGCGGACGGAGACGAAGAGAGGGACCCGGGGCAGGCCCGTCGTCCGGCCCTCTCGATCTTCCCTCTCCGGGGAGGCGTCGGGCACCGGGGCCGCGTCGCCGCCGACGTCCGGACCCTCCCGGTCGCGGACCTCCAGATACGCTCGGAGCGAGTCGGCCGCCTTCGCGCCGACGGGTACGACGCGCTCCCTGTCGCCCTTCCCGAGCACCCGCACCTGCCCCGCCGAGAGGTCCACGTCCTGGCGGTCGAGCTGCTGCGCCTCAGCCAGTCGGAGACCGCTCGAGTAGATCAGCTCCAGGAGCGCCCGGTTCCGGAGCGCCACCAGGCCGCCGTCTTCCTCGGCGTGGTTCTCTACCCAGTCGAAGAGCTCCTCGGCCTGGGAGCCCGTGAGGTAGCCGGGCAGCTCCCGCGGCAACCGCGGCGTGCGAACCCGGGCGGCCGGATTCCCGTCCACGCGGTCCGTGCGGTGCAGGAAGCGGTAGAAGGAGCGCACGGCCGAGAGCTTCCGGACCACGGTAGTCCGCTTCAGGTCGCGGTCCTCCAGCCATCCCAGGAAGGAGCGTATGGCGAGACGGTCGACCTCGCCCCAGTCCGGCTCGTCCTCCCCCAGATAGTCCCGGAGGAACACGGCGAAATCGTCCAGGTCCCGGCGGTAAGCCTCCACGGTGTTGGGCGACAGCCCCCGCTCCTTCCCGATGTAGCGGAGGAAGTCCCGGCCCGCGGAGCGGGAGCTCACGACGCGGCCTTCGCCCGCTTGTCCTCGATGAGCTCCACCGCTTCCTCCAGGCTCACATCGCCCACGCCGGTGCCGTCGGGCAGCGAGGCGTTGGTGTCGCCGTGCTTCACGTAGGGGCCGTAGCGGCCCTCCAGCGCCTTCACCGGCTCGCCGTCGTCCGGGTGCTCGCCCAGCTCCCGGCTCTCCCGGCTGCTCCGGCGCCCCTTCTTGGGCGCCGACAGCAGCTCCAGCGCCCGCTCCAGCGTCATGTCCAGGACGCTGTCGCCGGACTTGAGCGAACGGAAGTCCCCTTCGTGGACCACGTAGGGGCCGTAGCGGCCGATGCCCACCTTGACGGCCTTCCCGTCGTCGGGGTGCTCGCCCAGGGAGTAGGGCATGGCCAGCAGCTTCACGGCCATCTCCAGCGTCACTTCCTCGAACTCCACCTCGTCCGGCAGCGACGCCCGCCGGGGCTTGCCCCCGTCCTCCCCCTCCTCGCCGAGCTGCACGTAGGGGCCGTAGGGGCCGGTCTTCAGGTAGACCGGCTTTCCGGCTTCCGGGTGCTCACCCAGCTCGACGGGCCCCTCGGCCTTTCGCTTCAAGAGCTTCACGGCCTCCTCGTTCTCGAGGTCCGCCGGCGCCACGCCCTCCGGAACCGAGGCGGTCACGCGGTCTCCGTTCTCCTCCATCTCCAGGTAGGGTCCGTAGCGGCCGATGCGGACCGCCGGGTCCAGGTCCTGGAGGTGGATGGTGGAGGCGTCCCGCGGATCGATGGCCTCCTCGCGGTCGGCCAGGCGCTCCTCGAAGCCCTCCTCCCCGTCGCCTCCCTCGTAGAAGGCGCCCAGGTACTCCCGCCAGTTCACCTCGCCGCTGGCGATCCGGTCCAGCGTGTTCTCCATCTTGGCCGTGAAGCCGGTGTCCACCAGGTCGTGGAAGTGGTCCTCCAGCAGCTTCGTCACTGCGAAGGCGGTCCAGGTGGGAACGAGCTGCTTTCCGTTCTTCTCCACGTAGCCACGCTCCTGAATGGTGGAGATGATCGCGGCATACGTGCTCGGGCGCCCCACTCCGGCGGACTCGAGCTCCTTCACCAGCGAGGCCTCCGTGAAGCGGGACGGCGGGCGCGTCTCGTGTGAGACGGCCTCCAGCTCCCGGCACTCGACCCTCTCGCCCTCCTCCAGCTCCGGAAGCAGGATCTCCCGGTCCTCCAGCGCCTCCTGCGGGTCGTCGGATCCCTCCACGTAGGCGCGGAAGAAGCCCGGGAAGTCGAGGATCTTGCCGGTGGCTCTGAACTCGGCGCCGTCGGCCTCCAGGAGCACGGTGAGGTGCCGCTGGCGGGCGTCGGTCATCTGGGTGGCCATGGTCCGCTTCCAGATCAGGCTGTAGAGGGCCTTCTGACGCCCCCTCAGACCCAGCTCCTTCGCCGTCTTCATCTCGGCGCCGGCCGGACGGATCGCCTCGTGGGCCTCCTGGGCCGTGTCGGAGTCAGTCCGGTAGCGACGCGGCTTCGAGCGGAGGTAGTCGTCTCCGTACCGCTCGTTCACCCGCGTCCGCACGCCGCGGATCGCCTGCTCCGACAGGTTCACGGAGTCCGTGCGCATGTAGGTGATGTGTCCGGCCTCGTACAGGCGCTGGGCCACGTTCATGGTCTGCGAGGCCGTCATGTTCAGCTTCCGGTTCGCCTCCTGCTGGAGGCTGGAGGTGGTGAACGGCGCGTACGGGCTCCGGGTGGAGGTCCGCTCGTCCACCGAGGTGACCTCGAACGCTTTCTCGACCAGCTCCTCGCGCAGCTCCCCGGCCTCCTCCTCGTCCAGGACGAGCACGTCCCGGCCCTCGATCAGCTCGCCGGTGTCGTCGTCGAAGTCGCGTCCTTCGGCGAGCCGGTCGCCGTTCAGCCGGGTCAGGTCCGCCTCGAAGTCCTGGCCGGACTTCGCCAACTGCGCCTGCAGGTCCCAGTACTCGGCGCGGCGGAAGGCGCGGCGGGCCCGCTCCCGCTCGACGAGGACCCGGACCGCCACCGACTGGACGCGACCGGCCGACAGGCCGCGGCTGATCTTCTTCCACAGGAGCGGCGAGAGCTTGTAGCCCACGAGCCGGTCGAGGATGCGGCGCGCCTGCTGGGCCTCCACCAGGTCCATGTTGATGTCGCCGGGCTCGCGGAAGGCCTCCACGACGGCGTCCCTCGTGATCTCGTGAAAGACGACCCGCCGGAACCGGTCGCCGTCGTTCCGCGGGTAGCCCAGCTCCCTCGCCACGTGGAAGGCGATGGCCTCGCCCTCGCGGTCCGGGTCGGTGGCCAGGTAGACGTGCTCCGAGGTGCGGGCCAGCTCCCGGAGCTTCTTCAGCACCTTACCCTTGCCCTCGATGGTCACGTACTCCGGCTCGAAGCCGTGCTCCGTGTCGACGCCGAGCCCGCTCTCCGGCAGGTCGCGCACGTGACCCACCGACGCCTCCACCCGGTAGTCGCCGCCGAGATACTTCTCCAGCGTGCTGGCCTTGGCCGGCGACTCGACCACGACCAGGTCTCGCCCGTTCTCTTCGTTTCCGTTGGAGCTCGCTGCCATCGAACCTCTGTCCAGCTCTCTGTCGTCGGTTGTTCCGAACTCGTTCGCGAACGTCGGCGCCCCACGTCATGCGACGCTGCACGCCGCGGGCCGGCAGATCAAAATCCGGAGCGGCTCGGAGTGGCGCGGCGCTGTCGGCCCGGGTCCGGCATATGCGCCGGCGCCGCCACGGTTCCGGTCGGAGCCCGCGACCGAAGTACTCGGCGGCGGCGGTCTCCTCGGCAACCCGTCAGGCCCGCTCGCCCTCCAGCATCTCGGCTACCATCCGGGCGACCTCCGCCGGGTCCAGGCGGTCGGTCTCCACCCGGTACTCGGCCCGGGCGTAATCGGCCCGCCGCGCCTCCAGGATGGCCCGGATGGAGCGGAGCGGGGAGCCGGGATCCAGCATGGGACGGGACTCGAGATCGTCCCCGATTCGCTCCAGCACGGCCTCGGGGCTGACCTGCAGCCAGACCCTGGCGGCGTGGGGCCACCGGTCCCGGAGCTGCGGGCGCGCCATCCAGCCGCCGCCGGCCGCGACCACCACGCGCCGGACGGCGTCGAGCCGCCTCGTGACCCGGGCTTCCATCTCGCGGAAGGTGTCCTCGCCCTCCTCCCGAAAGATGTCGGGGATGGGTCGGCCGGCCAGCTCCTCCACGGCCTCGTCCAGGTCGACGAAGGGGAAGCCCGTCCTCTCGGCCAGCCGGCGCCCCACCGTGGACTTCCCCGCCGCCATGAACCCCACCAGGACGATCCGGTTCGGCAGATCGGGGGTGGGGTCCGGGGGGCTGCCCTCAGTCACCCTGCTCCCGGGCCCGTTCCTCGAAGTCGTGACGATTGATGCGCTCCAGGTGCGCCGCGTAGTTGTCCTTCATCTCCGACAGCGAATCGCCGCCGAGTTTCTCCACCATGGCGTCGGCCAGGACCAGCGCCATCATGGACTCGCCCACCACGCCCGCTGCCGGAACCGCCGATACGTCGCTGCGCTCGCGCTCCGCCTTGGCCTTCTCCAGGGATGTGAGGTCCACACTGTCCAGGGGACGCTGAAGCGAGGAGAGCGGCTTCATGGCCACCCGGGCAACCAGGGGCTCCCCCGTCGTCATGCCGCCCTCGGTGCCGCCCATGTTGTTGCGCCGCCGCCGGAAGCCTCCGGCCCGCCGCCGATCCGGAGCGTACTCGATCTCGTCGTGGACGTCGGAACCGCGGTGCTCCGCAACCTCGAAGCCCATGCCGATCTCCACGCCCTTCTGGGCCTGAATCGACATCATGGCCCCGGCAAGCCGGCCGTCCAGGCGCCGGTCCCAGGAAACATGGCTGCCCAGGCCCAGGGGCACACCCCGGGCCACCACCTCGAATACGCCGCCCAGGGTGTCGCCCACCGAGCCCGCGGCATCCACGGCCTCGATCATCTCTTCCGTGGCCTCGGGATCCAGACAGCGCGTCGGCGACTCGTCGGCGGCCTCGTTCAGGTCCTCCGGGAGCTCGTCCGGGCGCTCGGCCTCGATGCCGCCCAGCTTCGTCACGTGGCTCCCGATGGAGACGCCGAACTCCGCCAGGAGCTGGCGCGCCACCGATCCGGCGGCCACCCGGGCCGCTGTCTCTCGTGCGCTGGAGCGCTCGAGGATGTCGCGGGCGTCCCGGCGGTCGTACTTGAGCACGCCCACGAGGTCGGCGTGTCCCGGCCGCGGGAGGACGACCCGACGCAGCTCCTCGTCGTCGGCCCCGGGCTGCGCCTCGGTGGACATGGCCGTCCGCCAGTTCTCGTAATCCTCGTTTCCGATCCAGATGGTCAGCGGAGAGCCCAGCGTCTCGCCCAGACGGACGCCGCTGAGGATCTCGCCCTCGTCCTCCTCGATCTCCATCCGGCCGCCCCGTCCGTAGCCCATCTGACGGCGCGCCAGGTGGAGTGCGATGTCGTAGGGCTCCAGGGGCACGCCGGCGGGGACGCCCTCGACCACCGCCAGGGCCCCCTTCCCGTGCGATTCTCCGGCGGAGGTGTACTCGAAGTGGTCCAGCAGGCTCATGGTCTCCGTGGGATGTCGATGCGCGACTTCTCGGGCGACGGACCCCAATCCGATGGGATCGGGGCACACGGCGAAAGGGGAGGGGACCCGGAGGTACGCGAAACGGCCCCGGAGGTTCTAAGACGTCGTGCGGAGCCCCATTCCCACGGCCGGCGCCAGCAGCGGCAGCGCCTCGTCCACGTCGACCCGGTCCAGCGCGCCGGGAGCCGCTTCCAGGCGCTGGAGGGGGTTGGCCGTGACGATCTCCACGCCGAGCCGGTCGGCGAGCACCGCCGCCAGGCGCGGGATCCGCGAACCACCCCCGCACAGGTAGAGCGCCCCGATTTCAAGGCTGGCGGCCCGGGCCCGGAGAAAGGACGAGCTCCTCCCCACCGCCCGGGCCAGCTCCCGAACGCGGAGACGGATCGTCTCGGCGACGGGGACGGAGAGCGGTCGGACCCGTCCCCGCACGACCTCCTCCGCCAGGCCGTCCCCCATACCATGCTCCACGACCAGCGACTGCCGCACGCCCCGCGTGCCGAAGGCGACGCATCGGGCCAGGAGCGGGATGCCGTCCTCGAGGACGTTGATCGCCGTCCGATGGCTGCCGATGCACGCCAGCGCCACGACCCCCTCCATCGCCTCCGGGTGGTTGAACTCCAGGCAGTTGTGGAGGGCCAGCGCCTCGACGTCCACCACACGGGCCTCGAGACCGGCGGCCCTGAGGGTCCCCAGCCGCCGGCGAACCACGCCGCGTTTTGCCGCCACCAGGAGGACGCTCATCCGTGGCGAGTCGCCGCCCGGATCCATCACCTGGACGTCCGTCTCCACCGCCCCGGCGTCGAACGGCACGTGGCGAGCCGCCCCGCGGCGGAGGGCCCCGCGCCGCTCCTCCAGCTCGCGATCCATGCGCAGCAACTTCACGATCACGTCCCGGCCGCCGACGCCGCACACGAGGTCTCGCCGCGGCAGCCGCTCCTCCTCGAAGAGCGAGCGGATGGCTCCGGCCGCCCGTGCCCGGCGCCGGGCGCCCCCCTTCGACGGGCGTCCGCGGTCCACGGATAGGACGCCCGCCTTCTCCAGGCGGGGGACACCGCGCGAGTGGTCCAGCACGGCCACCTTGAGCCGGGCGCTCCCCACGTCCACGCCCACCGTGCGCCGACGGTGGCGGAAGGGAGCGATCACGGCGTCCCCGGCTCGTGCCGCGCCCCCGATCGCTCGACGCTGCGGCCCGCGAGGCTCTCGTCCCGGAGCACGAGGGTGCTGAGGCTCCGCTCCGCGTTCCAGCGGCCGCGCCGCACCCGGACGCCGCGGCTCGTGAGGCGGATGAGCACGCGGGTGGTGTCGACATCCACGCGAAGTAGCCGGGCGGCGGTGATCACCGCCGTGTCGCGGCCGTGGACGAAGACCCGTGTCTCGCCGGCCACCGGCGGCCCGGACGCCAGGTACTCGGAGATGCCGGAGCGGGCCAGCTCGCGAGCCCGCAGCGTCGCCGCGTGGCTACGGCTCACGCGCCCCTCGGACCGGGCGACGAACACGCCGGCCGCCGCGAGGATCGACAGGACGATGAGCGTCACCAGAGCCGCCAGAAGCGCGAAGCCCCGCTCCCCTCCGCGCCGCGTGCCGGGGCCCGGTCGTCGGGTGGCGTGGCTCATCGCTGGAGGGGCACGTGCAGGCGGAGATCGCTCTCGACGCGCCGGCCGGGCCGCGGCCCCAGGGCCGTGGCGCTCAGGCGCACGGCACGGACCCGCCGCAGATCGGCCGACGCCACCCTGGCGACCACCGTCCCGTCGGAAAGCACGTATCGGAATCGCGCCCCGCCGGCGAAGGGGGCGGCCAGCTCCTGGCTGTTCCTGTGGATGGCCCGCCCGCCGGAATACGACCCCGAGGTCTCGATGCTGTAAGTGAGCCGGCCGTATCGCGTCAGCACCGCGCCCCGAGCCGGGACCGAGGCGAAGGAACCGTCCAGGTTCCAGCCGCCGACCGCCCGGTACCTCCACCCGGGCGCCCGGTCCGGGGCGCCCCCCTCCGCGCAGCGGATCCTCCCGTCGCCCACGGAGATGGTCAGGGGGGCGCCGTCGACGTGCCGCCACGGGCCGCCGGGATCCGCGTAGGCCCAACCCCTGAATCCTGGCGGGACGTTCGGATTGGTGACCGTGTCGAAGACGAAGGCCGACACCCGATCCGGCGTGCCCGTCGCCGCCCCGCATACGACAGCGCGGAGCACGTCCAACCGCAGACTCACGGAGTCGGGCTCGGCGGCCAGCAGGTCGGCGGACGAGGCCAGCCGGAGCTCGGAGGAGATGAGGTCGGCCGCGGCCCGAACTCCCTGGCGTGCATGGGCCCGGTCGCTGCTTCGCGCGTAAAAATCGTGCTGATCGAGGAGGACGCCCACCACGGCGGCGGCGACGAGGCCGGCCAGCGCCAGCCCCGTCAGAAGCTCGACGAGGGTGACGCCACGCTCCCCGGGTCTCGTCCGGCGGTTCGCGGTCACCGTCCCCCGCCGGAAAGCGTCGGCCGCCGGTGAAGGCGCGCCGCCGCGAAGGGCCGCTCCCGCTCCGCGGCGGACCCGGTGGGGACCCGGACGTCGACCCGCTTGAGGCCGGCCGCCTCCCGGACCACCTGCCACGTCACCGTCCACTCCTCCCCGTCCAGGAGGAGCGTGGAGCGTCCGTCGGCTGCCCCTGCGAACCCGACCCGTCGGATGCTGTCCAGGGCCCGCTGGGCCGCCAGGGTCCGCGCGGTCTCCCGGGCCGAGCGCCGTGACTCCCGGGCCACGCCCAGGGTGAGGCCGGCCACCCCCAGGACGCCGACCGAGAGAACCAGCACGGCGACGAGGACCTCGACCAGCGTGAAGCCCCGGATGCCGGTCCAGCGCCGTCCCCCGTCGGAGTGCATCGAAGCGGTCGATTCGGAGGTGAACTTCATGGCGGCCTCTCCTGCAGCTGGAGTCCCGATTCCGACGCCACCGTGCCGCCCGACGTCATCGGAGGATCACGAGCCGGAGCGAAAGGCCTCCCGCCGAACCCGGCCGATGAAGTTCACCACCAGACGCACCCCGCGGCCGCCCTGATACAGGTACAGGCTACCTGGCGCGGCCTGCCCGCGGCCGTTGAAGGAGAGAGTGGAGCGTCGGAGCACCGCGGAGTCGAGGCCGGCGCCGGACCGGGGACCGAGCACGAACCGGGCGATGGGCCGCTCCAGGCCGTCCCGCAGGACCAGCTCCGGCGGCCCCCGGCGCTCCCGGCGCACCCGGACGGTGCCTCCGCGGAAGACGGCCTCCATGCGGGCCCGCACCAGCGCCGCCCGGCCGGACCGAACCGCCGCCTCCAGCCCCGCGTGCCGCCGTACGTCCCACAGGGCCCCGGCGCTCGTGGCGGCCACGACGCCGATCAGCGCCAGTACCACGAGGAGCTCGACGAGGGTGAAGCCGGCGGCGGTGGCATCGCGTAGCACGGTCGCTGGCACCTCTCGGCGAGTCGAGCGGTTGGCGGAGCGGACGGTCGTCGCCCCACGCTGGCCGGTCTCCTCACCGCCGCGTCATCTCCCCGCCGTGGGGCCAGTCGCTACGCGTCGATCTCGTACCGCTTGATCTTCCGGTACAGGGTGCTCGGGTCGATGCCCAGCACTTCGGCGGCGCGTGTCTTGTTGCCGTCCTCGGCGCTCAGGACGTGCTCGATGTACGCCCGCTCGATCACCTCGAGGGAGGGGTTCTCGGGCCGCTCGCCGCTCACCAGCGGTTCCGGCTCGGGCTCGCTCAGACGGTCGGGCAGCACGTCACGGTCGATCTCGCTCCCGTCGGCCAGGACGATGGCCCGCTCGACGACGTTCTCCAGCTCCCGGACGTTCCCCGGCCAGTGGTAACTTTCCAGGATCTCCATGGCCTCCGGCGAGATGCTGGTGGGAGCGCTCTCCTCGTCGCCCACGGCGCCGGCCTTCGTGTTCAGGAAGTGCTCGGCGAGCAGCGGGATGTCCTCCAGGCGATCGCGAAGCGGCGGCACCTCGATGTTGATCACGTTCAGGCGGTAGAAGAGATCCTCTCGGAACCCCCCGGACTCCATCTCCTGCTCCAGGTCGCGGTTCGTGGCGGCGATGAGACGCACGTCCACGTTCACCGAGTCGGTGGACCCCACGGGGGTCACCTCGCCGTTCTGGAGCACCCGCAGCAGCTTCACCTGCACCGCCGGCGACATCTCCGCTACCTCGTCCAGGAGGAGCGTCCCGCCGTGGGCCGCCGTGAAGACCCCTTCCTTGTCGCTGGTGGCGCCGGTGAAGCTCCCTTCCTTGTGGCCGAAGAGCTCCGACTCCAGAAGGCTCTCCGGCACGGCTCCGCAGTTCAGGGAGTCGAACGGTCGGTCGGCGCGCGAGGAGAGACGGTGGATGTGTCGCGCGAAGACCTCCTTTCCGGCCCCGCTCTCCCCCTCCAGCAGAACCGTGGAGTCGCTGGACGCCACGCTCTCGGCCATCTGCAGCGCCTCCTCGAAGGGAGCCGCCTGGCCCACCGGCCGCTGCGCCTCGATCTCCTCCTTCTGCTTCAGCTGCTTCTTCAGGTCCTGGTTCTCGCGCGCCGTCTCGCCCCACTCCAGCGACCGGCGGATGATGGCCAGCAGCTCGTCGTTGGAGAAGGGCTTCCGGACGTAGTGGTTCGCCCCCAGGTTCACGGCCTCGATGGCCGAATTCAGCGACGCCTGGGCCGTGATCAGCACCACCGGCACGTTCTCGGAGCGGTCCCGGATCTCCTCCAGCACCTCGACCCCGCCCATCTTCGGCATCCGGATGTCCAGGAGGACGAGGTCCGGCCCGACCTCGTCGAAGGTCTCGAGGCCCTCCTCGCCGGTCAGTGCCGTGCTCACCTCGTAGCCCTCGTCCTCGAGCAGCACCTCCAGCGTCTCCAGCAGGCTCTGCTCGTCGTCGATGACAAGAATGTGCGGCCTGTCTCCGTCATCACTCATGGGATGCCCCGGTGATCAGGATATGAGAATTCGATGATCGAGAGGACGGAGGATATGCATCGGCGGTTCCTGCCGCGCGCTCACGATTCCTCCCCGCCGGCGGCCCGGTCCAGCAGCTCCCGGGCCTCCGGCTCGCGGCGCAGGAGGACGAACTCGAAGATGGCGCCACCCCCGTCCGGCGAGCGGGCGGAGAGCGTGCCGCCGTGGACGCGAGCGATGCGGTACGCCACCGACAGTCCGAGCCCGGTGCCCTCCTCCCGTCCCGAGAAGAAGGGGTCGAACAGGCGATCCATGTCCTCGTCGTCGATGCCCGGCCCGTTGTCCATCACCCGCACCCGGACGGGCCGCCCCGGAGCGATCTCCGAGGGGACGACCTCGGGCCGCGCCTCGTCGATCACCACCTCCACCTCCAGCTCCTCGTCGCGCGGGCCCTCCTGCCACGCCTGGACCGCGTTGAGGAGCAGGTTCAGGAACGCCCGGTGGAGGAGGTCCTCGTCTCCCCAGAGCCCCTCGATTCCGTCCTCGAAGCCAACCACGCGGACCGGAAATGTGGCGCTCTCCGGCGTGTCCGGGTGCTGGCGGACCACCTCGATGGCGTCCCGGACCACCCTCTCCAGATCCACCGGCTGCCGATCGGTGATCTCCATGGCCGCGAACTCGCTGAACTCGCCCAGCAGACGGTCCAGGCGCTGGCTCTCGCGCACGATGAGGTCCGTGAGCCTGCTACCGCCGGCCTCGTCGTCGGCCCGGGCCGAGAGCTGCTCGGCCGACGACTGGATGGAGGCCAGCGGGTTCCGGATCTCGTGCGCCAGCGACGCGGAGAGCTCCGTGACGGCCTCCAGGCGCTCGGTCCGCCGGCGCAGGCGCTCCAACTGGCGGGTCGGCCGCAGGTCCTGCAGGAGCAGCGTCACCGTGGGCGTCCCGCCGCTCCGGGCCAGGTAGGCGCTCCGGGCCGCCACGGGAATCGTCTCCGGGGGCTCCTCGTCCCGCTGGTTCCCGTCTTCTACCTCGTCGCCCTCCTCCGGAACTCCGGCGTCCTCCCCTCCGCGGATGGACGACCGCCCGTCCGCCGGCTCGATCTCCACCTCGCGCTCCCGGATCCCGGAGCCGTTCCGGACCGTCTCCCGGAAGGCCGTGGCCAGACCCGGGGCACGACTCTGGAGCTCGGGGAGCGCGTCGCGGCCGATCCAGTGCTCGGAGGACAGGCCCAGGAGGTCCTCCGCCAGCGGGTTCAGGTACGCGATCCGTCCCTCAGCGTCGAGTGTGAGAACCGCCGACTGGAGGCTGTGGAGCACGTCGATGGTGTTGAGACGCAGCTTCCGGAGTGCCGACTCCATGGCGGCCAGCTCCCGGCGCGTCTCCCGGAGGCGTCCCCCGATATAGCTGGCCGCCCCCGCCACCCCGGCGAAGATGCCCACCTGAAAGAGGGCCGGCGTTCCCGGCAGCTCCGGGTAGGCCAGCGTGATGTCCAGCAGGTAGGCCGTCCCGGCACCCGCCACCAGGAGGAGGGTGAGGCGGATGGGGAGGAGCAGGGCGTAGGCGCTCACCAGGGCCACGTACAGGAGCGGCGGGAAGACGCTCTCGCTCCCGCCGGTGACGTGGACGATGCCCGTCACGATGACGATGTCCAGTACCGCCTGGCCCAGCAGGAAGGCCGGCGAGATCCCGCCGGGTCGCCGGTGGGAGTGCCAGTAGGCCAGCGCCGTGAAGAAAGCCGCCACCAGCAGGCCGACCATGGAGATGAGCTGTGCCTGGCCCGGAACCTCCGGCTGCTCCGGCCCCAGAAACCACAGGTCGCCGACGAGCAGCGCCGAGCCGAAGACAGCCAGGCTCACCACCAGGCGCGCCGCGTACAGATAGCGAAGCACGCCCCGGGGCTCCAGGGAGACCTCCCCGGCGCCGGCGGCTGCCCCTCGCTGTCGGCCCCGGAAGATCATGGGTGACGCTCGCATGCGATGAGATGTCGGCCTCGGGCGCCCGAGGTCCCGTCTCCGGGCGTCGGCGGCGGTCTTGCAGAATGCAAGCTAAGGGGGCGGCGAGCCGAGGAGAAGCGGTGCCTCCGCGGACCGGGACCCGCGAATCCGACCGCCGGGCTCAGGTCCAGTCCGGCGGCTCGTCGAAGGCCGTCATCTGCACGATGCTCCCGTCCCGGACGGCGGCCGTCACCGAGTGGACGGTCTCCCCGTCAGCCGCCGGCAGCGGACGGCGAATCATGGGAGCGCCGCCTTCGGCGACGGCGTCGGGCGCCAGCTCGGGCCACATTCCCACGAGCTGCGCCGCCTCCCGCAGCGACGCCGGGGGCTCGCGAAAGGTGGCCGTCCACGAGGCCACCCGTTCGCCGTCTTCGCTCTCCTCCGAGCGAACGCGGAGGGACACGTCGCCGAGCTCGAAGACCAGCCAGCGCTCGCCGCGGCGCCTCCGGTCCGTCTCGGGCTCCGTCGGCAGGGCCTCCAGCAGGCGGGCCGGAGGTGCGTGCAGCACGTCACCCAGCTCGACGCGCCCCTCGTCCCTCACGCGCTCTCCAGGATCTGGATTCCCACGTCCCTCGTCCGCGGGCCGTCGAACTCGCACAGGAAGATGCCCTGCCAGGTGCCGAGCTGGAGCCGCCCCTCGTCGACGATGAGCGTCAGGCCCGCTCCCGTCAGGCTCGCCTTGATGTGGGAGTCGGCGTTGCCCTCCCGGTGGCGGTAGCCGGCCCCCTCCGGCGCGGCCCCGGCCAGCCAATCCTCGATGTCGGTTGCCACGTCCGGATCGGCGCTCTCGTTGACGGTGAGGCCGGCGGTCGTGTGCATGGACCAGAGCACGCACATTCCGCTCGTCACCCCCGACGACTCGACGCCCCCCCGCACCTCGGCGGTGATGTCCACCAGCTGCTCGCGGCGGTCCGTGTTCACGCGAATCGTCTCCAACGTGGACCTCCCTGTGGTGTTCGCCCCCGATGTCTCGGCCCGGAACGGTACCCCTGCACCGCGGCTGTGCAAACGGGCCGCTGAAACCCTCGCCCCACCGGCCGGTACTCCGCCGTGGAGCCCTGTCGTCCGACTTCCGCCACCTCCGACCCCGAGCGCATGTATCCCGAGCTCCTCCAGCTGGACCTGCCAGTCGTCGGCCAGGTCACCATCAGCTCGTTCGGCGTGATGATGGCCATCGCGTTCCTGGTCGGCTATCAGCTCCTCCGGGTGCAGCTGCGTGAGGTGGACCGGGACGAGGAGCTGGCGTACGACATGCTGCTGGGCGCCGTGATCGGGGGCATCGTCGGCGCCAAGCTGTACTACGTGATCCAGCACTCGCTGGGCACACCGGCGGGCTTCTTCGAGCTCCTGACCGCCCGGGCCGGCCTCACCTGGTACGGCGGCTTCGTCGGAGGGGCGCTGGGCGTGGTCTGGGCGGCGCGGCGACGGGACGCGGACCTGGGCTTCGTGGCCGACCTGGCGAGCCCCGTGCTGGCCATCTCGTACGCCATCGGGCGCATCGGGTGCTTCCTGGTGGGGGACGACTACGGGCGGCCCACGGACAGCTGGATCGGGGTCGCCTTCCCCGAGGGCGCTCCGCCCACCACGGCCGAGAGCCTGCGCCGGAACTTCAACGTCGACATTCCCGCCGGCGTCCCGAACGACGCCGTCCTGGCCGTCTATCCAACGCAGCTCTTCGAGGTGGCCATCGCCGGCCTCATGTTTCTCTATCTGTGGCCCCGCCGGCATCACGACCATCGGGAGGGATGGCTGGCCGGCGTGTGGATGATCCTGGCCGGGGCGGAGCGCCTCTTCGTGGAACTCTTCCGGGCCAAGGACGACCGGATCTTCGGCCCCTTCACCGTGGCCCAGCTCATCAGCGTGGCCCTGATCGCCCTGGGCGCCTACCTCGTGGCGAAGCTACGCGAGCCGGAGCCCGGGACGCCGTCAGCTGTCTGACGTACTCGCCTCTCGCCAGCGGCGCGACCACATTCCTACACGTGACCGGGGCCGTGGCCATGCCGGCTACCCTTGGAACGAGACCGTCCCCGCCGAATACTGTTAGTGCACTTCGTCCGGCCTCGGGCGCGCTCTCGTCTTCGTCCGGAGCCTCCTGACGCACCAAGACAACGGATCGTTACATGTCCAACGCGACATCCGACACATCTCGACGCCTGCGCTCGATCCTCGTCGTCGCTCTCGGCGTCGTCACGATGGCCGGTCTCACGGCCTGTGGCGGCGACGGACAGGGAGGCGATTCGGCGAGCGACACCGCCTCCATGAGCGGACAGGCCAGCGGCCTCCCGTCTGCTACGGAGGGCGGCGGGGCGATGATGGAACTGCGGCAGCTCAACAAGCAGCTCAGTTCCATCCAGAAGCAGGCGATGCAGGACTCCTCGCTCCAGCGACAGGCGCAGGAGCTCCAGACCATGGTCGACGAGGCCATTCGGGAGATGAGCCCGCAGGCCGACGAGCAGCTGGACCGCATGGACTCGATCCGCGGCCGGCTGCAGACCGCCCAGGCCCAGGGCGACACCGCGCAGCTCCGCTCGCTGGTCATGGAGGCCCAGAAGCTCAACCAGTCACTCCAGAAGCTGCGTCAGAAGGCCACCCAGCAGGAGGACATCGCTCAGGCGATCGAGGAGTTCCAGAAGGACCTCGAGGCGCAGATGCGCCAGGTCAACCCGCAGGCCGACAGCCTCATGGAGCGGGCCGACTCCCTCCGGAAGGAGATGCAGTCCCAGACCCAGGGCATGATGGGCCGCGGGGCCTCCGACACGGCCGGGGGCTGATTTCCGCCGGGCCTGGCTCGGGCTCCTGGCCGACGCACGAGGTCGGCGGCGCACCCGGCGCGTCCCGGGGGCCTCGTGAGTGAGGAGCACGTCGAGCTCCAGTTCCCGAGCCGGGGTGGCGAGCGAATCTGGGCCCGTGTCGACCACGAGGGACGAGCCACCGTCCGCGGCGATCCGCCGGTGGTGAAGGAGGGCGAGCGCGTGATCTGCGGCGACCGGGAGCACGAGGTCCTGGACACCACCATCGACGAGTCAGGCGAGATGCGGCTCACCCTGGACCCGCCCATCAGGGCCTGAGGACGGCGGAACCGGAATCTAGGGGAACTCCAGGTGCGGTCGTATGCGGGCCAGGGTCTTCTCTCCGATCCCCGACACGTCGAGTAGCTGCTCCGCACGCTCGTATCCGCCGGCCCGGCGTCGGTGCTCGACGATCCGATCCGCCAGTGCCGGCCCGATCCCCGGGAGGCGCTGGAGCTGCTCCGGAGGCGACGATTCCGGGTCGATGCGCTCCCCCGGGGCCAGCGGCCGATCGGCGATCGCCCGCCGTCGGGTAGCCTCCTCCACACGCCCGGTGACCTGTTCCAAATCCGGACGCTCCTCCACCGGCGCGTCCTCCGCCGGTTCCCACGCCCACTCCGCGGGTCCCGGTCCGCATCCGAGGCGCACCGCCGTGCCCAGTGCGATCAGCCCCGCGGCCGTCCGCAGGGCCCTCCGCTCAACCCGGTTCAGCTCGATCATCGGTCCGCCCCAGAGTACGCACACGGCTCACGCGGGGCTCAACGACCACCTGCCGCCCACCAGCATCACCGACGGCCGGTGCAGGTGTATCGGCCCGCCGGGTCCTTGCCCCGGAGCCCGTTCGTCACACACCCTGATCCTCCGTACGTCTCCCTCTCATCCGGTCCGCGAGGCCCGATGCAGACGCCGTCCCTGACCCTCGGCATCGAGGAGGAGTACCAGGTCGTAGACCCGGAGACGGGAGAGCTCTCCTCCTACGTGTCCGAACTGCTGGAGGAGGGGGAGATCCGCCTGGAGAACGTCCACCCGGAGCTGCACACCTCCACCCTGGAGGTGGCTTCGGCAGTGTGCGCGGACGTGGGAGAGGCCCGCGAGGAGGTGGCCCGGCTGCGGCGCCGGGTCCGGGACCTCGCCCGGGAGGACGGCCGGGAGATACTCGCCGCAGGAACACATCCCTCGGCGTCGGGACAGGAGATCACGCCGCTGTCACGGTTTCGCGGCATCCACGACGACATGGCGCAGCTCGCCCGCCGGACCCTGACGTTCGGCCTCCACATCCACGTCGGAATCGAGGACCGCGAGTTTCTGGTCGATGCGATGAACGCGGCCCGATACTTCCTGCCCCACCTGCTGTGCCTGTCGGCCAGCTCCCCCTTCTGGCACGGGCGGGACACCGGGCTCAAGTCCTACCGGAGCGTGGTGTGGGAGAACTTTCCTCGGACCGGGATTCCGCCCCGGGTCGGCTCCTGGGCGGCCTACGAGCGAATGGTGGAGACCCTGGTGGCGACCGGCTGCATCGAAGATGGCACCAAGGTGTGGTGGGACGTGCGGCCGAACTGGAGCTACCCCACCCTGGAGTTCCGCATTTTCGACGCCTGCCCCCGGCTGGAGACGACCCTGTGCCTGGCGGGTCTGGCCCAGGCGCTGGTGCTCAAGCTCTGGCGGCTCCGCCGGGCCAACCTCGACTTCCGCCGCTACCCGCGGAGCCTCGTGGACGAGAACAAGTGGCGGGCGCTCCGCTACGGCCCGGACGGTCGGCTGATCGACTTCGGCCGTCAGGAGGAGCTTCCGGCACGGGACCTCGTTCGGGAGCTCATAGAGGACTTCCTGGCGGATCCCATCGACGAACTCGGCACCCGGCAGGAGGTGGAGCACGCCTACCGGATCTTGGACGAGGGCGCGAGCGCCGACCGCCAGCTGGCCGTGTACGAGAAGACCGGCAGCCTGGAGGCGGTCGTGGACCACCTCGTGGCGGAGACCGGCGCCGGGCTGGAGTAGGGGGCGGACGGGAGAGCGCCGGGTTCCCCCCGGAGACTGCGGCCCCGCGGACAGTCCAGTCATCGGCGCGGTACCGGGCCACGGTCGGCGGCACCTCCGAGTGGGGAGCGTCCCGGGCCGACGCCCTAGAACACGAACGTGATCTCGGCCCAGGCCTTCACGGGCTCGCCGGCCCGGGTCCCTGGCCGGTACCGGAGCGAGGTCAGGGTCTCCCGCAGCCGCCGGTTGAAGTCCCCGTTCTCGGTTGGGGGCTCCAGCCGGACCTGGCCGGTGGGCCGTCCGTCCCGGCCCACTTCGACGCGCACGGTGACCCGGGTGCCGCGGATCTCGGGGGGCGGGTCCCACCGGGGCAGCAGGGACCGCGGCACGGGAGGCGAGATCCGTCCCGGCTCGCCGGAGCCGGCGGCGCGCTGCCCGCCCGAGGAGGCGCCCTCTCCCCCGGTGGTCAGGGCCAGGCGGGTCGAGCCGGCGGCACCGGCGGTGACCCTCTCCAGCGAGAGGGCGGCCTGCGAAGAGACCGGCTCCCGAACGGCCGAGGCCTCCGTGTCCGGCAGCCGGGAGGCCGCGGGCGGCCCCTCCCTCCCCCCCGGATCGACGGCGGGGCGGGCGATGTCCACCTGCACCGCGCGCAGGGCCTCGTCCGGCGGCGGGACCGGAGTGGACGCCGTGCCGGCAGGGTCGCCGGTTTCGGGCGGGGGCGGCGGCTCGACGGGCCACAGGATCAGGACGGCCGCGTGGAGGAGCACGGAGACGGCCAGCGCCCGGGCCAGAAGGCGGCGGAATCCCCTCCGCCGGTTCCGGACCGATTGCTGGTGTTCGAACGTCACGGTGCTCCCGATGAGGCGGGCGTGAAACTGCTCGTGGAGGCGGATGGGCTGCCGTCGCGACGGGCGGCCCGGACGGGGCTTCCCGCCGAGTTGTATCCGCCACACTCGCCGCAGGTTCCCCCGCCCAGGTCCGGATCGACCCGGCGGTACGGGGGTGCTTGCCCGGGTCCCCGGGTGGGGGGCATTTTCCCGACGCTCGCGACGCGGCAGTCGGCCGGGAGCCCGATCGGACTCCTGTCCTGCGGGGCGGCAGTCTGCCGGCGGCCGCCCTCCTGCAGGGCCCCGCTCCGCGCCACACCCGCCCCACCACCGAAGAGGGAAGTCAGACGCCGATGAAGGCCATCGTGAAGTCCGAGGCCGGCCCCGGACTCGAGGTCACCGACGTTCCGGAGCCCGAGCTCGGCCCGCACCAGGTCCGGATCGGCGTTCGCCGCGCCGGCATCTGCGGCACCGACCGCCACATCTACGAGTGGGATCGGTGGTCTCGCGGACGGATCGAGCCGCCGCTGGTGCTGGGACACGAGTTCATGGGAGAGGTCCTGGAGACGGGCACCCGGGCCGAAGCCGTCGAGGTCGGCGACCGGGTCTCCGGCGAGGGCCACGTGGTCTGCGGCCACTGCGAGCACTGCCGGACCGGCGACGGTCACGTGTGCCGTGACACGTCGATCATCGGCATCGACCGCCCCGGTGCCTTCGCCGATCAGCTGGTGATGCCAGCCTCCAACGTGATCCCGATCCCCGAAGCCATCCCCGACGAGCAGGCCGCGGTCTTCGACCCGCTGGGGAACGCGTTTCATACGGTCCTCCACACCGGCGTCTCGGGAAAGGTCGTGGCCGTGGTGGGCTGCGGGCCCATCGGCCTCTTCGCGGTGGGCATCGCCCGGGCCGCCGGCGCCCGGGCCGTGGTGGCGGTGGAGCCCATGGACGAGCGGCGCCGCATCGCCGAGGAGATGGGTGCGGACCGGGTCCTGGATCCCACCTCCGCCGACGCCGTGGGCGAGGTGAAGGGAATGACCGGGGGCTACGGCGCCGACGTGGTGTGTGAGATGAGCGGCCACCCGGACGGCGTGCGGAACGCCTTCCGGATGGCCCGGAACGCGGGCAACGTTCAGCTGCTGGGCCTCCCGGACGGCGACGTGGAGGTGAACCTGGCGGACGACGTCATCTTCAAGGGCCTCGAGGTCTACGGAGTCGTCGGACGCCGGATGTACGAGACGTGGCTCGAGATGCGCGACTTCCTGTCGGCGGGTCTGGTGGACATCTCTCCCGTGATCACGCACCGGCTGCCGCTGGAGGACTTCGAGAAAGGGATCGAGGCCATGAAGTCGGGCGAGGCCGCGAAGGTGGTCCTGGACGTCGCGTGAAGCGGACATCCCCGGCCGTCCTCCTGCTGGCCGCCGCCGTCGCCGCATCCTCCGCCTGCTGGCGCGTCGGCGAGCCGACTCCGGACGATGCCGTGGTGGCGTGGGCGGCCTATCCCGACACGGTGGTGGCGGGCGAGACCTTCTCCTTCGAGTTCGCCGGGCCGGTCTCCCGGAACTCCTGCGCCCGGCTGGACACCGCCACGGTCTCTCTGGAGGACTCGGCCGTGGTGGTGGGGGCCCGGCGCGGCGTGTTCGACACCATGTGCCCGGGCGACCGGGTCAGCTTCTACCGGGCCGGCGCCCTGAGCGTGCCGGAGCCGGGGCGATACGTCGTCCGCTCGGCCTCCGGCCGGGACCTGGGCGCCATCACGGCGCTGGACTCCGGCGACTTCGCCGCCATGAAGGTGGTGGGCTGGGGCACGCTCCAGCAGGGCGGCGGCGGGTGCGCCTTCTTCGGGCCGGGATGGGCCAACAACCAGCGCCCCTTCGCCCTGGAGGGAATCTCCGACGAGGCCCGCCAGGTCATCGGCCGGGACCGGGTCGTGTGGCTCCGCGGCCGGCTGTACGGGTGGACGCTGTGCGGCGCCTTCGGCTCCCGTCCCCGGATCAACGTCGACTCGATACGGGTGACGGAGCATCGGGGGGAGACCTACTATTACGAGCGCCCGGCGGGGAGCGACGAGCCGTGACCACCCGCCCCGACCGACCCGCGGGAGGCGGCGGCATCGACCGGCCCGGAGCGCCGCTTTCTCCGGGTGAACTTCGTTCGTATTGGACATCACCAGGCCCGAAAACCGACGAGGAGCGACCGTGACCCAGGCCTTCGACGACCGACTCGCCCGCGAGCTGGAGCAGATGCGCGAGGAGGGTGAGTACCAGGAGCTTCGCCACATCCAGGGACGGCAGTCCGCCGTGGTGGAGCTGGAGGAGTACGGCGAGGTCGTGAACCTCTGCTCCAACAACTACCTGGGCCTGTGCGACGAGCCGGAGGTGATGGAGGGCGTGAGGCGGGGAACGGACCGGTACGGGGCCGGGACCTCCTCGGTGCGGTTCATCTGCGGTACCTTCGAGATCCACCGGGAGCTGGAAGAGAAGCTGGCCGACTTCACGGGCACCGAGGCGGCGGTGACCTTCACCTCGTGCTGGAACGCCAACGAGGGGCTCTTCGCGCCCCTCCTGGACGAGGAGGACGTGATCGTCAGCGACGAGCTGAACCACGCCTCCATCATCGACGGAATCCGCCTGGCCAGCGCGGACCTCGCGATCTACGACCACATGGACATGGACTCCCTGGAGGAGATGCTCCGGGAGACGCAGGACTACCGCACGCGATTCGTCATCACCGACGGCGTGTTCAGCATGGAGGGCGAGATCGCGCCGCTGCCGGAGATGCGCGAGCTGTGCGACGAGTACGACGCGGTGCTGGCCATCGACGACTCCCACGCCACGGGCGTACTCGGAGAGACCGGGCGCGGGACGCCGGAGTTCCACGGCATGCACGGCGAGGTGGACGTCATCACCTCCACCCTGGGGAAGGCCCTGGGTGGAATGGCTGGCGGCTACGTGGCCGGGAGCCGGGAGGTGGTGGACTACCTGACACAGGAGTCGCGGACCCAGCTGTTCACCAACGCCATGCCGCCGCACTCGTGCGCTGGCGCGCTGGCGGCCCTGGAGCACCTGGAGGAGAACCCGGACCTGCTGGAGAAGCTCCACGACAACACGCGCTACTTCCGGCGGGAGCTGGAGGCGCTGGGCTACGAGCCCATCGAGGGGGAGACGCCC
>CAZFDK010000044.1:0-22660 GCA_964518305.1 uncultured Gemmatimonadota bacterium | reverse complement strand
AAGAGCGACCGGTGGATCCGGGAGAGAGCGCAGAAACACGGGATGATCGAGCCGTTCGAGGCCGGCCAGGTCGAGGACGGCGTGATCTCGTACGGCCTGAGCAGCTACGGCTACGACATGCGGGTCGCGGACGAGTTTCGGATCTTCTCGAACGCCCTCTTCCCCGTGGTGGACCCGAAGGAGTTCGACGATCGCTCCTTCGTGAAGTACCGGGGCGATGTCTGCACCATCCCGCCCAACTCCTTCGCCCTGGCCCGCTCGGTGGAGTATTTCCGCATCCCGCGGGAGATCCTGACGATCACGGTCGGGAAATCGACCTACGCCCGGTGCGGGATCATCACCAACGTCACGCCCTTCGAGCCGGAGTGGCAGGGACACGTGACGCTGGAGATCAGCAACACGACGCCGCTACCGGCGAAGATCTACGCCAACGAGGGCATCGCGCAGGTGGTCTTCTTCGAGGCGGACGAGGAGTGCGAGACAAGCTATGCCGACCGGAAGGGGAAGTACCAGAAGCAGGAGGGCGTGACGCCGCCCCGGCTGTCGTCGTAGACGTCCCGATCCCGGAGCGGGCGCAGCGTGCGGCGGCGCCCGACGTTCAGGCGCCTCCGCGCAGGGCGGCCACGAGGCTCACGCTCCACCCTGCCAGCAGGCTCGTGCCGCCGAAGGGGGCCACCGCGCCGAGCCAGCGCGGTCCGCCCAGGGCCAGCGCGTAGAGACTGCCCGAGAAGAGGGCGATTCCGGCGACGAAGAGCCAGCCGGAGGCTGCCCAGAGACCGTGGGGCCACTGCCGTGCGGCCCAGGCCACGGCCAGCAGCGCCAGCGCGTGGTAGATCTGGTACCGAACCCCCGTCTCGAAGGTGGCCAACGCGTCGGCCGACAGCCGCCCCTCGAGGCCGTGGGTGGCGAAGGCCCCGGCGGCGACGCCGACCAGGGCCAGCCCGGCCCCGACGGCGAAGAAGACCCGGCTCATGCGATTCCTCCCCTTTCCGTCCTCATCCGGCCGCTCCGACGGCGACTCAATCCGAGCGGTAGACCACGAGATAGGAGTCTCCGGCCTCGTCGTACTCCTCCAGCCGAACGCGGGCGCCGAACTTCATCTCGTCCTCCCCGGTGTGGCACTTGATCATGGTGAGGACCCCGTCCTCGTCCTGCCACTGAGCCCGACCCGAGGCGGGCTCCTCGTTCACGCTCGAGCTCACCACCCGGGCCTCGGCTCCCTCCTGGCCGCGAGGGTTCCAGCGAACTCCCCGGACCGGAGGAAACCAGCGGTTCCTGGCGCTCTCGATGCCCCACCCGAGGAGGGCTCCGGCCACGAGGGCGCCGGGTAGCACCCACCAGAAGTGGCCGGCGGGGTCCCCGAGACGCAGGTCGTGGATGGCGCCGTTCAGCGTGAGACCCACCAGGGACGTCGAGAGGGCGGTGGCGGCGAAGCGGAGCGGATCCCGGTCCTCGCCACCGCCGAACAGGGCGGCGGCGAGGCCCACGGCCCCGGCGGCCACGAAGAGGAGGTTGTACCACTGGAGGAGGAACTCGCCGTAGCTCACGGCATGCGGCTCCCTGTCGGAAGGCCGCTCTCCGTCAGACCCGCCCCCACATGGCAGCCTGCTTCACCTCGGCGATGGCCTTCGTCACCTCGATGTCCTTCGGGCAGGCCTTGGTGCAGTTGAAGATCGTCCGGCATTTCCACACGCCGTCGGCGTCGTCCAGGATCCGCAGCCGCTCGGCCGTTCCGTCGTCCCGGCTGTCGAAGATGAAGCGGTGGGCCTGGACGATGGCCGCCGGGCCCGCGTAGTCCTCGTCGGACCAGAAGACCGGACAGGAGGTGGTGCACGCGGCGCACAGGATGCACTTCGTCGTGTCGTCGAAGCGCTGCCGCTCCTGCTGCGACTGGAGTCGCTCGCGCTCGGGGTCGGCGCCGTCGTTCATCATGAACGGCTTCATGCGGCGGTACTGGTCCCAGAACGGCTCCATGTCCACGACCAGGTCCTTGATCACGGCGTAGCCCATCAGCGGCTCGACCGTGACCTCGCTCCCCACGTCCTGCAGGAGCGTCTTGCACGCCAGCTTGTTCTGGCCGTTGATCCGCATCGCGTCCGAGCCGCAGATGCCCGTCTGGCAGGACCGGCGCATCGCGAGGGTGCCGTCGATCTGCCACTTGATGTGGTTCAGGCAGTCGAGCACCCGGTCCGTGGGCTCGGCCTCGAACTCGAAGTCCTCGTAGTACGGGTCGTCGCGGACCTCGGGCTGGTAGCGGCGGATCGTGAATGTGACGTCCATGGCTCGACCTGACTCGGGTTGTCGGCTCTCGGCGTCGGCCGGGGCGACGCCCCGGCCGTCAGCTTCCGCCGGGACCGTCTCAGTAGCTGCGTTCCTTAGGCTCGAACTTCGTGATCGTCACGGGTCTGTACCGCAGATCGATCTCGTCGTCCTCCAGGAAGGCGAGCGTGTGCTCCAGCCAATCGTCGTCGTTGCGGTCCGGGTGATCCTCGCGGGAGTGGGCGCCCCGGCTCTCGGTGCGGTTGAGGGCGCACTCGGTGATCATCTGCGCAAGCTCGACCATGCCCAGCGTTTCCCACCCCTCGGTGAGGTCGGTGTTGAACGTCTTGCGGCGGTCGTCGACGGCGATGTTCATGGCCCGCTCGCGCAGGTCCGCGAGCTTCTCCTTCGCCTCCTGCAGGAGCTCCTCCGTCCGGAATACGGAGACGTTCTCCATCATCAGCTCCTGCATCTCCCGCCTGATGTCGGCCGGTCGCTCGCCGGAGTCACGTGTCCGGAGAGTCTCCACCGCCTCCCGGGCTTGCTGCATCGGGGCGTCGCCCGCCGGCTCCAGCTCCGCCTCGGCGCAGTACTCCGCCATGGCGCTTCCGGCCCGACGTCCGAAGACCACGAGCTCCAGAAGTGCGTTCGTGCCCAGTCGGTTGGCGCCGTGGACCGAGACGCAGGCGCACTCACCGGCGGCGTACAGACCGCGCATGGTGTTGCCGTGCTCGTCGACCTCCACCTGCCCGTCCACGTCGGTGGGGATGCCTCCCATGCCGTAGTGCGCCGTGGGCTCCACGGGCATGGGCGTCGTCACCGGGTCGAGGCCCAGGTAGGTGCGGCAGAAGTCGGCGATCTCGGGAAGCTTGTTCTCGATGACGCCCTCGCCCAGGTGCGTGGCGTCAAGGTGGACGTGGTGCTTTCCTTCGATGCCCCGGCCGGCCCGGATCTCCTTGTAGATGGCGCGGGCGACCACGTCCCGGCTGGCCAGATCCTTCATGTTGGGGGCGTACTGCTCCATGAAGCGCTCGCCCTCGTTGTTGCGGAGGACGCCCCCCTCCCCTCGCACACCCTCGGTGATGAGGATCCCCATGTCGTAGATCCCCGTGGGGTGGAACTGGTAGAACTCGAGGTCCTGCAGCGGGATCCCGTTACGGGCTGCCAGGGTGAGTCCGTCGCCGGTCAGGGTCACGGCGTTGCTCGTGGTGGACCACACCTGGCCGTGCCCGCCGGTGGCCAGAAGCGTGGCCTTCGAGCGGAACTGGTGCAGCTCGCCGGTCTCGATCTCCAGCGCGACCACTCCCCGGCAGCTCCCGTCCTCCACCAGGAGGTCCAGGACGTGGAACTCGTCGTGGAACTCGACCCCCTTGCGGATGGACTGCTGGTAGAGGGTCTGGAGGATCATGTGTCCGGTGCGGTCGGCGGCGTAGCAGGAGCGGCGAACCGGCTCCTCCCCGTAGTTCTTCGTGTGGCCGCCGAACCGGCGCTGGGCGATGCGACCGTCCTCGGTGCGGCTGAAGGGCAGCCCCATGTGCTCCAGCTCGTAGACGACCTCGGGGGCGTCCTGGCACATGATCTCGATGGCGTCCTGGTCGCCCAGATAGTCGCTTCCCTTCACCGTATCGAAGGCGTGCCAGTCCGGTTTGTCCTCGCCCATGTTGCCCAGCGCAGCGCCGATGCCTCCCTGGGCGGCGCCCGTATGGGAGCGAGTCGGATACAGCTTGCTGAGGACGGCCGTCTTCACGTCCGGGTGATCCTGGAGGTGCGTGGCCGCCATGAGGCCGGCGCCGCCGGCGCCGATGACCAGTGCGTCGTAGGTGTGGGTCTGCGCCATCAGCTCACGGGGACGTCGAAGGTGAAGATCACGTAGAAGCCCGCGGCGCCGACGATGAAGCCGACCAGCGCCGCGACCGTCTTCACGCCGAGCTTCCAGCTCGGCGAGTCCACGTACTCGTCGATGATCGTCCGGAGGCCGTTCAGCCCGTGCCCGAGGGCGAAGGACAGGAGAGCGAAATCGTACAGGCGCCAGAGGGGGTTGGACCACCGCTCGACGACCGTCTGGAAGTCGATGTTGTCCACTCCGATGGCGAAGTGCATCCACAGCAGGTGGAAGACGGCCAGGCCCAGCAGGGCCACGCCCGTGATCCGCATGAAGAACCAGGCCCAGCGCTCGAAGCCGCCGCTGCCCGGCCGACGGTGTCCGCCGCCCGCGCGTCGCTCACTCATCGGGGCTCACTCTCCTTCGTGGTCATTCGAACAGCGGCTCGAGCATCAGCCAGGCCGCGGGCACGAACGCGATGAAGAATACGATCAGCTGGAGGGCGATGAGGCGTCCCTCCTCCAGCCATGCGGTGGGCCAGAAGTCCTGGACGGTGATCCTCAGGCCGTTCAGGGCGTGGAACAGGACGCCGAAGAGGAGGAAGACCTCGAGGACGCGGGCCCAGGGGGACGTGTAGAGCACCAGAAGCTCGTTGAATACCTCCTCGCCGAACGTGAGGAGAAAGATATCCACGACATGCAGCAGGAGGAAGGCGAGCACACCGAGGCCCGTCACCCGATGCAGGCCCCACATCACCATCCCGAGCCCTCCGCGGTAGCTCAGCATGTGGCGCGGGCTCGTGCTTCGGTCGCTTTCGATCGAGCTCATGGAGACTCCCTCGATACCGTGCTGTCGATTGGACCTCTCGGGCCGGCCTCCCCGCGGGTGTGGTCCCGTATCCCGCGTCCGGCGCGGACGGGCGCGGTCCTATACCTCCACCTGATCCATCGTCTCGCGTACGTCCGCGGCGGAGGCCTCCAGCGCCGACTGCTCGTCGGCGTCCAGCTCCACCTCGAAGATCTCCTCCATCCCGCCACGGCCGAGCTTGCAGGGGACGCCCAGGAACAGGTCCTCCAGCCCGTATTCGCCCTCCACCCAGGCGGCGCACGGCAGGACGCGCTTCTGGTCCCGGGCGATGGCTTCGCACATCTCGGCCACGGCCGAGGACGGCGCGAAGTAGGCGCTCCCGTCGCCCAGCAGGTCCACGATCTCGCCGCCGGCCTTGCGGGTCCGATCCACGAGCTCCTCGAGGCGGCTCCGCTCCATGAGCTCGGTGACCGGGATTCCGCCGACGGTGACGCTGCTCACGAGCGGAACCATGCTGTCGCCGTGGCCGCCCAACACGAGAGCCTGCACGTCCTGAACGCTCACGTCCAGCTCCGCAGCGACGAAGCTCCGAAAGCGCGCCGTGTCGAGGATGCCGGCCATGCCCATGACGCGCTCCCGCGGGAAACCGGTGACCTCCTTGGCCACGTACGCCATCACGTCCAGGGGGTTGGTGACCATGATGACGATGGAGTCCGGACTGTGGGAGGCGATGTTCTCGCTGATGTCAGTGATGATCTCGGCGTTCTTCGCCACCAGGTCCGCCCGGCTCATGCCCGGCTTCCGAGCCAGGCCGCCCGTGACCACGTAGATGTCGGAGCCCTCGGTGGGACCGTACTCCGTCGTCCCGGTCAGCCGGGTGTCGGTGGCCTCGACGGGCGCCGACTCCCACTGATCCAGGGCCTTGCCGGAGGCGAGTCCCTCGACGATGTCCACGAGCACGACCTCGCGCGCGACCTCCCGGCCGGCGAGGCGCATGGCTGCTGTGGCGCCGACGTGACCGGCACCGACGATGGTGATCTTCTCCACGTCCGTATCCCTTCTCCTTCTCGGGTGTGTGCTATTCGGCCAGGTGGACCAGGATCTACTCTCGGGGGGCCTGGCGGCGGGCGGTTGGGCCGCCGAGTAAGCGCGAAGCTACTCGCCCGGACCGGGGGCGGGCAACCGCGGTGGCGGGGGGTGGCGGCGGTGAGATCAGCCGGGCCCCATCGAGGACATGCGCCCGGCGCGCCGGGCCGCTTCCTCCGCGACGACCTCCAGGGCGTTGTCCCATCGCTCGGGGCTCGTACGCTCGAGGGCTCCCTCCAGGAGGTCGACGAGCTGTAGCGCCTCGTCGCGGGTGAGAGGGGCCTCTCCCCTGCCCTCCTCCAGTTGCTGGCGGAGCTCTTCGGCCTTCTCGACGAGGGCCCGATGTTGCTGACGCTCCTCGTAGGTCATGGTCACTCCTCCGCACCGTCGTGGGCCGTCTCCGGCGAGAGGGTACGGATGTACGTCATGAACTTTCCGATGGACTCGCCCACCCGGAGCGTGGACACGCGCACTCGAGTCGGCGCCTCGCCCTCCGGATCCGGGAACGCGGACACGGCAATCTTACTCCGGAACGTGCCGAAGGTGACATGCGTGTCGCTCTCGTGCTCGAGCCAGGCGGTGTACACCGACTCGTCGCCAGTAAAGAACTCCCGGGCCTCCCTGAGCACCCGATCGGGCGCGATGTCGGTCGTCTCTTCCAGCGTCATGGTCCCCCGAGATGCAGCGTCGATGAGCGGGGCGGAGTCAGTTGACCTCGTCGTCCAGCAGCGGGTATGATCCGGCTCGTCCGGAGTACGTGTGGAGGTGCGGGTCTTCAGCGTCCGCGGCATTCACCAGCGCCGCGTTCGCCCCACCCCGCCCCAATCAGTAACTGGCCGGGATACGCCGTGCAATTTTCCGAGAACGTTTCCTTCCTCGAGCCGTCCGCGACGCTGGCCCTGGCGGCCCGGGCCCGAGAGCTGTCCGAGCAGGGACGCTCCATCGTGGATCTCTCCAAGGGTGAGCCTGCGTACCCCACGCCCGAGTACGCGGCCGAGGCCGGGGTCCGGGCCATTCG
Source organism: uncultured Gemmatimonadota bacterium (assembly GCA_964518305.1). Classification (GTDB taxonomy): domain Bacteria; phylum Gemmatimonadota; class Gemmatimonadetes; order Palauibacterales; family Palauibacteraceae; genus Caribbeanibacter. The sequence continues at coordinate 15,668 of CAZFDK010000044.1, read as the reverse complement.
GGAGGGTCGGACCGGATATCCGCCCACGGCGGGCGTGCCCGAGCTGCGGGAGGCTGCGGCCCGCTACCTGAGCAAGACCACCGACCGGGGCGACGTGGCGGCCTCCCGTATCATGGTCAGCGTCGGAGTCAAGCAGGCGCTGTTCAACACCGCGTACTGCCTGTTCGGCCCCGGAGACCAGGTCCTGGTGCCCGCCCCCTACTGGCCGACGTATCCCCCACTGGTGCGCCTGGCGGGCGCCGAGCCCGTGGTGGTCCACACCCGATGGGAGGACCGGTACCGCCTGACCCCGGAGCTCCTGGAGGAGCACCGGACGGAGCGTACGCGTGGCGTCCTGCTGAACAGCCCCAGCAACCCGACGGGAATGGTCTACCCGCGGGAGGACCTGGCGAACGTGGCGGAGTGGTGCGGCGAGCATGACCTGTGGGCCCTCTCCGACGAGATCTACCGCGAGCTCTGCTACGTGGACGACCGGGCTCCCTCCCTGCTGGACGTGCCGCACCGTCCGGACCGGTCCGTGGTCTTCGCCGGCGCATCCAAGGCGCTCTGCATGCCGGGGTGGCGAATCGGGTTCGCCGCCGGGCCGCAGGAGCTGATCGACAAGGCCACGGACCTCCAGAGCCAGACCACCTCCGGAGCGGCCACCCCCTCCCAGTACGCCGCCGCGGAAGCGTTCGGTGACCGTGAGCGCCGCGAGGAGGCCACGGATCAATTCGTCTCACAGCTCGCGGAGCTCCGGGAGATCGGGATCGACGGACTCTCGGGCCTCGACCGCATCGAGGTGAGGGCCCCCGAGGGCGCGATCTACTTCTACATCCGGCTGCGTCGGGGGGAGTCCATGGAGCAGGCGGAGAGCCTCCTCACGGAGACGGGCGTAGCTGCACTCCCCGGCGACCCCTTCGGCGACCCGGGACACCTGCGATTCAACTTCGCGGTGCAGCCGGAGACCCTGGAGGAAGGGGTCCGGCGCCTGGCGGACCACTTCGGAGGCTGATCAGCCCTCGTCAGGCTCCTCCTCGGGGTAGTCCGAGGCTTCCTCCACCCGGTCCCGCAGCAGCCGGGACGCCTTCCACACCGGCACGGCGCGGGGCGGTACTTCCACGGGTTCCCCGGTGCGCGGATTACGGGCCGTGCGACCATCCCGATACTGGACGTCGAACGTGCCGAAACCACGTAGCTCGATGCGCCTTTCATCGACCATCGCCTGCTTCACGGCATTCAGGAAGCCGTCCACGACGGCTTTGCAGTCCTTCTTCGTGATGCCGGGGCCGATGGCTTCGTACACCTGATCGACGAGGTCGGCTTTCGTCATCCCTTTGCCTCTGTGCGGGGTTGGTGGGTGTTAGCGTCTCGTGACTCGAGTGCCCGGTCGTCCGAACGACCGGACACGCTCATCTCCAAAGATAGAGCAGCTCGGGGCGCGAGCTGCCGGGCTCCCGGATCCACTCCGGCAGCCACCTGGCCAGGCCGTCCAGCCGGCTCGCCCGCACGCCCGTGAGGACGTCGACGAACGAGATTCTCTCCTCCGGCGGGTAGACAGTGTCAGGCGAGGCGCCGAGCCCGACCATCCGCCCCGCCGCGGCCACGGCCTCCCGAAGGGTGCCCGTGCGGTCGACGAGGCCGAGCTCTGCAGCGCGCTGTCCGGAGAAGATGCGCCCGTCGGCCAGATTTCGCAGGCTGTCGGCGGGGAGCGGTCGTCCGTCCTGCACCGCGTTCAAAAACTGGCCGTAGGCGTCGTTCACGAGTTGCCGAAGGACGGTGCGCTCCTGCTCGGAAAGCGGCTTGGTCGGTGATCCTATATCCTTGATCTCACCGCTCTTAACAACTTCTAGCTCGACCCCTACCTTGCGCATGAGCTCGCCAGCGTTCGGGAACTGCATGATGACGCCGATGGAGCCCGTGATGGCGCCGGGCAGCGCGATGACGCTGTCCGCCGCCATGGAGGCGTAGTAGCCTCCGGAGGCCCCCACCTCTCCGATCCACGCCACGATCGGGCGGTCGAGCTCCTGCCGGACGCGCTGCAGTTCCCGGTACAGGCTCTGGGTGGCGCCCACGGTACCGCCCGGCGAGTTGACCTTCACTACGACGGCCTTCACCGAGCTCCGCTTCTCGAGCCAGCGAAGGTCCGCGAGCAGGTCGCGATCGGAGCTGATGACGCCCTCCACGGGCAGGACGCCGACGCGGTCGCCCTGGAAGAGCCCCGGCGCGAGCCCGTCGGAGGTGGCCTCGTAGGTGAGGAAGGCGGCGACCGCGAAGACCACCAGCAGGAGGACGATGGCGATCCGTCCCCCGGTGCTCCCGTCGCTCATCCGGCCTGCATCACGGCCACGAACCGGTCGAAGAGGTAGCGGCTGTCGTGCGGGCCCGGGGCCGACTCGGGGTGGTACTGAACGGCGAAGACCGGTCGCTCGCGGTGGGCCAACCCCTCGATGGTGCCGTCGTTGAGGTTACGGTGCGTGACCCTCAGCTCCGGAGCGCCGGCGACAGCGCCGTCGTCCTCCTCGACGGCGAAGCCGTGGTTCTGGGAAGTGATCTCCACGTCTCCCGTGTCCAGGTTCTTAACCGGATGATTTCCGCCCCGGTGCCCGTACAGGAGCTTGAAGTTGGTGCCCCCGAAGGCCCGTGCCACGAGCTGATGGCCCAGGCAGATCCCGAACACCGGCAGCCCGGCGTCGCTCACGGCCCGAACCCTGTCGACGGCGCCCTCGACAGCGTCGGGGTCGCCCGGCCCGTTGGAGACGAAGACCCCCGCCGGCGACCGGTCGACGATCTCCTCCGCGGGGATGTCCGACGGGACAACGCAGACCCGGTATCCGGCGCCGGCGATGAGCTCCAGGCTCCGGTACTTCACCCCGTAGTCGAGGCAGATCACCTGGCCCCGCTCCGGGCCGTCCGGCTCCACCTCGTAGGGCGACTGCACGGTGACGCGGTTCGCCAGGTCGCGTCCGTTCATCGAGGGCTCCCCCTCCACGCGCTCTCGCGCATCGGCGGGGTCCACATCGGTCGGGACGATTGCCCCGCGCATGGCTCCCTCCTCGCGGATGCGGCGGGTCAACGCTCGGGTGTCCACGCCCACCAGGGTGGGGATCTGCCGTCCCTCCAGGTAGTCTCGGAGGGTGCCGGCGTCGGCCCGGGGGTTCTCGCCGGGGTCGGTGAGCTCGCGGACGACGAAGCCCGAGACCCACGGCTTCCGGGACTGGTCCTCGCCCTCCCGTACGCCGTACACGCCCATCATCGGCGACGTCATCACCACCACCTGGCCGGCGTAGGAGGGGTCGGTGAGGACCTCCTGGTAGCCGGTCATGTTGGTGGTGAACACTACTTCCCCGGTGCCCCCGTCCGTGCGGCCGGCGAGCCAGCCGTCGAAGCGGGTGCCGTCCTCGAGGAGCAGATACCCCGGGGGTTCTTGCGAAGGAAGCACCGGACCCTTTCCCTTTCTGCGCTCCGCTCGTGGCCGACCCCCGCTCGGGGGCCAGCCTCAGGTTCCACGCCGACAACACTGAGATGAGAGACACCGTCGACGAATCGATCGTACAAATCTTCGCGGACGAATCCTGCCTGGGCAACCAGTTCGAGTCGCCGCGGCCCGGTGCCGCCGCCGGCATGGTCGAGCGCTTCACCCGCCGGGACGGATGGAAGCGCCGCGACTACTGGCACTTCGACCCGGACACCACCAACAATCGGATGGCCCTCCTGTCGGCCATCCTCGGCCTCGCGGCCCTCGAGGAGTCGAGCCGCGTGGTCTTCACCTCCGACAGTCAGTATCTGATCAAGGGGATGAAGGAGTGGATCCACGGGTGGGCGGAACGGGGGTGGAAGAGGAAGGGCGGCTCCATCGACAACCTGGACCTCTGGAAACGTCTGGCCCGCACCGTGGGCCGCCACAGGGTCAAATGGAAGTGGGTCCGCGGGCACGACGATCACCCGAAGAACGAGTACGCCCACGAGTTGGCCACCCGTGCGGCCGAGAAGGAGGAAAGCAGCGGTGGTCTCGTGCCGTCGGACTTCGATGACTGGGTGCAGGAGGAGATCGACGGCGGCCGCTTCGTGGACTTCCTGGACCTGCCACCGGAAAAGGGGGACTTCGAGCCGGACGATCCGCCGCCCCGCCCCTGATCGAGCGGCGGGCGGCGGAGGGCGCTCCGTGCTCGATCGCTCTCGGCTGACCTCAGCTACCCCCGGGGCCTCCAGAGCCTCCGCCGCCGGAACCGCCCTCGTCGCCTCCGGACTGGTCGGTGCCCTGCTGCCCCGAGCCGCTCCCCTCGGTCTCGAGCACCGACGAGGGGGACTGGGGGACCTGCTGTTGCTGCGCACCTCCCCCGACCTCGTTCTGCAGGATCGACTCCGAGGACCCACCCTGCCGGGCGGAGAGCACCGAGAGGATCAGCGCCAGGAACAGGAAGACGCCGCCCCCGACCCACGATAGCTTGGTCAGCAGGTTGGCCGCCTTGCGCCCCCCCATGAAGGACTCCGTGGAGGAGGACGTCCCGCCGAAGGTCGACGCGAGGCCTCCTCCCTTCCCCGACTGGAGGAGGATGACCAGGCAGAGCAGGATGGCTGTGGCCAGGATCAGGAGCAGGAGAAGAGTATACATCGCGACCTGTGTCTCGGGATTCTGTAGACGTCGTGAGGGATTCTGCTGTCTGGAAGTCGTACCCGACGGCTCGGAATGTGTGCGGCCGCTACCGGGGCGAGCAAGAGCGGCGCCCCGTCAGTCGTCCATCGCCCGGCAGATCTGGGCGAAGGAATCGGGGGTCAGGCTGGCGCTCCCCACCAGGACTCCGTCCATCCCCGGCGTCTCCAGGAGCTCCCGCGCGTTGTGCGGCTTGACGCTTCCACCGTAGAGGATGACCGCGCTGTCGGCGGACTGCTGGTCGATACTCCGCCCGACGGCGTCCCGCACGTGCCCATGTGCCTCCCGGGCGTCGTCGGGCTCGGCCGTTTCGCCGGTACCGATGGCCCACACGGGCTCGTAGGCGAACACCACCTCGCGCCGTGTCGACGGCTCCACCGCCGACAGCCCCCGCTCTACCTGCCGCGACAGCACGGCTTCCAGGTCGCCGGCACGCCGCTGCTCGAGGGTCTCCCCGACGCAGAGCACGGGACGGACGCCCTCCTCCGCCAGGCGGGCCACCTTCGTGGCGATCTGCTCGTCGGTGTCTCCGAACTCGCGTCGCCTCTCCGAGTGGCCGGCGAGTCCCCATTCGCACCCGGCGTCCGCGGCCATGGAAGCGGAGACCGCGCCGGTGTGTGCTCCCTTCGGCTCCTCGTGCACGTCCTGCACCCCCAGGCCCAGATCGTCTCGGCCCTCGGCGGCCTCCCGGAAGGCGGGGACGCTGATGGAGGGGGGGAAGAAGAGCACCGTACGGTCGTCGTGGGTTCCGTACCGATCCCGGAACTCCCGCACGAAGGTCCGGGTGGCCGACGGTCCCTTATGCATCTTCCAGTTCGCGGCGTAGACGGGTCTCTCCAGCTCGGTCACGCTGCCTCCTCGGATTCCGTTCTCGTGGACGTGTCGTCTCGCGCTCGTGCTCTTCAGTGCTCGTCGTCCAGGGATCGCAGGGCCGGCAGTCGGCCGCCGGAGACGTACTCCAGCGAAGCTCCGCCGCCGGTCGAGAGGTGTGAAACGTCGTCGGCGTGTCCCGCCTCCCGGATGGCGCGGGCGGAATCTCCGCCCCCGACCACCGTGAAGGCGTCACGCTCCGTGGCGCGGGCCACGGCGTCCGCCACGCGGTCGGTGCCCTCACGGAAGGCCTCCTTCTCGAACATGCCCATTGGGCCGTTCCAGAAGAGCGTGGCCGCCTCCTGGATCACGGCGGCGAACCGGTCCCGGGTGACCGGGCCGATGTCGAACGCCGCCTGCCCCCGGGGAACGTCGCCCTCCACCACCTGCCTCCGGTCACCGGCGTCCGGCTCCGGGGCCACCACCAGGTCTCCCGGGAGACGGAGCCGTCCGCCGGCCGCTTCCCGGATCTCCCGCGCCTGCTCCAGGGCGTCCTCGTCGATCAGCGAGTCGGCCATGGACCGGCCGCCGGCCGCCAGGAGCGTGTTCGCCACCCCGCCGCCGGCCAGGATCGCGTCTACGTGCCCTACGAAGGAACGCAACAGGGGGAGCTTGTCGGCGATCTTTGCGCCGCCCACGACCAGCACGAGAGGAGCTTCGGGCTCGCCGCGGACGCGGTCCAGAGCCAGTATCTCCTTCTCCACCAGGAGACCGGCGACGGCCGGGTCCAGGAGCTCCGCCACTCCGAGCGTGCTGGCGTGGGCCCGGTGGCAGGCGGCGAAGGCGTCGTTCACGAAGAGATCACCGAGGCGCGCCAGGCGCCGGGCGTACTCCGGGTTGTTCTCCTTCTCGCCGGGGTGGAAGCGGGTGTTCTCCAAGATCAGGAGCTCGCCGTCGTCCAGCTGCCTGCTGGCCTCCACCGCCTCGTCCGCGTCCGCCGGGCCGCCGAAGGTCACCGGCCGACCGGTGTCCTCCTCCAGATAACGCGCCACGGGACGGAGAGAGAGGTCCTCGTCGGGCTCTCCGCCCGGGCGGCCCAGGTGCGAGACGAGCACCGGACGGACACCTCGCTTGAGGAGGAGGCGGAGCGTCGGGTAGCTGGCGCGAATCCGGGCCGGGTCCAAGACCTTCCCGCCCTCGGCCAGCGGCACGTTGTAGTCCACGCGGACCAGAGCCCGCCGGCCCTCGAGTCGGTCCGGGTCGAGGTCTCGGATCGTCTTCATCGGACGGCTGCCGGAGCGGCGCTCAGGCCGCCGGGGCGGCGCCGAGCCGATCGGCGACGAGAGAGGTCAGGTCGAGGCAGCGGTTGGAGTAACCCCACTCGTTGTCGTACCAGGCGAGCACACGGACCATCCGATCGCCCATCACCTCCGTGCTCTGCGCGTCGATGATGGAGCTGGCCGGATGGCCGGTGTAGTCCACCGAGACGAGCGGCTCCTCGCTGTACGCCAGGATGCCCTCCAGGTCGCCCTCCGCCCGCGCCCGGAAGGTCCGGTTGACCTCCTCCACGGTGACGTCGGTCTCCACGTTCACCACGAGGTCGGTGACCGAGACGTCGGGCGTGGGCACCCGCATGGCCATGCCGTCGAACTTTCCCTCCAGCTCGGGAATCACTTCGGCCGTGGCCTTCGCGGCGCCCGTGGAGGTGGGCACCACGGAGACCGCCGCGGCCCGGGCCCGCCGCAGGTCATCATGGGGGCCGTCCAGGAGGTTCTGGCTCGTGGTGTAGCTGTGAACGGTGTTGATGAGCCCGCTCTCGAAGCCGAACTCCTCCAGCAGCACCCGGGCCGGCGGTGCCACGCAATTGGTGGTGCAGCTGGCGTTGGAGAGGACGTCGTGACTCGACGGGTCGTAGTCCTCGTGATTGACGCCCATGACGACGGAGATGTCGGGGCCGGTGGCCGGGGCAGTGATGATCACCTTCTGCGCCCCGGCCGACAGGTGTCGGCCGGCCTGGTCGCGGTCCCGGAAACGGCCGGTTGCCTCCAGAACCACGTCGACGTCCAGATCGTCCCACGGGAGTTCGCCGGGCTCCGGCTCCGAGAGCACGCGAACGGTGGTGTCGGTGGTCCTGATCTCTCCGTCCGAGGCCGTCACTTCACCCGGGAAGCGGCCGTGTACGGAGTCGTACCTGAACAGGTGAGCCAGCGTATCGGCGTCCGTCAGATCGTTGACGGCCACGAACTCCAGCTCGTCGCTGTTTCGCTGGAGCCCGGCCCGGAGAATGTTGCGTCCAATACGTCCAAAGCCATTGATGCCCACGCGTACTGCCATGACGGGTCTCCCGCTGTTCAGGTTCTGCCTGTCTCGACGGTGCGGTCCAGCGCGTCGGACGGAAGTCCGAACACCCTGAAGATAGAGGATCCTCAGCGTTTGCGAGAGGTGGGCAGTCGGTCGTCCAGCGGGACCGGAGGAGATGCCGGGACTCTACCCGGTGCCGCTCCCGTGCTCCGGGCCGCGGCCAACGGTCCGGGCGAACGCCGTCACCCCCAGCGGCCGCCATCCGGCCCGTTGCAGGGCTTCGGCGCAGGCACCGGCCGTGGATGCGGTGGTCACCACGTCGTCAACCAGGACGGCCGGGGGTCGATGGTCGGCGTTTTCTGCGGCCCGGTGGACATCGACCTCACGGGGAGGCCGGGCACGGAACAGCCCCCGAACGTTCGCCCGCCGGGACGCCCCGCTGAGGTGCGCCTGGCGCCGTCCACGGGAATCGCGCCGCAGGGCGGCGGTCACACGCCAACCCAGCTCGCCGGCGAGGGACGCGGCGAGGAGACCGGCCTGGTTGAAGCCGCGCCGCCGCCGTCGAGCGGACGAGAGCGGCACGGGCACGAGGCGGGGCGCCACGGCCGAATCCGGCTCGTCGTCGGCCACGGCACGGGCCGCCGGGCCCATGGCCTCTCCCATCCGGTCGGCCAGCGACGTCCATCCCCGGTACTTGAGCGAGCGAACCAGATCCGCCGCCCCGCCCCGCATCAGGTACGGAGCTCGGGCCCGAGGGAGCTCGGCCGGCCAGTCGATGCACTCGCCGCAGGCCTCCACGCCGTCGGCGAAGCGCGGCCCGGGGGCGCCGCATCGGCGGCACCGGGGAGGAACGGCCGCCGGGAGCCGGCTCCAGCACGCACGGCACGCCGGCGCCCGTCCCGGCTCGACGCAGCTGCCGCACAGGGTGCAGGACGGGGGAAAGAGCCGACCGATGAGATCTCGGAGCCACTGCTCCCCTCTGTCGAGTACCCCCGGCACGCCGGACCCGGTCAGCACGCGCCCGACCGGGCGATGCGGAGTCTCTCACCGCCGGTCATCCGATCCTCCCTCCCCGCGCCCGGCGGCCCGCGCGGCCCGTCGCATCGCCCTGATGGGAGGCTCGACGTCGAGCCAGCGCCGGAGGGAGAGCCCTGCCTGGCGGACGAGCATCTCCAGCCCGTCGCGGGCCGGAATTTCCAGCGCGTCGGCGTGCCGGGTCCAAGGGGTCCCGTTCCGGCCGTAGACCAGGTCGAACGCGGCCCTCGCCTGCACGTCCCCCAGCTCCAGCGGGAGCGGGTCGTCGGGCTCCAGGCCCAGGCTCGTGGCGTTCACCACCAGGTCGTAGGGTCCCTCGGCGTCCCCACGGCTCTCCAGGACGCTCAGGGCCGTGCCTCCCGGGGGGGCCGGCCCTTCAGCGCTCCGGACGAGGTCGCGTGCCCGTTCGGTGGTGCGGTTCCAGATGTCCACCGACTCGGTCGCGCCGTCGCGGCAGGCCGCGACCACGGCCCGTGCCGCACCGCCGGCACCCAGGAGCAGGACCCGGCCTCCACGGAGACGCGCCCGGGACCACGCCTCCACCGCGCCGCGGAAGCCCCCGACGTCCGTGTTGTCACCTGCCACCTCGTCGCCCTCGGTCCAGAAGCAGTTGCAGGCCCCCGTCCGCCGCACGTCCTCCGAGGGCCGGCCCACGATCCGGGCCGCCGATTCCTTGTGGGGAACGGTGACGTTGCCTCCCCCGGCCCGGGCCACCGCCGGAAGGACTCCGTCCAGCTCCTCCTCGCGGACGGGGAGACGGACGTACTCGGCCTCGATCCCGAGTTCGCGGAAGGCTGCGTCGTGAATCGCGGGCGAGAGGGAGTGCTCCACTGGCCACCCCAGCAGGGCATAGAGGCGCGGCCCGCTCCCGGCGCTCTCGGTCACTCCCCCTCCCGACGGGTATCGCCGCGCCCGATGGCGTCGAGAACACCTCCGACGGCCGTCTGGAGCAGACGGAGGACCTCCTCGTAGCGCTCCACGCCGGCGCCGGCGGGGTCGCCCACCTCGCGGCCGTGCTCCGGGTGATCCTCCGGCAGATACTGTGTCACCAGGGCGGACTTCTCCTCCGCCCCGATGTCCGTCGCCACGCGGAGGTGGGCGTTCGTCATGGCCAGGACCAGATCTGCCCACTCCACCAGCTCGGGCCCCAGTGGTTCGGACCGGTGGCCCGAGAGGTCGAGCCCCTGTCGGCGGGCAGCCAGCACGGCGCCGCTGGAGGCCGGCGCGCCGCGTCCGGCGAAGGTACCGGCCGATCGCACCTCCACCTCGTCGAGGCCGCGCTCCTTCGCCTCCCGGCGGGCCAGTCGCTCCGCGAGCGGGCTCCGGCACGTGTTCCCGCTGCAGACGAAGAGGATCCGACGGGTGCTCATCGGACGACTCGCGCCTCCAGGCAGTCCTCCAGGGCAACGGCTTCCACCGCGCCCTCCCGCAGGACCCGCGGCGGATCCTCCCGTAGCGAGAGGATCGTCGAGGGCGGCGAGGACGGAAGCGGGCCCGCGTCGAGGAAGGCGCAGGGTCGATCCGGCGCCGGCATCCCGGCCAGGACCTCCAGGGCCCGACCCGGATCGCGGGCCGGGTCGCCTCCGGCGAGGTTGAGACTGCTGGAGCTGACCAGGTCGTCCAGCGCGGCCGGCACGGCTCGTGCCACCGGGTGGCCGTCGACGCGTACGGCGATGCCGTGCTCGGACCCGTCCTCCAGCACCAGGGTCAGCCCCCCGGGCCAGAATCGGTCGGCCAGCCGCTCTGCGACCTCGCGCCACCGGGCCTCGGGACGCCGCTGCCGCACCTGGGTGCTGCTGGCTGCCAGCCGGATCAGCGGACGCCCCTCGCCGTAGCCCTTGAGGACGGCCACGGCGGCATCCAGCTCCGGCTCCGCCCGGGCACCGAGACCGTAGACGGTGGAGGTGGGGTGAACGAAGAGGCCGTCGCCGCGGAGCACCTCCACGGCCCGCTGGACCGCCCGCCCACGGTGATCGTCGGGCCCGGCGGCGATCCGCTCCACCGGGCCGGAACCGTCTCCGCCGCTCACCGAGTCCGTCATGCCTCCTCCTCCCGCATCATGGCGACCAGTTCGTGGACCCGCTTCAGGGGGCGGAGCTCCAGTCCGTCCGGGTCGACGCTCTCGGCCACCGCTTCCGGGACTGCTGCGCCAGCGAGTCCGGAGCGACGGACCTCCGAGAGACGGCTGTCGGATCGGGCGACGCTCCGTGTCTCTCCGCCGAGCCCTACTTCCCCGAAGAAGGCGAAGTCCGACGGCAGCGGGCGGTCCAGCTCCGAGGAGGCCAGTGCCGCCAGGACCGCCATGTCCACCGCCGGGTCGGTGAGGCTCAGCCCCCCGACCACGTTGATGAACACGTCGGCGCCCGAGAGCGACAGGTCCGCCCTCCGTTCCAGAACGGTGAGGAGCATGGAGAGCCGACGCGAGGGGAAGCCGGTGGCCACGCGCTGGGGATTGGAGTACTGCGAGGGCCCGGTCAGGGCCTGCACCTCTGCCAGGAGCGGCCGCGTTCCGTGCAGGGGAACTGCCACCGCCGAGCCGCTCACCCGGCGAGGCCGATCCTCGAGGAAGAGCTCCGATGGATTCTCGACGGGCTCCAGCCCCAGGGACGTCATGCGGAACACCGCCAGCTCGTCGACGCTCCCGAAGCGATTCTTGGAGGCACGGAGAATCCGGTGCTCCACGGAGCGCTCGCCCTCGAACTGGAGCACCACGTCCACGGCGTGCTCCAGGGTCCGGGGACCGGCCAGCCCACCCCCCTTCGTCACGTGTCCCACCAGGAAGGTCGGAGTGTCGGTATCCTTGGCGAAGCTCTGCAGCCGGGCGGCGCACTCCCGCACCTGTGCCACGTTGCCCGCGGAGGAATCGACGCCGGAGGCGGTCAGGGTCTGGATGGAATCAACGCACAGGAGGTCCGGCTCCAACCCGGTGGCGTCGTCGACGATGCGATCGGCGTCGGTGGACGGGAGGAACGTGACATCGGAGGCGCCGTTTCCGAGCCGGTCCGCCCGCATTCGTACCTGGTCGGCCGACTCTTCGCCGGAGACGTACAGGACCTGCCCGCCGTCGGACTGGAGCTCCGCAGCGATCTGGAGCAGGAGGGTGGATTTGCCGATTCCGGGGGGACCGCCCAGGAGGATGAGTGAGCCGGGCACGAGGCCGCCGCCCAGGAGGACGTCGAGCTCGCCGATTCCGGTGGCCCTCCGCTCGGACGCCTCTCCCTCCAGCTCCCGCAGCGGACGCGGTTCCCGGCGTCCGCCCGCTCCCGAGGGGGCGGTGCCGCTGCCGGTACCCCTGTCGCCCGCGTCATGGTCGGGCGCCTCGGCCATGGTGTTCCAGTCGCCGCACGCCGGGCATCGCCCCTCCCACTTGAGGGACTCGTTCCCGCAGGAGGTGCAGAAGAATTGGGGGCGATCGGAGGAGCTCATCCAGGGCCTCGGCGCAGAGGCGGAATGGGCGGCGTCAGCCGGCCTCGTCGCGGTGGGACTTGGACTCGAACAGCGTCCATTCCTTGTGGAAGTGGAGGTCCACGGTGCCCGTGGGGCCGTTTCGCTGCTTGCCGATGATCAGCTCTGTGTCGCCTTCGATCTCGGCGATGTCGTCCCGCTCCGGGTCGGCGTACTGCTCCGGCCGGTACACGAACATCACGAGGTCGGCGTCCTGCTCGATGGCTCCGCTCTCCCGCAGATCGGCCAGCACGGGCCGGTGGTCCTGGCGCTGCTCCGGGGCCCGTGACAGCTGCGAGAGCCCCAGCACGGGCACGTCGAGCTCCTTGGCCACGGCCTTCATGCCCCGGGAGATCTCGCTGATCTCCTGCTGCCGATTCTCGGCGTCCCGGGGACCCGTCATCAGCTGGAGGTAGTCGAGCACGATCAGATCCAGGCCGACCTCGGCGCTGAGCCGGCGTGCCTTGGAGCGCAGCTCGAGCACGTTGATCGCCGCCGTGTCGTCGATCCACAGCGGGGCCGTGTTCAGGAGCCCGGCGGCGCGGGCCAAGCGCTCGTACTCGTCGTCCTGGAGGCGACCTCGCCGCAGCCGGGCCGAGTTGACACGTCCCTCCGCGCAGAGCAGCCGCTGGACCAGCGACTCCTTGGACATCTCCAGGGAGAACATCGCCACGTGCTGCTCGTGATCGATGGCCGCGTGCTGGGCAAGGTTCAGCGCCAGCGCCGTCTTCCCCATGGAGGGCCGGCCGGCCAGGATCGTGAGGCTCCCGGGCTGGAAGCCGGACGTCATCTCGTCCAGGTCCGGGTAACCGGTGGGGACCCCGGTGACCGAGTCCGGGCTCTGCTGAAGCTCCTCGATGTGCTCAAAGGTGGGCCACAGGATCTCCTTTATCCACACGAAGCCGGAACGCTGGCTCTTCTGTGCGATCTGGAAGATCCGCTGCTCGGCCCGGTCGAGGGTCTCCTCCACCTCGCCGGCCGGCGCGTCGTACGCCTCCTGGATGATGTCCGTCGAGGTGTCGATCAGACGCCGGAGCACTGCCTTGTCCCGCAGGATACGGGTGTGGTACTCGATGTTTGCCCCGGTGGGGACGGCGTCGACGAGCTGGGCCAGGTAGGGCATGCCGCCCACCGCCTCCAGCTCGTCGTTGGACTTCAGCTCGTTGGAGAGCGTGGTGACGTCGATGACCTCGCCACGGTTGTAGAGGCGGGCCATGGCGCGAAAGACCCGGCGGTTGGCCTCCTTGTAGAAGAAGTCCTCCTCGACGGTCTCCACCGCGCGTGCGACGGCGTCGCCGTCGATGAGCATCCCGCCGAGGACGGAGATCTCCGCCTCCTCCGACCACGGCACCTCACGCCCCCCGTAGGATTCCGCGTCTCGGGCGATGGCAGGATCAACCATTCGTGCTTCCGGGCTTCCGGTCGCGAGCGTCGTCCACCATTCGGCGGACCTTCTGCAGGTCCTCCCAGGTGGGGCGAGTCCAGTTCGGATTCCGCAACAGGGCCGCCGGGTGGTACGTGACCGCCAGCGGGTAGCCCCGGAACTCGTGCTCCTGCTGCCTCATGCTCCTGATCGAGTCCCGGACGTCCAGGAGCGTCCGGGACGCGAACGAGCCGAACGCGAGGACCACCGCGGGATCGATCAGTTCGATTTGCCGGAGAAGGTACGGGGAGCAGCGGTCGATCTCAGCCGGCTCGGGATCGCGGTTCCCGGGGGGACGACATTTCAGCACGTTGCAGATGAAGACTTCCTCTCGCCGGAACCCGGCGCTCATGAGCAGCCGGTCCAGGAGCTTGCCGGCGCGGCCCACGAAGGGGCGACCGGTCCGGTCCTCCTCCGCCCCCGGCGCCTCCCCCACGCATACCAGTCGCGCCGTGCGGCTACCCTCGCCGAAGACCACGTTGGAGCGCTCCTCGTGCAGCGGGCAGCGGACGCAGGACTCGGCCACCCGGCGCAGTGACTCCAGGCCCGGCAGTGCCTGGATCTCCTCCGCCGTGGCTTCGCGCGAGAGCCGCTCCAGTTCGAAGCCGCCGCCCGCGCCCGCCTCGTTCACGTCGTCGTCCGTCCCGCCGCGCTCCACGGCGCGGTCCAGGAGGCGGACGGCCCGCACGACCTCGGCCCGGCTCCGATCCGGAAGCTCGAGCGGCGGATCGCCCAGCGAGCGGCGGGTCTGCAGGTAGCGGCGAACCAGCTCCGACACGTCACGCCTCCAGCCGCTCTTCGATGCGACGCACCAGTCGCTCGCCCGCCTCGTCCTTGGGTAGGAGGGGCCACTCCTCGGTGGTGCCGTCGTCCTCGAGGAGCGTCAAACGGTTGGTCATCGATTCCAGACCGGTCTCCTCCCCGGTTTCGTTCAGGGCCACGACCTGGAGCTCCTTCTCCTCCAGCTTGCGGCGCGCGTTCTCCATTGCGTCGTCGGTCTCGAGGGCGAATCCGACCGTGAATATGCTCTGCTCCTCACGCTCCTCCCGCGTCTCCGCCAGGAGGTCGGGACCAGGCTCCAGTTCCAGGCCCAGACGGTCGCGGCCGCTCCGCTTGATCTTGGTCACCTCCGGGGATGGGAGGCGGAAGTCCGAGACGGCGGCGCTCATGACCAGTGCCTTGCTCCCGGGCAGCTCCCGGTGTAGCGCGTCGAGCATCTCGTCGGCGGTCTCCACCCCGGTGACCGCGGGGCCGTGCGGCGGCTCCACCCTGCCGGGACCGGTGATCAGGGCGACCTCCGCCCCGCGCCGCCACGCGGCCGCGGCGACGCCGTAGCCCATGCGTCCCGAAGAGCGGTTGGTGAGGAAACGGACCGGATCGATGTGGGCCCTGGTCGGGCCGGCCGTCACGACTACCTTCTCGCCGTCCAGCGGCGCGCCGCTCCGGGCGTCCCGGAAGGCCAACCGCGCGGTCTCGGCCACGATGGCGTCGGGCTCGGCCATGCGGCCGGGGCCGACCTCTCCCTCGGCGAGCTCGCCGCTCTCGGGGCCCACCACCCTGACGCCGCGCTCTTCCAGACGGGCCACGTTGTCGCGCGTGGCAGGGTTCTCCCACATCCGGGTGTTCATGGCAGGGGCCACCAGGATCGGTCCGTCGGCTGCCAGGACCGCCGTGCTCGCCAGGTCGTCGGCCCGGCCGGCGGCCATGCGCGCGAGGAAATCCGCCGTGGCCGGCGCCACGACGACGGCGTCCACGTCCCGCCCCAGCTCCAGATGGGCCATGGGACGGTCCCAGATGTCCTCCTCCATGCGACCCCCGGTGACCCCTTCGAAGGTGGCCCGGCCCACGAAATTCTCGGCGTCGGGCGTCATGGCGACGTCAACGTCGGCGCCGCGGCCGAGCAGCTCCCGCACCAAATATCCGCACTTGTATGCCGCGATCCCCGCCGTGACGACGAGGAGGACCCGTCGGTCGTCGAGCGTGCTCATCGGAGGTCGGTGGGGGCCGGTACGGCGCTCCGGC
>CAZFDK010000043.1:11495-23642 GCA_964518305.1 uncultured Gemmatimonadota bacterium | reverse complement strand
ATGCTGACCGACCGGATCGTGTCCCGGGCTCACGTGGAGCGGCCCTCCGAGCTCGTCGAATGGGCCGCGGGGGCCGACCGCCGGCAGATCGCTGCCCTGGCCCCGACCGTGGTCGGGGTCGCCGACGACGGGGATCCGACCGCCCGGCGCCTGGCGGACGAGGCGGCGGCCGACCTGGCCGCCGCGGTCCTGGCGGCGCGGAGGAAGTGCGGCCCCCGGGCGCCGTCCCGGGTGGCCCTCTCCGGAGGGCTCCTGGGCGAGGGAGGCGCCCTTCGCGAGCGCGCCGTCGACCGTCTCCGGGGCCTGGGACTCGAGCTGGTTCCCGGGACCGCCTCCTCCCTGGACGGTGCCTGCCTCCGGGCCCGGAAGCTCGCCAACTAGAGAGCTGTTTCGTTGACACGATCGTTCCGCCCGGACTACGATCCTCGCCGCGCTCCGCGCCGGCGGCGGAACCGAATGTCCGGATCACGACTCATCCGAGGATCCAGCATGAGCATGACACGACGCATCGCCCTGGTCGTTCCCCTCGCCCTACTGCTGGCCGCCTGCGGGGGTGGCGACGACGGGGGCGATTCCGCCGGACAGGCCTCTTCGGCCGGCGGACCGCCCCCGCTGGACACCGCGGCCGTCACGGGCCAGCCGGACCAGCTGGAGTACGCCGACGAGCTCGGCGTGAGCCTGGACTCCATGGAGCGGGCCGAGTCCGGCCTGTACGTGGAGGTCCTGCAGGAGGGGTCCGGGACCCGGGCGGCGCCCGGCGACACCGTGGTGGTCCACTACACGGGCTGGCTCCCCGACGGCCAAAAGTTCGACGGGAGCCGCGAGCAGGGTCAGCCGGCCACCTTCCCCCTGAGCCAGGGCGGCCTCATCGGGGGCTGGCTGCAGGGGGTCTCCGGCATGCGGGAGGGGGGGCGGCGCCTCCTGGTGCTCCCGCCCGAGCTGGGCTACGGGCAGCAGGGCTCCGGCCCCATACCGCCGAACGCGGTGCTGGTCTTCGACATCGAGCTGCTCGAGGTCCGCTGAACCCGCGTGAAAAGAGCCGGCGGGGGCTGGGAGCGGTCTCCGGCTCCGTCCTCGGGTACGCCACTCTCCCGGTGCTGGCGAGCCTCGCGCTCCGCGCCGGGGCGGACGTGTGGTCGCTGGTGGCCTGGCGCTTCGGAATCGGGGCGGCCGCCGTCTGGCTCGTGATCGCCGTGACGGGTCGGGATCCGCCCGCCCGGGAGCGGTGGACGGAGCTGGCCCTCCTGGGCGCACTGTACTCGGTGAGCGGAGCCGGCTTCCTGGGCAGCCTCGAGCACCTCACCGCCGGCGTCGCCACGCTCCTCTTCTTCACGTTTCCGGCGGCCGTCGTGTTGGGGGGTGCCCTCTTCCTGGACGAGCCCCTGGATGCGCGACGAGGCGTGGCGCTGGTCCTCACCGTGGGCGGCTGCGCCCTGACGGCCGGGGCCGGCGGCGGGGCGGACGCCGCGGGGGTGGCGCTGGCCCTGACGGCGATGATCGCCATCGCGGGCTACACGCTGGCCAGCCGGCGCGTCATGAGCCGCTCGCCTGCGCTGGGAGGCTCCGCCGTGATTCTGACGGTGACGGCGGCCGTGACTTGCGTACTGGCCCTCGTCCAGGGCGGGCTTCGGCTCGGGGGCGGGGGCGAAGCGGTGGGTTGGGCCCTGCTCACGGGGCTCGTGGGGACCGCCGTCCCGGTGACCCTGTTCCTCGTCGCGCTCCAGCACATGGATGCCGGGAAGGTCTCCCTCTACTCCACCGCGGAGCCGGTGATCACCGTTCTGCTGGCCGCGGCGGCGCTGGGCGAGCGGATGACGGCGCTTCAGCTCGGGGGCGGCGCCCTGGTGGTGGCCGGCGTCGCGTGGCTGCGGACGAGCCGAGCCCCGGCGGAGCCGGGACCGGTCGAGGGCGGTCCCTGAGCCCGACCGCTACCTCACCGTGATGGAGTTGTAGGTCTGGCTCGCGCTGTTCTGCACCGTCCATTTGACGACCTGGCCCGGGCCGATGAGCACGGGCGAAGACCGGTAGGTCGTGCTGGAACCCACCGGATCGGCCAGCATCTGGATCTCGCCCGACGATTCAACGATGTCCCGGGGGATCCGGAAGGTGGAGGACTCGTAGCTCGGGACACTCCCCAGCTGGTCCCTGCGTCCGGAGTCCAGTACGTAGACGCGGATGTTGAACCAGCTGTCGTTGGACACCTGGGCCGTGGTCGGGCGGGTCTCCTTCTCCTGGTCGGCCGACGCGCCCTCCGCCATGGAGGGTGCCCCGGCACCGACCAGCGAGCAGCCGGCCAGGAGCGGGAGGGCCGAGACAGCGAGGATGGCGGCCGATGTCCTCAGGCTGTTCATCGTGGTTCCGGGAGTTGGAGGATCCGGCGTGCCGTGCCCCGTCACATCCTTCTACCCCGGTGACTCGACGCTCGGTCCGGGGGGCGCGTCCGGTCGCTGGAGAGCGCCCTCCAAACGAAGCAGCTTCCGCTTTCGTTCCCGGCCGCCGCCGTACCTGCCCGTTGACCCGTCCGACCGGATCACGCGGTGGCAGGGGAGCACCACCGGGACCGGATTTCGGGCCACCGCGTTGCCCACCGCCCTGGCTGCCCCGGGCCGCCCGGAGCGCTCCGCCAGTTCACCATAGCTGACCGTTTCTCCGCGGGGGATCCGGGTCAGCTCCTCCAGCACCCGCCGTCGGAACATCGTCAGCTCCTCCAGATCCAGCACCAGGTCGAAGGAGCGACGCTCCCCCCGGAGATACTCGCCGAGCTGCCGGACGGCTGCCTCCGCCGTCCGCTCGGCAGGGAGCGCCGGGCGCGCGCTCGCGCTTCCACTTCTGCTTCCACTCCTGCTTCCAGCGGCATCCGCCGACTCTCCGGCTTCGGCCGCCTTCTCCCAGGTGACTCCGCTCAGTCCATCCCGCCCCGCGGTGACGGCGAGGAGACCCATCGGCGTGGCGACTCTCCGCCGCACCCGACCCGCGTCCGCCGTTGCGCTCATTTCGGGAGCTCCGCCGCCAGGAGGTCGACCACGGCGTCCGGGTTCTCGGCGTTCAGCCAGTGGCCGCCCGACAGGCGGTGCAGTCGGACCCGACCGTTCCGGCGACCGGCGCGACGGATGCGCTCGCGGGCCTCGTCCGGGAGCACCGAGGAGTTCTCGGCCTTCACGAAGTGGATCTCCCACCCCCGGGGGGGCTCCGCCACCACGTGCCACAGGTCCGCGGCGAAGAAGTCGTCCAGGAGCTCCTCCATGGCCGTCCAGTCCAGGGCCCACCGGAAGCCGCCGTCCGTCCGCTCCAGGTTGGTCGTCATCCACCGGGCTACCGGCCGGGGGAAACCGCCATGGACGATGCCGTCGGCGGCCTCCTCCCGGGAGTCGAACTCCTCCGGTAGCTCCCGAACCACGTCCAGCATCCGCACGGCGCTGCCGGCGGGCTCCCCGGCCTCGGGGGTGGAGTCGACGATCCAGGCCTGCCGCTCCTCCGGGGCCTCGTCGTCTCCGGACGCCCCGGAAGCGGGCTCCTCGCCTCCGTGCCGGTCCAGAGCCTCCAGGACCACCTTGCCGCCGAAAGAGTGTCCCAGGAGGGCCGACGGCTCGGGGCCCGTGTCCCGCTCCAGGCGGTCCAGGTCGTCGACGCAGGCGGAGAGGGTGTGGGGACCCTCGAAACCCTCGGAGCCGCCGTGCATCCGGAGGTCCACGAGCACGGCACCCCACTCCGGCCGCCTCTCGGTCAGACGCCGGGCCACCGTCCGCCAGTTGCGTCCGGCGCCGTAGATGCCGTGCAGGAGGTACATCCACCGCCCCGGCGACCTCTCCCCGGAGACGACCTCGTGGTGGAGTACGTTGCTCCCGGCGCTGTCCGCTTCCGTCACGGTCCGCCTCCGGCTCCCTGCGCCGCGTCGCCATCGCCGGGTACGGTGATCACGCCCTCCAGGTATCGGGCCGCCGTCCCGCCCAGGGACACCCGGTCTCCGCGGTCTGCGCACCACACGTCGCCGCCGCGGCGAGAGATCTGGCGGGCGTGCATCTCCTGCCCGTCCTCTCTGTCCAGGCGATCCGACCAGTACGGGGCCAGCGTGCAGTGCGCCGATCCCGTCACCGGATCCTCCGGGACGCCCAGCTTCGGGGCGAAGAACCGGGAGACGAAGTCCACCTCCCGCCCCGGTGCCGTCGCGATCACACCACGTCGGTCCAGCTCCTCGAGGCTCCTCATGTCCGGATCGAGGCCGCGCACCGCCTCCTCGTTCGCCAGCTCCGCCACGTAGTCCACGGAGGCAGCCACGGCCCGGGGCTCGACCCCGAGCCCGCTCACCAGCTCCGGCGGGGGATCGCAGGGTTCGTGCGGCCGGCTGGGAAAGTCCATGACCAGCCGCTGCCCGTTCCGCTCGACAGTGAGGACACCGCTCCTCGTCCGGAAGCGGACATCGCGCCTCGACGCCCCGAGCTCGTCCAGGAGAACGTGGGCCGAAGCCAGGGTGGCGTGGCCGCACAGCTTCACCTCGTCGCCGGAGGGAGTGAACCAGCGCAGGTGGAGGTCCGACTCCTGCTCCTCGCCGAGCCGGACGAGGAAGGCCGTCTCCGACAGGGCGTTCTCGGCCGCGATCTCCGCCAGGAGTCCGTCCGGGTGCCACTCCGGTAGGAGACACACGCCCGCCGGGTTGCCGGCGAAGGGGCGCCCGGCGAAGGCGTCCACCTGCCAGTACGGGATCTCCATTCGCTACCTCCTTCCGGCGCGCGTCCTCCTTCCGGCGCGCGTCCGCGGCACTCCGGTCGTCGCGTTCAGCTCCCGCCCTCACCCGGACTCGTTCGGGATCACGGCACGGGCCTCGCACGGTCCATGAGCCGCCCTCCCGGATCGAAATCGAGGAGGAGCAGCTGACCGCCGAATCGGGCCGAATCCTGCGCCCGGTTCGACGGATCTCGCAACCCGGCGGCAGGGTCCGCCGTGGCCGGATCGCTCGCCCGACCCCTGGAACGGAGGTGAGGACCAGACGTGGGCCAGCTCCCCGCTTACTGTCCCGAGTGCCACGCCCTGTTCCCGGCACCGCTGTCGGCCGAGGGGCCCACCGACGTCACCTTCTTCGACATCCCGGTCCGCTGCGCCCGGTGTGAGGCCAGCGGCCACATCCCGGCCAACGTGCGGGAGTGGATCGGACAGATCGCCGTGGCCGTCCGCTCGGTGGCGAAAGAGGGCCGCCCTTCCCTCCGGCAGGCCCTGGACGAATGTCGGGCAGAGGGCCGGGGACCGTCCGGGTGTCTCGGTCGGTTGCGGGAGCTGGAGGCCCGACCCGGCGGCGTGGTCGACGTCTTCCGCCGGCTGGAGCACCAGGAGCTCGACTTCGCGCCGCTGGTCGCCGCAGCCGGGGTCGCCGTCCTCCGACTCATGGACGAGGAGGGGCGGGCCGCAGAGGAGCTCCCGCGGGAGGAGCTCGTGAACTGGACGATGGATCGCATGCTCGACGAGTTCGGGATCGAGCCGCCTCCCGAGCGTGGCCCGAGCGAGTCCGAACGGCGCCTGGCCGAGACGGGCCGGAACGAGCCCTGCCCCTGCGGGAGCGGCGACAAGTACAAGGACTGCCACTGGCTGGAGGACCTGCGGCAGAGCCGGGGGTAGGAGCAGGGTTCGAGGCGGTGGGGATCGACCGTCGAGCGGGCACCCTCTCCGTCTTCGTGGGCCGCCGACCGGCCCCACCCGTTCGTCCTGCAGAGGATCATCCGACAACCTTGAAGAGGCCGCTTGGAGCGCCCCCAACACAGGAGCAACCGTGAGTGAGGTCGCAGCCGCCGCGACGGACCTGGACCGCGACAGCATCTACGTCCTGACGGAGGACGGCAAGTTCTGGGTGTACGACCTCGAGTCGAGGGAGTGGGAGGCTCGTGAGCCGGTGCCCGAGTCCAATGCCGCCCAGGGGGGGTACGAGGTGGACTGGCTGTGACGAGTGTCATCGGGACCCGGGGGCGGATCCGATTCGATCCGTCGCGGATCAGGACCCGCCAGACACCAACACCACCCGGTGCTCCGTCCCGGCCTCGCGCCAGCTCGCCTCGAGCTCCTCCTGGCTCCGGAATTCCGCCGGTAGCTGACGGTAGGGAACCCTGAGCTCCACGTCTGGACGCAGGGGCGCCGGATCCAGGACCAGCTTGTCCTCGGATCGCCACGAGAGCTCCACCCGCCGGCCCTCCGGCGTCTCTACCTCGTCGTCCGGCACCAGCCACTCCGGCCGTGTCTCCGTCGCTACCCCCGGGCCGGTGAGGCAGAGGTACAGCGACAGGGTGTCGAAGAGCTTCAGATAGGCCAGCTCGCGTTCCAGAAGTGGCTGCTCACGGAGACGCCCGGGCAGCCGCTGCACGAGCTCCGCCCGCCGCTCCCGCTCGGTGTCGAGGAATGCCTCCACCTCGGCATCGCCGGAGTCCGCGTCCAGGAAGGAGGAATAATGCCGACTCACCTGCAGCGAGGCGTACGGATCCAGCGCGGCGACCCGCGCGACACCGCGCCGGTAGGGTCCGAGCTTCCGGGCCAGCGGCAACCGGCGGAAGTCGTGCGGTCGCCCCGATTCGGGATTCAGGATCGGCGACCGGTCGAGGTCGATCCACGCCGCGTCGTGGACACCGGTGGTCCACACCAGCCGGTACGGAAGGGGCTCACCGGCCGGATCCCGCCACACATGGGCCAGCGCGCCGGACAGCTGCGCGTGGTCCTGCTGCCGGATCAGCCGAAGGCGGTCGCCCAGCTCCTGGACCAGCATCTCAGGCCCTCTTCGGGGTTCAATTCTTGCATTTCCCGGCTCACGATCGAGTGCCGGCCGCATGCACCGAAGGATACCGGGAGACAGCATGACGACCGATCTCTCCGAACGCCACTGTGAGCCCTGCGAGGGCGGCGTTCCGCCACTGGAGGGCGAAGAGATCCGCGAGCTTCGGGACGAGCTCGGCGGGGGCTGGGAGGTCGTGGACAGCCACCACCTGCGCAAGCGATTCGAGTTCGAGGACTTCGCGTCCGCCCTGGAGTTCACGAACGAGGTGGGGGAGCTGGCCGAGGAGGAGGGGCACCACCCCCTGATCCATCTCACCTGGGGGGAGGCGACGATCGAAATCTGGACCCACGCCATCGACGGCCTGTCGGACAACGATTTCATTCTGGCGGCGAAAATCGACCACCTGTAGCCGTTCGCCCGCCGCCCGCCGACGGCGCTCCGCTTCCATCCCACTCCCCGCGACGGTGGGCGACGACGCTCCCCTCCGCTTCGCCTTTCTCGACTCCTGGGTCCGGGACCCGGCACGGGGCAGCGGCTCCGCGGCGGCCATCGACGGTCTCCGCCGGGGGCTCGAGGCCCGGGGACATCACGTCCGCCTGGTGGGACCGACCCGACCCCGCCCGGGCCTCCGATCCCGTCTGCTCTACAACCTGCGTCTTCCCTTCCGGCTGGACCCCGCACGATTCGATCTGTTGGTGGGATTCGACTTCGACGGCTGCTTCCTCCCGCGCATCGGTGCTCCTCCCTTCGTGGTGAGCCTGAAGGGGGTCGCCGCCGACGAGCAGCGCTTCGAGTCCGGAGTGCCGAAGGCGCGGCTGCGGGCCCAGGCCGGGCTGGAGGCGGCGAGCGTGGCCCGTGCGGACGGCGTGGTCGTACCGAGCCGGTACAGCGCCGGCTGGGCGCGGCAGGCGTACGGTGCCCCGCCGGGACGCACGGCGGTCGTCCCGGAGGGCATCGACCTGGAGCGCTGGGGGCTGGACGGAGGCCGGTCCGGGGACGACGGCGGCTCGAGCCCTTCCGCCGACGTCGGGGGGCGGTCCGCCGCCGGGCGTCCCCTCACCGTCCTCAGCGTCGCCCGCCAGTACCGGCGAAAGGACACCGCCACGCTGGTCCGGGCCGTGGCCCGGCTGGTCCGCGAGGGGCTACCGGTGCGGCTGCGCGTCGTCGGCGGCGGCCCGGAGCTGGAGCACCTGCGCCGGCTCGCGGCGCGATCCGGCCTCGGCCGCCGTGCCCGACTCGCCGGTGAGCTCCCGTCCGACGCCGTGACCCGGGCGTACCGGGCCGCCGACCTGTTCTGTCTGCCCAGCCGGCAGGAGGGCTTCGGCATCGCGTTCCTGGAGGCCATGGCCGCCGGCCTGCCGGTGGTCGCCTGCCGGGCGGGCGCCGCCCCGGAGATCGTGGCCCACGGAGAGACAGGGCTCCTCTGCGCACCGGGCTCCACGCCCGATCTGGCCCGATCTCTGCGGCGCCTGCTGACGAGCACCGCGCTCCGCCGGGAGATGGGGAACGCGGGCCGCCAGCGGGCCGCTCGCTTCGGGTGGGTCGAGGTGGCCGGACGGTTCGTGAGCGCCTGCCGCGGTATGCTCGGGCACCCGGACCGATGAGACGGCTCGCTCGCCCCCGGCTTGTTCCCCGGCCGGCGCTCGCAAGAAGTTAGGCAGCTTCTCAGGCGACCCCGCTACGCTCACGACAGACGAGCGGGGTCCGGCGGAGCACGATGTGCCGGACCCCTCCACCATAGACGACGGGAACCACCACATGTCCGAGCCGCAGGTGCAGGCCGAGCTCGAGGGGAAGCGTCTACGGCGCTTCACGACCCGGGTTCTGGAGGACCTCCGTGGGCTGCAGGAGATGCTCGAAGGGGGCGCCATCGAGTCCGGCGTCCGACGAATCGGGGCCGAGCAGGAGCTGGTGCTGGTGGACGAGCACGGGCGACCTGCCCCCAGGAACATGGCGATCCTGGAGGACATCGAGGACGAGCGGGTCGTCACCGAGCTGGGCCGGTACAACCTGGAGTGCAATCTTGACCCCATGCGCTTCGAGGGCGATTGCCTCAGCCGCATGGAGGACCAGCTGGCCAACCTCCTGGACCGGGTCCAGGAGGCAGCGGAGAGCCACGGCGCCGATCTCCTCCTGACCGGGATCCTCCCCACGCTCCGGAAGTCGGACCTGACGCTGGACAACATGACCCCCAAGGAGCGATACCGTGCCCTGAACGAGGCGCTGAACCGGCTCCGTGGGCGTCCTTACGAATTCTACATCAAGGGCGCCGACGAGCTCCTGGTCCAGCACGACAACGTGATGCTGGAGTCGGCCAACACCAGCTTCCAGGTCCACTTCCAGGTGGACCGCGACGAGTTCGCCCGGCTGTACAACATCGCGCAGGTCACCACAGGCCCGGTGCTCGCCGCCTCCGTCTACTCCCCCCTGCTCTTCGGGCGGCGGCTGTGGAAGGAGACGCGCATCGCCCTCTTCCGCCAGGCCCTGGAGACCAGGAGCGCTTCGCCGCACCTCCGCGAGAGCCGTCCCCGGGTGCACTTCGGGCGTCGCTGGGTCGAAGACTCGGTGCTGGAGATCTTCCGCGAGGACTTCGCGCGGTTCCCCGTCCTGATGACCGCGGACGTGGAGGAGGAGCCCTTCGCGAAGATCGGCCGCGGCGAGGCGCCGGACCTGAAGGCGCTGACGCTGTTCAACGGCACGGTCTACCGCTGGAACCGTCCCTGTTACGGCATCTCGAACGGGCAGCCGCATCTCCGCATCGAGAATCGTGTGCTCCCCTCCGGCCCGACGTCCCTGGACGAGATGGCCAACGCCACGTTTTGGCTGGGGCTCATGAGCGGCATGGCCGAGCGTTACGACGACGTGCGCGAGGCCTTCGACTTCGACGACGTCCGCCGAAACTTCTTCGCTGCAGCCCAGCTCGGACTGGACGCGCAGTTCACCTGGGAGGGAGGGGAGACCATGCGCGCCGCCGATCTGGTCGGCGAGCAGCTGCTCCCCCTGGCCCGCAAGGGACTCGAGTCGTCGGGCATCTCCCTCCAGGACGCCGACCGCTATCTGAGCGTCATTCGGGAGCGGGTGGAGACCGGACGCACCGGCTCCGACTGGATCCTGGTCTCCCTGGCGGAGATGCGGAAGTCCGGCGAGGACAATGACGCGGCGGCCGCCGAGCAGCGCCTCACCGCCGTCACCCTGGGGGCCGTCAACCGGCAGAAGACCGGCCGACCGGTGCACGAGTGGGAGACCGCCCGTCTCGAGGAGGCCGGCGGCTGGCCGGCCACGTACCAGCGGGTCGAGCAGTTCATGGACACCGACGTCCTGGCGGTGAACGAGGAGGAGCCCCTGGACCTGGTCGTCGAGGTCATGGAGTGGCACGACGTGGATTACGTGCCCATCGAAGACCGCGAGGAGCGGCTCGTGGGCCTGGTGACCCGCAGCCTCGTCGACCGGGTGCTGGACGAGCGGGAGGAAGCCCGGGACGGGGACGCCGGCGAGCCCATACCCGTGTACGAAGTCATGGAACGCGACATCGTGGCCATCTCTCCGGAGACGGCCACCGGCGAGGCCATCGGCCTCATGAACGACCGCGAGGTGGGCTGCCTTCCCGTGGTGAGCGAGGGCCGCCTCGTCGGACTCGTCACGGGAGACCAGCTGGCCAGCGTCGCCGCTCACCTCTTCCAGGAGTCGCCCGCGCAAGAACGGGGCGCACGAGCCGAGAGCCAGCAGGAGTGATGGGAGCGAGGTCGGAGCCGCAGGACGATCCCGAGCGCCGCAGGCGGGACGCGGAGACGGACGGGACTGGCCTGATCGGCAAGCACCACGGCGACCGGCGGGGCCCGCTCCTGGTCTGCGTCGGGGGGGTGCACGGCAACGAGCCCGCCGGCGTTCGCGCCCTCGAGTCCGTGCTCGAGGAATTCCGAACCGGCGATGCGCCCCCTGTCCGTGGCCGGCTGGTGGCACTGGCCGGCAACCTGGGCGCGCTGGAGGCCTCCGTCCGCTTCCGGGATCGCGACCTGAACCGGCAGTGGACCATGTCCCGGACGGACGAGCTGAACGAGGAGGAGGCGGTGCGTCCCGATCTCGGGCCGGAGGGGCTGGAGCAGAAGCGTCTGCTCCGCATGCTGGAGACCACCCTGAAGGAGGACCGCCGCGGGCCCGCCTATCTGGTGGACCTGCACACCACGTCCAGCGAGAGCCCGCCGTTCGGGATCGTGGGCCGCCGCGAGGCGTGCCGGCGCTTTTCCAGCGCCTTCCCCTTTCCACACGTCCGCGGACTGGAGCGTCACCTGCCCGGCATGCTGGCGGATTGGGCCTGCCGCCGGGGCTTCGCGTCGCTGACCGCCGAGGCAGGGCAGCACGAGGCCTCCGATTCGGTCACGCGCCTCCGGGCGGTGGTCTGGACGGCACTCTCATCCGCAGGCCTGCTGCAGGGAGACGAGCCCCGGGTCAGGGACGCCCGGGACCTCCTGGCGCGGGCGTCCGAGGGCGTGCCGAAGTATCTGGAGGTTCGCTATCGCCACGGGATCAAGCCGGGCAACGGCTTTCGGATGAAGCCGGGCTGGAAGAATTTCGACCGCGTGCTGGAGGGGGACGTCCTCGCCGAGGACCGGGGGGGCGAGATCCGGTCCCCGCGGGCCGGACTCCTCTTCCTGCCGCTGTATCAGGAACTCGGCTCGGACGGCTTCTTCCTCGTCCGCGCCACCGAAT
Organism: uncultured Gemmatimonadota bacterium; assembly: GCA_964518305.1. Classification (GTDB taxonomy): domain Bacteria; phylum Gemmatimonadota; class Gemmatimonadetes; order Palauibacterales; family Palauibacteraceae; genus Caribbeanibacter. Next base: position 12,187 of record CAZFDK010000043.1, on the reverse strand, counting down.
CCCAACAGAGGGACGACGAGGAATGAACGAGTCGCACGACGAGCCGCAGACGGGTCAGCCCCCCCGCACGATGGGCCAGCAGTTCGGTCGCAGGTCCTGGGCCGAGCCCTGGCGGATCAAGATGGTCGAGCCGCTGAGCGTCCCGTCGCGCGAGGAGCGGCGCGAGGCCCTGGAGGAAGCCGGCTACAACACGTTCCTGCTTCCCTCCGAGGAGGTGTACATCGACCTCCTCACCGACAGCGGGACCAGTGCCATGAGCGACCGGCAGTGGTCGGGTCTGATGATGGGGGACGAGGCCTACGCCGGGAGCCGGAACTTCTACCGCCTGGAGGACGCGGTGGAGGCCTACTACGGCTATCCCCACGTCGTTCCCACCCACCAGGGACGCGGTGCCGAGCACCTGTTGAACCAGGTGGTGGTGGACGAGGGCGACGTGGTGCCCGGCAACATGTACTTCACCACCACCCGCCTGCACCAGGAAATGGCCGGCGGCCGCTTCGTGGACGTGGTGATCGAGGACGCCCACGACCCGGCGAGCGACCACCCCTTCAAGGGCAACGTCGATCTCCAGAAGCTCTCGGATCTCATCGAACGGGTAGGACCAGACCGCATTCCCTACGTGAGCCTGGCCGGCACCGTGAACATGGCCGGCGGACAGCCGGTGAGCATGAAGAACATCCGCGAGCTCCGGG
>CAZFDK010000043.1:0-11485 GCA_964518305.1 uncultured Gemmatimonadota bacterium | reverse complement strand
ACCAGGGCCCCGATTCGATCGCAGCCATCCTGACCGAAGTCGTCGCCGGGAGCAGCGGCGCCTTCACCGCTCCGCCGGGCTATTTCGACCGCGTCAGGGACCTGTGCGACCGATACGGTATCCCGATCTACCTGGACGCAGCGCGCCTGGTGGAGAACGCCTACTTCATCCAGGAGCGCGAGGAGGGCTGGGGCGACACGCCGGTGGCGGACATCGTCGCCGAGATCTGCAGGCATACCGACGGCGCCTGGATGTCGTCCAAGAAGGACCACCTGGTCAACATCGGCGGCTGGGTGGCGGTGGAGGACGAGGACCTCTTCGATCGTCTCCGGAACCTGGTGGTGGTCTACGAGGGGCTCCACACCTACGGGGGCATGGCGGGCCGGGACATGGAGGCCCTGGCCATCGGCATCGGGGAGTTCATGGAGGACGCCTACGTTCGCGCGCGGGTGGGCCAGGTGCGATACCTGGGCGGCCTTCTGCAGGACTGGGGCATCCCCATCGTCACGCCGGTGGGAGGGCACGCCGTCTACCTGGACGCGAAGCGCTTCTATCCGGAGATGGACCAGGAGAAGTTCCCGGCGCAGTCACTGGCGGCGCAGCTCTACCTGGAGTCCGGGGTTCGCTCCATGGAGCGGGGCATCGTCAGCGCCGGCCGCGACCCGGAGACGGGGGAGCACCGGCACCCGAACCTGGAGCTGGTCCGTCTGGCGATCCCCCGACGGGTCTACACCCAGGCCCACATGGACGTCACCGCCGAGGCGGTGAAGGCGGTCTGGGACCGCCGGGAGGAGGCCGACGGCCTCGAGATGACGTACGAGCCCGACTTCCTCCGCTTCTTCCAGGCTCGCTTCCGGCCGCTGTAGTCGACCCGACGGCTTCCGCCGGCGCATCGGTTCCTCGGGCCGGTCAGCCGTAGCGCTGGCGCAGGACTTCCAGAAGAGCCTCGACGTCCCGGCGGTCGTTGTACAGGTGGGGCGAGACGCGGAGCGCGTCGCCGCGCACCGAGACCACCACGTCCTCCCGCTTCAGCTCCTCCGCCAGCTCGTCCGGCCGGGCATCGGCCGGAAGGCGGAGCCCGAAGAGGTGCGAGGAGCGCCACTCCTCGTCCTCCACGCTCATCCCCAGCGCGGAGGCCTCCTCGGTGACCGGACGGACGAGGTCCCGGCAGTAGCCCTGGATCCGCTCCACGCCCCAGTCCAGAAGGAGTCGGATCCCGGCCGTCTGCATGGGCACGGTGACCGGGTTGCTCCGCTCTCCCATGTCGTGGCGGGCCGCCCCGGGCTGATACTCGTCCTCGTAGTCCACCAGCCCGCCGAAGTTCTCGCTTCCCTTCCGTCCGAGCCACGTCTCCTCGAGGGGAACGGCGTCGTCGAAGCGGGGGCCGAGATAGGTCGTGCCGATGCTGTACGGTCCGAGCATCCATTTGTAGCCCGCGCACACGAGGGCGTCGGGGCGGATTCGGTCCATGTCGAAGGGAAGCGCTCCCACCGACTGTGTGCCGTCCACGACGAGCGCGGCGCCCACGTCGCGGCAACGGCGCCCCATCGCCTCGAGGTCGAACCTGGTCCCGTCCGTCCAGTGGACGTGGGGGAGCGCCACGCCGGCCGTGGCGCTGTCCACGGCCTCCAGGAGGCGCTCGTTCCACCGCTCAGCCCTGCCCGGCCCACCGCCGGCGGCATCCGCGCCGGCGCCCACGATTCGCAGCTCCAGCCCGTGCTCCTCCGCCAGCCGGGTCCACGCGTAGACGTTGCTCGGGAACTGGTCCTCCGCCAGGACCAGGTTCTGGCCGGCCTCCACCTCCAGGTTCTCGGCCGCCAGGGCGACGCCGTAGGAGACCGAGGGGACGATGGCCACCCGGTCCGCCGCGTCGGATTCCACCAGCTCGGCGAAGGCGCGCCGTAGCTCGTCGCTCTCCGTGAAGAAATCCGACGACGCGATCCGGGTCGGAACCCGGAGCCGGCGAAATCCCTCCAGGCCCGCACGCTCCACCGTGCGTGCCAGGGGCGACATGTACGCGCAGTTGAGATAGTGCAGGTCGCCGGGGAGCGAGAACTCGTCCTCCCGGCAGTCCAGGGGACCGCCCTCCGGGCTCTCCACGTCAGAAGCCCCGGAGGCGGGTGGCGGCCCGGACGCGCTCCACCGCCGTCGTGTACGCCGCGCGGCGGTAGGTGACGCCCTCCTCCTCGGCCCGCCCCGAGACCTCCTCCCAGGCCACCCGCATGAAGTCACGCAGCTCCTGGTTCACGCGCTCTTCTCTCCACTGGTAGCGCTGTCGGTTCTGGACCCACTCCAGGTAGGAGACCGTCACTCCGCCGGCGTTGGCCAGGATGTCCGGGACGAGGGGGACACCCTTCTCCGCCAGAGCCCGGTCCGCGTCGCACGTCGTGGGCAGGTTCGCGGCCTCCACCACGAGGTCCGCGCTCACGTCGTCGACGTTGTCCCCGTGGATGGCGCCCTCGAGGGCCGCCGGAATCAGCACGTCGACGTCCAGGGCCAGCAGCTCCTCGTTGCTGATGGGCTCGTGCGCCACGTCGCTCTCGGTCACCGTGTCGATGCTCCCCTCGAGGTTCATCTGGTGGAAGAGAGTCTCCACGTCGAGGCCGTCACCGCGGTGGAGTCCGCCCCCGATGTCGCTCACGGCCACCACGCTCGCCCCGAGGTCGTCCAGGAAGCGCGCCAGGTGGCTGCCGACGTTGCCGAAGCCCTGGATCGCCACGGTGGCCTGCTCCGGGTCGATGCCCTCGGCCCCGCACGCCCACTCCGTGACCATGGCCACGCCGCGGCCGGTGGCCTCGGTCCGGCCCCGGGAGCCCCCGAGCTCCAGGGGCTTGCCCGTGACGACGCCCGGCGCGTCCCTCTCGTGGGTCCGGGCGTAGCCGGCGTAGATCCAGGCCATCTCCCGCGCACCCGTACCCACGTCCGGCGCCGGGATGTCCACGTCCGGGCCCAGCAGCGGCCCGAGCTTCTGGACGAAGCGCTTGGTGAGCGTCTCGAGCTCTCCCCGCGAGAGCTCGCGGGGATCGCAGTCGATGCCCCCTTTCGCTCCGCCCATGGGGATGTCCACGACGGCGGTCTTCCAGGTCATCACCGAGGCCAGTCCCCGGGAGTGGTCCATGTCCACCTCGGGGTGGAAGCGGAACCCCCCCTTGAAGGGCCCGCGGCTGTGATCGTGCTGAACCCGGTAGCCGTGGAAGACCGAGAGGGCGTCGTCGTCCCGCCGCAGGGGGAGCTCCAGCGCCACCTCGCGGAACGGCCCCCGGAGGAGGTGCCGGGTCTCCTCGTCGACCTCCAGGAGGTCCATGGCTCCGCTCAGGAAGTTCTCGCTGCACTCCCTCGGGTCGTGCTCTCCGTGCATCCCTTCCCTCCCGGGCTCGTCGCCGGTGTCGGTTCGGTCGTCGGGGCGCGGCTCGACTCGCTCCCGTTGGTTCGCCTCCCCGCGACGGGGCTCCCGGACCGTCCGCCGTAGATCTCCGCGGCGGCCCGGTGGGCCTCGGCGTGAAGGTCCGCCGTGGCCTCCGGCGAGCGGGCGTAGCCGCCGGAGAGGAGCAGGGTCACGGACACCCCCTGTCTCCGCATCGTCCGCAGCACCAGCCGCTCCCGTCGCCGAAGGCCCTCCCGCGTCAGGGAGAGGCGACCGTAGCGATCTCCCGCCACGGGGTCCACCCCTGCCAGGTAGAACACCAGCTCGGGACGGGCGGCACCGAGGAGCGGCGGGAGCTCCGCGGCCAGCATCTCCAGATACGCCTCGTCCCCGGTCCGGTCCGGGAGAGCGGCGTCGCGGGTCGAGGGCACCTTCCTCCACGGATAGTTCTTCTCGGCGTGGAGCGAGAACGTGGTGACCCCCGGCTCGTCCCCCAGAACGGCGGCTGTTCCGTTCCCCTGATGGACGTCCAGGTCCAGGACCAGGATCCGCCGCGCGTCCCCGGATAGGCGAAGGAGCCGCACGGCCACGGCCACGTCGTTCAGGACGCAGTATCCTTCCCCCCGATCGGGGAAGGCGTGATGCGTTCCCCCGGCCAGGTTGGCGGCAATGCCGTCGCGGAGCGCCATCCGCGCCGCCTCCACCGTCCCCTGCACGGCCAGCCGCGACCGCCGGACCAGGCCCCGGGACCAGGGAAGCCCCATGCGGCGCTCGGCGCGGCGGCCCAGCGTTCCGCGATCGAGGCGGGCGAGGTACCCGGCGGTGTGGGCCAGGAGCAGGTCGGTCCACGGCGCGGGCGCGGGCTCCAGGACGTCCCGCCGGGGCAGCAGCCCCTCCCGGCGGAGGATCCGACGCAGCGCCGGAAACTTCCCCATGGGAAAGGGATGCCCCTCCGGGAGCGACACGTAGTAGCCGGGGCTGTAGGAGGCCCGCACGGCGATCGCTCTCTCCCGGGCTACCGGTCCACCGGGCGGGGAGGTGTCACGCGGCTACCGCAGCTCCACCTGAACGCGGACGGTGCGACCGGGCCGCGGCAGGCCGAGCTGATCCCAGACGAGCTGATCGGTCAGGTTCTCGGCCACCGCCGAGACCCGGAGCGGCGGGAGCCCGAGGAAGCCCTGTCCGATCTTCCGGCTCAGCCCGGTCTCGAGGTACGCCGTGGGATCCAGCTCCTCGAACTCCTCCGTCTGCGGGTTGGCCCCGAACTGGGACCCGATGTACTGGAGCTGGCCCCGGAGGCGGAAGCCGGCCAACTCCGGCGTCGTCGCCGAGAGGTCACCGGAGAGCTCGGGCTGGTACTCCGCTCTGGTGTCGGGGGAGACCTCCAGCTCGCCGTCGTCGTCGATGTCCTGGCGGATCTCGACGTCCTGCAGCGTGACGCCTCCGCGCAGCACGAGGCCCGAGTGCCGGTAGTTGGCGACGAGCTCGAAACCGGTCGCGCGACGCTCACCCACGTTCCGACGCTGGAAGAGACCGTCACCGATGGGGACCCGAACGATGGAGCCCTCGAGCCGCTGCTGGAAGAGGGTTCCCTGCAGCTCGAGCCTCCGGCTGGCATGCAGGGTGGTCCCGAGCTCCCCCACCTTCAGCGTGAGCGGACCGAGATCCGGGTTCGGCTCGAACTTCCCGAGGGCGCCGGAATAGAGCTCCCGGAGCGCCGGAAACCGTACTTTTCGGCTCACCCCGCCGTGGACCTTGACGGCACCCTCGGCGACCGTGGCCTCCGCGCTGGTCCGGAACCCCCATCCGTCGATGCCCGCTCGCGGCTCGAAGTCGCCGGTCTGGGGCGTCGAGGCCCAGTCGTAGCTTCCGCCCACGGTGAGCCTGGGGTTCGAGATCCACCCGTCGAGACCCGGAGCCAGCGGCTCGGAGAGCTCGAGGCCCACGCTCCCCAGCCTCTGCTTGAATTCGTCCGGATCGGTCGGGGACGAGGAGAGGATCTGCTCGTGCCACGTTTCCGCCCAGGTGAAGGATCCGCTGATCGTTCCCGGTCCCAGGGTGTGGTCGCCCAGGACGCGCGCGCTCATCGTCCTGTCGTTGCCGACCTCGCCCTCGACGCTGTCGGCGTAGCTGGGGCCCGAGAAGCCGTCGATCTCCATGTGTTGGCGGTCGAAGCCCAGTGACAGCTCCAGGTCGCCCTCACCGAGCGGGGTCTCCGTCCATCCGGTGCCGCCGGAAAGGGAGCTGAAGGACTGCCACCTGTTGGGATAGCGCCAGTAGCGCGGGGCCGGCTGGTCGCTGCCCACGAGGTGGAGCTCCGGGATGACGCCCTGCTCCGTGGAGTAGGCCGCCGTGGAGAAAGACAGCCACTCGCCGCCGTCGGCCTGGTAGCGCACCGACGCGAATCCGTTGGCGAACTGCATGTCGCTGTTGAGGATCCGGTCGTCCTCGGTGACGCCACGCGGAAACCGCGACGCGAGCGCGGAGGGTGCCGCGTGCTCGTTTCCGTCGCGGAACCCGCCGCCGTACTTGACCCAGAGATCGCCGCCGCCGACGTCCGTCAGGTGGTCCACCTCACCGGAGAGCGAGAACGAGCCCGTCTGGTCCAGCGCGGCACGCATGTCCAGGGGACTGGTCAGCGTGTCCGGAAACGGTCCCTGGGAGATCCCGATGCGGATGACGCCCCCGAGGGCGTTCGGCCCGGCGAGCACGGACGAGAGGCCCCGGACCATGTCGACCTCGTTGGCCGCGGTCATGGGAATCACCGACAGGTCGGAACGGTTGTCCCAGCCCACGGTGAGGGGCACGCCGTCCACCAGCACGGCAATCTGACGCTCCTCCATCCCGCGGACGGAGGGCTGCACCTGGCCGCGCGAGTTCCGGCGGACGCGGACCAGCGGCATGTTGCGGAGCACCTCGTCCAGAGTGGGCGACGGCACGACCTCCACGGAATCCATGGACATGTTGACAGCCGTCGCTCCGCCTCCGGTGAGCGTGGGCCGGGTGGCCTCCACCGTCAGGCCGCGCATCTCGTACTGCACCGAGTCCGGCACCGCGTCCGGAATCGTATCGGGCGGGCCCGTCTGCTGAGCCGCCGCCCGCGGCGCGACCGCCGCCGTGACCAGGAGGAGGGCGGCCGAAACGGCCACCGGCGTCCACCACCCGGCGAATCCGGACTGTCCCTCCCCGTCCGAGATCGGTCGCTGGTCCGTCATCGCTCCCCCGTTCCTCATTGTCCGCGGTCGCTCTCGTGGCGTGTACCCCGTTCTCGCGGGCAGTGTTCAGCCCGGTGTCCCGGCCCTCGTCAGCCGTCGTACGGCCGGTCGGGACCGGAGGCGCGGTTACGGGGATCCGGGCTCTCTCCCCCGCTATCCGTCCTCCTCCGCCATCCGGCGGCGACGGCGCCGAGGAGGGCCAGGACTGCCGAGCCCGTTCCCATCCAATCGCCCCACTTCGTAAACAGCGTGACCTCGCTCGACGTGTAGACGGTGGCCGCGAACGACGCGGGTCGGAAGAGCTCCGTCCGGCGGTGGAACCGACCCAGCGGATCCACCAGGCCCGAGATACCCGTGTTCGCCGACCGGGCCACGCCCATCCGGTTCTCCACCGCACGCATGACCAGGTGGGCCGGATGCTGCCAGAGCGCGGAGGTCCGGCTCCACCAGGGCTCGTGACGGCCGAACCAGGCGTCGTTCGTGATGTTTACCAGGAACTCCGCCCCGCGGCGCCGGTAGCGACGGCTCTGCCGGGCGAAGATGGACTCGTAGCAGACGAGGACGCCGAAGCTCGTCCCCCCTGCCTCCATGGCCCCCATCCTCTCCCCCACCCCGTAGCCGCCGAAGTAGTTCACCATCCGGAACCAGCCGGGGTCGACGAAGGGAACGCGCTCCACGACCGGCACCAGGTTCCGCTTGTCGTAGCGGGCGATCCGGGTTCCGGTGGAATCCAGCAGAAAGGCCGAGTTGTAGTAGCGGAACTCGCCGCCCCCCAGATCGTCGGAGCCGATGCCACCGTACAGGAGCGCGGCGTCCAGCCGACGCGCTGTGCGGGACGCCCACTCCCGCACTCCGGGCTGCCCCGGGTACCCGGCGGAGGGGATGCCATCGATGAAGAGCGGGAACACGGTCTCCGGGAGGATCACGAGGTCCAGCTCGTCCCCGGTGACTTCCGGACGCCGCAGGAGGTTCTCGGACGCCGAGCGGGCGCTGTCCGCCGCCCGCGAACTCTGGAGCTTGAGGTCCTCCGGGATGTTGGGCTGCACCACGCCCACCCTGGCCGCCGGCTCCATCTCCACGGTGTTGAAGCGGTAGAGGGAGTAGCCGACGGGAAGGGCCAGCGCGACCAGGAGCGACGCGATGGGCGCCCGGAGCCGCGTCCAGGCGGATTCGGAGTCCGCCGCGCTCCCCCCCACGCGCCGTCTTCGCCACCGGAGCCAGGTGACCGCCAGGAGCGCGTTCGCCAGCACGAGCCAGAAGCTCATCCCCCGCGTCCCCACCAGGTCGGCGGCCCCGATGAGCCGGGGGTAGCCGGTGAGGGTGGCGCCGAGCTCCATCCACGGGAAGGAGACGGGCCCCAGGTGACCTCGCGCCCACTCCGACGCGGTCCAGAACACCGGCGCCGCGAGCCACAGCGGCGCCCCGAGCCGGTGGACGACCTGCTGCATGCCCAGCGTGGCCAGTGCCAGGAAGCCGGACATGATGAGCACCGGGAACACGAAGGCCAGGATCGCCAGCGGCGTGTAGTAGATCAGCGCCACGACGAGCCAGTAGAAGACCAGCGTGAAGTAGAGGAGCCCCAGGTAGAACCCGCCCCGCAGCGCGCGACTTCGGCCCTCGGGCCCGGCCGGGAGGCGTCCGACCCAGAACAGGAAGGGCACCAGCGCCACGAAGGAGGGAGCCAGGAGATGGAACGGGGGATGGGCCACCCCCAGGAGCAGGCCGGATGCGAGGATCCACCAGATCCCGTCCCGCGGTGGACGCAGGCGGTGCAGAAGGCCGGTCACGATCGGCCTCCAGGATTCAAGCGCGGACCTCTCGCCCCTCCCGGGCCGAGCGATAGCACGCCTCGACGACCCGCATCAGCTGCACATGCTCCCGACCGCCGTCCCGACGCTCCCGCTCTTCCTCCGGCTCCTCGCGACCCCGGACCCGGCGCAGGAAGCTCTCCCACTCGTGCCGGTAGGACGCCGTGTAGACGTTCCCCTCGTCCACCTCCAGGGGGGGCGTGACGTCGGCGGGCCCGGTCTCCATCTCCTTCAGCAGCTCCAGCGGCGGCGTCTCCGCCGAGCCGTCGCTCCCCAGGGCGAAGAGCACGCCCTGCCCCCCTTCGCCGGTGAGCTCCCAGCTCACGTCCACGCTGGCCGTCACGCCGGTGGCCGTCCGCAGGAGCACGGCGGCCGACTCCTCCACGCGGTCGCCCTCGTGGAAGTGGGCCGTCACCTGCTCCACCTGCGGGAAATCCAGCGTCCACAGGACGGCGTCCAGGGCGGCGACGCCCAGGTCCATGAGGACGCCTCCTCCGGCGAGTTCCGGGTCCCGGCGCCAGCCCCGCCTCTGCCTCGGCTCTCGCTGGGTGAGCCAGGAGGCCCGCACGAGGAAGGGCTCGCCGATCTCGCCGCTCCGGACGAACTTCCGCATGTGCCGGAGGTCCAGTCGATACCGGTGGTTCATGGCCACCATGAGATGACGATCCGCCTCCCGGGCGGCGTCGATCATCCGCGCCGCGGCCTCGCTGCTCGTGGCGATGGGCCGCTCGCAGAGCACATGCAGGCCGGCGTCCAGGGCGGACAGGGCCACGTCCTCGTGCGAATCGTTCGGCGTGCAGACCAGGGCCGCGTCCAGGTCGCCGAAGCTGGGGAGCTCCTGCAGGGAGTCGGCCGCCTCGGCGGCCTCGAACCGGTCCGCTATGGTCCGGGCCATCTCCTCGCGCACGTCGATGACGCCGGCGATCTCAACGTCCCGGAGCTTCGCCAGGATCGGCAGGTGCACGACCTGCGCGGCCCCTCCGGCTCCCACGACGGCCAGCCGGACCGGTCGGCTCACTTCAGGACTCCTCTCGGGCCGCGTCCATGGCCCGGCCGACCACGTCCAGGGTGCGGTCGATGTCCTCGTCCGTGTGCTCGGTGGAGAGGAAGCCGGCCTCGAAAGCGGACGGAGCCAGGAAGACGCCGCGCTCCAGGCACTCGCGGTGATACTGCGCGAAGAAGGAGGCGTCGGCCTGGCGGGCGTCGTCGTAGCTCCGGACCGGGCCCTCTGTGAAGTGCACCCCCCACATGGAGCCCTCGGCGGCTCCAGTGGCCGGAATGCCCCGTTCCCGCGCCCGCTCGAGGATACCCTCCACGAGCCGCTCCGCCCGGTCCGCCAGCTCCCCGAAGGGATCCTCGCGTTCGAGCACCCTGAGCTGAGCCAGGCCGGCGGCCATGGCCAGCGGGTTGCCGCTCAGCGTGCCGGCCTGGTAGACGGGGCCGTCCGGCGCCACCTCGCCCATCCACTCCCGCTTGCCGCCGAAGGCGCCCACGGGGAGCCCGCCGCCCAGCACCTTGCCCATGGTGGTGAGGTCCGGCTCCACACCGTAGCGCTCCTGGGCGCCGCCGCGGGAGACCCGGAATCCGGTCATGACCTCGTCGAAGATCAGGAGCGCGTCGCGGTCCCGAGTCACCTCCCGCAGCCCCTCCAGAAAACCGTCGACCGGCGGGATGAGACCTGCGTTCCCGACCACGGGCTCCAGTACGACCGCGGCGATTCGGTCGCCGTGCCGGTCGAAGACGCGGCGGACCGTCTCCAAATCGTTGAAGGGCGCCGTCAGCGTGAGCTCGGAGAGGGCCGACGGCACACCCGGTGAGTCCGGCAGCCCGAAGGTCGCCACACCGGACCCCGCCTCCACCAGGAATGAATCGCCGTGCCCGTGATAGCAGCCGTCGAACTTGAGCACCAGATCCCTGCCGGTGACGCCCCGTGCCAGCCGCACCGCCGACATGGTGGCCTCGGTGCCGCTGTTCACGAAGCGGAGCATCTCCACGCCGGGGAACCACTCGCGAACGGTCTCCGCCAGCTCCACCTCGCCGGGGACGGAGGTGCCGAAGCTCACGCCTTCCCCGGCGGCGCGCCGGACGGACTCCACCACCTCGGGGTGGGCGTGGCCCAGGATCAGCGGCCCCCACGAGAGCACGTAGTCCAGGTAGCGCTTTCCCTCCACGTCCTCCAGATAGGCGCCCCGGCCGGAGGCGCTGAAGAAGGCCTCGCCGCCGACGGCGTTGAAGGCGCGGACCGGTGAGCTCACGCCCCCCGGCATGACGTCCCGGGCCCGGCGCCAGAGCTCTTCCTGGTCGGTGGCCTCGGCTCTGCGGCTGGATTCATCCCGCCCGCTCATCCGGAGAACACCTCCGCGCCCTCCGGCACGTCGAACTCGAAGACGGAATCGGAAATCTCGGCGTTCGGCTGCAGGTCGGTGAGCGTCACGGTTCGCACGGTCTCGTTCTCCTCGGTCACGTCGAACTTTCGGACCAGCTGATCCTCGGGCGCGATCCACAGCTCCACGCGCCGGTAGGGGGCCTCTCCGGTGGGCGTGAGCACCACGTGGTGGGTCTCGACTCCACCCACGCTCTCCCGGCCGGCGTACTCGGCCCGGTACCCCTGGCGTGCCTCCCGGAAGATGCGGCCCATGAGATCCACCATCTCCCGTCCCCGGGCGCTCTCCTCCAGCGCCGTGCGGGTCACCTGACCGGGCTGACTGCTCGGGTAGTAGGTCCAGACGTGGGTGCCGTCGGAGACGATCACGTCGTCCGGCGGCTCGCTGTAGGCCAGCTTGAAGAGGCCTCGCCCCTTCTGGTACCAGGTGCCCCGTCCGCTTCGCTCCCTTCCCAGGAGCGGCACCTGCACCCGCTCGCGGAACTGCGCCTCCAGGGACCGGAGGGAGCGGTAGCGTTCCTGCGCCCGTCTGAGCACGGTCCTGGGATCCGGACGCGAGGCAGTGGTCGTGTCGGCACCATCGGCGGGAGCGTCGTCCGGGGTCCGGACGCTGTCGACGTGCTCGCAGCCCGTCTCGACGGTGTCGGGCCCGGAGGAGGGCGCCGCGGCGCGGGCGAGCCCGCCGCACGGGCTCCCGGCCGCCACGAGAAGGGCC
>CAZFDK010000042.1:0-24376 GCA_964518305.1 uncultured Gemmatimonadota bacterium | reverse complement strand
CTGCTGAGTCGGACCGTCGTGGTCCTCTTCGCCGGGCAAGCAACAGGAGGCGTCTGCGGTGCCCGGACATCTGCCGTCTCGGGTCGCCCGCCATCCTGCCCGCCGCGCACCTGTTGCACGCCACCGCCACGGCGACCTACGCTGGATCTTCTCAGCTTTCGGCCGCGATGCCTCCCATCCCGATCCCGCGATCCCATGGCTTCCAAGTCCCCTGCTCTCCGTGCCGCCCTCGCCGCCGCCTCGCTGCTTCTGGTCGCGGCCGTCGGCGCGCCGGTTTCCCCGCTGGCGGCCCAGGAGGCCGCCGACGATCAGCCGGCCCGGGTAGGCGGCCCCGGATCCGCCAACTACGAGCTCGCCTCCCGCTTCGCCCCGTACGAGCTCGAGGAGCTCGTCCACGCCCTGAGGGTCGACCCGCAGTGGATCGAGGGCACGGAGCGGTTCTGGTACGACTTCGAGACCGCCGAGGGCAAGCGCTACTGGATCGTGGACCCGGAGGAGGGCACCCAGCGGGAAATCTTCGACCGCGAGCGGCTGGCCGCCGAGCTCACCCGCATCACCCGGGACCCCTGGGACGCGAAGCACCTCCCGCTGGAGAACCTCCGGTTCGTTGACGGCACCACCCTGCGCTTCGACGTGGAGTCCTCGCAGCAGGAGGACGAGGAGGAGAAGGACGAGATCGAGGAACAGCGGGAGAAGCAGGACGTCGAGGGGGGAGCGGCCGAGGAGGAGGGCGACAGGAAGGTCTTCCACTTCGAGTACGACCTCGAGACGCAGACGCTGCGCGAGCTCAAGGACTACGAGGAGCCCGACGACCACCCGGACTGGGCCAGCGTGTCGCCGGACGGCGAGACGGTGGTCTTCGCCCGGAATCACGACCTGTGGATGATGTCGGGCGAGGCCTACGAGAAGATCCTCGACGCCCGCAGGGGGAAGGACGGCGAGGAGGCCGACTCGGCGGCCCGGGCGGTGGAGGTGGAGGAGACCCGGCTGACCGAGGACGGCGAGAAGTACTACAGCTACGCGGCGAACAACAGTCGCCGCGGCAAGACCCTCACGGAGTGGGAGGAGGAGCAGGACCACCGGAAGGAAGCGGACATCTCCTGGTCGAAGGACTCCCGGCGATTCGCCCTGGTGCGGGCCGACCAGCGCCACGTGGACGAGCTGTGGGTGGTGCACTCGGTCGGCAACGAGCGGCCGGAGCTCGAGGAGTACAAGTACGATATGCCCGGCGAGGACAGCGTCACCCGCAACGAGATCTGGATCTACGACCTGGAGGACCGCGAGAAGGTCCGCGTGCAGGACGACGCCTGGACGGACCAGACGATGACGGTCCTCGACGACCGCCAGTTCCACTACCCGGGCTCCGAGGAGCCCCGCCGCCGCGTGTGGCTCTCCGACGACTCCGAGGAGCTCTGGTTCCTGCGGCAGAGCCGTGACCGCACGCGGGCCGACCTCATGGTGGCCGACGCCGAGACCGGCGAGGTAGAGCGGACCGTCGTCGAGGAGCGGTTCAACACCTACTTCCATACCGAGCGGCCCGAGCTGCTCGAGGACGGCGACGTGCTGTGGATCTCCGAGCGCGACGGCTGGTCGCACATCTATCGGTACGGGCCCGACGGCACGGTGGAGCAGCAGCTGACCGAGGGCGCATGGCACGTGGACGAGATCGAGGCCGTGGACGAGGAGGAGGGGCTTGTCTACTTCACGGCCAACGCCCGGGAGGAGGGCGAGGACCCCTACTACGACCACCTCTACCGGGTCCGACTCGACGGCTCGGAGCTCCGCCTGCTGAGTCCGGGCGACTACGACCACCGGGTGGAGATGAGCGAGTCGGCCGACTTCTTCGTGGACAACCACTCGCGGGTGAACACCGTGCCGCGGTCGGTGCTCCGGAACGCCCGCGGCGAGGTGGTGGCCGAGCTGGAGGAGGCCGACTTGACCGGGCTCCGGGAGGCCGGGTGGAAGATGCCCGAGCCCTTCCGCGTGAAGGCGGGCGACGGCGTGACGGACCTCTACGGGGTCATGTACCGCCCCTTCGACTTCGACCCGCAGAAGGAGTACCCCGTGGTGCTCTATGTCTACCCGGGCCCGCAGACCGAGACGGTGGCCAAGTCGTTCCGCGCCACCGGGCACCTGGTCGGGCTCGCCCAGCTCGGCTTCGTCGTCGTCACCGTGGGGAACCGCGGCGGCCACCCGGACCGCTCACGCTGGTACCACACCTACGGCTACGGCGACCTGCGGGATTACGGGCTCGAGGACAAGAAGGTGACCGTCGAGCAGCTGGCCGCCCGCCACGACTTCGTCGACGCCGACCGGGTGGGCATCTACGGCCACTCGGGCGGCGGCTTCATGTCCACCGCGGCGCTCCTCCAGTACCCGGACGTCTTCGACGTGGCCGTCTCCTCCTCCGGCAACCACCAGAACGACGTCTACAACCGGTGGTGGTCGGAGACCCACCACGGGGTCGAGGAGGTCGTGGACGACTCCGGCGAGGTCTCCTTCGACTTCTCGATCGAGAAGAACTCCGAGCTCGCCGACAACCTGAAGGGCCGCCTGCTTCTCACCACCGGGACGATCGACAACAACGTCCACCCGGCCAACACCTACCGGATGGCCGAGGCCCTGATCGAGGCGAACAAGCGCTTCGACTTCTTCGTCTTCCCGGGCGAGCGCCACGGCTACGACGAGGCGGAGGACTACTGGTTCTGGCTCCGGGCAGAGTACTTCGCCCGCCACCTCCTGGGCGACGACCGGTGGAGCCCGGACGTCACCCCCCTGCAGCGGGACGCCCCGCGGGACGGCGGAGGCTGAGCGACGGCGGCAATGTCCCGTGAGCGTCGTACGGCGAACGCTGGCTCTCGTTCGGTGCCTCGTGGCCATGGGCACGCGACAGGTGCGGACCGATCCGTTCCGGACCTACATCCTGTTGCGGGCGGCGAGCCTGGCGGCGTCCGCCCTGTCGGGGGCGGTGGTGCTCCGAGTAGCGGTGTCTACGCTCGGACCATGGGCGGAGACCCGGCTCTATCTTCCCGCCGTGACGGGCCTCCTGACCGTTCTCGCGGTCAGTCTCCTCGCCCTGCGGCTCTTCGCGCACCGGTGGGTCTACGCTGGGACTCTCCGGGCCACGCTCGCCCCTTGGTGGCTGTCCGCGGCGAGTGCCGCGATCCTCCGCCGGAGCCTGCCGCGGACGTTTTTGATGCTCTTCTTCCTGCTGATCGTGATTCCATGGAGCCTGTCGGTGCGCGAACTGGCTCCGTGGTTGGAGGGGCTGTCGCTGGGCGCACTGGCCCTCCTGTCGGCGGCCGCCAACGTGTTCGCGTGGTGGAATCTCGGGGAGGACAGCGAGGCGGCGAGTGGGAGCCTGCTGTGGCCGAGGAGGTCCCGGCCGCTTCGCTTCTTCCCGCGTCGCTACGATCCGACGGGGCGGCCGGGGTGGGAGATCACCACCAGGCTGCTGGAGCTGTCGGATCAGGAGGCCCGCTGGCTGTTGGGATCGGGTCCGTCTCCGGAGGCGACTGTTCACCGTCGTATGGTCGCACACGTATTGGCGGAATTCACGGCTCGCCTCGTAGGATCGACCTCTCTCGATGAAGCTGGTGACCTCGTGCGAACCCCGCTGTCGGCCCTCGACGGTGCGTCCGTACTCGCCCTCGCGCGGCGCGCCGCCGACACCAGAGATGATCTCACCGTGGCCGATCTGGTCGTGCGGGTCGGGGGGCTGACCCTGCGGGAGTTGCCCGACGACAGCAACATGTCGGCCTGATCGTACCGGCAGTCCGGTGCAGATTTCGGAGAGATCAGGGTGCCCCGGGCGAGGCGAATCGAGCCCAGGCAGAGAAGACCGGGAATCCTGGTCCGATGCCGTGGAGAGCGGCATCTTCAGACGCGGAACGCAGGGTGAGCGGGGGACTCGATACGTCGATGGCACATCGCACCGCGAACACGGATCGGCGTGGACCGGGCGCTGGCGTCGCCACGGGGATCGGAGCCCTCCTGCTGGCCGCGCTCGTTCCGGCCGCCGGCGCGCAGGAGATTCCCCGGGACGAGTACCTCCGGTTCGTTCCCCTCTCCCAGCCCCGGCTGACCGAGCAGACGGACGCGAGCCGGAGATTCTCCCTCTACGGGGACCGGTCGGCGCCCGGATACCGGGACGTGGATCCCCAGAACGGCGTGGACGATGCCCGCGACCGCCGGCTCGAGCGGATCGCCGTCCGCTTCGCCCCGTTCATGGTCCGCAACACCACGGAGCGGCCGCTGGCCTTCGAGCGGTTCATGCGCCACGGGAGCTCGTTTCCGATGTTCGTGGACACCTGGGACCTCACCCGGGGTGGCGGCACGCTGGCCGGCACCGAGACGATCGATGTGTCCCCCGGCATGGGGCCGGAGGAATACCGGCGGCTGCGGGAGCTTCTCCGCCGGTTCGACCCCCGGCGGAAAGAGGGGGGCGCGTATGGCGCGCCGGCCACCCGGAACCCCACCGACCGCACCTTCCGGGTCCTCTACTTCGACTTCCCGGGCGAGAGCCCGGCCGACTGGCGCCGCCTCTACCGGAATCCCGTCTCGGGCGAACTCCCGCGGACGTACCGGGGGTGGGAGAAGATCTATCCCCACCCGTTCCTGCTCGACGTCTCCGGGCCGGGCCAGGAGCCTCGCTACGAGTTCGTGATGCAGTACTTCGCCTTCTACCCGTCCAACGACGGCGGCAACAACCACGAGGGCGACTGGCAGCCGATGAACGTGGTGATCACGCTGCGGGGACACGAGGAGGCCGCCCTCTCCCGAGCCGAGGTGCGGCGGATCCTCACAGGGGAGCCCGACGTCGTCGAGGACCTGGTGATCGCCCGGGTCGAGTACTTCTTCCACTTCAACGCCATGACTCTCGACTTCCTGGACCCGAACGTCTACCAGTCCCGCGACGAATGGCGAAAGGAGGTGCGGAGCCGGGAGCCCGAGTCGGTGGGCGAGCGGTGGATATGGCGCCGCACCCGGCAGATGGCCTACCGCACGAAGGAGGAGCGGCGGGTGAACACCCACCCGGTGGTCTACATCGGCGGCGACAACAAGGGCTTCGATCAGCTGCTGCAACCGCCGGGCGGCGTGAGCCAGAACGGCCACGCCTCGTTCCCGTTTCCCGGCCTGTGGAAGGACATCGGGCCGGGCGGGGCGGCCGAGGCGATCTCCGGGCCACTCAACCCGCACTGGGGCGTCTACGACACCGCCCGGGCTCCCCCCGAGACGCTCGTCCGCTACGACAGCCGGGAGCGGCTCCGGCTCCTGCCCGACTGGGAGCGGGTGATCGACCCGGCGCTGGAGAGCCTCGAGGTCCGACGGCGCTGGTTCTGGCACGTGATGCCGGTCCGCTTCGGCTATCCGGCCGTCCGGTCCCCCTTCGCCGGGGTCGTGCCTCACGCTCCCACCGGCAACCTCTCGACGCCGGGCCCCTCGTACAACAACAAGTGGAACCGGACCGCCCGGCTCACAAGCGACAACCGGTACCGGCCCCACAAGCTGGCGGGGACCTTCCCGCTGGGATGGCAGGACGCCTTCGTGAACGAGTGGGGATACCTGAACCTCACGCTGCCCACGCTCACGGTGCTCCCGCCCTTCGACTTCGCGTGGCGGGTGCTGGCCGCGCCGGCGCGCGCACCGTTCCAGGCCCGGCATCCGACCTACTTTCCCGCCGAGCGGATTCCCTTCCGCTTCGTGGGGGCTGGAGGCGGCGTGTCGATCTCCACCTTCCCGGACAACTTCGCGCTGCTCTTCACCGACCCGGTCCTCTTCGACCAGATTCGACCGGTTCTCGACAATCCGGAGTCGCCGACCTCGATCGAGAACGTGAACACGGAGGTCGGAACGGGACCCGTGGGCCGGGTGGAGTTCCACATCGGCAGGCGCTTCGTGAGTGTGAACACCATCCGGCGCGTGCAGGGCGACGTGGGCTTCGACATCCGCTCGGACGTCGCCGAGGGCCTGGTCCCGGTGGAAGCGGACCTGGAGCTGTGGGAATACGCGGGAACCCTGCGCTACAACCTGCGGACCGGCTCGCTCCTTCCCTTCGTCAAGGGCGGATACGGGCTGAGCTGGTTCCGGCTGGACGAGGCCACGCTGGGGGGAGAGCCGCTGTCACCGGACGAGACCGACTTCAAGCGGCAGCCCGACTTCTTCCCACCGGACAACCTCCTCCCCAACACCTGGCATCTGGGCGCCGGGCTCGAGGCCGTTCCGATCCGGAACCTCGGCGGACGAGCCCAGGGCCTGGACGTAACCGTCGAGGCGAGCTGGTCCGTCTTCTTCCACGGCCTGGGGCTGGAGCGCCGCCAGCCGCTCACGGAGCAGGAGAGCTTCTCGCTGGCGCGGACGCACCTGGACCTGGAGCTGAGCCTGAGCTACTGACGGCGACGGTCCCGGTCGTCTGCTCCTCTCCTCACCGCGCCCCGAGGTGTTCGAGAATCCGGTCGGTGACCTCGCGGGGGCGCTCGTGCTGGATCCAGTGCGTGGCCTCGGGGAACCGCTCCAGGCGTCCCTCCGCGCAGCGCTCCACGCTCCCGGCGGCCAGCTCCGGGAGGAGCGCCACGTCCTCCTCGCCCCACAGGACCAGCGTCGGAGCCGCGACCCGGCCTCGCGGCGGGTCGTCGGCGTACCTGAACATGGCGCGATACCAGTTGAGCATTCCCCGGGGCGCGCCCTCTCGTCGCCAGGCGGCGCGGTAGCGCTCGAGGTCCCGCTCGGTGAAGGCTCCATCCCGTGAGCTCCTCCGGAGCATCTCGCTCCACCAACGGAAGTCGTTGCGGCTCCCCACCCACTCCGGCACGCGGGGGAGCTGGAAGAAGAACATGTACCAGCTCTTGCGCAGCTGACGGAGGTTCGAGGTCAGCGTCTTCCTGAAGACAGCGGGATGCGGCGCGTTCACGGCGACCAGGCGGTCGAGTGCTTCCGGGTGGCGAAGGGCCACGTCCCAGGCGACGACCCCGCCCCAGTCGTGCCCCACCAGGTGGGCGGAGTCGCGTCCCTCGGACCGGATCAGGGCCCGCACGTCGGCGGAGAGCGTGCCGAGGCGGTAGCTGCCGACTCCCTCCGGCCTGTCGCTGAGGTTGTATCCCCGCTGGTCGGGAACCAGCACGCGGAATCCGGCCTCCACCAGCGGTTCGACGTGTTCGTGCCAGCCGTACCAGAACTCCGGGAAGCCGTGCAGGAGGACGACGAGCGGGCCCGTCTTCTCGCCGGCGGTGACCGCGTGGAGACGGACGCCGTTGACGCCCCGTCGACTCGACTCGGCGCCCGGGAGGGTCAGCAGGGACGCGTCCGTCGGCGGCGGCTCGGAGGGCATGGGCGGCTGTGAGGAAGAATGCGCAAGGGAGCGAGGTCCGGCCAGCGCCGACGCCCGGCTTTGCCGGGACAGAGGGTCCTGTCTACCGTAGATTGAGCTGGTCCGAGAGTATGTTACATCCGCCCGAGGGTCCCGTCACCAGAGGGAGATGACGAGCCATGAAAAGGGCCGTCGGACGGCGCGGCCGAGTGCTCGAGCGACAGTGACCCGGCCCGAGGTCGATTCGGGCAGGATCGTCACCCGGGAGGCGGCGGGTGCGCTCTTCGTGGTCCTCGTCGGGTCGGCGCTTCACTTCGCCTTCGGGTGGGTGGACGGCTGGCGACCGATGGCCCTGGTGGCGGCGGTCAACGAGTCGATCTGGGAGCATCTGAAGCTCGCCTTCTGGCCCGGCGTGGCGTGGACGCTGGGAGAGCGACTCGCATCGCCGGGAAAGACCGGAGACATCTGGCCGGTGAAGGGCGTGTCGCTTCTGGTCACGGCGGCGCTGATCGTCGGGATCTTCACGGGCTATACGGCCATCCTGGGCGAAAATCTCCTGGTCCTGGACATCGGGACGTTCGTGGTGGCGGTGGCGGCCGGACAGGCCCTGGCCGCCTGGATGCGGATCCGGAGCGCGATGACTCGGTCGCTGGCGTGGACCGGGCGCGTGCTCCTCGTGCTCCAGCTCGCGGCGTACGCTCTTTTCACGTACTTCCCGCCGGATTTCTGGCTCTTCGTGGAGAGCGCGACGGGACTCAGCGGGATTCCGACCCCCTGACGGGAAGAGCGGCTCGCCGGTCGTGACCGGTCAGCGGCCTCGCTGTCCCCGCCTGCCTCCCCGCGTCGATCCTCCGCCGATGCCGCCTCCGGCTCTCTGCGACCGCGCGAGGGTGTTGTCGAATTCCTCGGTGTCGACGGCGTTTCGACGGGCCTCCTCGCGGGTCACGATCCCCTCTTCCACCAGCTCCACGAGGGCGTCGTTCAGCGTCTGCATGCCCTCCTGACCGCTGGTCTGCATCACCGAGGGCAGCTGGAAGCTCTTGCCCTCCCGGATCAGGTTCGAGGCGGCGCTGTTGATGAGGAGCACCTCCATGGCCGCCACCCGACCGCCCTCCTCGCGCCTGCAGAGCGTCTGGGCGATCACGCCCTTCAGCGACTCGGCGAGCATGGCCCGGATGTGGTTCTGCTGCTCGCCGGGGAACTGCTCGATGACGCGGCTCACCGTGGAGGGGGCGGTGTTGGTGTGCAGGGTGCCGAACACCAGGTGCCCGGTCTCGGCTGTCTCCAGGGCGATCTCGACGGTCTCCAGGTCCCGCATCTCGCCGATGAGCACGATGTCCGGGTCCTCCCGCAGCGCCGCCCGGAGGGCCACCTTGAATCCCTCGGTGTGGACGCCGACCTCCCGCTGGTTCACCAGACAGTTCTTGTTCTCGTGGGTGAACTCGATGGGGTCCTCGATGGTGATGATGTGGTCCGAGCGGTTGCGGTTGATGTAGTCGATCATCGCCGACAGGGTCGTCGACTTTCCGGATCCCGTGGGGCCGGTGACCACCACCAGTCCCTTGGGCAGCTCGCACAGGTCGAGGATCGCGTCGGACAGGCCCAGCTTCTCGGCGGTCCACACCTCGCTCGGGATCTGGCGGAAGACGCCCCCCACCCCATTCCGATCCATGAATACGTTGCACCGGAAGCGGGCGACGCCCTCGATCTCGTAGGCGAAGTCGGTGTCGTGAGTCTCCTCGAACTCCTTCAGGTTCCGCTCCGGCGCGACGGAGAGAACCATCTCCCGGCTCTCGGGCGGGGGGATCGAGGGCTCACCGGCCAGGACGCCCATCTCGCCGTCCTTCCGGTAGAAGGGGCGCTCGCCGGCCGAGACGTGCAGGTCGGATCCCCCGCGATCGACCAGCTCCTTCAGGAGAGCGCGCAGCCGTTCCACCGGGCCCTCGGCGTCCCGGCTCCCCCCCCGACCGGCGTCGGGCCCCGCTGACTGCGGTCCCGAGTCGGATTCGGGATCCGCCCCGGCCGCGGGCCCGTCGTCGTCGGGGCTCTCCGGCTCCTCCTCCGGGCTGATCAGCACCCGCGTCCTGTCTCCGCCCATCTCGGCCTGCACCCGCACGGGACCGGCCGGGGTGGAGGCCCGGAAGCGCGACCGGCCGTTGGAGCGAGCGGCACGCCCCCGGGCCCGCCTCTGGAGCTCCTCGACCATGCGGGCCACCGCGTCCGGGGTCAGGGAAGCGTCGGCAAGCGGACGGGTCCTCTCGTCTCCCACGAGCAGGGGCGGCCGTCCCGCGAAGAGGACGAGCCGTTCGGCATCGGTTTCGTGAAGGCGGGAGATCAGGTCGTCGATGGTGTCGGTGGTATCGCTCATGTAGCCGTATTCCTTCTCTTCTGACGTGGGGAAGTCGTCCGCTGAACGTCCTCCGGCGGGAGGGGCGGGCGGGGATCCGGCGCCCTTCGGATGGCCGAACCGGGCCGTCAGTCCGACCGGGCGGTGATCGTCACGGCCCGATCGCCGTTGACCAGGCGCAGGGTCTCTCCGTCCCAGACACGGAAGAAGGTCTCCGAGTTGTTCAGGAAGTCCTGGAGTCGACGCTCGCCGCGAGGGAGGACGTAGGCCACCGTCCCCGTGATTCGCGTCCCCTCCTCCAGGAGCACTTCCACGTCGACCTCGCGGGCGTCGGTGCCCTCGGTCCGGGCCTCGGCGAGGAGCTCGACAGCCCTGGGATCGTTCTCGCGGGCGTCCTCCGCCGTGAGGGACGCCACGAGCACGGCCGTCCGTCTTATCAGGGCGGTTCCGTCCTTCGGGAGCTTCACCGGAAAGAAGCTCTTCTTGCCGTTGAAGAGGTCCAGGGGGCGCTCCCGGCCCAGCTCTCGCTCGGACTGCTCCCCGAGATACAGGTCTGCGGGCATCGTCTCCTGGCCGGCGAGGAGCAGCTCTGCTCGGACGCGGTAGGTCGGGATGCGATACTCTTCGGTCACGTCGAGGCCTCGTTTCCGCGGTTCGAATTCCAGCCGGCGCACACGGGCCCTCTCACGACCGGTGGACCGTGGAATGCGAGGTCGGCCGGCGGTCGAGCGCGCGATCAGCGCGACGATGCTGCGTCGCCCTTGCAGGGACGGGCGGCGCTCCCGGGCCGGAGTGGGCGCTTCCCACGCGCTCTACAGGGTGCCCCGATTCCTTTCGGTGAACCAGAACCGGAGCTTTCGGGCCGAGTCGCTGTCCGTGGCGCTGCTGACCGCTCTCGGCCGCTCTCCACGCTTCGGGGCCGCCTCCAGCGTCGAGTCGCCGTTGCCGTGGGAGCCTCCGAACAGCCAGCCGACAGCTCTCGCTCCGAGCTCCGCCCAGCGCGAGGGCAGCAGCCGCCTTTGCGGGGACGTGTCCGACGCAGTCTCTGTCGAGCTCATCTGGCACTCCTCCCTCTGCAGGATCGCGCGCCCTGTTCGAACGCAGCAACGAGGCCGCGAAGGGAGCCTTTCCCCTCTCGGCTCTCTCCGCCGTCAAGACGACCGGGGTCCGGATGACGTCACATACCGACTCCACATGGCTCCTGGCTGCCGCCGCTTGGCCACCTGGATTCTGCGCACGGCAGGCGACGGCCCGGTGAGGGTGCCTGCCCCGCGCCCCGCGGCCCGCCCGAGCGGGGCGGCTCCCCCTGCACTCTGAAAGGAGTGTGGCATTCTGCGGCGACCGACGGAGGGCCTCCCGCTGAATGAGGACTGAGGACCGTGGAGCGGTAGGGGTCACGAGCAGGACCCGTACGGTACGGTACGTGAAACTGTGTGTTCTCCCGCCGGACGGTCGGAGGCCAGGAACGCTCACGTCAGCCAGGGGCGCAGATGAGATTCAGCCGGGAGATGGCCAACGCGCTGCGATCGGTGGACGACCACCTGGAGCCGGGCGAGCGGGTCCCGGACGCGTGGGAGCAGCTTCCGGAGCGCCTCAGGGACCAGCTGAAGGTGAGCCTGGCCGGGTCACCGAGGGTGAGGTTCGAGAAGGCCTTCGCCGAGTTCGTCCATGCTCACTTGATGTTCTATCGCCGTCACGAGACGGACGGCACGACGCGGCGTGAGGACTGACCGCTCGTCGGACGGGTCAGTCGCTTCTGCCTCGCCGGCCTCCGCGGACCGCCACGTACTCCCGGAGTCCGGACTTGAGCGTGTATCCGCGTGAGACGGTGAACGGATCGAGCAGCTCCTCAACATCGGCGGGGAGGAGCTCTTCCCGGTAGGGCTCCGTCCGGCCGGAGAGCTCGTAGCGAATCCGGTCCACACCGAGGAGCCCGAACCGGTAGGGGATCTCGCCGTCGTCGCTGTGGGGGGTGTCGGCTGTGCCCACGATGGTGTGAAGGCGGGCCTCGGGGGCGCTGATCTCCGAGAGCCGCTCCATCAGGCGGTCCCGCTCTCTCGGACGAAGCCGGTCCAGGGCGTTCCAGGTGAAGATCAGGTCGAAGGGACGCTCGGGATCGGAGGGAAGGGCTTCGAGAGCCGCGGGAAACCCGTTTTCGGCCCGCACCGCCAGCAGATCCGCGAACCGAACGCGTCCGGCGAAGCGTCGTAGGATCTGCAGGCTCTGTCCCGCGGCGGATCCGAGATCCAGGACGGCGCAGCTGTCCTCCTCGCTGAGCCGCTCGAACATGGCCCGGATGCCGGGGGCTGAGCGCTCCATTGGGCCCCGGTCGGGCTCGGGTTCCTCGGTCGGCTCCTCGGCCGGGGAGAAGAGGCCCCGGATCCTGCGCAGCCAGTCCACCGGCAGCGGGCTCAGGTCTCGTCGTCGGGGACGCCGTCCTCGTCCTCCACGTCGCCGCTCGACCCGTCGCCGGCAGCTGACGGCGTCGGTCCGTAGGACGAACCCCCGGCCGTTCCGGAACCGCCCCCCTTCGACTCGGTGCCCATGTCCACCGCGCCTCGGAAGTAGGAGCCGTCCTCCAGCACGACACGCGGCGCTGAGATGTCGCCCTCCACGCGGGCGGATCCCCGCAGGACGATCTGATCGTCGGCGTCGAGGTCGCCGTCGACGTGGCCCTCCACGGTGATCACTCGCGCGATGATGTCGGCGTCCACCTTCCCGTCCGGGCCGACCGTCACGGCGTGCTCGTCGAGGCTCACCGAGCCGTCGACGTGTCCCTGGATGGTGAGGTCCTCGTCGCCGGTCACCTCGCCCTGGATGGTGATCGACTTGCCGATGATGGCCGGGGAATCGCCCCCGGCCGAGCCTCGATGATCGCCGGTGGCGGACGCGTCCGATCGTGGCTCAGTGGTCTCCATCGGCTCCTCGTCCTTCTCCTCGTCTCGATTCCACATCCGTTTCCTCCGTCCTTCCTTGCGTGGACTCCGGCTCCATCCTGATCCGTGCATGGTCTCGGGAGCCCGCCGGCCGTCGCTCCGACGGTACGGTTCGCGTCAAAGGTAGGGAATGTCGGCAGCCTCGCACGCTCCCGGGCGAGGCCTGTGGGGACGAAGGGAGCGGGCTTCGGGAGCGAAGCCGTGGGATCGCCTGCTCCGCTTGTAATTTTCCCCGCCACCACCGCAGTTGTAGGCGAGGGTCCGGAGGTCCGAGAGTCGTCCATCGACCGTCGGGACGGGGCTCTGAGCCGCCATGATCCGCAACGCCCTGGTTCGCTGTCAGGTCGATCCCGGTCGCCCGTGGGAGATCCGTCCCGGCGTTCTGGACGACGCGCTGGAGGAGAGCGGGTTCGAGCGGCGGTGGGACGAGGACCGGTTCGATCCCCCTCAGCGCACCGAGGTGGCGGGCGTCTACTGGGTGCAGGAGGGCCTTTTCGTGTTCACCGTGCGCGGTGATGTGGAGCGCCGCGAGGAGCTGGAGGAGCTGCTGGAGCGCTCGGCGGTCATCTCCGACGCCGAGGAGGGCGGGACGCTCGTCCGAGAGGTGTGGACGGAGCCGGACCCCCGCTCGGAGATCGAGGTCCGGTGACGGAGGGACCGCCGAGCGCGCGGATCAGAAGATCGGCACGCCGAGTCCCACCAGTGCCAGGGCATCGTGGGACAGATCTCCGTCGTCGCCGAAGCCCGAGAGGCAGTCCACGACTTCGGCGGAGACCACCACGCCGCGGGTTCCGATGCGCACGTCCACACCACCGCCGACTTTGCCGATGAAGTTCCATTCCTCGGCGTCGGTGCTTCCCGCACTCTCTCCTGCGATCCCGGTGCCGTGCGCTCCGGCGCCCCTTAGGATATAGGGCTGGACGAGGAATCGCGGGATGGGACGAAGGACGAGGTCGCCCGTGATCGCCATGAAGTCTTCCGTGCGCGCCTGATCGCCCCCCACCTCTTCGGTGCTTACCACCCTCGCCGTGGTCCGGACGCCGCTGATCCTGAAGTTGAGCGGGCCGTCTGGCGAGGCGAACTGCAGGGTTCCACCGAGCACCAGAGTCATGTCCTGCCCCTCCAGCAGGGAGTCGACTCCGGTCTTGATGTCACCGAGTCCGTCGACACCCGGCAGGTACGCCCCGCCGTGCGGAATGAGGAGAACGGCGCTGTCCGACGAGCCGTCGTCCGATTCCTGGGCGGTCGAGTGTGCGGGAAGAGCGACGAGCGTCGCGATGAAGAGGACCGCCGTTACGAAGCGCAGATTCGACACCGGGCCTCCCTCGCCGGTGATTGTTCGTGTCCTCTGGATCCTGGCAGAACTGGTGTCCGGCCCCGGCGCGCTGCCGGCGTTTTCCGTGCTCGGGCACGTACATCACTGCCAGCCGGCCGTCAGAGAGCCGTCACAAAGGGGGAGGTACGACCGTCAGGAAACGGGCGGTCGTCGCAGGATACGCTACTCGAGGCGGAATCGAGGCCCGTCGAAGACGTGGACGGGTCCGAACAGGACGTCCGTGTTGTCGGAGCGTCCGTAGAGGGTCAGGTGAGCTCTGGGGGCCTCCTCGGGATCGACCGCATCTCGGGAGGATCGCCGCAGGAGCACTCCGTCCACGGGCACCCACAGAGCACCGTCCGGGGAGATCTGTAGCGTGTACCGGTGCCACTCGCCGGGATCGAAGGGATGCGGCACGGCCCTCGGCCGACCGCCTCGACGCACCGGCACGAACGGACCCCGCGAGTGGACCTCGATCCCGCCGATCGGGGCGGATCCGATGAAGTGCTCCATCGTCGGGCCGGCTGACGCCGGCGGAGTCCGAGATGCTCCACCGAAGCGTCGTGTCCGCCGCCGAACGGCGCCGTCCCCGGGCGTCGAAGACCTCGGCCCGGAGGTCGAGGTATTCGCCGGGGACCACCCGTTTCCGGTCCGTCCGGATCCGCACGGAATCGATCCACCGTCCGGGTTCCCGGAGATCGGCGGAGACCGTTTCCTTCACGTCGCCGAGGTCCGTGATCCGTCGGAGCTCGCCGTTCGGGAGGAAGTAGCACCAGAGGTCGGATCCCTCTTTCCGCTCCGACACGAACGCCAGGTCACTGCTGGACAGTCAGACGGGATCGTGGTCGGGAGCTGGATGGTGGGTGAGCTGGCGCAGCTCCGTTCCGTCCGGACGGACGATGAAGACGTCGGTGTTCCCGCTGCGGTGGGACGTGAACGCGATCCGGTCGGCCTCGGGAGACCAGGCGGGCTCATCGTCCCGGGCGGGGTGTCCCGACACGTTCACGCTTCGACCCCCCTCGACCGGTGCGACCCACACCTCCCGGTCGCCTCCCTCGGGAGCGCCTGCCAGCGCGAGGCGGGCCCCGCAGGGCGACCAGTCCCCGTACTTCACGCGCGTCAGCTCCGCGGGCTCCAGCATCCGGCGTCGCACGCTCTTCGGATTCAGGATGCCGGCGTAGAGGTCGTGGCGCTCTCCCTCCCGTGCTTCGACGCCGGAGCTGTACAGCAGAAGCCGGCCGTCGGGAGAGAAGTCCAGCGGGTGCTCGTCGTAGGGTCGTCCGGTGATCCGGGTGGTGTCGCCGTCGCCGCGTACGGCATGCCCGCAGGGGTGCGACTCGGCGCCGAGCCCTCGCCGTGGCCGTCGCCCACCAGCGCGTGGATCAGGAGCTCGCGGCTCACGTCCCCGTTGAAGCCTTCGAGGAAGCCGCCGTCGTAGAGCTCGACCGCACGCTCGTGATCGCCCTCCTCCAGGGCGCGGTCGTACGCCCACAGGTCGACCTCGAGGCGGCCGGTTCGCGGGGCCAGGTCGCCGAGCGTCCGGAGTCGGAACCGGGGCTCGCGCTCCGTCATCCATCCACCCCCGGTGCTGGTGAGGGGGTGAGACCTGGACCCACGTCGCGCTATCTCCGTACGATGATCTACGTGTGGGAGGAGGTAGTACTTAACTATATGATCTGCATAAAAATAGGAGAATAATATCGTACCTGTGGGGGCCGGTGTTGTCGCCGGATGTGTTGCCGTTCCGCATACCCTGAAGGCCGGTGGTCAACACGCTTGATCCTTCGGATGCGTTGCAGACGAGGGCAACTTCCGGTACGAAAGAGGGGGCCCGAATCTTCAAGCGGAGGGGAGCGAGCAAATGGAGTCCATCCTGACATGGCTCGGAACCATTGCCGTGCTGGCGGTGGTCGTCCTCCCCCAGATCTTCAAGATCCTTCGCGAGTACGAACGCGCCGTGGTCTTCCGCCTGGGGAAGTTTCAGGGGGTCAAGGGGCCGGGACTCATCGTCCTCATACCGTTCATCGACAGGATTGAGCGCGTGGACATGCGCGTGCTCACTATCAACGTGACCCCCCAGGAGGTCATCACGAAGGACAACGTCACCGTCCAGGTCGACGCCATCGTCTTCTTTCGTGTGATGGATGCCGAGCAGGCAGTCATCGAGGTGGAGGAGTATCGCTCCGCCACGAGCCGGCTCGCTCAGACCGCGCTCCGCAGCACGGTCGGCGAAGTGGAGCTGGACGAGCTCCTGGCGGAGCGGGAGATGGTGAACAAGAACATCCAGGAGATCATCGACCGGCAGACGGACCCCTGGGGCATCAAGGTGACCTCCGTGGAGGTCCGGGACGTGATCCTGCCGGAGAACATGAAGCGGGCCATGGCCAACCAGGCCGAGAGTGAGCGGGACCGCCGCGCGAACGTCATCAACGCCCAGGGAGAGTACGAGGCCGCCGAGCGGCTGGTCCAGGCCGCCGAGATGATGGGCGAGGCCCCGGCCGCCCTCCAGCTACGCTACCTGCAGACCATGGCCGACGTGAGCGAGGAGCGAACCACCTTCGCGTTCCTCCCCATGCCCATGGACTTCAGTCGGCCATTCAGGGAAAGCGGCGCGGGGGGAGGGGACGCCGACTAGAGCCGGACGAGGTCCCGTCCCCGACCGGTCTCCGGCCGATCGCTCCGACAGGCGTGGTCACTGCCTGGCGGCCGACTGTCCCGCCGTGAGGTCCATGCCGATCCACAGCGTGTCGTTCATACGGTCCCGGACCTCCAGCTCCTGGATCCGGAGGTCCTCGCCGCCGGGCAGCGACATCCAGGTCAGCTTCTCCACCTCCACGGCACCGCTGATCTCGCCGTCCTCGAGCGGAGCGGTACAGGTGACCCGGAACTGGCCGTCCCGCCGATCGTCCCTGGCCGCCTCGACGGCGACCTGACTGAAGCCGATTCCCCTCAGGACGTCCGATATCTTCTTCTCGACGTTCACAGCGCTCCCCTCCTGCTGAGTGTCGTGCGATCGGTTCGGGCCGAAACGCGGAGATCGGAGAGAGGCAACCGGCGTGCCGTACAACGTCTTTTTGGGTACGTACGGCACGTTGTCCGTCTGCACAGGGACGATCGGACGCCGGCGCGCGCTGTTTTCGTTCGATCGATCCTGCGTTCACGGCCACCGGCGTGGCGCTCACGCAACGAGACTGAAGAGGTGAATCCAGCAGCTCGGAGCCGCTGCCGAGCCGTCGCCCTCGTCAGCCGAGTCCCGCGGCGGCACAGCCCCGTGAGACGGCGGATCCCGCTCCGGTGGAGAGGCGGACGGCTGGCGCGCGGGGTTGACGAGGCGACCGCCGATTCCCTTCGTATCATCCCGTTTCCGACGGGTCCATGCAGGCTCGTCAGACTGGCGCGAATGCGACCCGAAACTCACCCCATTCGTGTCGGCCACCGGACGAAGGAGTCCGCTGTGCCGGCTTACTATCGCTGCAAGTGGTGCAGGGGAACCCACCGGGTGCCCGGGCGGTATCCCGACCGGGAATTGTTCGAGAGCGTCCCGCTGCATCGGCACGTGTTCAGCTGTCCGGTCGAGGAGCGCGGGGCCGTCTATCGCCGCGGGGATCTCTTCTGGAAGGCCGAGCCGCTGGACGTCTCGGGAGGGGTGGCCTGACGGCGCGTGCCTGAGCCAGGGCGGAAGAGCGAGACGAAGCGGCATTGAACGGGCCGTCTCGCCGGGCTACGTTCCGGTGCTCGTAAGCACCTGTCGTCGGCTCCCGACCGCGACGCCGTCCGGCGTCGCGCGTCCCCACGCCGCTTCCCGGTCATGACCGCACCCGACCCACAGCACGATGGTGAGTCTTCCGGAAGCGCCGCCGCGCCCGCTCCGGAACGGGACTGCACCCCTGATGCCGGGTGCCTCGCCATGCTGCGGCTGGCCGGTGAGGTGACGACCAAGTCCAACCGGACCCGCAGCCAGTTCCACCAGCGCCTGGTGAAGAACCTCCGCGATGCCCTCTCCGACGTGGAGGGCGACGTCGAGATCGAGCGCCGCTGGAACCGGCTCTTCGTCCGCGGGCCCGACCGTTCGATTTTGGATCCCCTGGGCCGAGTCTTCGGTCTGTCCACCTATTCCGAGATCGAGGGCACCTGCCCCCCTTCCGTGGACGCCATCGTCGAGTGCGGGGAGCGGCTCTTCGGCGAGCGGGTCGCCGGCAGGCGCTTCGCTGTGCAGGCGCGCCGAAGCGGGGAGCACGACTTCGACTCCTATGACGTGCAGCGGGACCTGGGCGCCGCGCTGAATCCCGGCGCCGAAGTCGACCTGGACCATCCGGAGGTCACGGTCTACGTGGAGGTGCGGGAGGACCGGGCGTATCTGTATTCCGAGAAGGTGGAGGCGGGGCGCGGCCTCCCCCTCGGGGTGCAGGGCAAGGCACTGGCACTGGTCTCCGGAGGGTTCGACTCGGTGGTCGCCGCGTGGATGACGCTGCGGCGGGGCGTCGACGTGGACTACCTCTTCTGCAACCTGGGCGGCGGCGCGTACCGGCGCATGGTCCTGGAGGTCACGAAGGAGGTGGCGGACCGCTGGAGCTACGGGACCCGGCCCGACCTGCATGTGGTGGACTTCACCGCCGTGCAGGAGGAGCTCCGCCGCTCGGTGGAGGAGTCCTACTGGCAGGTCGTCCTGAAGCGTCTCATGTACCGCGCCGGCTCTGCCGTGGCGGGAGAGGCCGGCGCCGAGGCGCTGGTCACCGGCGAGTCCATCGGCCAGGTTTCCTCGCAGACCCTGAAGAACCTGCGGGCCATCGACGGTGTCGCCGACCTGCCGGTGCTCCGGCCCCTGGTGGGGTTCGACAAGGAGCAGATCATCGACCGCTCGCGGCGCATCGGCACGTTCGAGCTCTCGGCCCGCGTCCGGGAGTACTGCGCCATGGTGCCGGGACGTCCGGTGACGGCCGCCTCACCCGACCGGGCAGGGGAGGCGGAGGCGAGCCTGGACCCGGACGTTCTGGAGCGGGCTGTGGCGGAGCGGAAGACCTTCGAGCTGCGAGGTCTGACCGAGTCCGAGATCGCGAGCGGGCACCTCTTCATCGACCGAATCCCGGAAGGAGCCAGCGTGCTCGATACCCGGCCGCAGAGGGAGTACGACGAGCGGCACTGGCCCGGCTCGGAGCGGCGGGATTTCCGGCGCCTGCAGGAAGAGTTCGACGAGCTGGACCAGGAGCAGACGTACGTGCTCGTCTGTTCCAAGGGGCACAAGACGGCGCACCTGGCAGAAGAGATGCAGGAGGCCGGGTACGAGGCGTACAGCCTGCAGGGCGGGGGGCGCGGGTTGGAAGGCCTGGGTGAGACTGTGGACGACGAGGCGGAAGCGGGACGTGAGAGATGGGCCGACGGGGGAGGCGGAGATGACTGACGGCGCGACCGCGAACGATGGAGCGGCCCTGGAGGCCGGCACGGACGAGACGGGCTCGGAGGAGGCGGTCGAGCTCCGGGACCGGGTCCTCGAGGGGCAGGTCCCCCGTCACGTGGCGGTGATCATGGACGGGAACGGGCGTTGGGCCGACCAGCGGGATCTACCGCGGTGGGAGGGACACCGGCGCGGCATGGAGACGGTGCGGCAGATGGTGAAGGCCTCTCTGGCCGTGGGCCTCGAGCATCTCACACTGTACGCCTTCTCCGAGGAGAACTGGCAGCGTCCCGAGCCGGAGGTGGCGGCGCTGATGGAGCTGCTCCAGGAGTACGTGGAGAGCGAGAAGGAGGAACTCCGCGATCAGGGCGTCCGTGTCCAGGTGTTCGGCGACCTGGAGCGGCTCTTCGAGTCGGCCTCACGGGCTGTGGAGGAGCTGCAGGACACCACGCGGGAGGGGGAGGAGCTGCAGCTGAACCTGGCCATCAGCTACGGATCGCGCACCGAGATCGTCCAGGCGGCGCGGCGACTGGCGGAGCTGGCCGTGCTCGGCGCCGTCCGGCCGGAGGAGATCACCGAGGAGCGCTTCGAGGAAGAGCTCTACACGGCCGGCTGGCCCGACCCGGACCTGCTCATCCGGACCTCCGGTGAGCGGCGGCTGTCGAATTTCCTGCTCTGGCAGATCGCCTACGCGGAGCTCCACGTTTCTGAGGTGCTGTGGCCGAGTTTCCAGAGGGCCGACTTCTACGAGGCGCTCCTCGACTTCCAGAGCCGGGATCGTCGATTCGGGAAGGTGCAGTCCTGACCCCGGCGGAGGAACACTGCGGCCTCGGAACGGACGCGGGACTCGGGACGCGGAGGACGCGGTGAGCGACAACCTCCGCACGCGCCTGCTGGTCGCAGCGCTGGGCATCCCGCTCACGGTGGTGGTGGTGTACGCGGGCGGGTGGTTCTTCGCCGCCGGCCTCGCCGTCCTCGCCGGAGTCGGGATGGACGAGTTCGTCCGCATCTACCGGGGCGAGGGCTATCGCCCCATCCGCGTCCTGGGTGCGGTGGGCGCGGCGCTCCTCCCGTTGCTGTCCCAGGCGGTGAGCCCCGAGGCAACCTGGCTTGCCGGAGCCCCTCTGCTGCTGCTGGCCACCGGCGTTGCTGCCGCCCGGGTGCCGCCCCGGCAGGGCCCCATGACCGCCGCCGCGCTCACGGGGTTCGGCGCCCTCTATATCGGGGGCATGCTGGCCTTCTCGGTTCCGCTGCGGGAGACCCTGGCCTCGGGACGGCTGGAGGGGACGCTGCTCTTCTTCTTCCCGGTGACAGTGACCTGGCTGTCGGACACGGCGGCCTACCTGGCGGGCAAGCGCTGGGGGCGCCGTCAGCTGGCCCCCCAGGTGAGCCCGAACAAGACGTGGGCGGGAGCGGTGGCCGGGGTGACGGCGGCCACGGCGGTAGCCGGGCTGTACGGGGAGCTTCTGTTGCCGGTGGCCGGCGGCACCGCGGCACCGGGACTGGGTCCGAGCCTGCTCCTCGGCCTCCTGCTGGGCGGTGCGGGAATCGGCGGTGACCTCTCGGTGTCGATCCTCAAGCGCGAGTGTGGGGTGAAGGACTCGTCCCAGCTCATTCCCGGACACGGCGGAATGCTGGACCGTCTGGACGCGCTCCTGTGGGTGTTCCCGGTGACGTACTTCTATCTGAACCTGCTCTGAACGCCTCCCGACAGCCTTCCCGGCGCGAGGACGGGCCGCCTGCTCCGCGGCGTGCCCTCTGCAGCCGATTGCGGTGTACGCTGTCAGGGAGCGGCGAGAGCAGGACCGCATCCGCGAGACTCGAGACGGTACCCATGACACGACACGCGACGAAGGACGAGGAGAGGACGGGAGGCGCCCGGTGCTGACGACGATCCTGGCCACGATCGTGGTGCTGGGTGTGCTGATCCTGGTCCACGAGCTCGGCCACTTCTGGGCCGCGAAGTCGGTGGACATCGAGGTACCCCGCTTCTCCATCGGCATCGGCCCGAAGGCCGTCGGCTTCCAGTACGGCGAGACCGAGTACGTGCTCTCGTGGCTCCCCCTGGGCGGATACGTGCGCATGGCCGGAATGGAGGAGGAAGAGGCCCTGGAGGGCATCGAGGGCGAGTCGGTCGAGGAGGAGCGGGAGCCCTCGCCGCGGGACTTCGACGCGAAGCCCCTTTGGGCCCGGACGCTGGTCATCTCGGCCGGCGTCATCATGAACTTTCTCTTCGCCGTCCTGACCTACGCGGCGATCTCCGCCGTGTGGGGCGTGTCCCCGGAGCCGGACGCCGCAGTGGGGGACGTGCAGGAGGAGTACGTCCCGGAGGGCGCCTTCGAGCTCTCGGCGGTGGAGCCGGGGACGCCCATCGAATCGCTCAACGGCGAGCCTGTCGCCTCGTGGCGCGACCTCCGCATCGCGCTGCTCACGTCCGAGGACAGCACGGTGCGTCTCGGCCTGGCCGGGAGCCGGACCCTGGAAATCCCGCTGCCGGCCTCGGATTCGGTCCGCCAGGTCCTGCTGCAGGCCATGCAGCCCGCCGCCGGCGTCGGCACCACCATCGAGACGGTGATGGAGGGGAGCCCGGCGGACTCGGCGGGCATCCGCGCCGGGGACCGGATCGTCGAGGTGGCCGGCACGCCGGTCGAGGAGTGGACCGACCTCTCCCAGCGTGTCGAGCGTCGCCCGGGCGAAGCGATCAGCGTCGTGGTGGAGCGCGACGGGCAGAGACGCCAGCTCACCGTCGTCCCCCGGGGAAACGTGCGCGCGGCCGCAGGTGACACGCTCCGCTTCGGCCGCATCGGTGTGGCGCCGCGGATCAGCTTCGACCGGTTCGGGCCGGTCCAGGCCGCCGGCTACGGACTCCAGGAGACCTGGCGGTGGACCTCGTTCACGGTGAACTGGCTGGGCGGGCTGTTCAGCGGCTCGGTCTCCACAGAGAGCCTGGGCGGACCCGTGGCCATCGGTCAGCTCTCCGGGCAGGCGGCCCGGGCCGGCGCTCGCGCGCTGCTCGACTTCATGGCGCTGCTGTCCATCAACCTGGCGATCCTGAACCTGCTACCCATTCCCGTGCTCGACGGCGGGCACCTGGTCTTTCTCGGCATCGAGGGGATCCGCGGCGAGCCGGTGTCGCCGGAGCAGCGCATCCGGTGGACCCAGGCGGGCGTGGTCGTCGTGGCGGCGCTGATGATCTTCGTGATCATCAACGACATCCTGCGGATCGTGGGATAATTCCCGTATCCCGACACGATGGCGGCGGCACGCGGGTTTTCTCGACACCGTGTCACTCGATTCGTCGCCTGCCGGGCACGCTGTCGGTGGAATGTCGTCGCGACTTTCATCACCGTAGCGGAGGCATCCCACTGACGGGGGCTGCACGACCCCGTCCAACCTGCTTGCAGAGCGAGGTCGGGTGCCGCGTGCGTCCGCCTCGATATCGAGGGAGCCGTCCTGGAGGAGCTGCTGACGCCGGAGCGGTTCGAGCAACTGCGAGGTACCGGCTACGGCAGCTACGTCTGTCTCGCGCAGCGCGGAAGGGACGGCCGCGACGCCTCTCCTCCCGAGAAGTGGCTCGAGGCGTTGAGAGACAGCTCACCACCGGTCGTTTCCGTCTCGGAGTGCCGGATCCTGGACGCCGGACAGTACATAAGCGCCGACCCAGAGCCGGAAACCAGTGTCCATCACCGGGCAGATGGAGCTCCGGCGATTCTCTATCGGATCGGGCCAGTGGAATGGATTCGGGGGGACTCGGTACGGGTCCGATCCGTGAAACGGCGGCGGGCACACCGGCAGAGACGTTCCCTTTACGGGCAACTCGCCTGATCCGGATGGGGGGCGAGGCGTCCTCCTCGTGTTCCTCCTGGCCAGCTTCCCGATGCCCCTGCTCGGCCAGGAGGGCGCGAACAGGGCCGGGGGCTATACGGAGGCGCTGCGGTACACTTTCCAGTGGCTCCAGAAACGCCACGAACTGCCGCGTGTTCGGCAGTTCAAATTCGATCCGACACCGCGCGGTCGGAAACAGATCTCGCCCGGAGCCGCGACGGCCGTGACGGAGAAGCTCGGCCTGGCCTCGGGTGAGTATGAGATCACCTGCTCCGACGACCTGGGAGAGAAGTACGAGGAGGGATGTCGGCTCCCCGACGACGAGGAGGGGTTCATCAGCGCCGAGCTCGAATCCCTGCAGAAGCAGACGGCGACCGTCTCCACGCAGATCTACTACGCGTCGGAGCCAGGCGGGAGACTGGCGTTTCTGGGACTGACGCTCGGGCTGGAGAGATCGCCTTCCGAGGACGGCTGGGTCGTGCAGAAGCTCCTGTCCACGGAGCGGGGCAGCAGTCAACCCGTCGGCGTCGTCCGCCCCGGCCTCGAGCAGTCGGGCACGTGACGCGACGAGGAGGTTTTCCCGTTGCCATGAAGCGGGGGCACTCCGTCGACTCCTCGGATGGCTGGTCTTCGTTGCGGCTCTTCTGGCCTGTGGCCACCCGCTCGGGCTCTCAGGAGATCGCCTGCATGCCTCCGGCCATACCCGGATGTGCTCTCGTGGAGGCACGGGTGCTCGCTCACGATTCGACGGCGACAGGGAACGTTTACGTGACGGTCGATCCGACCGCATCGGACACTGTCTTCGACGGCGGTTTCGGGCAGACCGACTCGGACGACGGATTTCAGGTGAAGGTCCTGCCGTTCTACGGTCACTTTCCCGACTCGGCCGGGGCGCGCATCGTCACCTTCCGCCCTCGGTCTTCCAGGCCAGTCGCCCAGGCCGACACGGCTCGCGCCGTGCTGCCCTTCGCCGAGCACGGCGAGCGGCCGGTTCCGGTCACGGTGCGCCTGGGACTCCCCGCTCCGCCGGAACCGTGACCGGGATGCTGGTATCTACCGCCGGATGAACTGGTCCCGTTTTCTCTGTATGGCTCTGTGCTTTCAGGGCGGTCACCGGGTCGGTCTCTCTTCCTTCCGTCGTGGACGGAGAAGGCTCGCAGGGCAGCCATCGACGTCCCGCCCCGTTCCTTTTTCGCCCCGCGCTCTCCGAGCGTTGATCCCGTGATGACGCCGGTCCGTACACTGGAGGTGACTC
>CAZFDK010000041.1:9880-24404 GCA_964518305.1 uncultured Gemmatimonadota bacterium | reverse complement strand
GAGCAGCGCACCCAGCGCCAGGACCGCCGTGGCGACCGCCGCGCGCCCGCCCGCTCGTCCCCTTCCCTCTTCCTCTCTCGTTCTCCGCGTCCTCATCGTCCAGCACTCTCCACGCCGGTGTTGTCTCTCTCGGAAATCCGGGACCGCGCCTCCCCGGTGGCCAGGCCCCGGAGCACCCTGCGGGTCGACTCCGCGTACAGGTTTCGGAATTCCTCCTCGCCGGCCTCCAGCATCCCCCTCAGGTGGAGGGCGATGAGGCCGTGGGCGTGCGACCAGAGGGTGACGGACACCTGCTCCGGGTCCGCCTCCTCCAGGAACCCCGCGTCCATGACCTCCCGCACCCGGTCGCGCCAGAACTGCCCGATGGCGCAGGACTGGGCGCGGGCCTCCTCCGACAGCCGCTCCATGCCCAGCACGTCACGCGAGGCGTAGAGCATCTGGTAGAGGCGCGCGTTTTCCAGGGCGAAGTCCAGGTACGCCATCCCCGCCCGCCGGAAGCGCTCCACCGGCGTGTCGCCCTCCAGCGCCCGGTACAGGTACTGGAGGAGCCGCCGGTAGGCCTCGCCCACCACCTCGGCCAGCACCGCCTCCCTGTTCTCGTAGTGGCGGTAGAGCGCCGGCGCCGTCACCCCCACCCGCCGCGCCAGCTGGCGCATGGAGAAGCCCTCCAGCCCCTCCGCCAGGTAGAGGTCGCACGCGCTGTCCAGGATGTTCTCTCGCTGGGTTGCCATGTAAACAGTGTAAACCCGTAAAATGTCCGTGTCAAAGGGGTAGTGAAGATATTCACTAAAGTATGTTAACAACCGGTTACCCCTGGAAGCGGCGTCGGGGTCCCGTCGCTGTCCCCGGCTCCCGCCCGCTGCGCGGAGATGGAGCGCGGGGCGGCTCCGCGGGGCCTCAGCCCGGGGGCGCCGCCCGGTCGTCGGCCGCTACCCCGGCGCTGGCCTCGGCTCCCGCCAGGGCCGCGGCGCGCCGCTTCACCCACTCCACGCCGTCGTCCAGCATCAGGTAGAAGACGGGCACCACGATCAGGGTGAGCGCGGTGGAGGTGATCATCCCGGCGATCACCGCCACGCCCAGGGGGCGGCGGGACTCGGCGCCGGCGCCCAGGGCCAGGGCGATGGGCATGACGCCGATGATGATGGCCACCGACGTCATGAGGATCGGGCGCAGCCGCACCACGCCGGCCCGGACCACGGCCCGGTCGCGCTCCATGCCGCCGCGGCGGGCCTGGTTGGCGAAGTCCACCAGCAGGATCGAGTTCTTGGTGACCAGGCCCATGAGCATGATGATCCCGATCATGCTGTAGATGTTGAGCGTCATCCCCAGGGCGGCCAGTCCGGCCACGGCGCCCACCAGGGCCAGGGGGAGGGCCAGCATGATGGTGAACGGGTGCACGAAGGACTCGAACTGGCCGGCCAGGACCAGGTAGACCGCCACCACGGCCATGGCCAGGGCGAAGAGCAGGCTCTGGAACGACTCCCGGAAGTCCTGCGACTGCCCGGCGACGGCCGTGGTGAACTCCTCCGGGAGCACCTCGTCCGCCGTCTCCTGCACCCGCTCCAGGGCCGTGCCCAGGGCCAGGCCGCCGGAGAGGTTCGAACTCACGGTGATGGAGCGGCGGCGGTCGAAGTGGTTGATCTGGTTCGGGCTCACGCCCTCCTCCACGTTCACCACGCTGGCCAGCTGCACCAGGCGGCCGCCCTCGCCCCGCAGGTAGAGGGAGCTCAGGTCCTCCGGCGTGACCCGGGCCGAGTCCCGTGCCTGGACGATGACCTCGTACCGCTCGCTCTCGCGCTCGAAGTCGCTCAGGTCCACGCCGCCCATGAGCACCTGCAGCGTGGTGCCCACGTCCGCCACGCTCACCCCCAGCGAGGCCGCCCTTTCCCGGTCCACGCTGACGCCGAGCTCCGGCTTGTTCAGGTCCACGTTCGTGTCCACGCCCTCGAAGCCCGGCAGGGCCCGGGTCCGGGCGGCCAGCGAGTCGGCGTAGTGGGAGAGGCTGTCCAGGTTCGGACCCTGGATCACGAACTGCACCGGCTGTCCGGCTCCCTGCTGCAGGGAGCTCGGCGCGATGAGGAAGACGTCCACGCCGGTCAGCTGGCGTACCTTCGCCCGAACCTCGTCCATGATCTCGAACTGGCCCCGCTCCCGGTCCTCCTCCAGCCGCACGAAGCCGAAGGCCGAGGTGACGGTGCCCGGCCCGCCCACGCCGAGGCCGATGGCGGTGAAGAAGCGGTCCACGCCCTCGGTCTCCCGGAGCATCCCCTCCATGCGGTCCAGGTAGGAGTCCGTGTACTCCAGGGTGGAGCCCACCGGGGCCTGCATCTGGACCACGAACTGCCCCCGGTCCTCCCGCGGGACGAACTCCTGCCCCATGCGGGAGGCCACGAAGGCGGTGGCCACGAGGGAGACCACGCCGAGGCCGACGATCAGCCACCGCCGGCCCAGCGACCACTCCAGCGTGGCCCGGTACCAGTCGGTGACCCTCTCCAGGACCGCCTCCATGGCCCGGAACACCCGGTTCTTCCCCTCCTCCTCGCGGAGGAAGCGGGAGCTGAGCATGGGGCTCAGGGTCAGGGCCACGAAGGCGGAGATGAGGACCGAGACCGCCACGGCGATCCCGAACTGTCGGAAGAGGCGGCCGACGAGCCCCTGCATGAGGCCGATGGGGAGGAAGACGATGACCAGGGTCAGGGAGATGGCGATCACCGCGAAGGCGATCTCCGAGGTCCCCTTCCGCGCCGCCTCGATGGGGTCCTCCCCCTCCTCCAGGTGCCGGTGGATGTTCTCCACCACCACGATGGCGTCGTCCACCACGATCCCGATGGCCAGCACCAGGGCCAGGAGGGTGAGCGTGTTGATGGAGAAGCCCAGGGCGTAGAGGGCGGCGAAGGTGCCGACGATGGAGACCGGGATGGCCAGCGACGGGATGAGCGTGGCGCGTCCGCTCTGCAGGAAGAGGAGCACCACGATCACCACCAGCGCGAAGGCGATGAAGAGGGTCTCCTCCACCTCGGCCAGCGACTGCTCGATGAACTCGGCGTCGTTGACGGCGATCGTGAGGCTGTAGCCCTCGGGCATCTCCCCGCGGAGCTCCTCCACCGCCTCCAGGGCCCGCTCGGCCACGGCCACCGTGTTGGCGCCGGACTGCTTCACCACGCCCACGCCCACCGTGGGATCGCCGTTGAACCGGGCGAGGGACCGCTCGTTCTCCGCGCCGCCCCGGGCGTTGCCCACGTCCTCGAGCCGGATCGGCGTCCCGCCCCGGTAGCCGACGATGAGCTGGTTGAAGGCCTCGGGCGTCTGGAGCTCCCCCTCCGTGCGGACGGTGAACTCGCGCGACTCGCTCTCGATCCGCCCCGACGGGATCTCCACGTTTCCGCTCTGCAGGGCCCGCCGGACGTCGGCCACCGTGAGGCCGTAGGCGCCCATCTGCTGGGGGTCCAGCTCGATCCGGACCGCGAAGCGGCGCTGGCCGCCGATCTGGATGCGCCCCACCCCCGGGAGCGTCTGGAGGCGCTCCTGGACCACGTTCTCGGCCACGTCGTTCATCGCCGTGCGCCCGGCATCGGGGTTTCGCACGGAGATCCACATGATGGGCTGGGCGTCCGGATCCACCTTCTGGATCACCGGGTCCTCCGCGTCGTCCGGGAGCTGCTGCCCGACCCGGCTCACCCGGGCCCGGACGTCCTGGAGGGCGAAGTCCACGTCCCGCGAGAGCTCGAACTCCGCCGTGATGACGCTGGTCTGCTCCGCGCTCACCGAGGTGAGGTTCTTGATCCCCTCGATGGTGTTGATCTCCTCCTCGAGCACCTCGGTGAGCTCGGTCTCGACCACCTCGGGGCTGGCCCCCGGGAGCACGGTCTGGACGTTGACGATGGGGTACTCCACGTCCGGCAGCTCGCGCACCGGCAGGTTCCGGTAGCCGAGCCAGCCGCCCAGGAGGATGGCCGCCGTGACGACGGTGGTGAGGACGGGCCGGTCGATGGAGGTGTCGGAGAGGAACACGGCTCAGCCCTCCCCGCCGCCGGACGACGCGTCGCGTCCGTCGCCGCCGTCGCTTCCGTCGCTTCCGTCGCTTCCGTCCTCTCCGGGCGCCGAGGTCGGCGACCCGGTGCCCGCGACCGAGACCGCGGCCCCGTCGGCGAGCCGCTGGTGGCCCGCCACCACGACGGTGTCCCCGTCGCTCACCCCGGAGAGGATCTCCACGGACCCCCGGCTCCGCTCCCCGAGCTGCACGCTCCGCTGGCGGGCCGTGCCGTCCCGGACCACGAAGACCAGGCGCCGGTCCTGGCGGGGGACCACGGCGGCCTCCGGGACCACCACGCCCTCCCGGCTCTCCAGCTCCATCACGACATTGGCGAACTGGCCGGCGCGGAGCTCCGCCCCGGGGTTGGGGACCCGGGCCTCGACCGCCACCGTCCGGGTGGAGGAGTCCACGTATGGGCTCACGAAGGACACCTCGCCCGTGACGGTGCGCCCCGGATCGCTCCGCACCGTGATCCGGACCGGGCTCCCCACCTCCAGCCGGGCCAGGTAGCGCTCGGGCACGGAGAACCGGACCTCCAGGGGATCGTCGTGGACCACGGTGAACAGGCTCTGGCCCGGCTGCACGTAATCGCCGAGGTGGAACTCCCGCGCGCCGATCCGGCCGTCGAAGGGGGCGCGGATCGTGGCGTCCTCCAGTCTCTGCTCCGCCAGCTCCAGGTTCGCCTCCGCCTCGTCCAGGCCCGCCTCCGCCGACTCGTACTCCGCCTCGAGGTCGTCGTAGGCCTGCTGCGAGATGGCGCCCGCGGCCAGGAGGCTGTCGTTGCGCGCCAGGCGCCGCTCCAGGTTGGCCGCCTCGGTCCGGGCGCGCTTCACC
The DNA here is from genome assembly GCA_964518305.1 of uncultured Gemmatimonadota bacterium. GTDB lineage: Bacteria > Gemmatimonadota > Gemmatimonadetes > Palauibacterales > Palauibacteraceae > Caribbeanibacter. The sequence continues at coordinate 19,537 of CAZFDK010000041.1, read as the reverse complement.
GCCGCCTGCGCCGCCCGGACCCGGGCCCGGAGCTCGTTCTGGTCCAGCCGCACCAGGATCTGTCCCTGTCGGACCTCCTGGCCCTCCTCGAACTCGATGGACGTCACCTGGCCGTCCAGCTCCGGGCGGACCTCCACCCGGGCCTCCGCCTCCAGCGTGCCCACGGCCCGGACGGTCGAGGAGAGCGTCTCCCGCCGGGCCACCGCCGTCTCCACCGGGGTGCCCCCGGAGGGGACCGCCTGCGCGCCCTCCGCCTCACCGCCGTCCTCCTCGCCCCCGCCGCCGCAGGCAGCCAGGGCCAGGACCGCGGCACACGTGAGGACCGCCGCCCGCGCCGCCGGGCCGCGGGATCTCCACCGGCCGGCCCGGGGATCCGCGGCAGAGGGCACGGGGGAAGGCCGCACGTCATCGTCGCAGCTGGAAGACACCATGGATCTCACTCGTTCGTTCGACTCGCTGTTCGGGAAAAGGACACGTCGGACGGCCCCGTGGGCTCCGGGACGCCCCGTGGTCGGCGGCCCGCCGCCGGGATCGGCGGAGGACGTAAACATCGTTAACCTAAATTCCTCGTGCGCTCTGTCAAACGCCTCTGTTGAACGCCGGTGCGCTACTGTGTAGAGTAAACGGGGTTCACGCCAGCGGCCAGCGGAGCGGGCGGGCGGCGTGGATTCCGTGCGTCCCCGCAGTCTGTGGACTGTGTGACTTGCGTGGGTCGGGTTGAGTGCGTCATCGGGTGGAGCGCGTGGCCGTCGTCGCGCCGGGGGGGGGCGCAGGGGGCGGACGCCCGACGCCGTGCCTCAGCCTGCCCCGGCCCGCGCCCAGGAGGCGATCCACACGCCGAGATAGAGCAGCAGGAGCGCGGCTCCCCGGAGCCGGGTCATCCGCCCCTGCCACAGGAAGAGCGCCGCCACTGCGCTCCCCGCCACGAGGGCCGGCCCGTGGAGCGACGCCACCGCCGGGGCGAGCTCCAGGCCGCCGGCGCCCCCGACCAGAGCCAGCAGCCCGAGGCCGCCGGTGGCGTAGAACACGAGGCCCGCCACCACGGCGCCCGCCGCCTCCTCCGGCCGCCCCCGTCGGACTGGGAGCAGCACCAGCAGCACCCCCTCCAGGGAGAGGACCAGCCCGACGAAGGTGGCGCCCAGCGCCGTGCCGTCCACCCCGAGCGTCGAGACCAAGTCTCCGGCTCCCCGGGCTGCCAGCCACGACCCGGCCGCCACGCCGCCCAGGTAGAGGACGGCGGCGCCCGCCCGCTTCGCGCCGCCCGCTTTCGCCGCCTCCGCCCGCTCAGCCTGCGCCTCTCCGGACCGGCTCTGGCCGCCGGTCGCGGCCTTCGCCGCGCCGAAGGCTCCGCCGTCGCCGCCCGCCTCCGCCCGGTACAGCCACCAGACTCCCAGGATGAACAGCGCCATGAGCGCCGCCCCCTCCCACGGCGCCAGGCGGCCGTCCAGGAGGAACGGATAGAGGGCCGCCGGCGCCGCGACGGCCGGCGCCAGCAGGCGGCCCGGGACGTCGATCTCGAAGGGGGAGACCAGGGCCGCGGCGGGAAGCGCCGCGCCCAGGAGGAAGTACGCCGATCCGAACGCCGAGCCGACGGCCACGCCCGTCGACCCGCCCAGCACCGCGGCCACCCCGAATCCCCAGCTCCCGGGGTCGACCGCCACGAGGACGACCGCCAGCAGGTACGGCGAGACACCGGCGGCCGACCCCACCGCGGCCAGGCTTCCCGTCAGCCGGTCGGCGGAGACCGCCAGGAGGAGGACGCCCCCGAGGAAGAGGACGAGGGCGACCAGGAGGGCGGTCGGATCTACCAGCGGCACCACCGGCGTCTACCCGCCCCTGGCCGACCCCGGCCGGCGGCCGGCCCGGGAGCCGGAGACGCTACACGTCGAGGTTCTTGACGTACTTCGCGTTCTTCTCGATGAACTCGCGGCGCGGCTCCACGTCGTCGCCCATGAGCCGCTCGAAGAGCAGCGACGCCTCCGTGGCCTCGTCGATGGTCACCCGCTGCAGCGTCCGGTTCTCCGGGTTCATCGTGGTGTGCCACAGCTGCTCGGGGTTCATCTCGCCGAGCCCCTTGTAGCGCTGGACGTCGATGGAGCTCCGCTTCCGGCCGTTGGTCAGCTCGTCGACCAGGTTCTCCTTCTCGTCGTCGGAGAAGCAGTAGTACTCGTCGCCGCCGGCCTCCAGGCGGTAGAGGGGCGACTTCGCGATGTAGACGTAGCCCGCCTCGATGAGCTCCTTCATCTGCCGGAAGAAGAAGGTGAGCAACAGCGTCCTGATGTGAGCACCGTCTACGTCCGCGTCTGTATTTCGCTGTGCTACCCCTCCGAACCCAGCGATGAAGTTCTCGTCCGTCTCCACCGAGAAGTCGTAGACGTATCCGTTGGACGCCTCGACTCGCTCCACCGAGCGGACGGGCAGGCTCATCAGGTCGCCATCGAGGTCGTCGAAGGTCCGGGAGGCCGACCATCCGGACTCGAGCTGGTCTCGAAGTTCGTCGGCGCGGCGGTGCGACTTCCACACGGGCTCCAGCCGGAGGACGTCGTCGCGAGCCCCGACGTTCAGCGTCCAGTGGTCGTGGTTCCGCTCGTACTCGTCCTGTTCCCGTTCGAACCCGGTCACCTTCTCGCCGGCCTCCCTCCTGCTCACCGAGGCGACGGCCCCCAGGGAGCTCAGCAGGTACTGGAGCCCGCTGGCCAGATCCCGTGACGAGGTGCTGAACACGATCCCGCGGCCGGCGACGTGTCCGTCACCGAGGAAGTACCCCCGCAGGAACTCCATCCGAAGGTCCTCGGAGACCTCGAAGACGAGGTCCGGAATCTCCTTGGTAGGAGCGCTGGAGCCGTCGAAGCCGAACAGCTCGTCCCAGGCGAGCGCCGCCACGCGGTTCACCAGCCGGAGCTCGCCCACGCGCGTTTCCGACTCGTAGTACGAGGGCTCCAGCCCGAACACTTCTCCGACGGCCCCGGAGATCTCATCCAGCAGCGGCTCGTTGTTCTTCCCCATGGCGAACCGGATCCCGGCGCGCGGGCCGCCGCTTCCCTCGGCCACGTAGAACCCGAGCAGCAGCATCAGCTCCGGCGTGACCTCCAGGTGGCGCGGAACGCCGTGGTCCGCGTAGTGCTCCGGCGTGAGCTCGAGGTTCTCCCTCCCCTCGAACCACTCCACGTCCTCCCCGTCCAGGTCGGAGAGCCGGACGTAGGAGCGCACACGGTTCTTCGGAGCGTCGTCGTACTGGGTCTCCCAGTTCCGCTGCAGCCGGCTCCCGCCCACCCGCACCTGGTCCTCGAACCCGATGACCGAGGCGCCGACGGCCCGAACGTACTTCTGGAAGTTCTCCAGCGTCGGACGGGAGCGCCCCTGCTCCCAGGCGTAGAGGGTCACGGGCTGCCTGACGCCGATCTCCTCGCACAGCTCGACGTTGGTCTTGGGTGACGCCGTCCGGTGGGCGGCCAGCTCCTCGCCCACCTCCACCGGAATGTCGACGCGGGGGGAGGTGAACTCCTGGTCGCCCCGGTGGTCCTCGACGACCTTCCCCTTGTGCCAGGTCACCACGTCCGGTCCCCGGACCCAGATCTGCTCCGCCGCCTCCGGATGGTCGTGCAGCTCTCGGAGCAGATCGATGCGATCGGGAGCCGTCTCCGGAAGCTCGATGCTCCGGGGAGCGACGATCCGGTCCTCGTCCGTGATCTCGTCTCCCCGCTTCTTCACAATCTCGCCGTCCTCGTCCACGTAGACGCTGTGGCTGCCCGTCACCCGGACGCTGCGGCCGTAGGCCGTCTCGATCTCGAAGAGGGGCTCGTCCGTGGGATGCCGGATGACCGCCTTGATCGGCCGGAACCGGACGTTCTGGTCGTCGACGCCGAAGCAGAGGACCTCACCCAGGTCCTCCGGGTCGTGCCTCTCCCCGCTCTCCCGCTTTCGGGCGCGAACTTTCTCGTAGCCCGACGGATCCGAGTCGGCGTCCTGCCCGTTGAGGAAGCCCTCCCGGCGGTCCGGGTTCTCCTCGATCACCCGGTCGATGAACTCGCCGATCTTCACCATGCGGACCCGGCCGTCCTGACGGACGAAGGCGTGCTCCTCGCCGTCGACGCTCATCAGAATGATCTTCTGGTACCGGGCGTCCTCCAGGGTGAACTCCTCTCCGATCCCGGTGCCGATGGCCGTGATGATGGCCCGGATCTCGTCGTTGGAGAGGATCTTGTCGATCCGGGCCTTCTCGACGTTCAGGATCTTCCCCTTGAGCGGGAGGATCGCCTGGAACGCCCGGTCACGCCCCTGTTTGGCCGAGCCCCCTGCGCTGTCGCCCTCGACCAGGAAGAGCTCGGAGACCTCCGGGTCGGTCAGCGAGCAGTCCGACAGCTTGCCCGGCAGGATGCCGGTGTCCAGGGCCGACCGCTTGCGGGTCAGGTCGCGGGCCTTGCGGGCCGCCTGGCGAGCCCGGGCCGCCTCCACGGCCTTGTCCACGATGGCGCGGCCGGCGGAGGGGTTCTCGGCGAGCCAGGTGGCCAGCTTGTCGTTCACCATGCTCTCGACGATGCCCCGGATCTCGCTGTTCCCCAGCTTGGTCTTGGTCTGACCCTCGAACTGGGGCTCCATCACCTTCACCGAGAGGACCGCGGTGATCCCCTCCCGCACGTCCTCGCCGGAGGGGCTCGGATCGCCCTTGTTCAGGAGGTTGTTCTCCTCCGCGTAGGTGTTGACGGTCCGGGTGAGGGCGGCCTTGAACCCGGTGAGGTGGGTGCCGCCCTCGTGGGTGTTGATGTTGTTGACGAAGGTGAAGATGTCCTGGTTGTAGCCGTCGTTGTACTGGAGGGCCAGCTCCACCTCCACCGGTTCGTCGTTCTCGTCCTCGGCGGTGCCGGTGACGTAGACCACGTCCTCGTGCAGGGGCTCCTTCCCGCCCCGCAGGTACTCCACGTACTCGACGATCCCGCCCTCGTAGTGGAACTCCTCGTGGGCGGGCTCGCCCTCCTCGTCCTCCTCACGCTCGTCGGTGAGCGTGATTCGGGTGCCCTGGTTCAGGTAGGCGAGCTCCCGCAGACGGTTGGCCAGGGTGTCGTACTTGTACCGCGTCTCGACGAAGATCTCGCGATCGGGCTTGAAGCTGATCCGGGTCCCCGACTCGTCGGTGGCCTCCCCCTCCTCGAGCTCGGTGACCTTGAGCCCCCGCTCGAAGCGCTGGCGGTGGACGTTTCCGTTCCGGTGGACCTCCACCTCGAGCCACTCGGACAGGGCGTTCACCACGGAGACGCCGACGCCGTGGAGGCCGCCGCTGACCTTGTAGCTCTCCTTGTCGAACTTTCCGCCGGCGTGGAGCCGGGTGAGCGCCAGCTCCACCCCGCTCACGCCCTCGCTGGGGTGCTCGTCCACGGGGATGCCCCGGCCGTCGTCCACCACGGTGACCGAGTTGTCGTCGTGGATCGTCACCCCGATCTCGGTGCAGTAGCCCGCCATCGCCTCGTCGATGGAGTTGTCCACCACCTCGTAGACCAGGTGATGGAGCCCACGCGCCGAGGTGGACCCGATGTACATGCCGGGACGCTTGCGCACCGCCTCCAGGCCCTTGAGGACCTGAATCTGGCGGGACGTATAGTCCCCGGACTCCTGCATCTCTTTTCTGGCTTCTTCGATCGACTTGGCCATCTACCGCTTCCTCGCTCGAGTTCGACTCTGCGGGGATCAGCCGCCCCGCTCCCCGTCGTCGGGACGGTCGGCGGCGCCTCCCTGCACGAAGACCAGCTTCTCGATGCGGCCGCTCTCGCGACCGGCGTTCAGCCGCTCCATGAGCTCCCTCTTCATCATCTGGAGCTCCATCATCCAGGAGGAGCTCTCCACCTCGACGAAGAGGGTCCCCTCGTTGAGACGCACCGGGCGGGCGCGGCGGGCGATCTTCTCGCCGACGCGGTCCTCCCACTCGCTGAACACGGCGGCGCGCTCGACCTGCTCGGCGACACCCAGCTTCTTCAGGATCGCTCCGACGAGACCGCGGATCGGCGTCGGATCGCTCTCCGACTTGCGCGGACGGCCCCGCTTCCCGCGGCTCCTCCATCGCTCGCCGTAGCGCGACTCGCTCATCGGTCCCCGCTCACGCCGTGTCTCCCGGATCCGGCTCGATCCGACCGTCCCGTATCGTCCATCGCTCCAGTCCGCCGCGGAGCCCCACGTCGGCGGCCTTCGGCGCGGCCAGGATCACCTGACCGGACCGGCCCTCGTCCAGCAGGTTCAGCACCCGCCGGGAGCGGTCCCGATCCAGCTCCGCGAACACGTCGTCCAGCAAGTAGATCGGGTCGCGCCCGAGGCGGTCGGCCAGCGTGTCCGCCTCCACCAGCCGGAGCGCCAGGGCCGCCGTCCGCTGCTGTCCCCCGGAGCCGTATCGCCTGAGATCCCGCTGCTCGTCGTCGGCCACCCGGGCCCGGAAGTCGATGTCGTCGCGGTGGGGACCGACCACCGTCACTTCGCGGCGACGCTCCCGCTCCGCGTTCTCGCCGAGCGACTTCCGGAAGCGCTCCGCCCAGCGGTCGGCCCGCTCGCGCCGCTCCTCCCGCGACCGCCAGCGGCCGGCCTCCTCGCGACCCGGCGTCCTGCCCTCCGGCCAACCGACGGAGGGATCGTAGCGCATCCGCCCCGGCCCCTCGCCCGAGATCTCCCGGCCGTAGCGGGCGAAGGCCTCCGCCCGCCCCCGGATCCACCGGTGGCGGGCCTCCATCACCTTCGACCCCTTCTCCACGAGCCCCTCGGTCCAGGCGTCGATCATCGCCGGGTCCGCCTCGCCCTTCAGCGCCTCGTTCCGCTGCGACAGGAAGTTCCGGTAGCGCTGCAGCGCCTCGACGTAGCCCGGCTCCACCAGGGAGAGGAGGATGTTCAGGAACCGCCGGCGTCCGCCCGGCGAGCCGCGGATGATCTCCACGTCGTCCAGGCTGAACACCACGGCCCCGAGCGTCCCGATGGCGTCCGAGAAGCGCTCGACCTCCTTCCCGTCCACCTCGACCTTCTTCCGCCCGCCCCGGTCGTAGGCCGCGGCCAGAGACTCCACGTCCGTCGCCTCCCCGCCGATCTCGGCCTCCACCCGGAACACCCGCTCACCGAAGCGGACGAGCTCCCGGTCGCGGGCCTGTCGGAAGGAGCGGAAGATCTCGAGGTAGTAGATGGCCTCCAGGAGGTTCGTCTTGCCCGATCCGTTCGGCCCTATGATGACAACTCCGGCCGGAGGGAACTCGCACTCCGCCCGCTCGAAGTTGCGGAAATTGTGCAGGGAGAGCCGCCCGAGATGGGCCGTCGCGGTCGCCGGCGCCGTGCCGGCCGACCGAGTTCTGGAGGCTGTCATTTCTGGCCCCCAAAGATATACCGAAATTCCCTGTGGGGCAAGGAAAATCGGCGGGTCATCGACCCCGACGCCGTGGGGGTTCTCGCGCCCTCCACACTGTCGGACGAACAGGCGGGCCGGCACCTTGAACGTCCATGGATTCCGCGCACGAGCCGAGCCCGGACGCAACCGCGGAGGCTGACGCCGGAGTGGACCCGGCGGACGCCCGTTCCACACGGACCTGCATATGCGTTCTGCTCCCGGTGCGCTCGGCGGTGGCGGCCGTCGTGGCGGTGGCGGCGACGGCCGCGATCCCGCCCGGGGCCCTGCCGGCGCAGTCGATCACCGACTGCGGGCCTCCGCCCGACGCCCCCGTATCGCGAGCGTCCCCCGGCGAGGCTTCCCGGGCGCTCTCCGCCCCCCCGGACAGCACGACGACGGACAGCGCCGCGGTGTGGGGGCTCCCGGACCGGGGCTGGGAGGCGTGGGCCCGCGACGCCGCCGCCATGGCCTCCCTCCTGACCATGGACCGTCCGCTCCGGACCGCTGCGCAGGAGATCCGCTCGGACGCCACGGAGGAGAGCGCCGTAGACCGGATCGCGGATCGGGCCGAGTGGTTCGGCGACTGGGAGTCGAGCCTGCCCTGGATCGTCGGCGGCTCCCTGGCCGTGGGCCAGCTCACAGGTGGGGGCGACGGGCTCCGGGAGGCGGGCGCCCTGCTGGCCGGCGGAGCCGCCGCATCCATGGCCAACGAGGCCCTGAACCGCGCCGTGGGCCGGGGGCGTCCGTCGTGGGAGGAGGGGGCGTTCAGCGTCGACCCGTTCCGGGGACACGCGTCCTTCCCGTCCGGACACACCGCCTACGTCTTCGGCGTGGCCTCCGGCATCGACGTGGTCACCGACGGCTGGCTCCCGGCGGCCGCGGCGTACGGCGTGGCGGGCCTCACCGGACTCTCCCGCATCTACCACGACCGGCACTGGCTCACAGACGTCGTGGGGAGCGCCGCGCTCAGCACCGTGGTGTCGCGAGTGGCGACGCAGCAGGCCCTGCGGGTCCTCGGGGTCCGCCGCGACGACGCGGCGGACCGGAAGGCAGGCTCCTCCGCCGGAGGCCGGGGCAGAGGGCCCGAGGCCGAGGAGACAGTCGGGCCATCCTCCGCGCCTCGCCCGCCTCGCCCCCGCATCGAGCCCCTCCTGGCACCGCACGCCCTCGGCCTCCGGATCCGCTTCTGACGCGGGGCACGGCGGCGCGACCCGGACCCCGTCCCCGGCCCGCAGCACGCCACCGTCAGCGGCTCACCCCTTCCCGAAGGTCTTCACGAAGTCCGTCACCTCGGGCTCCTCGCCGCTGTAGTCGTAGAAGCCCCTGCCGGTCTTCCGGCCGTGGTATCCGGCCTGCGCCATCCGGCGGAGCAGCGGCGGGGCCGCGTACCGGGGCTCCTTGTACTCCTCGAACATGATCTCGGCGATCTTATAGGTCGTGTCGACCCCGACGTAGTCCAGGAGCGTGAACGGCCCCATGGGGTGGTTGGTGCCGAGCTCCATGCCCGTGTCGATGTCCTCGATGCTCCCCACGCCGTTCTGGTAGGCGCGGATGGCGTCGAGCATGTAGGGCACGAGGAGGCGGTTCACGATGAAGCCGGACGTGTCACGGCACTCGATCGGCCTCTTGCCCAGGGACTTCGCGAAGGACTCGGCGGCCTCGAAGGCCTCGTCCGAGGTGGAGCCGCTGCGCACGACTTCCACGAGCTTCATGACCGGGACCGGGTTGAAGAAGTGCAGGCCGAGGAAGCGGTCGGTCCGGTCGGTGGCCTGCGCCATCTCGGTGATGGTGAGGCTCGAGGTGTTGGAGGCGAAGATCGTCTCCTCGGGGCAGATGTCGTCCAGCTTGCCGTAGAGGTCCTGCTTCGCGTCCAGATCCTCGACGATGGCCTCGACCACCAGGTCGCACTCGGCCAGCGGCTCCAGGTCCACGGTCCCCTCGAGGCGCTCGAGGGTCGCGTCCCGGTCGTCGGCCGACATCTTCTCCCGCTCGACCGCCTTCTCCAGGCTCTTCTCGATGGAGTCGAGCCCCTTCTGAAGAGCCTCCTCGTTGATCTCGCGCACCGTGGTCGGATAGCCGGCTGCAGCCGCCGTCTGGGCGATCCCGCTGCCCATGAGCCCGCATCCCACGACCCCGACCGTCTCGATGTCTCCGCTCACTCTCTCCATTCTCTCATTCCTCCGTCAGCCTGAAATCAACTGGAATCAACGATCTCGTGGTTCTCCTGCCCGTCCTGTCTTCGGTCGGCCGGCGTCCTCGACCGCGGGACGTCGGAGCCGGCCGTCGTGGATCGGCGCCCCCTCCGACCA
>CAZFDK010000041.1:5585-9780 GCA_964518305.1 uncultured Gemmatimonadota bacterium | reverse complement strand
CCGACCATACGCCCCGACCACACCCCGAACCCGCTCCCTATGGTTGATCGTACAACTGTAGGCGCCGGCATCGGGGGGTGCCCCTTCCGGCCGTCATCTCACGACCCCCGTCCCATCGGGACGATCGGCAGACCTCCGGTCTCCCCCCTCTTCGGATTCGACTCGGGATTCCTGTGGAAAACTCGACCGCAGAGAACCGGGGGGACGGGCGCAGCGGTGAATGTGGAAAACGTGCCCGTCGGGGCGGGCGCCCCGCGGCCGGTCAGACCTCCACGATCACGGCGCCGCCCTGTCCGCCGCCGATGCAGGCGCTGGCGATGCCGAGACCGCCGCCGCGACGCCGGAGCTCGTGCAGGACGTGGCCGGTGATGCGCGCACCCGTGGCGCCGAGAGGGTGAGTCAGGGCGATGGCGCCCCCGTTCACGTTGACCCTGTCCCGGTCCAGGCCGAGCTCCTTCTCCACGGCCAGGTACTGGGGGGCGAAGGCTTCGTTCACCTCGATGACGTCGATGTCCTCCAGCTCGAGGTCGGCCCGGTCCAGGGCCTGACGGATGGCGGGTGCCGGACCGATGCCCATGATCCTCGGCTCCACCCCGGCGAAGGCCCACGAGACGAGCCGCCCCATGGGCTCGAGCCCGTTCGCGTCGGCGTAGTCCGAGTCGGTGACGACCACCGAGGCGGCACCGTCACCCATGCCGCTGGCGTTGCCGGCCGTCACCAGGCCGTCCTCCTTGAAGTAGGGCTTCAGGTCGGACAGCGCCTCCAGCTTGGTGTCCGGGCGCATGTGCTCGTCCTCGTGGAACGTGCGCTCCTCGCCCCGCTCCTCCACGGTGAGCGGGAGCACCTCGTCGTCGAAGCGTCCCTCGTCCCACGCCTCCTTCGCCCGCTGCTGGCTCCGCAGGGCGTACTCGTCCGCGGCCCGGCGGTCGATGTCGTACTCCTCCGCGAGGTTCTCGGCGGTCTCCGCCATGGAGAAGCCGCAGTAGGAGTCGGTGAGGGCTTCCCACAGCATGTCCTCGAAGTCGGCTCCCGGGCCGAGCCTGAGCCCCCAGCGGGCGCCCCGGACCACGTGCGGGGCCTTGGACATGGACTCGGTGCCGCCGGTGAGCGCCACGCGACCCGTGCCGACCATGATGTCGCGGGCCCCCTCCACGATGGCCTGGAAGCCGGACCCGCAGAGGCGGTTCACCGTGCACGCCGGGGTCTCGGTCGGGAGACCCACGTCGAGACCCACGTGGCGGGCCAGGTACGCCGCGTCCTTCGAGGTCTGGATGACGTTGCCGTAGTAGACCTGGTCGAAGTCGTCCGGGTCCGCCCCGGCGCGCTCCACCGCGGCCTTGCCGCTCTCCACGGCCAGGTCGCCGGCGCTCCAGTCCTTCACCGACCCCCCGAAGCTGCCGAAGGGCGTCCGCACGGCGGAGAGGAAGACGACGTCCCGGTCGCTGCTCATCGTGCCCATGGATCTATCCTCGCTCTGTCAGGTGTCATCAGGTGATGTCGGCGTTCCGACGGGAGTCCGGCAGGCGGCGTCCCGGAGCGGACGCCATCGTCCAGGGATGCAACTTCGATGCTCGGTCCGTCGTTCCGGAGCCGGCCGGGAGGCGGCGTCCCGGCAGACCAGCCGGCGACGGGAGGACGGCCCGCTACTCCACCTCCCGAGAGACCCGCCGCCCGATCCACCGGCCCACCTCCCCCGTGGTCCGCTCGCCGCCCAGGTCCGGCGTCGTCACGCCCTCCGCCAGGGCCGCGTCCACGGCGTCCTCGACCCTGTCCGCCCCCTCGGTGAATCCGAGGTCGCGGAGCATGAGGGCTGCGCTCAGGATCGCCGCCACGGGGTTCGCGCGCCCCGAGCCGGCCAGGTCCGGGGCCGAACCGTGCACGGGCTCGTACAGGCCGTGCCGACCGGGATGCACGTTGGCGGAGGGGGCCAGGCCCGGGCCGCCCACCAGCTCCGCGCCCAGGTCCGACAGGATGTCGCCCAGGAGGTTCTCGGCGACGATCACGTCGAACCGGTCCGGGTGGCGCACGAGCTCCATGGCCAGGGCGTCCACGTACCGGGTCTCGGCGTCGGCGCCCGGGTGCTCCTCGGCCACCTCCCGGAAGACCCGCCGCCAGAGCCCGTACATGTGGGGCACGGCGTTGGACTTCTCGGCCAGCGTGACGCGGGCCGCGGCACCGCTGTCACCCCCGTCGTCCCGGGCAGAGCCGTTCCCGGCGGATCCTCCCTCTCCCGCTTCCCCCGCTCCGGCGCCGGCGGCTCCACGATCGCCCGGCTCGGCCCCAGCGGCCCGGAACGCGGCGCGCACCAGCCGCTCCACTCCCCGGCGGGTGGCGATCCCCTCGCTCACCGCCACCTCGTCGGGGCTTCCCTCCCGGACGTGGCCGCCGGCACCGCAGTAGAGCCCCTCGGTGTTCTCGCGGTAGATCGTCAGGTCGATGCCGCCCCCGGCGTCCGCGAACTCCGCCAGGGGCGAGAGGCCGGGAGCGCGGAGCCGCAGGGGACGCCGGTTGACGTACAGGTCCAGTCGGAAGCGGAGGCCGAGGAGCAGGTCGCGGGCATGGACATTGTCCGGGACGCGCGGGTCGCCGACGGCCCCGAACAGGATCGCGTCGAACTCGTCCCGGAGGCGGCGGAAGGCCTCGTCGCCCAGCGTCTCGCCGGTCTCCAGGTAGTGGTCGGCGCCGTGGGGCAGCCCCTCGATCTCGAGCGCGGCCAGCCCGGCGGACCGGACGGCCTCCAGCACGCGTCGCGCCTCCGCGGTAACCTCGGGACCGATCCCGTCTCCGCCGATCACGGCGACGCGGGCCGCCTCGTCGTCACTGGGCAGGACGGGCTCGTCCACCGGCGGGGAGCTCACTGCCGGGGACCGGGGCCGCCCGGGTCTCCTCCCCGGCTGATCCACCAGACGTAGGCCGCCGCGGCCCGCACCGCCTCGTCATCGATCTCGCTACCGCCGCGCGGCGGCATGGGGATGTTCGTGGCCGACGCCCGGGCGGAGATGCCCCGGCGGGTGAGCTCGGCGATGGAGCGGTAGGAGCCGTCGCCGTGGTACCAGAGGGTGTCGCGCAGGCTCGATCCGGCACGCGGGACGCCGCCCCCACGCCGGCCGTGGCACACGTAGCAGAGGCCCTCGCCCAGATAGACGCTGCGTCCCTCCATCACCGTCTCACGGGTAACGCCGGGAGGGAACTCCTGTCCGGTGGAGCGTCGCCCCTCGAAGCTCTGCCCCGTCGCCAGGAGCAGCGAGAACGCGGCGAGCGCGGCCGCACCGGCGGCCGAGGCGCCGTTCCCCGTCATTCCGGCTCCCACTCGTCCGCGTCCACCTCCGCGCCCCCCGGCTCCGAGATGCCCCCGGAGGGAGACGCGTGGGTGCCGCAGGCGGGGCAGTAGCTCCACTCCGGCCGGAGCCGTGCGTCACACTCCGGGCAGGCGCGCTCCGGACGCGCCGCGCCGCAGGTCGGGCAGAAGCGCACCGGCACGTCCACGTCGACGGGAAGCGGCTCGCCGCAGCTGCGGCAATCGCCCTCCGGCCCCACCTCGTCGCCCGCCCGCCCATGCTCCCGGTCGTGCTCCCCGGTCGCGGACCGCCCGGCCCGGCCCGCGCCGATGTCCACGGGGTCGTCGGACTCCTCCGGCCCGTCGCCCGCTCCCTCGTGGGCCTCCCCCGTCGGCCGCGCGTCGACGCCGCCGGTGGGGTCCCAGGCCTCGACGGGATCGGAATCCACGGCATCCACGGAATCCGCGTCCCCGGCGTCCGGGGCGTCCCCCCCCGCGTCGCTCTCCGCCTCCTCCGCCGCGTCCCCGTCCTCCGGGTCGACGGCGTCGGAGCCGCGGTATCCCCCGGAGATGGTGGCCAGATCCAGCCTGAGCGAGACGCCGGCGTGCTCCTCCAGCGGCTCGAGCCCCGGCTCCGGCGTCTCCAGCTCCTCGGCGGCGGCCTCCGCCACCGCGGAATCGCCGAGGACGGTGAGCCGGCCGTCGGCGAGGAATTCCAGGACCAGGAGGTCGTACTCGGACTTGGTGGTGAGGTCGAGGGAGCTCCGCGCCACCCCGTACGGAACCCACCGCTCCAGGAGCTCCTCCAGGGAGATCTCCGCTCCAGCCCGCTCGCCCTCCTCCTCGAGGCGCCGGGCCAGGAGCCGGGCCATCATATTCGTGTTCACGCGCTCACGCCCTCACGCCATGTCCTCACGT
>CAZFDK010000041.1:0-5485 GCA_964518305.1 uncultured Gemmatimonadota bacterium | reverse complement strand
CATGTCCTCACGTTTTGTCGTCGCGTCGTGGCCGTGGGACTCGACTCACTCCTCGATCTCTCACTCCTCGATCTTCAGCATGCCGGCCTCGGCGGCGGCCCGGACGAAGCTCTCCGGGTCGTCGGTGGGCACGCGGAGACCGGTCACGCTCCGGACCCGGCGGGCGAACTCCTGCATGAACGCGTGCAGGGAGAGATCGGGGCTCGAAGAAGCGTCCCGCATGGCGCGGACGATGCCGGCCCAGTTCCCGGTGTACACGCGCCCGTCCAGTCCCCGCACGGTATGCCACCCGCGGGGGTCGTCTGCCTCGTGTCCGCCTGCCCCGCCCGCGTCGTCGTTCGCCTGCTCCTCCGCCGAGCCGCCGAACAGGTCGAGCTGGTTCTCGTCGGACACCGCCCCCGGTCCCTCGCCTTCCCCGCTCCGGGCGGTGGCCTCCACCTCGGCCAGAAGCCGCTCCTCGGGAGTCAGCTTCGGATTCAGCGTCTCCATCCGCTTCAGATACGGGCCCAGCTTCTCGGCCTCCGGCGGGAGCCCCTCGAAGCCCCGCAGGAGCTCGATGGTCCGCCACACGGCCAACGGGTCCCAGAGCTCGGAGACGGGCACCTTCTGGAACTCCCTCAGGGCCTGCTCGTGGTGCCCGGCTTCGTACAGCAGGTTGGCGTAGAAGCCCCGGGCCTCGTGGTGCTCCGGGTCGGACTCGAGGGCCTGCCTCAGCCAGTGACGGGCCTCCTTCATCTGATCCTGAGCGTGGAGAACGTAACCCAGCTCCGCTGCGGCGGGAGCGGCCTCGTCGTCGGCGGCCAGGGCCAGCCGGAAGAAGCGCTCCGCCTGCCCGTGGAGCTCGTGCCGGTACAGGGCCCGGCCGATGGAGAGCATGAGCGCGCTGTCGTCGGCGTAGCCCAGGTCCAGCACCTTCTCGAAGGCCTGGAAGGCCCGGGTGCGCTCGCCGAATCGGAGCAGCACCTCGCCCAGGCCGATGAGGGCCTCCTCGTGGTCCGGGTCCAGGACGAGGGCCTCGTCGAAGTGCTGGCGGGCCCAGGCGTACTCCTCCCGACCCAGCTCCGCGTATCCCGCGGAGACCCGCAGCTCCGCCGAGCTCGGGTACAGCCGCATGCCCTCGTGCAGGAGCTCCAGGGCGGCGTCGAAGTCACCCGCCTCGTAGAGCTCCTGGGCCTCGAGGTCGTACTCCTCGCTGGTCCAGAACTCGGTGCCCATCTACTCGTCCTCCCTCTCGAAGATGTAGGCGGAATCCACCAGCCGGCTCTCCGTCCCGTCGTGGACGGCGAACCGGGCGCCTGCGTAGAGGGACGCGCCGCCGAACTGGCCCTCCTTGTTCACAGCGTAGTAGTTGAGTCCGAAGTTCGGCCGCCCGCGGTCGTCCAGGAGCCGGTCCTCCACGGTCCAGTCGACGACGCGCTCCAGCGCCGTAACACATGCGTCCTCGGGATGGGTTCCCCGGCGCATCTCCTCGACGATGGTGTGGGTGCCCACCGTCTTGATCACGGCCTCGCCGCGCCCCGTGGAGCCGGCCGCCCCGACGTCGTTGTCGGCGTAGCAGCCGCAGCCCGGGAGCGGGCTGTCGCCGACGCGGCCCGGCACCTTGAAGAACAGGCCGCTGGTGGTGGTCGTGGCCGAGATCTCGCCCTCCGCGTTCACGGCGGAGCAGTGGATGGTCCCCCACGGGCGGTGACCGTCGTGGGAGTGCCTCCACCCCATCTCCCCCGGGGTGCTGTCGGCCGTTGCGCCGGGGCCTCCCGGGTTCTCGAAGCTCTCGATCATCTCGCCGGACTGCCCCGGCGTCAGGTAGTCGTCCCGGTCGCTGAGCTCGGCGCGCCACTCGAGCCACGCCTGCCGCGCCTCCTCGGTGAGGAGCTCTTCCTCCTCGAAGCCGAACTCGTCGGCGAACGTCGCGGCGCCCTCGCCCACCAGGAGCACGTGGTCCGTGTACCGCATGACCGCCATGGCCACGCGCGACGGGTTGATGTACCCCTCCAGGGCGCCGACGGAGCCCGCGCCCCGGGTCGGGCCGTGCCACACCTGGGCGTCCAGCTGCACCTCGCCCAGGTAGTTGGGCAGGCCGCCGTAGCCGACGCTCATGTCATCGGGGTCCTCCTCGACGATGTTCACGCCGGAGACCGCGGCCTCCAGGGTGTCGGTGCCGCCGCGCATCTGCTCCATGGCCTCGTCCACGGCGCGGAGTCCGTTGGAGGAGGCGATGCTCACGGGCCGCGCCTGCTGCGCACCGTCCCGGATGAAGGGCCCGGCGCGC
Organism: uncultured Gemmatimonadota bacterium; assembly: GCA_964518305.1. Classification (GTDB taxonomy): domain Bacteria; phylum Gemmatimonadota; class Gemmatimonadetes; order Palauibacterales; family Palauibacteraceae; genus Caribbeanibacter. The sequence continues at coordinate 3,216 of CAZFDK010000041.1, read as the reverse complement.
TCGGAGGCCCGCAGCCCCTCGGCCGCCAGGCCCGGCGCCAGCGTCCCGGCGCCCGCCGCCACGCCCACCTTCTTGAGGAAGTCACGTCGGCTGCCGTCCGTCATCCGTTGCCCCCATGCTGCCGATGCACGCTGTCAGACGAGTCGGGCGAGTCCGGTGAATCAGATGAATCAGGTGATAGCGAGTCGCTGTCCCCCGGTTCGTCGGCCGTGTCGTCCCCGGCGGCTCCCTCCGGTCCGGACTCCACCGGCGGGAGCTCCCCGCCGTCGATCTCCTTCTCCGGCGGCAGATGGAGCTGGAGGCGGGTCACGCGGCGGTCCGCGATCTTCCTCACCTGCAGCGACGCCGGTCCCAGCTCGACCTCCTCCCCGGACTCGGGGATGCGGCCCAGCCGTCCGATGACGTACCCCGCCACGGTGTCGTACTCCTCCTGGTGGGGCTCCCGGGGAAGGTCGAAGCGCTCCTGGAGGTCCGAGAGCGAGACGCCGCCGTCCAGCTCGACCTCGCCGTCCTCCCGGACGACGACCTCCGGCTCGGCGGTGTCGTGCTCGTCGTAGATGTCGCCGACGATCTCCTCCACCAGGTCCTCCAGCGTGACGATCCCGTCGGTGCCCCCGAACTCGTCGACGACGATGGCCATGTGCACCTTCTCCATCCGCATCTTCGCCAGGAGGTCGTCCACGGGCTTGGTGTCGGGGACGAAGATCGCCGGGCGGGCGACTTCCTCCACGTCCAGCTGGTCCCGGTCCTCCCTGCGGAGCCACGGCAGCAGGTCCTTCACCAGCACCACGCCGCGGATGTCGTCGATGGATTCGCCGTAGAGCGGCAGACGCGAGAACCCCGACTCGCCGGCCACGCCGAGGATCTCGTCCAGCGAGGCGTCCACGGGGACCGCGACGATGTCCGTCCTCGGCGTCATCAGCTCCCGGGCCACGGTGCGGGTCAGCTCGAAGACCCCGTGGATCATCTCCTGCTCGTCGCTCTCCACCTCGCCCTCGCGGAAGCTCTGGCGGACGAGCATCTGGATCTCCTCCGGGCTGTGGACCCGCTCCTGCGTGCGGGGATCGTGGAACCCGAAGAGCCGGAGGAAGCGGTTGGCCGACTCGTTCAGGAACCAGATGAAGGGGAGGGAGATCCTGTTGAACAGGTTGAGCGGCCCGGCGACGTAGCGGCTCACCGTCTCCGGCGCCACCAGCGCCAGCGTCTTGGGGGCCAGCTCCCCGAGGACGATGTGGAGGAAGGTGATGATGGCGAAGGCGATGGCCACCGCCACGGTGTGCTGGGCCACCACGCTCAGGACGCCCGGGAGGCCGGCGAAGGCGCCCTCCAGGGTGGTGGCCAGGGCCGGCTCGCCGATCCAGCCGAGGCCCAGGGAGGAGAGGGTGATCCCCAGCTGGCAGCCGGAGATGGCCAGGTTCAGGTCCTCGTGGGACTTCTGGACGTGCCGGGCCAGGCGATCGCCGTCCCGGACCAGCTCCTCGATGCGGGTGCGCCGGGCGCTGACCAGCGCGAACTCGGCAGCCACGAAGAAGCCGTTCGCCCCGACCAGGGCGAAGACCGCCAGGAGCTTCAGGAGTATGGAGAGATCCATTCAGGAAAGAATGCCCCGGAGGCGGGCGTCCCTCACCTCCCCCGGGATGGAAATCCGAAGCCGGCCGCTTCGTCCTTCTCTCCCCGGGCACGGGGGCCCGTTTCGCGGAGGCGGCGGCCTGGCTCGGCCGGTGAGGGCCGGGACTCGAGCCGTCTCGGCGCGGCGCCCGGCGGCCACGCGGTCACGGGTGCCGTCAGGCGACTCCCGCGGCCTCGTCCACCTTCCGGTACTCCTCGATCTCGCGGGCGTCCGTCTCCCCGTGGGGGATGGGGGTGTTACAGTAGCGGAGCCCGATCTGCTTCAGCTCGGCGATCTGCTGGTCGGACAGCTCGGGGTAGCGGTCGGTGAGGTACTCCATCGTCTCGTCCAGCCACTCGGCGCGCTGGTCGAAGTCCGCCTCGATCACGCCGCACCGCTGAATGTGGCTGAACAGCTCGTCTCTGGCGTGTTCCAGTGCCGTCGGCTCGTACTTGCCCTTGCCCAATCTGTTCTCCTGATGGTGGTGAGAAGCTCTCGCGAATCCCGGGGCCGCGCCAGCGGCGCCGGGATCTCGTATCCCGGGACCGACTTCGAGGCCCGCCGGATCGGCGAGCCCGCGTGACGGCCCGGCTGCGGGTATACGAGGAGGCTGGAATATAGGTCCCGCGTCCGGGACCTGCAAAGCTCAGTCGGGGCGCTCCCGACGGGCTGAAATCCTTGCGCCCGCGGCCTCAGCCGCCGACGTCGAGGATCCCGCCCTCCTGCCCCGGGTCGTACTCCCGGAGGTACATGTTCACGGAGCCGATCTTCAGGCTGGCCTTGATCTGAACCGGGATTCGGCGCTCGTCGTCCGTGATGTAGACCTCGGCCTCGCTGTCCTCGCCGAAGGCGCCCGAGGTCGGGATGACGGGACGGAGCACCACGGTCTCGAACGTCCCGGCCGGGACGCGCACGCGCTCCCGCCGGAGCACCTCGATGACCACGGGATTCCCGTCCTCCTGGAAGTACCGGTCGAAGCGGTACGTCCGGCCCACCTCGAGGGGGACCATGCGGGCCAGGTAGAGGAAGGCCACGTCGTCGATGGCGTTGCTGGCGGTGGCGACGTCCTCCTCGACGGTCTCCAGACGCCACTCGCCGGAGCCGTTGTCGGACCCCCCTCCGGACTCGTCCCCGTCCGCCGGGAACATGTTCAGCATGGTCCAGGTGGAGCCCGACTCCCCGTGGTCGAACTCGTACCGGCGGTCCAGCTCGTAGCTGGGGCACTCCCGCTTGTGCTGCTCGAAGCGCACGGTGCGGAGCGGGCGCGGCGTCACCCAGCTCACGTCGCGGTTGTCGAGGCTGCAGAAGGAGACGCCGGCCTCGAGCTCGCGGGCGATCCGGTAGACCGGCGTCCCGTCCAGCGTGTCCACGGCCTCCACCTCGAGGGTGGTGTGTCCCGCCTTGATCCGGCCGTACCGCGCGCTGTAGCGGAAGCGCTCGCCGGGGGCGAAGGTCCACGCCCGCCGCGGGACGTCGCCCTCCCCGACCAGCCGCACGGTGTCGGCGTGGGCGGAGCTCGGCGCTCTGCTCGCCGCGTCCGGGCCGGAGGGTATGCCCGAGGCCCCGGCGGTGGCCGCACCGCCGGCGAGGGCCAGCGTGAGCGCCGC
>CAZFDK010000040.1:17890-24572 GCA_964518305.1 uncultured Gemmatimonadota bacterium | reverse complement strand
CGGGTGGCCGAAGATCCAGAACAAATGCTGCCACAGGAGCACGCTGCCGCCGGCCGCCGGGTCGAAGAAGACCGCCCCGAACATCCGGTCGAACATGAGCATGAACAGCCCGACCGTGATCGCGGGAAAGGCCAGGATGATCAGGAAGGACGTCACCAGCGTCATCCAGCTGAACAGCGGGAGGCGCATCATCTTCATGCCCTCGGCCCGCATGTTCAGGATCGTCGTGGCGAAGTTGAGCCCGGAGACCAGGGTCGACACGCCCAGCACCTGCAGGCCGAACACCCAGAAGTCGATGCGCATGCCCGGCGAGTAGGTGGTCGACGTGAGGTTGGCGTAGCCGAACCACCCGGCGTCGGGGGCGCCGCCGACGAACCAGCTGGCGTTGAGCAGCAGCCCGCCGAACAGGAAGGTCCAGAAGCTGAAGGCGTTGAGCCTCGGGAAGGCCACGTCCCGGGCTCCCACCTGCAGCGGCACCAGCAGGATGAAGAACGCGGCGCTCAGCGGCATGAGCGCCAGGAAGATCATGGTGGTGCCGTGCATGGTGAACAGCTGATTGTACATGTCCGCGCTCACCACGCCGGCGTTCGGCTGCGCCAGCTGGAGGCGGATCAGCAGCGCCTCGGCGCCGCCCAGCAGGAAGAAGAACAGGGCGGCGACGAAGTACATGATGCCGATCCGCTTGTGGTCGACCGTGGTGAGCCAGCTCCACAGGCCGCCCTCGTAGAACTCCTCCTCCCCGGCGTGGGCCGGGTCCAGCTGCGGTATCGCCGCTTCCGCGGTAGCCATCGTTCCCTCGCGTCGTGTCTTCGTGAGAATCGGAGGGGAGCCCTACCCCTCCGGCCCGTCGTCCGTGCCGTCTCGTCCGGTTCCCGGTCTCGCCTAGTCCAGGGTCTCCAAGTAGGCCACCAGGGCCTCGATCTGGTCTTCGCTCAGTGGCGCGATCTGCATCTTGTTGCCCGGCTTCACCTGCTGCGGGTTCCGCAGCCACCGGGCCATGTTCTCCGGCGTGTTCTCCATGATGCCCGCCACGATCGTCTGACGGCTGTCGACGTGCGTCAACTCGGGCCCGATCTCCGACTGCGCCGGCGTCCCCCGCACCTTGTGGCAGGCGATGCATACCCGCATGAAGACGTCGCGTCCGGCCTGCGCCAGGCTGTCCGTCGGTGCCTCCGCCGGCTCCTTCTGGCGCTCGACCCACTCCTGGAAATCTGCCGAGTCCTGGACCACCACCCGGTTCTTCATCAGGGCGTGGGACGTGCCGCAGAACTCGGCGCACGCCCCGCTGTACGTGCCCGTGCTGTCGGGGGTAAACCATAGGTAGGTGTTCCGTGCCGGGAAGACGTCACGCTTGCCGCCCAGCCGCGGCACCCAGAAGGAGTGGATCACGTCGTTGGACGTGAGCTCGAGCTCCACCTGCCTGTCCACCGGCAGATGCATCTCGTTGGCGGTGGTGATACCCAACTCCGGGTAGTCGAAGCGCCACCACCACTGGTTTCCGACCACCCGCACCTTGACCGCGTCGTCGGCGTCCTCCGGCGCCTGGTCGACCTCGAAGATGAGCTGGGCAGTGGGGATGAAGATGGCCACCAGGATGAGCGCCGGGGCCAGCGTCCAGGCGATCTCCAGGAGAGTATGTCCGTGGAATTGGGCCGCCTCGTCGTTTCCGGGGCGATCCCGAAATTTGATGAGGGCGTAGACGAGGGCCCCCTCCACCACGACGAAGACACCCACCGCCCACCAGAAGATGTTGGCGAAGAGGTCCTGCAGGGACTGGGCGAAGTCCGACGCCGGAAGCAGGGCCGACTGGGCCTCCGGTCCGCAACCCGTCAGCGTCAGCGCGAGGACGACGAGAAGCGCGCCCCCCTGGCCGACGCGCTTCAGCGCGCGCTGGTCTATGCGAGCCATCCGAGAAGCCAATCTATCGGTGAGTGGACTCTGCGACCTGTAGTCTCTCCTGGCACGAAACCGTGTGGACCGTCCTGGGGAGAACGGCGCGGTCTCGCGCCGGATAGAGTCGGGAGAGTAGACGTCCCCGTCCGGACCGTCAAGACAGCCGTTCTCGTCTCTGGATCGTGCCCGGACGAATGGCTCGGAACACCCCGCGTGACACGTACCTGACGGCCCGCCCCTACGTCCTAAAACGTGATCTTTCCACCGTCACCTTTCGGAGCACGGGTACCCTCGCGAGAGCCCCCGATCCGGCATCAGTGCCGGAAGACCCGGCGCCCCGTCAGCACCATGGCCATGCCGTGGTCGTCGGCGGCCTCCACGACTTCCTCGTCGCGTATCGAGCCGCCGGGCTGGATCACGGCCCGCACGCCGGCCTCCGCAGCCGCGTCGACGCCGTCCCGGAACGGGAAGAAAGCGTCCGACGCGAGGACGGTCCCCTCCGTCTCGTGGTCGTGCTGGCGGGTTTTCCGGATTGCGATCTTCACCGCGTCCACGCGGCTCATCTGTCCCGCCCCGATTCCCACGCTGGCCCGATCGCGGGCCAGGAGGATGGCGTTGGACTTCACCGACTGCGCGGCGGCCCACGCGAAAGCCAGGTTCTCCCACTCGTCGTCGTCGGGCTGGCGCTTGGAAGCGACTCGCACGCCGTCCGCCTCACGAAGCCGGTCGGGAACGGCGGGCTCCGCCGGGGTCTGGACCAGGATTCCGCCCTCCACCCCCCGCGCCTCCAGGCCCGGACTCACGTGTCCGGCCGGGGCATGCAGTTCCCGCTCTCCGCCGGGTTCCAGCACGCGCAGTTTCTCTCGGTCTCGCAGGATCCGAAGCGCCGCAGAGGCGTAGCCCGGTGCCACCACGCACTCCACGAAGAGCTCGCTGATAGCCTCCGCGGCCGCCTCCGTCACCGGCTCCGTGAAGGCGATGACCGAGCCGTACGCAGACATCGGGTCCGACGCCAGCGCCTTCTCGTAGGCGTCCGCCGCGGACCGACCGACCGCGATGCCGCACGGGGTGAGGTGCTTCATGATGGCGCAGGCCGGCCGGTCGCCGTCGGCGAAGGGTGCCACCGCCCGCAGCGCGGCGTCCAGGTCCTGCAGGTTGTTGTAGGAGAGCTCGCGGCCCTGGTGCTGCTCGAGGGCCGGGATCCCGAAGGGCTCGCGGGACGCGGAGCGGTAGAGGGCCGCCTCCTGGTCCGGATTCTCACCGTAGCGGAGCTCGCGGTGCCGGCTCAGCGACCACAGGGTCTCGTCCGGGAGCTCGCCGTCCCCGTCCTCCCCCGTGCGCTCCCGGTCCAGGTATCCGCCCACCGCAGCGTCGTAGGTGGCCGTGTGCCGGAAAACCTTGCTGGCCAGTTCCCGACGGAGCTCGCCGCTCTCCTGCTCCTCGTCCAGCGCCTCGAGCACCAGGTCGTAGTCGTCCGGGTCGCAGACGGGCCACACGAAGGAGTGGTTCTTGGCCGCCGCCCGGAGCATCGTCGGTCCGCCGATGTCCACCTGCTCCATGGCCTCCGCCAGGGCCACCTCGGGTCGGGCGATCGTCTCCCGGAACGGGTAGAGGTTTACCGCCACCAGATCGATGGGATCGAAGCCCTGCTTCTCCAGCTCGTCCATGTCCGAGGCCACCGACCGTCGGGCCAGGAGCCCGGCGTGCACCGCCGGGTGCAGCGTCTTGACGCGGCCGCCCATGATCTCCGGGAAGCCCGTCCAGTCGCGGATGGACTCCACCGGAATGCCGGCCTGATCCAGCGCCTGGGCCGTGCCTCCGGTGGAGATCACACGCCATCCCCCGTCCACGAGGCCGCGGGCGAAGTCCTCGAGGTCGCTCTTGTCGGAGACGCTCAGCAACGCGTTGGGCATGCGGGGCATCTACTCCTTCTCTGTCTGCTCTGAAGCGAGCCTGTCCATCCAGGCCGACGCCGGGCGCTCGTCCCCGACGCCGTCGTCCGCCGCGGTCACGATCCGGAACGCGTCGCCGCCGAACCACGATCGCTCCCAGCGGCAGCGGCCGTCTTCGGTCAGCCGGAACGCGTCGGCGGCGAAGGCGCGCACCACCGCCGGCAGCAGTCGATGCTCAACCCCCAGGACTCGTTCCGCCACATCGTCCGGCGAGTCCCCGACGTGGACGGGCACGGGCCACTGGGCGATGATCGCCCCCTCGTCGTACTCCTCGTTCACGAAGTGGACGGTGGGGCCGGTCACCCGGACGCCGCTCTCCACGACGGCCTCGTGCACCCGGTGGCCGTACATTCCGTCGCCCCCGAAGGTCGGGAGGAGGGCAGGGTGAAGGTTGATCATGCGTCCCCGGTAGCGGCCGACCACCGAGGCCGGAATCAGACGCAGATATCCGGCCAACGTCACCAGATCCGGCTCCGCGCGGGCCAGCTCCCTGTCGAGCCACGCCTCGTGCTCCGACGGTCCGTCGCCGCCTTCCCCGCCGCCGGACGAAGGGTCGAAGGCGGCCGTCGGGATTCCGGCCGAACGGGCCCGCTCCTGGGCCCCGATGCCCGGGCTCCCGGCCAGGAGACGTACCAGGCTCACCGGCTCGTGTTCGGGACGATGAAGGCGATCGATCAGCGCCTGGAAGTTCGTCCCGCCGCCGGAGGCCAGCACCGCCACTCTCGTCTCGTCGCTCATCGTGTCTTCTCCCCTGAGATCCACTGCTCCACCCCCCGCCACAGGTCCGTCGCTGTCCGGTATTCCTCGGGCAGGTCCGCGTCGCCGGTATCACCGGAAGGGACGCCGCAGGCTTCCCCGCCACGCAGGAAGAGCCCCGTTCCTCCGGTGTGCGCCGCGGGCTCCACGTCGGTCCTCCGGTCCCCGGCGTACAGGGCGCGCCCGAGGTCGATCTCCAGCGCCCCTGCCGCCTCGCGGTGCATGCCGAGGGCAGGCTTCCGGCAGCCGCAGCCCGCATCCGGCACGTGAGGACAGTGTAGCCACAGGTCGATCCGGGCCCCGGCCAGGTCCAGGCGGTGGCGGAGTTCCTCCCGGACGGCACAATGCTCCTCCGGTGTGAGGAGTCCGCGGCCGATCCCGGACTGGTTGGTCACCACCACCACCGGGACCCCGGCCCGGTTGAGCGCCCGCACGGCCCGGGCGGCGCCAGGAAGGAGCTCGACCTCCCCGGGGTCTGAGGGATAGCCGGTGTCGCGGATCAGCGTCCCGTCGCGGTCCAGGAACGCGGCGGAGAACCGAGCGAGCTCCCCGCCCGACTCCGTGTCCGCGGCGCTCACTCCCCCTCCCCGTCCGGCCCGGCGCGGTGCCGATCCATGTCACCGTCGCCTCTGCCCGTCTCCGACCGCAGGGCGTCGGAGAGAACCCGCGCTGCCACCCGCTCCTGCCCCGGAAGCAGGGTACGCACGTCGATCCAGAAGGCCCCGTCGGCGACCCGTCCCACAAGGGGCGGATCCCCGCGGCGACAGGCCGACGCCACCGCCTCCGCGGAGACGCCCTCGACCCGCCAGCCCGCCGACGGCACGGGATGCTCCGGGTACGCTCCCCCTCCGACCCGGGCCGTGGTGGCCGCCACGGAGATATCCGCGCCGGTCGGTACCTCCACCGCGTCCCGCGCCTCCCGAGCCCGCTCCTCCACGGAGTCCCTTGACTCCCGGAGCGCGCGAAGGGCCGGGAGCTCCGCCCCCTGCCCCTCCCGGTAGCGTCGGAGCGTGGTCTCCAGGGCGGCCAGTGTCATCTTGTCCACCCGCAGCGCGCGGAGGAGCGGATCGCCACGCAACCGGTCGAGGGCCTCTCGCCGTCCCGTCAGGATTCCCGCCTGGGGACCGCCCAGGAGCTTGTCACCGCTCCAGGTCGCCACGTCCACACCGACCTCCGCCGACTCCGAGGGCGTGGGCTCCGGTGGGTAGGCCTCCATCAGCTCGGGGCGCAGGAGCCCCGATCCCAGGTCGTGGACCACGGGGACGCCGGCCCTCCCGCCCAGGCGCACAAGGTCCTCCAGCTCCGTCTCCTGTGTGAATCCCTCCACCCTGTAATTGGACGGGTGGACCTTGAGGATCATCCCGGTCTCCGGGCCCAGCACCCGGCCGTAGTCCTCCCGCCGTGTCCGATTGGTGGTGCCCACTTCCCGAAGGCGCCCACCGGCGCTCTCCACCACGTCCGGCAGGCGAAAGGAGCCACCGATCTCCACAAGCTCGCCGCGAGCGACCACCACCTCGCGGTCCCTCGCGAGCCCCTGGACGGTCAGTGCCAACGCCGCCGCATTGTTGTTCACCACCAGAGCGGACTCCGTCCCGGCCAGCTCCGCCAGGAGGTCGGCGCAGTGAGCGTACCGGCTGTCGCGACGGCCCTCCTCCAGGTCGTACTCCAGATTCGAGTAGCCCCCGGCCACCTCCCGGACGGCGCGGCTCGCTCCCGGGGCCAGCGGAGCCCGCCCCAGGTTCGTATGGAGGACGATTCCGGTTCCGTTGAGGACGGGCCGGAGCGAGGGGCGCGCGGCCTCCTCCAGGCGGCGTCGGGCCTCCTCCAGCACGCGCCGCCGGAGCCGCTCCTCCGACGGCGACCCGTCGGCGGTGGACGAGCCCCCCTCTCCCGTCCCGGCCAGGCGTCGCCGCTCGTCGTCGACGGCCCGGCGCAGGGCTGCGGTCACCGCCTCCCTGCCCCACCGCGAGATCCAGTCCGCGGCCGGGTCGGAGTCCAGCAACCGATCCACTGCCGGGAGCGCCCGGCGCGGATCCCTCGCACCGGGGCGGCTCACGGTAGCCCCGTGGCGGTGTCGGCGG
>CAZFDK010000040.1:14388-17790 GCA_964518305.1 uncultured Gemmatimonadota bacterium | reverse complement strand
GACGCTCGTGTCGGCGTCGGCGGTGAGCCCCCAGACGTTGGCGACGCCCCTCAGGCGAACCCGGTAGGTGTCGCCCACGCTCATCGCCTCACCGAGACGCACCCGGAGGATTCGGGTCGGGCGGGGCGGCATCTCCTCTTCCGGGGTCTCGACGGTGTCGGCCGCCGCCGAGTCCGAGGCCTCGCGCTCGGGCACCGCGACGCTGTCCGGCGCGACCGAGTCCGTAACCGCGACAGCCGTATCTGCGGCGGCCGTGTCCGCCGGAACCGTGTCGGCCGCCGCCAGGACGCGCACCTGGCGCAGCGGAAGGCTGTCGTCGTCTCCCTGGCGCCGCACCAGGATCCGCTCCGGCGTCCGGCCGATGTCCAGGTGGTCGTCGAATCCGAGCCGGAGCGTGGTGCTGTCCGGTGTCTCGACCCGTCCCAGGACGGGGGCGGTGCTGTCCGGCTCCAGGGTGAACAGGCGGACCGCGGCCTCCGCCGAGTCGGAGTCCAGGGTGACCCTGGCGCTGTCGTGGGGCTCGAGCCCGCGATCCAGGCGCCGGTTGCGGTTCCGGTCGACGAAGCCGAAGGCCCAGTAGTCGCCCGGCGGGACGTGCTCCAGGACGTAGACGGCGCCGGTGTCGGCCACGGCCGTGTACGGCACCGTGTCCTCGGCGCTGGCCACGGAGTCGCCGACCGCGAACACGGCGCCTCCGTCCCCGCCCGCACCGTTGTCCCGGGCCCGCACGAACAGGACCCGACCCTCGGTCCGCTCCTCCCCCGTCACCCGGTCGAACAGCCGGGCGCTGATCCGGGTCGGCACGATGGGAGGGCCAGTGGAGAACACCATTCGGATGGGCTCCTCCCGGGAATTGTTCAGCAGATCGGAGATGCCGGCGGGAAGCTCCAGCACGTAGACGGCGCCCGCGCGCCACCCGCCCTCCGGCCCAATGCTGATTTCGGAGTGCCCGACGTTCACGCTGTACGGGTAGGCGGGAGACGCCACGAGCTGCCGCTCGAGACTCGACCCGCCGGAGATCGGCTCGTCGAACCGGACCGTGGCCCGGCCCGACAGCTCCACCACGACGGTGTCCCGAGCCGGAGTGAGACTCCGGATTCCCGGCGGCTCCGTCTCCTCGAGAGCCCCGGGGGGCTGACCGGGCCGGGCGCAGGCCCAGGCCATCCCGCAGGCCGCGAGGAGCAGGGCGAGGCCGACCGCGGCTCCCGGCGCCGGTGTCGCTCCCTCCCCCCCGCTCTCAGTCGCCTCCGACCAGCGCACTCCGCTTCTCCAGCAGCCGGTCGTGCTGCTCCTCCAGGGACTGTCGCTTCTCCCGCTCGCGGTCGACGACCTCGTCCGGAGCCTTCTCCAGAAATTGCTGGTTCGAGAGCTGCTGCTCCGTCTGCTCCAGGAGGCCCTCCAGACGCTCCAGCTCGTCCTCGAGGCGCTCGCGCTCCTTCTCCAGGTCCAGCACGTCGGCCAGCGGCACGAAGACCTCCGTCCCGGAGCGGAGGACGGCGTAGGCGCCGGGCTCGCCGGGCCGCTCGCCGTCCCGGGTCCGGATCTCGCTCAGGTTCGCCAGCTGCCGGATCCCCTCGCCTTCGGCCTCCAGGGCCGCGGCCAGCTCCTCGGTGGTGCCGGAGAGCCGTACGGGGACGTCCTGCCCGGGATCCACGTTGTACTCGCCCCGGAGGTTCCGGACGGTCCGCACCAGCTCCTGCAGGGCCACGAGCCGCGCCTCGGCCTCCGGGTGGTGCCAGGCGTCGCCGGGATCGGGCCACGGCCCCAGCATCAGAGTGTCGTCCTCGCCGCGACCCGGAAGACGCGTGTAGAGCTCCTCGGTGATGAACGGCATCACCGGGTGCAGGAGCCGGAGCCACCCCTGGAACACGTTGGCCAGGGTGACGGCCGCCGCGCGGCGGCTCGCCTCGCCACGGTCGCCGTAGAGCCGCGGCTTGGCCAGCTCCAGGTACCAGTCGCAGAACTCGCCCCACACGAAGTCGTAGGCTCCGCGGGCGGCCTCGTGCATCCGGTAGTCGGCGAGGGCGTCCTCCACCTCGGACCCCGCCGACCGGAACCGGCTCAGGATCCACCGGTCCGCCAGCTCCAGCTCCTGGTTCTCCGGCTCCGCCTCCAGGTGGCCCTGCTCCAGCAGCGGGAGGGCGAACCGGGCGGCGTTCCAGATCTTGTTGCCGAAATTGCGCCCGACACGGAAGGCGTCCTCCAGGTCCTCGTAGTTGAGCTGGATGTCGGTGCCGAGCGCCGCCTTGTGAAGGATCGTGTACCTCATGGCGTCGGCGCCGAAACGCTCCACGACCTCCATCGGGTCGATCCCGTTGCCCAGGGACTTCGACATCTTCCGACCCAGGTGGTCCCGAACCGTGCCGTTCAGCACCACGTCGGTGAACGGGAGGTCGTCCATGAACTCGAGCCCCGACATGACCATCCGCGCCACCCAGAAGAAGAGGATCTCCGGCGCGGTGACGAGCGTGTCTCCGGGGTAGAAGGCATCCAGCTCCTCGGTCTCCTCGGGCCATCCCAGGGTGCTGAACGGCCACAGCCACGAGCTGAACCAGGTGTCCAGCACGTCCGGGTCCTGCTCCAGCTCGCCGGATCCGCACTCGGGGCACGCGTCCGGCTCCTCCCGTGCCACGAGGGTCTCTCCGCATCCCTCGCCGCGGCAGTACCAGACCGGGATCCGGTGCCCCCACCACAGCTGACGGCTGATGCACCAGTCCTCGATGTTCTCGAGCCAGTGCTCGTAGATCTTGCCGTACCGCTCCGGATGGAAGCGGAGCTCGCCGGACCGGTACGCCTCCAGCGCCGGCTCGGCCAGCGGCTCCATCTCCACGAACCACTGGAGGCTCAGCCGGGGCTCCACCACCGTGTCGCAGCGGTAGCAGTGGCCCACGGAGTGCATGTGGTCCTCGACCTCCACCAGCAGGCCCTCGGCCTCCAGGTCCTCCACCACCTGCTGCCGTGCCTCATGGCGGTCGAGCCCCCGGTAGCGCTCCGGCGCCGCGTCCGTGACGCGGGCGTCCTCGTCCAGCACGCTGACGGCCTCCAGCCCGTGCCGCTCGCCCATCTCGAAGTCGTTCGGGTCGTGGGCCGGCGTCACTTTGACCACGCCGGTGCCGAACTCGGGATCGACGAAGTCGTCCTCCACCACCGGCAGCTCGCGTCCCACCAGCGGCAGCCGCAGGGTGCTGCCCACGAGTCCCCGGTGGCGCTCGTCGTCCGGATTCACGGCGAGGCCCGTGTCCCCGAGCATCGTCTCCGGCCGGGTGGTGGCCACCACCACGCCGTCCCCCTCGCCGTCGGCGGCGGGATAGCGGATGTGGTAGAGTCTGCCGTCGGTCTCCTCGTGCTCGACCTCCTCGTTGGAGAGGGCCGTGTTGCAACGGGGGCACCAGTTGATGATGT
>CAZFDK010000040.1:0-14378 GCA_964518305.1 uncultured Gemmatimonadota bacterium | reverse complement strand
GCGGTCTTCAGGATGGGGTCCCAGTTGACCAGCCGCTGGCCGCGGTAGATCAGGCCTTCATCGTAGAGCCGGACGAACACCTCGCGCACGGCCCGCGACAGCCCCTCGTCCAGGGTGAAGCGGGTGCGTTCCCAGTCGCAGGAGGCGCCGATCGACTTGAGCTGATCGATGATGCGGGCGCCGTACTCGTCGACCCATTCCCAGACCCGATCCACGAAGGCGTCCCGCCCCAGCTGCCAGCGATCCGTCCCCTCGTCGGCGAGGTGACGCTCCACGGCGTTCTGGGTGGCGATGCCGGCGTGGTCGGTGCCGGGAATCCACTCGGCGTCGTCGCCCGCCATCCGACGCCAGCGAATAAGGACGTCCTGGATCGTGTTGTTCAGGCCGTGCCCCATGTGGAGCTCTGCCGTGACGTTGGGCGGCGGAATCACGATCACGTAGGGGGAGTCGGCGTCCTCCGCCTCGACGTGGAAGTAGCCGCGCTCCACCCAGCGGTCGTAGATCTCGGGCTCGACCCCGCTGTGATCGTACTGTTTGCTGAGCTCCTGCTTCACCTGTCTCCCGTGGCCTGTCGTGTTCGTGCGGAGTGCTCGTTCGAAGCGTGGATCCGTGTGGGAGTGCGCCCGGGCTCTGACGCGCCGGGCCGAACGCGGTCGATGAGTCTGGTCGATGAGTCTAACGAATTCGGACGACGCTGTGGAGGGCCGGGCGAGCGCACGACCCGGAGGCTACCGCGGGTATGCGCCCGTGCTGTCCCGCGACGCGGTGTCGGATCCGGAGGCCCCGTCCGGCTGCTGCTGACGCGTCCGCTCGCGAATCGCTTCCAGCCGCTCCTCCCGCACCTCCTCAGCCTCGATCCGGCCGGCCTGGAACTGGATCATCTCCCAGGTGCGCAGCACCTGCTCGGCCTGGCGCCGGGCCTCGCCGCTCCGGGAGAGCATCTGGCCGAAGGGCAGCGGAATGGTCACGTCGCCCAGGTGGAGCCCCTCGGGTGAGATGCCCCACTTCTCGTCGCCCTCGCCGAAGACCCACGCCCTGGCCCGCTTCTCCTGCTCCTCACTCAGCTCCAGGCTGTCCAGGTAGGTCTTCACCAGGCGGCGGAGCGCCGCCTCCGCCCGGTCGTACCGCTCCCGGACACCGGGCGCCAGCGAGTCGATGGGAGCCCGTGCCCACAGCCTCGGGTCTCCGATCCGGGGGCGGAGGCGTTCGGCGTTGCTCATCAACCCCTCTCCCGGAAGCTCGGCCCCCGGGGCCGCCTCCTCCGCCGGCACCGGCTCCGCGGAGGGGAGCGCCCCCTCCGGACCCGGCCGGGTCTCCGGCTCCGACACGGCTTCCGCGGGAGGACGCTCCTCGGGGAACGCCGACGGGGGCACCCGCACCATCCGGAGCGCGTCTCGCATCCGGGGCTCCTGGCGCCGATCCGCCGTCTCCGGCCGAGGGGGAATCCGTACGTCGGGCTCGCCCGTGAGCATGAAGAGGGCCAGGATGGCGTGGACGAGAAGCGAGACCGCCAGACCGGCCCAGACCGCGCGCCACGGCCGCCTCGCGCCCGATCGACCTCCGCTCACAGGATCGCGCCGATCCGCCGTCCCGCCTCGCGCAGCCCGGCTTCCGGCACGGTGAGGGCCGCCCGCACGTATCCCTCACCGCCCTCCCCGAGTGCCGAGCCGGGCATGAGGACGACGCCCGCCTCCTCCAGCACGCGGCGCGCGAAGTCCTCGGAGGATTCGCCCGTGGGAACGGGCATCCACAGATAGAGTGTGGCACGCGGCGGCTCGGCCTCGAGGCCGGCCTTTCGGAACGCCTCGACCGCGGCGTCACGCCGGCGCCGGAGCGTCGCCAGGTGGTCCGGGAGGAACTCGTCCATCCGGTCCAGCGTCTCGGCGCCGGCGGCCTGGATCGGAAGATACGCCCCGGTGTCGAAGAAACTCTTCACCCGGGAGAGGGCCCGGACCAGGGCCGGATTTCCCACCGCCCAGCCGAGCCGCCAGCCCGTCATGTTGAAGGTCTTGGAGAGGGAGTGGAACTCGATACCCACCTCGGTCCCGCCGGGAACCTCCAGGAGGCCCGGGGGACGGTAGCCTTCGAAGGCCACTTCGGAGTAGGCGTGGTCGTAGAGCAGCACCGCGCCGCGCTCGGAGCAGGCCTCCACGGCCCGGCGGAGGTAATCGCGGTCCGCGCAGGCGCCCGTGGGGTTGTTCGGGTAATTGAGGTAGACGAGCTCCAGCCCGTCGCCGGCGTCGCGAATCGCTCCCGGAGGGACGAGGAATCCGTGCTCCCCGCGGAGCTCGACGCGTTCCACCTCTGCGCCGGCCAGGTAGCTGCCGCCGAAGTAGGGCGCATAGCCCGGGTCCGGCACCAGGACCCGGTCGCCCGGATCCAGCACGGCGAAGGCGAAGTGCGCGATGCCCTCCTTGGACCCGAGCAGGGGTAGCAGCTCGTCGTCGGGATCCGGCCGCCGACCGAAGCGGCGCTCCGTGAAGTCGGCCACGGCCTCCCTGAACGCCGGCAGACCGCGCTGGAAGGCGTAGCCCTGCAGCTCGGGGTCATCGGCGGCGCGCTTCAGGGTCGATCGCGCCGCCTCGGGCACGTCCAGATCCGGATCGCCGGCGCCCAGGTCGATGACCTCGACGCCACGCGAGCGCAGCTCCTCCTTCAGCCGGGGGATATCCTCCAGGGGGTAGCCCGGGAGTTCGCGGTAGCGGCGCGCCAGGCTCCCGAAGGCCGTCTCCGTCTCGGGACTCATCCCTCCTCCGCGGCGTCCAGCCCGATCTGGTAGGCCTCGTTCCTGGGCACGTCGTACTCCTCCTGCAGCGTGTCCGCGATGTCCCGCGTGCTCCCGCCGGCACGCTCGAGCTGACGAGCCCGGCGGCGGACCTCGTCCTCGCGCTCTTCCCAGTCCGGTTCGCTGCCGGCCTCCAGGACGAGGGTCACCTCGCCCCGCAGTTCGTCCTCCCCCACGGACGATGCCAGCTCGGCGACGGTGCCGCGGAGGAACTCCTCGTGCATTTTCGTCATCTCTCGCCCCAGCACGCATCGACGCTGACCCAGCTCCGCTCCGGCCATGTCCCGGAGTAACGCACCGACTCGCCGGGGCGACTCAAAGGCCACGACGGTCTCACGGGCCTCCCGACAGCGCGCGAGCCACTCCCGTCGCTCCTCGCCCGAGCGGGGAGGAAAGCCGAGGAACGTGAACCGCTCCGCCGGCAGACCGGACGCGGCCAGTGCCGCCAGGACCGCCGAGGGTCCCGGCACCGGCACCACCCGGAGCCCGGCGCCGGCCGTCGCCGACACGGCACGCCTCCCGGGATCGGAGACGGCCGGCGTCCCGGCGTCGGACACCAGGGCGCAGTCCCTGCCGTCGCGGAGGCTCTCGACGAGCTCCTCCGTGCGCTTCGCCTCGTTGTGCTCGTGAAGGGACCGCAGGTCGGCCTCCGCCCCGATGCGGGCCAGGAGCTTACCCGTCCGGCGGGTGTCCTCGGCGTAGACCAGGTCCGCGTCGGCGAGGACGCGGCGGGCCCGGTCGGTCAGATCCGACAGGTTCCCGATGGGCGTGCTGACCACGAACAGGGTTCCGGTGGACATGGCTGCTCTCCCCGCCAACAAAAAGGCCCCCCGGCCCGATCCGCGGGCGGGAGGCCGTGCGCCGCTGCGGGGCGGCGGGGCTCAGAGGTGGTCTTCGATCTTCTCCTCGAGCTGCCCCTTGGGCACGGCGCCCACGACGGTGTCCACATGCTCCCCGTCCTTGAAGAACAGGATGCTCGGAATGGAGCGGACGTTGAACTTCTGAGCCGTCCGCTGGCTCTCGTCCACGTCCACCTTGGCCACCTTGATCTGGTCCTCGTACTCCTCGGCCAGCTCCTCTACGATGGGGCTCACCATGCGGCACGGACCGCACCATTCGGCCCAGAAGTCCACCATCGCCAGGCCATCGGCCTTCTCGATCTCCGTCTCGAACGACTGGTCGTCTACCTCGATGGGCTCGGCTTCTGTCGTCATCATCTACCTCTCCTGTACATGTGGTCGTCGGCTTCTTGCACCAGTACCTTACATCGGGTCGATTGTTCGCCGCATACCCGTCGTCCCTCGCCCTCTATCGCACCCCCCGAACTTCGTCCTCCCAGCGTGTTCAGCCTCGATCACCTCGCCATAGCGGTCCGCTCGCTTGACGACTCGTCTCGCTTCTGGGGCGCCCTCCTCGGTCAAAAGGAGACCGGCCGGGAGGAGGTTCCCTCCGAGGGCGTCCGCGTGGCCTTCTTCGGCGAAGGCGACGGTCGAATCGAGCTGCTGGAGCCCACCGACCCCGACTCCGCCGTGGGACGTTACGTGGAGAGCCGGGGGCCCGGCTTCCACCACGTGTGCCTCGCCGTCTCCGACCTCGACGAGGCCCTGGAGCGGGCCGAGGAAGCGGGAGCCGAGCCCATTCCTCCGAGGACTCGGGAAGGGGCCGGCGGCAGCCGCGTCGCGTTCCTTCGGCCCTCTTCCGCCGACGGCGTGCTGGTGGAGCTGGCGGAGCGCGACGGCCAGGGGGGGGGAGGAGGCGAAGCCGCCGGCGCGGAGACCCCGGACGCCTGACCGGACGCCGCTGACCGCCGTGGACGAGCCGACCGGATCCGGGATGTCGGTGGTCGTGCCGACCCTGAACGAATCCGGCTGGATCGGACCGACGCTGGAGCGGGCCCGATCCGTGCTGGGCGGGGACGCCGAGCTGATCGTGGTCGACGGGGGAAGCGTCGACGACACCCGGGACCGGGCGCGAGAAGCGGGAGCGACCCGCGTGCTGCGATGCCGGCCCGGCCGTGGTCGTCAGCTCAACGCCGGGGCGCGCGCCGCGCGCGGTCGCGTGCTCCTCTTCCTACACGCCGACACGCGCCTGGAGCAGGGGAGCCGGGAAGCGATCCTCGAGGCCGCGGCCGGGGGCGCCGACCTGGGCTGCCACCGATTCGGCGTGTATCCGCCTCCGCGGCGCTTCGGCCGCTGGAGTCTCCTGGAGCGTGCGGTGAACCTCCGGAGCCGGCTCTTCCGGACCGCCACCGGCGATCAGGCCATCTTCGCCACCCGGTCCCACCTGCGGAGAACCGGCGGGTTCCCGGACCAGCCGCTGTTCGAGGACGTGGGCTTCGTCGCCCGATCGCGCCGGGCCGGCGGCCACTTCAGGATCCTCCCGATCACGGCCCGCACCTCCCGACGGCGGTGGGAGTCGGCGGGCTTTATCACCACCGTGCTCCTCCACCTGGGGCTGCGGGCCGGCCACGCGCTGCGGATCCCCCCGGGTCGGCTGGCAGAGTGGTATCGGGAGTGGAGCTCGGGCGGTTCCGCCTGACCTCCGTCGGTCCTACGGCGAACCCGAGGTGAGCGGAGACGTGTCCAGGCGCTCCACGAACCAGCGTCCGTTCTCCGAGCGGACCGCGAAGATCGGCACCGTCACCTCCCCCTGGCGCGTCCCGGTCATGGTGGCGTTGAACCGGCGGGTGTGGGGCTCGGGCTCGGTGAGGGTGGAGGGGCGGAGCTCGTAGCTGTCGTGCTGAAGGAGGCCGGACAGGACGATCATCCTCTGCTCCACGTTGGTCACCCCCAGCCGGGCCTCGGCCGGCCCCTGGCGCGTGCCGAAGAGCCGCCCCATGACGGGATACTCCTCCTGCGCGGCCGCGTCCAGGAAGCTGCGGATCGCCTGCTCCGCCGTCGGCGCGCCGTACTCGGATGGGGAGCTCGTGAGCTGCCCCCCGCTCCCGCCGCCGCAGGCCGCCGCGGCCAGAGCCACTGCCACCGCGAGGGCCGCCGCGCCGTGTGCCCGGGCCCTCATGCCGTGGCCGCTGCCGTCTCGGGCTCGCCGGCGGGGGAGAAGCGGAAGCCCTCCCCCTCCGGGTCCACTCCGACGCGGATGCGATCGCCCTCTTCGAACCGGTCCTCGAGAAATTCCATGGCAAGCGGGTTTTCGATGAGCCGCTGGATGGCGCGCTTCAGGGGACGCGCGCCGAAGGCCGGATCGTAGCCGGCGTCGGCCAGGCGCGACTTCGCCTCCGGCGTCACGTCCAGGGTAATCTCGCGGTCCGTGAGCCGATCCTCCAGTCGCCGGAGCTGGAGGTCGACGATCTCCCCTATGTGCTCGCGGCTCAGCGGCCGGTAGACCAGCGTGTCGTCGATCCGGTTGAGGAACTCCGGCCGAAACTGCTCGCTCAGCTGGCTCTGGACCCGCTCCTCCACCGCGTCCCAGTTCTCGTCTTCGGCGTGCTCCAGGATGTAGGAGCTGCCGACGTTGCTGGTCATGATCTGTACGGTGTTCCGGAAGTCCACGGTCCGGCCCTGGCTGTCCGTGAGCCGGCCGTCGTCCAGGATCTGGAGCAGCGTGTTGAAGACCTCCGGGTGGGCCTTCTCGATCTCGTCGTAGAGCACCACCGTGTACGGACGCCGGCGCACCGGTTCGGTGAGCTGCCCCCCCTCCTCGTGGCCCACGTAACCGGGCGGCGCCCCGATGAGCCGGGCCACGGAGTGCCGCTCCATATACTCCGACATGTCGAGGCGCACCATGGCATCCTCGTCGTCGAACAGGAACTCGGCGAGCGCCCGCGCGGTCTCGGTCTTTCCTACGCCGGTGGGCCCGAGGAAGATGAAGTTGCCGATGGGCCGGTCGGGATCCTGAAGGCCCGTCCGGCTCCTGCGCACCGCGTTGGCCACCGCCGAGATGGCGTGGTCCTGGTTGACCACCCGCCTGTGGAGGTGCTCCTCCAGCCGCCGCAGCCGCTCCTTCTCGCTCTCCATCATCTTGGAGACCGGGATGCCGGTCCACGAGGCCACGATCTCCGCCACGTCCTCCGGGCTCACCTCCTCCTTCAGGAAGCTGGCGGAGGTCTGCATCTCGCCGAGCCGTTCCTCGGCCTCCTCCAGCTCCTCGCGGAGGTCGGGGATCTCGCCGTGCTGGATCTCGGCGGCCCGGTTCAGGTTCCCCTCACGGGTGGCCTGCTTCGCCTCGAGCTCCTTCTCTTCGATCTGGCGCTTGATCTCCCGCACCCGGTCGATGGCCTCGCGCTCGGAGAGCCAGGTGGACTTCATCCCCGCCAGCTCCTCCCTGAGCTCGGCCAGCTCCTGATTCAGGTCCTCCAGGCGCTCCCGGCTCTTCGGATCGTCCTCCTCCTTCAGCGCCTCCTTCTCGATCTCGAGCTGCGTGATCCGTCGCTGGACCTCGTCGATCTCCTGCGGCATGGAGTCGATCTCGATCCGCAGCTGCGAGGCGGCTTCGTCGACGACGTCGATGGCCTTGTCCGGCAGGAAGCGCTCGCCGATGTAGCGGTCCGAGAGCCGGGCCGCGGCCACCAGGGCCGGGTCGCTGATCCGGACGCCGTGGTGGACCTCGTAGCGCTCCTTCAGCCCGCGCAGGATCGCGATGGTCTCCTCCACGTCTGGCTCCTCGATCATCACCGGCTGGAAGCGGCGCTCGAGGGCGGCGTCCTTCTCGATGTTCTGGCGGTACTCGTCCAGGGTGGTGGCGCCGATCATCCGGAGCTCGCCTCGGGCCAGGGGCGGCTTCAGCATGTTGCCCGCGTCCACGGCGCCCTCGGCGGCACCGGCGCCGACGATCGTGTGGAGCTCGTCGATGAAGACCACATACCGGCCCTCGCTCTCCGTGATCTCCTCCAGGGCCGACTTGAAGCGCTCCTCGAACTCGCCGCGGTACTTGGCCCCGGCCAGCATGGAGCTGATGTCCAGGCGCACCAGCTTCTTGTCCCGGAGGGTGTCGGGCACGTCGCCCTCGACGATCCGCTGGGCCAGCCCCTCCACGATGGCCGTCTTCCCGACCCCGGGCTCACCGATGAGCACCGGGTTGTTCTTGGTCCGCCTCGACAACACCTGCATGATCCGTCGTATCTCCTGGTCCCGGCCGATGACCGGGTCCAGGTCGCCCTCCCGGGCCTGCTCGGTCAGGTCGCGCCCGAATCGCTCCAGGGCCCGGTACTGCTGCTCGGCCTCCTGATCGGAGGCCCCGTGTGGTCCACGCACTTCTTCCATGGTGTCGAGTATCCCATCCTGAGTCGCGTCGGCGTCCTCCAGGAGCTCTCCCGTGGTGCTCGCTCCCTCGCCGGCCAGGGCCACGAGCAGGTGCTCGGTGGCGACGTACTCGTCGCCGAGGTCGTCGGCGAGCTCCGCGGCATCGTCGAACACGCCGTTGAGCTCGCGGCTCACGCTGGGCTGGGCCCTGGACTGGGTGGGAAGACGCTCCAGGGCATCGTCCAGCTCCCGGCGCAGGGCCGGCACCCGCACGCCGACCTTCTGGAGGACCGGCGCCACGATGGTCTCGTCCTGGTCCAGGAGCGCCGACAGCAGATGGACGTCCTCCACCGCCGGGTTCCCGGCCTCCTGCGCCTGGCGAGCCGCGGCCTGCAGGGCCTCGGCCGCCTTCACCGTCATGCGGTCCGCGGGGATCATCCTCTTCCTCTCCGTGATTGCTCCCGGAGCCGCCCGTCGGGCTCCGGCCTGGTCTGGACGTCGGTTCCTCCTTCGGCCCTGTGTAACGGGGCAAGGGGCGTTCCCGTGGAACACGGGATTGTGAGCCATATTAGGGGCGCGGCAGGAGCCGGAATGTCACGCTTTCGGCGCCACAGGGGCGGAGCCCCGGCATACCTGCCAATCAGGCAGGCCCGGCGGGGACGCGTCAGCTCGCCTCGTCCCCGACTTCCCGCAGCTCCCGCTCGGCGAAGCCGGACACCAGCTCCGCGGCCGCGTCGCCGAAGGCCACCGGGTCCGGCTCCCCGCCGCCCGCACCCAGGGCCTGCGTCAGTCGCCCGGCCAGCTCCTCACCGTTCCCGCCGGCGATCCGCTCCGCGAAGGACACCGGCTCCACGCCGAATCGCTCCATGTCCCGCATCGCCTGCTTCAGAAGCACGTTGTACGGCCCCTCCCACGTCTCCATGATCACGGCGTCCCGGTACAGGCGCGGCAGCGGCGAGAACCGCTCCTCGATTCCGTTCCCGCCGAGGATCATGACGCATTCGTGCACCAGGCGCGTCGCCCGACGCGTGAGCTCAGCCTTGCACAGGCCCAGCATCACCCTCCAGTCCAGGGCCGCCGTCGACGACGACTCGGGCGTCGCGTGCGCGGCGGTCCAGTCCCCGGAGTGCCGGGCCTCCTCCCACAGGGCCAGCAGCCGGAAGGTCGCCGCCAGTGCCCGGCGGCGCTCCTCCCTCACCCGACGCAGCGCCCGGCCCACCCGCGGATACTCCACGATGGGTCGCCCGAAGGCTTCGCGGAACTCGGCGTAGGCGCCGGCCACTCGCCCGGCCCGGCGGAGGGCCGAGGCGGCGAAGAGGACGCATCCGAAGCGGGAGGGCGCCAGCACGTGCCGGAGCAGGACGGGGAGCCCGCGGTCCGGCGGCCCCACCGGCCAGGCCCGGGCGCCGCTGAAGGTGATCTCCGCCGTGGCCAGCTCACGGGTCCCCATTTTCTGCTTGAGGCGATCGACCGTATGTCCGTTCCTGGAATAATATTTAGATGATGTGACTCCGCCCGTACTGTCGGCCGCTGTCGGAGCGACCGTCCGGGGGGCGGACTCGATCGGCAGGCGGGCCGGCACCAGGAACAGGCCCACCCCCGCCGGCCCCGGGGGAGCGCCCTCGGGCCGCGCGGTCACCAGGTAGTGATCCGCGTTCACGTTGGAGCAGAACCACTTCTGGCCGTGGAGCCGGTAGGTGCCGTCGCCGCACTCCTCGGCCCGGGTCCGGTTGGCCGGCACGTCGGAGCCGCCCTGGATCTCGGTGATGAACTGGGCGCCGTGCACCACCCGGTCCGGCTCGGATCCCCGGACCTGCTGCACCACCTCCGCGTGCGCCTCCCGATCCCCGTGCGCCTCCAGGACCCGTACGAGGCCATCGGTGCACGCGGCGGAGCACGCCACGCCCGCCTCGCCGTTCTGCGAGGAGAGGTAGATCTTCGCGTAGTGGACGAAGGGATCGCCGCTCACGGCGCCGAGGCCCTCGCGTCCCTCCACCAGGTCCAGGGCCCGGCGGGTGGACGATGGGAGGCGCACGCGGTCGACCCGGTTGCCCCGGGCGTCGAAGTGCTCCAGGCGCGGACGATTCTCCGGGCGGGCCGACTCCCGGGCCAGCCGCCGGAGGTCATCCGACGACTCCCTGCCCCACGCCTCCATACCCTGGCGCCCGTCCGCGTCGTCGCCGTCGCTGCCCGCATGGCGCCGGAGGAGACGCTTCAGCAGGTCGTCGTCCGCGTACCAGTTGCGATCCGCCAGCTCCCGACGGAAGGGCTCGAAGTCGTAGTCCGGAGTCACGGATTTCCCGGGTCGTCAGGACAGATTCTACAGCGCCGGTCCCACCAGCAGGGCGTTCGCCACCAGGTGGAAGGTGGAGCGCCAGAAGAGACGGTAGAGCGGATCGTCGGCGAAGAGGATCACCCGACCCCGCCCCGCCTCGCGCGTCACCATCCACGCGCCGCGGGCCAGCTCCTCGCGCTTCCGGTCGCTGATTCGACCCGCCACGGCGCCGCCGCCGGCCGGGAAGTGCACCACGGTCGGGTACGAGGGGTCGGGACGGAAGAGCAGGTCCTCCCCGTGGAGCACGAAGAGGCGCCCCTCTTCGTTGGCCCTCCCCGTCCCGGCCGTCAGGGGATGGGTGCTGTCGTAGGCCGCCGCCGCGGAGACGCCGGTGATCCGGTCCCTCCAGGCGGCCTGTCGGCGCTCCTCCAGCGTGCGGAGCCCGCGCTGCACCTGCTCCTCGGGGGAGGGGGAGGCCGTGTCGCGGCGGATCTCGACGCCGTCCAGCAGCTCCGTCGTCCACCGCGCCGCGTCGCCCACGGCCACCAGGGTCCCGCCTCCGCGCACCCACTCCCGCACGGCCCGGCGGCCGCTCTCGCCCAGGGCCTCGTCCAGGCCATAGCCCGACGGCACGTACAGCACATCGTACCGCTCGAGAACCGGAGCCGAGAGCTCGTCCACCGGCAGGTTGTCATGGGGCACGCCCAGGCGTTTCTCCAGCAGGTACCAGGCGTTGCCGAGGGAGGAGGGGCTGATGCCTTCCCCGCTCAGAACGCCGATTCGCGTAGCGTCCAGAGAGACGGCCTCGCCCGTGCCCAGGTCCGGTCCCCGGGGCGTCCGGCCCGAGGACACGGGCCGGGCCAGGTCGCCGAGACCCGCCGAGGCCAGCCGCTCACGGGCCGCGGAGTCCCCCGGGAGGAAGTAGGTGCCCGCCGGCCAGCTCCTGCCGTCGGCCCGGAGCTTCTCCTGAAGAGCCCGCGCGCGTCCGCCTGCCTCCAGATAGCGGTGCACGCCGCCGGCCGCGTCCAGCGTGGGAGGGACCAGGTACCCGTAGGCCGGGGCCGACCCCTGGATTCGGCCCTTCCGCGCCGGCGACCGCGGCGACTCCCAGTCGGCGTCCGGCGCCCCGTCCGTGACCCTGTGGGCCTCCACGCCGAACGCGTAGGGGAGGGTCCAGGAGGTGATGTCGTACGTGAAGCTCGTGCCGGCCGAATCGTAGGGGATGTCCGGCCGGAGCAGGGTCTGGGCCAGCCGCGCCCGGGGCTGCTCGCCGGGCACGTACAGCGTCCCCACGGGATACTGCTCCCGCTCGCCGAACCCGGGATACGCCTCCGCGTCCGTGCGGAAGGGGGAGGCCGCGCGGCGCACGGCGATGCCCTGTCGCTCCAGCGTTCGCAGCAGCGCCCGGGCGGGACCGTCGTCGGGCCCCGGAACCAGGAGCACGCCGGCGGCCTCCTCGCCCTCGTCCCGGTGGAACGCCGCGAAGTCCAGCAGCAGCTCCGTCTTCCGGTCCGCTGCCGCTTCCAGCGTCGTCCTGCCGCTGACCCGGTGGTGGGTGGCCCGATCGTCGAGCGTCAGGGTCGAGCCGTCGGGGCGATCGATCACCAGCCCGGCGCCGCCGCCCCCGGCCTGCTCGTAGGTCATTCCGATGGCTCCCACCAGGCTCGGCCACGTGTCGCCGTAGCCGGGATAAAAGAAGTCGTACGACTCCTCCGTGAAGTAGAGCCATCCCCGCCGGTCGAAGGTCGAAGCGTTTCGCTGACCGAAGTACTCGGCCCACCGAAACGTGTAGTCGGGATAGATCGGGTTGTGCGGACGGGAGGGCGGGAAGAAGAAGTACGAGCTTCGCCAGCTCATCTCGTGGAAGTCCACGTGCACCTGCGGGTTCCACTGCCGCCACTCCCGAAGTCGGGCCCGGGTCTCGGGCTGGGTGGCGAACGCCCAGTCGCGGTTGAGGTCGAAGAGGTAATGGTTGTAGCGGCCGCCGGGCCACCGCGGGTGGTGCTCCCGGGACTGCGGATTGGGATTGGGCTCGGCCCCCTTCGTCGACCGATACCAGGAAACGTATCGGCCGCGCCCGTCCGGGTTGCCCATGGGGTCCAGGACCACGACCAGGGAATCCAGCGCCGAAGCCGCCTCGCCCTCCGCCGTCGCCAGATCGTGAGCCGTCCACAGGGCCGCCTCCGTGGAGGCGCTCTCGTCGCCGTGGATGCCGTAGGTGAACCACGCCACCGCCGGGTTCGACCGTGCGATCTCCGCTGCCTGCTCCGCGCCGAGCTCCGGCTCGGTGAGGCGGCCGTTGGCGTCCAGGATCTCCTCCAGGCGTCCCAGGTGCTCCGGGCGGCTGACCACGAGCAGCTGGAGCGGGCGTCCCTCCGGCGTCCGGCCGTAGACCCGCCGGCCGACCCGCTCCGACGCCTCGGCCAGCCGGCGGGCGTACTCGGTCACCTCCACGGGCGTGGTGAAGCTCTCGCCGATTCCGTGGCCGAGGACGTCTCGCGGACTCGGGGCCTGCGCCCCGACGCCGGAAACGGGCGCCAGCAGGACGAGGGACAGGAGGGTGAGCAGGAACCTTCTCAAGGACGCGCTCCTTTTCCCGGCGGTGAAGCGGTGAAGCAACGAGCAACAGGAAGAGGGAGGAACGTACGGCGCTCGTCCGTGCGGAACGTACCCCTGCCGCTCGTGCCGAGCAAAGGGGCGTTTGTCTCTTGACACCCGGGGTATTCGCGGGATAGCGTCACGCTCGGCGGACCGCGCATCGGTCGCGGGAGACTCGCACCCGTCCGTACCTCGTGACCGCGACCGATCCCTGTCGGCACGACCGACGCTTCCCGGGCGGGATCCTCGGAGCGTCCCGCGTGTCGCCCCGAGCGCCGCCCGGCGAATCGAAGCACTCACCGAGGAGCGACTGGATGGCGAGCTCAGAGCCGCCGACGGAGCCGAAGGGAGAGGAAGCCGCTGACGCCGGCTCCCGGGAGGAGGACGCCACGGTCGGTCTGCCGCCGGAGGCGTACGAGGAGATCCCGGGCGAGGAATACACGCCCTACGTCGCCTCGGGCCAGAGCCTGCCGGAGTTCACCCTCAAGGCGGTGCTGGTGGGCATCGTGCTGGGCGTGGTGTTCGGCGCCGCCAACGCGTATCTGGGCCTCAGGGTGGGCCTGACCGTGAGCGCGTCCATTCCCGCCGCCGTCATGGCCATCGCCGTCTTCCGGGCCTTCCAGACCGGGAGCGTCCTGGAGACGAACATGGTCCAGACGGTGGGCTCCGCCGGCGAGTCGCTGGCCGCCGGCGTGATCTTCACCATTCCCGCCCTCTTCGTCTGGGGACTGGACGTGGACCAGCTCCAGGTCTTCACGCTGGCCTCCCTGGGGGGACTTCTGGGCGTCCTCTTCATGATCCCCCTCCGCAGGTTCCTCATCCAGGGCGAGCACGGAAAACTCCCCTACCCCGAGGGCACGGCCTGCGGCGAGGTGCAAGTGGCCGGCGAGAAGGGCGGCACCGGCGCGAAGCGGGTGTTCGCGGGCCTGGGCCTGGGCGGGCTCTACAAGTTCCTGGAGGACAGCTACGCGCTGCAGCTCTGGAACGACAGCCCGCAGGTGAGCCTGCCGGGCAAGGCCGCCATCGGGGCCGACGCCACGCCGGAGCTGCTGGGCGTGGGCTACATCATCGGGTGGCGCATCGCGCTGATCATGTTCAGCGGCGGCGCCCTGGCCTGGCTGATCATCATTCCCGCCATCAACCTCATCGCCGGCAGCCAGGTCATCTACCCGGGCGAGATCCCGGTGGCCGAGATGGGGACTGACGAGATCTGGAACCGCTATATCCGATACATCGGCGCTGGGGGCGTGGCCTACGGCGGCGCGGTGACCCTCGCCAAGTCGCTGCCCACCATCGTCGAGAGCGTGAAGCTCGGCATGGGCAAGATCGGCGAGGCCGCCGGCGAGGCCGCCGAGGAGATCCGGCGGACCGACCGCGACCTCCCGCTGAAGTGGGTGGCGGCCGGCGCCGCGGTCGTTGCGGTGATCCTGGATCTGGTGCCGACGGTGCCGGTGAACTTCGTCTCGGCCCTCCTCATCGTCCTCTTCGCTTACGAGAAAGCCCGCAATCGACTCTGACGACT
>CAZFDK010000039.1:0-25364 GCA_964518305.1 uncultured Gemmatimonadota bacterium | reverse complement strand
GAAAGTCGCGACCGAGGTAAACGGCCTGTACCTGCTCGTCGGCGAGCACGGTTTCAGGGTTGCCGTCGGCGATTACTTCGCCAGCATTGAGGATGTAGGCGCGGTCCACAATGCCCAAGGTTTCCCTGACGTTGTGGTCCGTGATCAGAACGCCCAGTCCCCGTTCCCGGAGCTCGGCGACGATTCGCTGGATGTCGTCCACGGCGATGGGATCCACGCCCGCGAACGGCTCGTCCAGCAGCATGAACTTCGGGTCCGTCACGAGCGCCCGGGTGATCTCCAGGCGCCGGCGCTCCCCGCCCGAGAGCGAGTGAGCCTTCGGGTCCCGCAGGTGCTTGATGTCGAGCTCGTCGAGCAGCTCCTCCAGCCGTTCCCGGCGGTCCTCCTCGTCCAGGTCTCGCGTCTCCAGGATCGCCCGGACGTTCTCCTCGACGGTCAGCTTGCGGAAGACCGACGGCTCCTGTGCCAGATACCCTATCCCGGCCCGGGCCCGCCTGTACATGGGCACGTTCGTGAGCTCCCGGTCGTCCAGGAAGACGCGCCCCTCGTCTGCCTGCAGGAGCCCGACGATCATGTAGAAGGTGGTCGTCTTCCCTGCCCCGTTGGGCCCCAGCAGGCCGACGATCTCGCCCTGCTCGACCGTCAGGTCGACGTCGTCCACGACCTGCCGGCCGCTGAAGGACTTGCCGAGCCCGCCGGCCCGAAGGACGCTCCCCTCCGACGAACCCGCGGACGAGTCCCCGTCCCCGCGGCTCGCGGCCTCCGTCGCGTCGGCTGAAGTCGGCGCGTTACTCATAAATCATGCCACCCGGAGGCCTTATACCGGGCACCCAGAGGAGTGTGCCGCGGCCACGCCCCGTCGCACCCTCCGGCAGTCCCGCGGTCGTGTCCGAAACGGTGGAGTCGCGGGACGGAGCCTCCACGGCTTCGGCCCCTCCGGCGGCCGTGTCGACGGCGGCCGCGGAGTCCGCTGCGGCAGCCGAGTCCGCCGGCCTCGTGCCCCCCGTCTCGCGCTCTTCCGTGGGTTCCAGGAACAGGCCTATGGCCCGGGTACCCTCGACGGAGAGCGGCTCGCCGCCCCGGAACCGGATGGTGATACGGTCGCCGATGACGTAGTTCCTGGCCATTCGGCGCTCCTCGCTCCCCTCGGCGCCGGCTTCCCGATCCCCGGCCGCCGTCGCCGTATCGCCGCCCCCCGCCGTCTCGGCGCTGTCGCGGCGAATGCGGTAGAAGGAGCGCGCGTCGACGATGGCCCGAAGCCGCTTCAGCTCGGTGGCCGCGGTGTCCCGGGCCGGAGCCCCGGTGTCCGCGGCCGCGGCCAGGCTGTCGGCCGCCGCGGAGTCGGGGCCGGCCGTCCCGGTGAACGTGGCACGCACCGTGTCCCCGTTGATCCAGCTGCGGTCCACGCCCGGGCGCGGTGCCGTCGGCCTCCTGGCCTCCGCCGCGCTGTCCGTAGCCGGGGACTCGCCCGTTCGGATCTCCAGGGCGACCGCTTCGCCCACGGCCGTGATTTCGCTCAGCCGGCCTCCGCCCACCTCGAAGTGGAGGGAGTCGCCCCGGATCTCCTGGCTCGCGGAGAAGGCACGCCCTCCCCCCTTCCCGAAGGCCCAGAGCTCATCGGCCCGGCCGTCCACGACCCGAACGACCACGTTCGGCCCGCGCACTTCCACGTCCTCCGTCTCCAGGTGGCCGTCTCCCCGGGACCGGACGGTCCGCAACTCGCCACCCGCGAATCGAACGCGGATCGTGTCCCCGGTGAGCGTATAGCCGTCGCCGGCGACCGAGGGCGATCGCGTCAGGAAGCCGGAGCCGTCCCGTATCCGGAATCGGGTATATCCGGCGCGCGCCGTGAGCGACCTCCGGCGAATCTCGACGTCTCCGAAGGCTTCGGCGGCCTCGTCGCCGACGAAGACGGAGGTGTCGGCGACGACGCGGAAGGGATCGCCGGCCGTGTCGCCCGGCGACGGGATCCGCATCCTGGGCCGCCGGGTGGCCACCGTCCGCTGGGGCCCCTCCCCCCGCACGGCGTTGTAGAATTCGACCCTGGGGCCCCGCAACACCCCCCCGGTCTCCAGCTGCCTGAGCCGGACGCTGTCCTGGGCCAGCACCCGGTTGTCACGCTGGAAGTAGGTCAGGCGCCGGGAACGGAGGTCCCGGATGGTGTCCCGGTAATGCACGGAGCCGATCATGACGACCTCGTCCCTACGGTCATACTGGACGGCGCTGTCCGCCGTCATGGTCGCCGGGTCGCAGAGCCAGTCCATTCCGTTCCAGATGTTCGTGACGTAGGCGTCCGCTGCGACTTTCCGGCTCACGCTCCGGGTGGAATCTGTGGGCTGGAGGGTGAGGGTGCATTCCTGGCCGCTGCCCGCCTCCTGCGCCGGCACAGGAGGAACGATGGCGAGGGCGAGGAGGACGGCGCCGACGACCGTCGCCGTCCGGGAGGGTGTGGGTGACACGGCTCAGCCGTCGCCCGCGGTGACGGAGGTGGTGTCGACCGCCGGGACGGTGTCGACGGCAGCCGTGTCCGCTGCGGATGCCGTGTCGGAGTCGGAAACGGCACTGTCCGACCCGGTGCGACCGCCCGCACCGGGCGCAGGTGTGGAGGGCCGGGTACCCGAGGGCTGCTCGACGCGCACGTCCTCGAACGAGGGGTCGGTGACCAGGCCGTTTCCCTGGACGACCTCCTGGCCGCGGCGCCAGACGAACGTCGTGTCCGTGCGGAGTTCGTTCGTCAGGGCTTTATAGAGCAACCGGGGCGTCTCGAGCCTCTGCCCCTCGGCGGTGTCCCGGACCACGACGTCGCCGTGCGCTTCCATGTCGCCGGTCTGGAGGTCGTACTGGCCGCTGTCCGCCGTGAGGCGGGAGTCGGGCAGGCCGCGGTCGTCGTAGAAGCTTACGTCGACGCGCCGAAGGTGTACCGTGGAATTGTCGCTGAAGATATAGGCCGTGTCGGCCCGGAGCTCGCCCTGTAGCACCCCCTCGCGGGTCATGTTGTGCGTCAGGCCCACCATCACCTGGTCGGCCCCCATGCCCATGAGGTCGGGCCCCGCCACCTCGACCTGCCGCTCCTCGTCCCCGCACCCCGCAGCGAGGAGGAGCGCGGCCACGATCACGGTGGCACCGCGGATCGTCGTCGGGAGGGCGATCCGGCTCATTCCGGTTCCGCCTCGGCCAGGTACTCCTCCACGAGATTCGACCACTGCCCCCGGGCCCGCAGCAGCGCCTCGGCGAACTCGCGGGCGGCGCCGTGCCCGCCCCGGGCTTCCGCCTGCCAGCGGGCCACGTCGGTCACCTCCCGGGTGGCGTCGGCCACGGCGGCGGGGAAGCCCACCCGCCGGAGGAGGGCCAGGTCCGGCAGGTCGTCGCCCAGGCAGGCAGCCGCCTCCCATCCGAGGCCGCGTGCGTCCAGCATCTCGCGCACGACCTCCACCTTCCGGGCCGGGTGCACCTGGTGGACCTCGTCGATTCCCAGCTCGTAGCCTCGCGCTCGCACCGCCGGCGACTCCTTCCCGGACACCAGGGCCACGGGTATGTCGGCACGGCTCAGCATGTAGATCCCCAATCCGTCTCGGACGTCGAATCGCCGCACGCCTCGCGCCTCGCCGTCCACAGGGTCCGTCCAGTAGATGCCCGCGTCCGTGAGGACGCCATCCACGTCGAATACGACCAGGCCGATTTCGCGTGCGGCGTCGGGCTCGATCGGCGTCATGGTACCATCCTCTCTCCCCCGAGGTCGTCCCGTACGGCCCGTCGCACCTCGAGTACCCGGCCGACGAGCGGCTCCAGCTTCTCCAGCGGGAGCATGCTCGCCCCGTCGGACGGGGCTTCCGCGGGGGACGGGTGCACCTCCAGGTACAGGCCGTCGGCGCCGGCGGCCACCGCGGCCCGAGCGAGGGGCGCGATGAACCGGGGCTCGCCCCCTGATGATCGTCCGGCCCCGCCCGGGAGCTGCACCGAGTGTGTGGCGTCGAAGAGGGCCGGGCAGGAGGTGCTCTCGCGCATGAGGGCGAAGGAGCGCATGTCCACGACCCACCGTCCGTAGCCGAAGGCGGTGCCGCGCTCGGTGACGGCGATGCGGCTCCCACCTGCCCCGCGCACCTTGTCCACGGAATGGGCGATCTGCTCCGGGGCCATCCACTGGCCCTTCTTCACGTTGACGGGGCGTCCGCTCGCGCCGGCCTCCAGCAGTAGATCGGTCTGGCGACAGAGAAAAGCGGGGACCTGCAGGATGTCGACGGCGTCGGCGGCAGATGCCACCTGATTCGTCTCGTGAACGTCGGTGAGCACCGGCAGGCCGGTCTCGTCTCGGACGCGGCCCAGCAGGCGGAGGCCGTCCTCGAGGCCGGGACCGCGAGGGGAATCGGCGCTCGTGCGGTTGGCCTTGTCGTAGGAGGCCTTGAAGACGACCGGGACGCCGTGTCGGTCGCCGATCTCCCGGAGGCGTTCGGCCACCTCGAGGTTGAGGGCGTCGTCCTCGAGCGCGCAGGGACCGGCGACCAGGAAAAACGGACCGTCTTCGCGGAAGAGCGGCCCGGGGTCCCGCGCCATCAGCCTCCGACTGTCACCTGGTCGAGCTCGGCCGCCGCCTCTCGCTCGCTCCGTCGACGGGCCCGCTCGCGGGCCGCCTCGACGAAGGAGGCGAACAGGGGATGAGGGCGATTGGGCCGCGACTTGAGCTCGGGGTGGAACTGGGTGGCGACGAAGTAGGGGTGATCCGAGAGCTCGATCATCTCCACGAGCTGGCCGTCGGGCGAGATGCCGCTCAGTCTCATCCCGTTCCCCGTGAGCTTCTCACGGTACTCGTTGTTCACCTCGTATCGGTGCCGGTGGCGCTCCGACACCTCCTCCGTGTCGTAGATGCGCCGGACGAGGCTGCCCTCCTGCAGGCGGCACGGGTAGGTGCCCAGGCGCATGGTCCCCCCCATGTCGGTGACCTGGCGCTGGGAGTCCATGAGCGTGATGACGGGATCCGGCGTGTCCCGGTCGAACTCCGAGGAGTGGGCCTCCTCCAGGCCGCAGACGTCGCGGGCGAAGTCGATAATCGCGCACTGGAGTCCGAGGCAGATCCCGAAGAACGGAATCTCCTGCCGGCGCAGGTACTGGACCGTCTCGACCATGCCCTCGATGCCCCGCACGCCGAAGCCACCGGGGATGAGGACGCCGTCGTACCGGTCGAGCCGCCGCCGGTTCTCGGGGTCGTCCATGTCCTCGGAGGAGAGCCAGTCGACGTCCACTTCGGCGTCGTTGGCGATACCCCCGTGGACCAGCGCCTCATCGATGGACTTGTAGGAGTCCACCAGCGATGTGTACTTGCCCACCACGGCGATCTGCACTCGACCCCCACCCGGGTTCTTGATCCGGTGGACCATCTCCTCCCACTCGTCGAGGTCGGGCTCACGCTTCGACGGCAGGTCCAGCATCTCTACCAGGGACGCATCCAGATTCTGGTCGTGGTAACGGAGCGGAACCTCGTATATGGTTTCGAGATCGCGGGCCTCGATGACGTTGCGGAGATCCACGTTGCAGAAGAGGGCGATCTTCTTGCGCACCTCCTCGGTGAGGGGGTACTCGGTCCGTGCCACGAGCATGTCCGGCTGGATCCCGATCTCCATGAGCTCCCGGACGGAGTGCTGCGTCGGCTTGGTCTTGAGCTCCCCGGCCGCCGAGATGTAGGGCACCAGGGTCAGGTGCATGAACACGGTGTTCTGGCGGCCCACGTCCTGCCGGAATTGACGGAAGGCCTCCAGGAACGGCAGCGACTCGATGTCCCCCACCGTACCGCCGATCTCCGTGATCACCACGTCCTTGCCCTCGGAAAGGCGGTGGATCCGGGACTTGATCTCGTCGGTGACGTGCGGGATCACCTGCACTGTGGCGCCCAGAAAGTCCCCGCGGCGCTCCTTGGTGATGATGCTCTGGTAGATGCTCCCGGTGGTGACGTTGTTCGCCTGGCTCAGATTGCGGTCGATGAAGCGCTCGTAGTGTCCCAGGTCCAGGTCCGTCTCGGCCCCGTCGTCGGTGACGTAGACCTCGCCGTGCTGGAAGGGGGACATGGTCCCGGCGTCGACGTTGATGTAGGGGTCGAACTTCTGAATTGTGACCTCCAGCCCGCGCTCCACCAGGAGCCGCCCGATAGAGGCCGCAGCCACCCCTTTCCCGAGGGCCGACACGACGCCGCCGGTGATGAAGATGTACCGGGTGGGCGAGGAGTCTTTGTCAGCAGCCATGTCCATTCCCTGCGCTGTGGTTCGTCCGTTCCAGTCGGCGGGCCGCACGCTCCAGGTCCGCCGGCGTGTCCACGCCGGGCGCGCCGCCGGCGCCCACGGCCACGTGGATCTCCATACCGGCCTCGAGGGCCCGGAGCTGCTCAAGCCCCTCGGCCGCCTCCAGCCGCGAGTCCGGGAGCCGCGTCCAGCGGTGGAGCGCCTCCCGTCGGAAGGCGTACAGGCCGGCGTGGCGCAGGAAGGCGGGGGGCGTCCGAGAATCCGCGTCCCGGTCGCCCGCACCTTCGACCCACGGTCCACTGTCGCCGCTCTCCGGCGCCGCCCCCTTCCGTCGGTACGGGATCGGGGCACGGCTGAAATATAAGGCGCGGCCGTCCGAGGCCCGCACCACCTTGACCACGTCGGGCGAGCGCCATCGCTCCTCGGACTCCAGGGGCTCCCCGACCGTGGCCATCTCGACGCCACCGTCGACGACCGCCTTCACCGCGTCAGCCGCCCCGCCGGAGTCGAGGAACGGCTCGTCGGCCTGGAAGTTCACGATGACCCCGTAGTCCGACGCCCAGGGTCTGCCGGCGGCCTCCGCCACCCGGTCGGTACCCGTGGGGTGGGCCGGATCCGTGAGCACGGCCCGTCCCCCGAACGACTCCACGGCGTCCGCCACCTCACGGGAGTCCGTGGCGACCCGGATCTCGTCGAATTCGGCCACGCGACGGGCCGCCTCCAAGCTCCAGCGTATCAGCGGTCGGCCAGCGACATCGCGGAGGGGCTTCCCGGGCAGGCGCCCGCTCCCGAGACGCGCCGGGAGGATGCACAGGACCCGTGTCACTTTGGGAGGGTGACCGTGAAGAACGCCCGTGTCTCCTCTCCGCTCCCTGCACCCGGGTTCCAGGCCACCCCGCCCTCGAAGATCAGGAACCGGAGGCCCGCCGCGAGATTCTCGTGCAGCCCGGGGTCCACGTCCGGCTCCCAGGCGGTGCCCGCGGCAGCCCGCAGCAAGAGCTCCGGGCCTCCCAGGCCCGGCACCCGCAGCACCGGGACGGGGATCGCGTACGTCGCGCGGCCGAAGACCAGACGGGGGCCGCGGAGCTCCAGCAGATCAAGCGTGGGCAGCGTACCGGCACCGCCGATGGCGGACCACCGATGAGTCGGGAGGTCTCCAGCCAGGTCGCTCCTGGCCCGGGCCTCGACGTCGAGCCGGTGGTCCGCCGCCGCCGGGAGGTGCCACTCCAGCGCCGCCTCGCCGAGCAGGTAGGAGAAGTCCCCGGCCAGGGATGCGTCGGCACCCTCCACACGCAGGTCCACGGTGAGGGAGTCCTGCCCCGTCTCCCGTCCGACCTCCCCCGCCACGGACGCGCGCCAGGCGTCGCCGGGGTCGACGGCGGGGTTCGGCTCGACCGTGTCGTCGCCGAAGAGGCCACCGGCGCCGCGCGCCGGGAGGGAGCGCACTTGCTCCCAGCCCACCGTGAGCCCCAGGGTCTCCCCGCCTCCGAAGTCGTACCGGGAGCTGAGGAGCAGCCGGTCCGACTCGTGGTAGTTCCGGTAGTCCTCTCCGCCGAACACATGGGTGAGCGTGTTGGCCGCGTCGGCCCGGATCCATCGCTCCATGGAGCGGGTGGCTCGTCCCCCCTCCAGGCCCACCCGGAGCCGGCCGCTGGGATACCAGTACTGCCGAGCGGAGCCCGTGAGGCGGTCGCCGCCCGTGCGGAAGCCGCCGCTCAGGTGGAGGCTGGGCTGCCAGGGCATGTCCACGGCCTGCAGGCGTCCGCCGGCCGAGAACGTCCAGCCGTCGACCCGCTGGGCGGAGGGAAGACGGAGGCCCGAGAGGCCGTCCAGCTTCAGCGGCTCCAGCCGGGCGGCGGCCGGGTAGATCTCCCACCCGCCTTCGCTCGGTACCGCCTGGAGGAGGCGGTTGGGCTCGTAGACGATCTCCCCCTCCACGGACGCCAGAGAGGAGCGATACATGCCACCGCCGAGAACCATGAGGTCGCCGGCGACCGTGGCGCGGGGACGGAGGAACACATCGCTGTCCACCGCCACCAGGGTGCCCTCGATTCGGCCCTCGAGGCGCGTCATGCTCTCCAGCACCAGCACATCGCCCCGTACCGTGTCGCCACGGGCGAGGGTCGTATCGCTCTCCCACAGCCGGAAGTCGTCGGCCTCGATGAACCGGGCCAGGCGCCGCTCCACCGGGCTGTCCGCACTCGGGTTGAAGGTCACGCGCCGTTCCTGCTGAGCTCCGGCCGGTTCCGGCGCGGCCAGCGCCGCGGCCAGGCACATCCCCGCCGCGCAGAGAACCGGCAGCGAGCGGGCGAGAGGCCTCACCGCGACTCCCGGTCCCACTCTTCCCACGCCACCACGTTCCCCACGGGCTCCCGCGCTGTCCGCTCCCGGAGTTCCTCTGCGTAGCCCACCGCCAGCATGGCCACCACGGGGACGTCCCGGGGCACGCCCACGGCGTCGCGGACGTCGGACTCCCGGAATCCGGTGATCCAGCAGGTTCCCAGCCCCATCTCCTCCGCCGCCAACACCATGTTCTGGGTAGCAGCGCCCAGGTCCACGGGGTGGCTGGGCCGGCCGGTGCCGCTGACGTGCGAGTGCACCCGGGCGCAGGAGACGATCACCAGGGGGGCGGAGCGGAGGCGCGGGTCGTTGAAGGCCGCCTCCGCAAGCCGATGCACCGTCATG
Organism: uncultured Gemmatimonadota bacterium; assembly: GCA_964518305.1. Classification (GTDB taxonomy): domain Bacteria; phylum Gemmatimonadota; class Gemmatimonadetes; order Palauibacterales; family Palauibacteraceae; genus Caribbeanibacter. The sequence goes on along the minus strand of CAZFDK010000039.1, from coordinate 16,452 downwards.
GCCTGCTGCACGGCCACGAACCGCCACGGCTGGGCCTCGCTGGCCGAATGCGCGTGGCGGGCGCACTTCAGGAGCGTCTGGATCGCGTCCTGCGGCACGGGACGATCGCCGAAGGCCTCCACCGGCCTTCGGCTCCGGGCCAGCCGGACCACGCGAGACGTACGGCTCACCGGTTCCCCGTCCTCATCCCCTCGGGTGGTGGCTGCGGTGGACTTCACGCAGGTAGCTCCGATCGACGTGCGTGTAGATCTGGGTGGTGGAGATGTCGGCGTGGCCGAGGAGCTCCTGGACGACGGCCAGGTCCGCTCCGCCCTCCAGCAGGTGCGTGGCGAAGCTGTGTCGGAGCGTATGGGGGGTCACGCGCTTCTCGACGTCGGCGGCCTCGACATGTCGCCGGACGATGGTCCACACACCCATGCGGCTGAGCGGTCGCCCGTGCTGATTCAGGAACACGGCCCCCTCGGACTCCCCCCGATCGAGCTCCGGCCACAATGACACAAGATAGCGGCGAACGGCTTCGGTCGCACGCTCTCCGATCGGTACCACGCGCTCCTTGGCCCCCTTCCCCCGCACGCGGAGGAGCCCCTCGTCCAGGAATAGGTCCGAGCGCCGCAGTTCACGGAGCTCGGACACCCGCAGGCCGGCCCCGTACAGCACCTCCAGGAGCGCCACGTCCCGGACGGCCAGGTCGTGCTCCATGTCCACGCCCTCCAGTATGGCCTTCACCTCGTCGTACGCGAGAACGTCGGGAAGATGCCGACTCTGGCGCGGGCGCTCGAGTCGCTCGGTGGGATCCTCCTCCAGCTGGCCTTCGTCCACCAGAAAGCGAAAGTAGGTCCGGAGCGTCGAGACCTTCCGGGCGATCGTGGACGACGCGCGCCCTTTCTCAGCGAGGTCGAGGACGAAGCCCCGGAGGAGCTCGTAGGTCACCCTTTCGGGCTCGTCGACGCCGCGGTCGTCGGCGAAGGCGGCCATCTGACCCACGTCCCGGACGTAGGCGTCCAGGGTCCGGTCGGAGAGCCCGCGCTCGAAGCGCAGGTAGTCGGAGAAGCCGCCGAGCCGGAACCTCCGCTCGCGTCCGTCGATGCCGTCCTCCGCCGGCTCCTCGTCCGACGCGGTCGTGCTCACGACCCCTCCTCCCTGTCCCCATGCTCCCGGCGTCGGGTTCGCCACCACCAGAGGGCGACCGCGGCTGCCGCCACCCCGGTGACCACCCACAGCCCGCCCTGTGCCCGGTCGACCAGGGACACCAGCCTCGGAATGTTGCGGGCCGCGAAGGCGCCCACCCACAGAAGCGACGCGTACCAGATCCCGGAGGCCAGCCCCAGAGGGAGGAGCGTGCGCCAGAAGCCGAGCCCGCTGACGCCCGCGAAGGCGGGGACGATGACCCGGAATACCGGGAGGAACCGGCTGAAGAGGACACTCGTGGTCCCGTACCGATCGTAGAAGGCCTGCAGGTGGGCGAGCTGGTGCGGGCGCAGGACCCTCTGGCCCCATCGCGTCTCGAAGAGGGTCCGGCCGTAGCGGACTCCGAGGCCGTAGACCACCATGGCCAGGGCGACGTTGCCGCTCCAGGCCACAGCGAAGACGGCGTCGAAGCGGAGAATCTTCTCCTCGGCCAGGATGGCGCCGAGCAGCACGAACGTGTCCGAGGGAACGGGGGGGAAGACGTTCTCGAAGGCCGCGCCGGCTCCCACGAGCGCGTAGAGAGCCCACCCGGGGATCCGGCTCACGAACTGTAGGAGCTCCTGGAGCAGCTCCTCCATGGGATGCCTCGCTGACGGTGCGCGACTCGGCTCCCGCGTGGCTCCTCAGCCGCCGGCCCGCAGGGCGGAATGCACCTGATCCATAGGGGCGATACGGTCCAGCATGGCCACCGCCATGACGGCCCCGCTCCCGCCCGGTTCCAGCGAGACGTGGTCGGGAGACACGTGCAGGCGGTCGGCCAGCTCGTCGCGGATCGCGTGGTCGCCGGGCCCGTCTCCGCCCGCTTCGCTCTCTCCGGGTGCGAAGTCGGTCACGGCGAGGTCGACGTTGACCACCTGGTAGTTCTGCCCCTCCACGGCGCGTACGGCGCGGGAGAGGACGTCCACGGCCGTGGCGGCCTCCTCCCGTGGGGACGCCGCTCCGCCGTGGCCGATCCCGGCGGCGCCCAGGAGAGCGTCCGTCAGGGCCCGGGCGGCGACATCGAGGCGCCCGGTGTCGGGATCGGGGTCGACGTGGCCGATGCCGATGCGCATGGGGCTCTCGTCAGCGGAGGGCGGGCGTCGCCGTACGCGAGGGCGCCGGGCCTACCCGTCCTGCCACTTCCGGAGGATCAGCGAGACGTTGTGGCCACCGAACCCGAAGGAGTTGCTCAGGGCCACGTCCACCTCGCGCTCCACGGCGCCGTGATGGGCGTAGTCCAGGTCGCAGTCCGGATCCCTCTCCTCGAAGTTGATCGTCGGTGGGATGACGTCCTCCCTGGACACCTGGGCACAGACGACGCTCTCCACGGCTCCGGCGGCGCCGAGTGTGTGCCCGGTCATGGACTTCGTGGAGCCGACGACCAGGTCGTAGGCGTGATCGCCGAAGACCGACTTGATCGCTTCCGTTTCGGTGACGTCGTTCTGCGGCGTCGAGGTGCCGTGGGCGTTCACGTAGTCGACGTCCGTGGTCTGCACGCCGGCGTCCTCCAGCGCTTCCCGCATGGCCAGCTGGGCACCCTCCCCGCCCGGGGCCGGGGCGGTCATGTGATGGGCGTCGGCGCTCTGTCCGAAGCCGGCGGCCTCGGCCAGGATGTCGGCCCCGCGCTCGCGAGCGTGCTCCAGGCTCTCGAGGATAAGGGCACCGGAGCCCTCCCCGAGCACGAAGCCGTCCCGGTGCTTGTCGAAGGGGCGGGAGGCGCTCTCGGGCTCGTCGTTCCGGGTCGAGAGCGCACGCATAGAGGCGAACCCCCCCATGCAGAGCGGAGTGATCGTGGCCTCGGCCCCTCCCGCGATCATGATGTCGGCCTCACCGTTTCGGACGGAGCGCATGGCGAGTCCGAGTGCGTGCGCGCTGGAGGCGCACGCGGAGACCGTGGCGTAGTTGGGGCCTCGCGCGCCGTAGCGCATGGAGATCAGCCCCGGCGCCATGTCGGCGATGAACATGGGGATGAAGAAGGGCGAGATCCGGTCCGGGCCCCGGTCCAGCATGCGCTTGTGCTGCTCCTCCAGGGTCTCCAGGCCGCCGATGCCGCTCCCGACGATGACACCCGTTCGCTCGGGATCCGACTCCTCGAAGGTGTCGCGTATCCCGGCGTGCTCCACGGCCTGCTCCGTGGCGGCCAGAGCGAACTGGGAGAAACGGTCCGTCCGCTTGACCTCCTTGCGGTCGAGGTATTCTCCGGGTTCGAAGTCGTTCACCTCGCACGCGAACCGCACACTCAGGTCCTCGGGCGGGTCGAAGCGGGAAACCGGTGCGGCTCCGCTGACGCCGTCCAGCAGGGCCTGCCAGGCCGAGTCCCGGTCCTTCCCCACCGGGGTGACCAGTCCCAGACCGGTGATGACTACTCGCCGTTCGTCGCTCATGATGGCGGAGGGACCGACGGTCCGATCGGGACGATCGCTACTCGCCCGACTTCTCGCTCAGGTAGTCGATGGCGTCGGAGACGGTCTGCATCTCCTCGGCGTCCTCGTCGGGGATCTCGATCTCGAACTCCTCCTCGAAGGCCATGACCAGCTCGACGGTATCCAGGGAGTCGGCCCCCAGATCCTCCACGAAGTTGGCGTCCTCGGTGACACTCTCCATCTCGACGCCGAGCTCGTTGGCGATGATCTCCCGTACGCGGTGGTCCATGTCGGACATCTCCTGACCTCCTGGTCTATGTGATCCTTCGTCGCTCGAGAGCACTCGTCCTGCGGGAGGCGCCCGCTGGCGCCCGGAGTCCCGCCCCGGGAGAACCCGGACGCGGGGTACGTGAATCAGTCGTAACGGATGAGGAACGGCGGGTGGGACGAGTCCTGACCGTCGCCGTCGTCGGCCCGGCTACATGACCATTCCGCCGTCGACCTTGATGACCTGTCCCGTGATGTAATCGGCGTCCTCACTCACGAGGAAACGCACCACTCCTGCCACATCGTCGGGGGTGGCGAAGCGTCCGAGGGGGATGCGCTCCGCGAGCTCTTCCCGGGTGTCCTCGGACATGTCGGCCGTCATGTCCGTCTCCACGAAGCCCGGCGCTACCGCGTTCACCAGCACGTCTCGGCTCGCCAGCTCCTTGGCCACGGACTTCGTGAGCCCCACCAGCCCCCCTTTTGACGCCGCATAGTTGGCCTGCCCCGGGTTCCCCGTCAAGCCGACGACAGAGGTCATGTTCACGATGCGGCCTCCACGCCTCATCATTCCGCGCGAGGCGGCGCGAATCATGTTGAAGGCGCCAGTGAGATTCGTACGGATCACGTCCTCCCAGTCCTGGTCCCCGATCCGAATGAGCAGATTGTCCCGGGTGATCCCCGCGTTGTTGACGAGGATCGTCACCGGTCCCAGCTCCTCGGAAACGCGGTCCACGAGTTCGTCGCACTGGTCCGGCTCACCCACGTCACAGCCGAAGCCCTGCCCTCCGGCACCTCCCAGGGCCGCGGCAGCGTCGCTGGCGCGGCCCTGGTCCCGGGCCACGACCGCCACTTCCGCCCCGCTGTCGGCGAGGTTCTCGGCGATCGAGAAGCCGATGCCCCTCGAGGCGCCGGTCACGATCGCCACCTCTCCGTCGAGTTCTCCCATGGGTCGGTCCTCGTCTGGCTGGTTCGCAGGCTGGTGCCCTGTCGGGTGCTGCGGTTCGCCGGGCTCCCGTCCACTCTCCACGTTACGGCGGGCGGTCAGCCCTCGGCGCGGAGCGTGGCGACGGCCCCGGCGTCACCAGCCGTCTCCCCGGCCTGGGAGCGGTCGATGCGGCGGAGAAGCCCGGTGAGCACGTTGCCGGGTCCCACTTCGAGCCACCGGTCGGGGTCCCGGTCGCGCATGGTCAGCACGCTCGCGGTCCACCGGACCGGGGACGTGAGCTGCTCCACCAGCAGGCGGCGCGCCTCCTTCCCCGAGGTGACGGCCTCGCTGGAGACGTTGGCCACCACCGGGAATTCCGGGTCGCCGAAGTCGACGGTCGCGAGGGCTTCGGCCAGACCTTCCCGCGCCACCTCCATGAGGGGCGAGTGGAAGGCGCCGCTCACCTGGAGCGGCATCACCCGACGGGCGCCGTCCTCGTCCTCCTCGGCCCGACGACCGACCCGCTCGACGGCGTCCTCCTCGCCGCTGATGACCACCTGTCCGGGGGAGTTGAAGTTGGCGGCCACCACGGTGCCATCGTCCTCGGAGCACAGCTCACGGACACGGTCCCCGTCCATGCCGATGATCGCCGCCATCGTGCCCTCGTCGCTCTGCGCCATGAGCTCGCCGCGTCGCCGAACGAGCCGGAGGGCGTCCTCGAAGGACAGCGCTCCCGCGCACAGGTGGGCGGTGAACTCGCCCAGCGAGTGGCCGGCGCCGATCACGACGTCCTCCCGGATCCGCGCGGGCAGCAGGCGCCACACCGCGTAGCTGTGCAGCAGGATGGCGGGCTGGGCGTTCTCCGTCCGGGTGAGCTCCTCTTCGGGCCCCTCCCAGCAGAGCCGGCTCAGGTCGTGGTCCAGGATGCGGTCCGCGCGCTCGAAGAGCTCCCCGGCCTCGGGCCACCTCTCGGCGAGGTCGCGGCCCATTCCCACGTTCTGCGATCCCTGTCCAGGGAGGAGAAGAGCGGTTCGCATGGGTCGTCGGCTCCTGGTCCGATCGGTCGGGTCCGCATTTCGGGTCGTCGGGCGTCCGGCGGGTCCACCGCGGAAAGCCGCCGAACCCGCCGTCAGATATCCTGTCTGATGCAGTCTCCATGCCCGGAGGCGAGGGGCGGGAAGCAGAGCCGCGCTACCGGTGAGCGGGCTCCTCGTCGGCAGCCGAGGCCGCCCGCTTCATCTCGCGGGCGAGGTGCTGCACCATCCCGGACCGGACGGAGCGGGCCGCGAAGCCCAGGGCGTTCTCGATGGCGCGCGGAGAGGACGAGCCGTGGCAGACGATCGAGACGCCATTCACGCCGAGCAGCGGCGCGCCGCCGTACTCGGCGTAGTCGAGCACCGACAGCAGCTCCGAGAGGCCGGAGGGTGCGTCGTCTCCCGCGCCATGGCTGTTCAGCCAGCCCACCACGAACTCCGCCATGGACTCGAAGAACTTGAGGAGGGTGTTGCCCACGAACCCGTCACAGACCAGGACGTCGCAGCTACCGTCGATGATCCGGTTGCCCTCGACGTTGCCCACGAAGTTCACGGCTCCGTCATCGGAGAGCAGGTCGTGAGCGGCGGCAACCACCTCGTCTCCCTTCTTGGCCTCTTCCCCCACGTTGAGGAGTCCGATGCGGGGAGAGCTCCGATCCAGCATTTCCCGGGCATAGATGAGGCCCAGGTGGGCGAACTGGTGCAGATGTCGGGGGCGGCAGTTGACGTTGGCGCCCACGTCGAGGACGAGGGTCGGCGTGTCGACCGTCGGGAAGACGGCGCCGATGGCCGGGCGGTCGACGCCGGGAAGGGCTTCGAGCTCCAGGTGGGAACCCGCCATGACGGCGCCGGTGGATCCGGCGGAGACGAAAGCGTCGGCCTTCCCGCCGGCCACCATGCGGACCCCCTTCACGATGGCGCTGTCGGGCTTGCGCCGGACGGCCATGGCAGGGGGCTCCTCCGGCGTGATCTGGTCCGTGGCCTCGATCAGTTCGAGTCGCTCCCGGGCGGGAGGCGGCGCGTCGAGCGAATCGAGGACCTCCCGGGTCCGCGACGGATCCCCGATGAGGAGGACCTTCAGATCGCCGTCGGTGCGGATTGCGGAGGTCGCCCCCTGCACCGGTGCCTCCGGGGCCCTGTCGCCGCCCGTCACGTCCAGGGCGACGGTCAGCACGTCGGGCTCAGCGGACGCGGGGTGCGGAGAGCCGGGCGGGCGCCGTGGTTCGGCTCAGAACTCCTCGTCGGGCTCGACGACCTGGCGGCCGTCGTAGTGTCCGCACGTGGGACACACGTGGTGGGGGCGTCGGAAATCTCCGCACTGGGGACACGCCTGGTGCGCCGGGACGTCGTCCTCGTGGTGGGTCCGGCGCTTCCTCTTGCGCTGCTTCGACGTTCGTTTCTTGGGTACAGCCATTGGTATTCCTCTCGTCCCGGAACTCGTTCGCTCTATTCCTCGAGCTGCTCGTACAGCTGCTGCCAGCGGGGGTCGCCCGTCTCCTGCTCACAGTCGCAGGTGTCCTCGTTCAGGTTCGTGCCGCAGGTCGGACAGAGCCCCTCGCACTCCGGGCGGCAGAGCGGATAGGGCGGCTCGTTCAGGAGCAGCTCCTCCCGGATCTGCGGCGTCAGGTCGAGGGCGCCGGACTCGCGGTCCAGGGGAAACACCCCTTCCTCCTCCGGTTCACCCTCCAGCCCCGGATCGTACAGCCAGTCGATCGTAAGGTCCACCGGGTGCGGCACGGAGGTCAGGCAGCGCCGGCACACCACCTTCAGTATTGCACGCAGCGTGCCGGTGACGTGAACGACCCCGTCTCCGGTGTCCCTGGCCGTCAGGTCGTAGGCCGGCGGCTCCCGGAAGTCCAGATCCGTGCTCTTCCACGGCTCCTCGTCCAGGTCGACGGTGCCCTCGAGGTCGACCGGACCCCGGGCCAGCTTGCGCAGCGATATGGTCAGCATGGGATCGGCGGCCCCCTCCCCCCCGCCGGTAGCGTCGGATCCGGGAGGAGACGTCGGGTCGGGATGGACTATGGACTGTTGCGGGTGACGGACGCCCCGCGGCCGTGGAGAGCCTGATCAGGCTCCTCGGATCAGCTCCGTGCGGGGGAAAAAGAACGCGAGCTCCCGCTCGGCGTTGTCCGGCGAATCGGCGGCGTGGATAGCGTTCCGCTCCACGCTGTCGGCATACTTCGCCCGGATCGTCCCCGGGGCGGCTTCGTCCGGATCCGTGGCGCCGATCACGTCCCGCAGGTGGGAAACGGCGTCGGTCCTCTGCAGGGCCATCGGCAGGCACGGACCGGAAGTCATGAACTGTACCAGGGAGGAAAAGAAAGGTTTCTCGCGGTGGACCGCGTAGAACGCCTCCGCCTGCTCGCGGGAGAGCCGCGCTACCCGTGCGGCCCGGAGCACGAAGTCCTCGTTCTCCAGGTGCGAGATGATGTCACCCGCGTGTCCGGACCCGAACGCGTCGGGCTTGATGATCGCCAGGGTGAGTTCGTAGCTCATCGTCGTCATCGTTCCACTTCCGTCCCCTGCAGAGCATTCTGGATGGCAGGTACGATGTCCGCCGGCCGCTCGGCCACCGAGACGCCGTGCTCCTCGAACACGCGCATCTTCTCCTCGGCCGTGCCCTCGGACCCGGAGATGATGGCGCCCGCGTGTCCCATGGTCCGCCCGGGAGGCGCCGTCTGCCCGGCCACGAAGCCCACCACGGGGGTGTCCATCTGCTCTTCGGCGTAGCGGGCGGCCACCTGCTCGTCGGTGCCCCCGATCTCGCCGATGAGCACCACCGCGTCCGTCTGGTCGTCGGCCTCGAACATCTCCAGCGCGTCGACGAAGTCGGTGCCGATGATCGGATCTCCGCCGATGCCGACGCAGGTGGACTGCCCGATCCCCGCCCCCGTGAGCTGGTGGATGACCTCGTAGGTGAGAGTGCCGGAGCGGCTGACGATGCCTACGGAGCCCGGCTCCACGATGCTCCCCGGGAGGATGCCCACCTTGCAGCTGCCCGGCACGATGAGCCCCGGGCAGTTGGGGCCGATGAGTCGAGTGCCGCGCTCCTCCAGGTACGGCATGACGCGGGTCATGTCGCCCACCGGCAGCCCCTCGGTGATGCACACCACCAGATCCACGCCGGCGTCGGCGGCCTCGTAGATGGCCCCGGCGGCGAAGGCGGCCGGCACGTAGATGACGCTGGTGTCGGCGCCGGTCTCCTCCACGGCCCGGGCCATGGTGTTGAACACCGGGACCTCGTCGTCGAAGCGCCGGCCCCCCTTCCCCGGCGTCACGCCGGCCACGACGTCGGTCCCGTACTCGCGCATCCGCCGGGCGTGGAAGGACCCGTCACGTCCCGTGATGCCCTGCACCACCAGGCGGGTGTCGTCTCCGATCAGTATGCTCATGTTGCCGTCCCGTCTCCGTTCCGTTCGTCGCTGACTTGGTCGTTCGGTGTCGTCGTCCGGCTTCGTGCGGGTGGCCGGGCTTCAGCTGCCGGCCTCCACCGCGCGCTGGACGGCCTCGTCCATGTCCGACATGGCCTCGAACCCGTGGTCCCGGAGGATCTCCAGGGCCTCCTCCTCGTTGGTCCCGGTGAGCCGGATGGTTATCGGCACGTCCAGGTCCAGGCGGTTCGTGGCCTCCACGATTCCGTTGGCCACGTCGTCGCAGCGCGTGATCCCGCCGAAGATGTTGAACAGGATGGAGGAGACGCTGGGGTCGTCGGTGATGATCTCCAGCGCGCTCACCACCTTGTCCGGACTGGAGGAGCCACCGATGTCCAGGAAGTTGGCGGGGTCGCCACCGTAGTACTTCACCAGATCCATGGTGGCCATGGCCAGCCCGGCTCCGTTCACGCAGCAGCCGACGTCTCCGTCCAGCTTGATGTAGCTGAGGCCGGCCTCCCGGGCCTTCCGCTCGGAGGCGGCTTCGGCTTCGACGTCCCGCATCTCGGCCAGGTCCGGGTGCCGGAAGAGCGCATTGTCGTCCAGGTTCATCTTGGCGTCGATGGCCCTCAGATCGTCGTCCGGCGTGCGGACCAGCGGGTTGATCTCGACCATCGTGGCGTCCGATCCGCGGTAGGCCTCCCAGAGCTTGCCCAGGATGCCGGCCGCCTCCTTCGCCAGCTCCGGCTCGTCGTACAGGCGGTAGCCCAGGGTCGTGGCCTGGTGCGGAAGCAGGCCGTAGGCCGGGTCGATGGGCTGCCGGAAGATGGCCTCGGGCTTCTCCTCGGCCACGGTCTCGATGTCCATGCCTCCCTCCGGCGAGACCATGAACACTGGCCGGTCTCGGGAGCGGTCCATCACGATTCCCGCGTACGCCTCGCTCTCGATGTCGACGGCCGGCGTCACCAGGACCTCGCGCACCGTCAGGCCCTTGATGTCCATGCCGAGGATGGCTTCGGCGGCTTCCCGCGCTTCCTCCGGGTCGTCGACCAGCTTTACGCCGCCGGCCTTCCCGCGCCCTCCGGTGTGCACCTGTGCCTTCACCACGACGCCGCCTCCGTAGTCCGCGGCGATCCGCGACGCCCCGTCGGGATCGCTCGCCACCCGGCCGGGAGGGGCCGGAATGTCGTGATCGCGGAAGATCTGCTTGGCCTGGTACTCGTGGATGTTCATTCCCTCTCCTTGGTCAGCCTCTGTCTTCGGACGGTCCTCGCAGCGAGCGGGCCCGCCGCAGAGACGGCGGGGTCGTTCCGGTCAGGCGTCCTCCAGCACGATCTCGGTGCCGGCCCGGCCGTCGACGGCGGGGCCGGCGTCCTCCAGCGCGGCGATGACGGCGCGGTGCCCGCCGGATCGGAGGAACTCCACGGCGGCCTCCACCTTCGGCCGCATGCTCCCCTCGCCGAGCTCCCCGCCGTCGAGCATCGAGCGGGCCTGCGGGAGCTCGAGCCGATCGATCTTTCTCGCATCCGGCGTGCCGAAATCCTCGTAGACGCCGTCCACGTCGGTGAGGATGAGGAGGAGGCGGGCGTCGATCTCACTCGCCAGGAGGGCGGCCGCCCGGTCCTTGTCGATGACGACGTCCACCCCCTCCAACCCCCGGGTGGGATCCCGATAGACCGGGACGCCTCCCCCGCCGGCGGCGATGACCACCTCGCCCCGGCAGACGAGCTCCTCCACCAGCGGCGCCTCGACGATCTCCACGGGTCGGGGGCTGGCCACCCTCCGCCGGAGGCGCCCCTGGTCGTCGCGGGCCACCTCCATCAGGGGTCCGGTAGCCTGCTCGGCCGCCTCTTCGTCGGCCAGCTCCCGGCCGATGAACTTGACCGGCTCGTCCAGCGCCGGGTCGTCGCGCTCGACGCGGGTCTGGGTGACCATCGTGGCTACCTCCCGATCGATCCCCCCGTGCTCGAGAGCATTCTCCAGCGACTGCTGGATCATGTATCCGATCCACCCCGCCGTGGAGGCCACGAGGACGCCCAGCGGGAACGGGGTGACATCGCCGCGGGCGCGCTCGTTCCGAACCAGCTCGTCGCCCACCTGCGGGCCGTTGCCGTGCACCACGGCCACACCCCAGCCGTCGCGGATCAGGTCCACTACCGACGAGAGGCTCTCTCGCGTGTGACGGAACTGGTTCTCTACACGGGCCGACTCGCCGGCGGGCGAGAGGGCGTTTCCTCCGATGGCCACCACGGCGCGCCGGGCGCCGCGCTGGCTCTCCGCGGCCCCCGGCCCCCCGGTCACGGGGTGGAGGCCGACGTGTCCGCGGCGGAGGCCGCGTCGCGGATCTGCTGCCACAGGTCGGCGAAGCGGGAGAGGTCTCCGGCCTGGAGTGCGCTCTCCGCCTGCCGCGTCAGGCGGCGGATCCGCTCCAGCGCGGCGCCGGTCTCGGGCGAGGGCGTGGGACCGGCGGGCGCAGGCGTCGCGGCGGCGGTGTCCGGCCGGACGGCCGCCCCCACCGTGTCGGCCATGACCGCCGGCTCGTCGGGGGGCTTCACGTCGGCGCCTAGGTTCGCGAGCAGCCGCCTCAGGGCCGCGTCCAGGGTCGTCGCCATGGTCACCTGGTCGCCGGCGGCGGCGATCACCCGCTTCAGGCCCGGCGCCGCCCCCGACCGGTCCTCGGCCTCCAGGAAGAGCGGCTCCACGTAGAGCAGAAAGCCCTGGATCGGGACCAGCAGCAGATGGCCGCGGACGGCCTGGGAGCCGAGCTGCCGCCACAGGGAGAGCTGCTCCGAGATCCGCGGGTCCTGGTCGATCTGCACCTCGATCTGCCTCGGGCCGAACACCTGCTCGGTGGTCTCCACCTCGAAGACCACCAGTTCGCCGTACTGCTCGCCGTCGTTCCGGACCATCAGGAAGGAGGACAGGTTGTCCCGGTCCCGGGGCGTGAAGGGCACCGTGAGCAGGAATTCGTCCCGCGTGGTCCCTTCGCCCCCCTCGTCGCCGGGAAACGGCATGAGGAGGTAATACGGGTCCACGCCCCGGGTGTCGTTCCGGAACGTCTCCTGGCCCACGCTCCACAGGTCCTGCCGGCGGTAGAAGGCCTCCGGGTCGGTCATGTGGTAGGCGTTCAGGAGCTGCGCCTGCGTCTCGATCAGGGAGCGTGGGTAGCGGAGGTGGTCGCGCATGTCGGAGGCCATCGCCTCCAGCGGCTGGAAGAGCCCCGGAAAGACCTTCCGGTAGGTGGCCAGGATCGGGTCCTCCGGCTGGACGACGTGGAGCGACACTTCGCCCGTGACTCCGTCCACCACCGCTTTCACCGAGTTCCGGAGGTAGTTCACGCGCTGCCCCCGGTATCCCGTGGGCTGGGACAGCGGATAGCGGTTCGTCGAGGTGTAGGCGTCCACGATCCACTTCACGTGCCCGTCGGACACCACCGGGTACGGGTTCGAGTCGACGAAGAGGAAGGGCACGAGAGCGCGCACGCGGGAGACCACGTCCCGTCGCCACATGAGGAGCGACCCGCCGGTCTGCTGCCGGAGGAGGATGTTCTTCGAGCTCAGGGCCCAGGCGAAGATGGCCTTCTCGCCGAGGCTGTTCAGTGTCACCCCGGTGGTGCTCGCTCCGCGGGGAATCGAGTCCGGATCCTCGAGCACGTACTGCGTCGTCAGCTCGCCGAAGTAGAATCGTGGCTCGTCGATTCGGAGCGTCGGGGGTGCCGGCGGCGTGGAGACCGGCGGCAGGTCCCGCAGGTAGTAGGCCGGCGCGCCTCCCGACACGATGCTGTCCACGGGGCTCGCCACCACCCCGGTGCCGTGCGTGTAGCGGAGGTGGAGGTTCTGCCACGTCCGCGCCGACTCGTCCAGGAGGTCGGGAGAGAATTCCCGAACGGCGATGGCCACCTGCTTCCGATTTGCGGCCGAGCCGTACCGGTCGTTGTCCACGTCCGGAAAGCCGTGGTAGGCCCGGAGGCCCTGCAGCTGGTTGAAGGTGGCCTGGAGCGGGCGTTCGTCCCACAGCGGCAGCCCCCTGGTCCACTTCTTCACCGTTGAGAACGACGGCGGGTCCGTCTCCCGCGCCGGATACTCCTCCGTCCGCACTTCGTCCAGGTCGAACGCGCGGCGGGTGGCCTCGATGTCGGCCTGGATGAACTCCCGCTCGAGCTGGAACTCGTTCGGCTCCACCCGGAAGCGCTGGATCAGGTCCGGGTAGACGCCTAGTCCCAGCGGCCAGGCCGCCACGAAGACGACCACCGTGGAGAGCGTGACTCTCCACCTCCCCGTCCGCTCCCCGTAGACCGTGGCCGCCGCCGACAGGAGGGCCAGGACCCCGAGAAGGCGGCGCACCGGAAGTTCGCCGTGGACGTCGGCGTACCGGATCGGGCCTCCGCTCACCTGCTCGTAGACCGAGAGCCAGAAATGAGCGGAGAGCAGCACCAGGAGGCCGACGCCCAGGTAGATCAGCGTCCGCCTGGCCGACTCGTCCATCCGGATCTTCTCGCCGTCCGAGCGGATCTGGCCGGAGAGCAGGAAGAAGGCGCCCACGGAGAGCGCGGCCCATACCAGCCAGGAGAGGGCCAGCGACCAGACGCCCCGCGCCACCGGCAGGTAGAACACGTAGAAGCGCGGATCCCGGCCGAGGATGGCGTCGCTCTCCCCCCACGGCGCCGAGTGGAAGGCGGCCAGGATCTGCCGGCCCAGGGTGTCGGCCACCGGGGCCGCCACCAGGAGGCCCACGACGACCGATGCCCCACGGAGCGTCCACTTCACCCAGTTCTCCGGCAGCGCCTCGGCGATCTCCAGGTCGCCCAGGCGGCGCTTCACGCGGAGCGGCCCGCTGCGTCGGAGCTCGGCGGTGAGCAGCCAGTAGAGGCCGCCGGCGGCCAGCAGGAAGGTCCCGGTCCACGTGGCCACCTGTGCCAGGGCCAGGGTCCAGAAGCGGTCCTCCTGCCCCAGAGAGCGGAACCACTCCAGCTCCGAGAAGAGGCTGACGCCGGTCTCCCCGAAGAGGAAGACGCCCAGAAGGACCGCCCCGAGGGCGATCAGCAGTCCCCGTCGCGTGCGGGTCACGGGATACGAGGCACCTCGATGCCGTGGCCCTCGAGGAGGTCCGCGACGTCGTCACGGATCTCGACGAGGCGCTCGCGCGAGTCGGCCTCCAGGCGGACCACGACCACCGGCTGGGTGTTGCTGGCGCGGATCAGCGCCCAGCCGCCGTCGAACTGGACTCGCGCGCCGTCCACGTTCACCACCTCGTGGCTGTCGCGGTAGTGCTCCACCGCCTCTTTCACCACCTCGAACTTCTCCTCCTCCGGGCAGTCCAGCCTGAGCTCCGGCGTGGAGGGGTACCGGGGCACGTCGTCCAGGAGGTCGTCGAGGCTGCGGCCGCTGCGCCCCACCAGCCGTGCGAGCCGGGCCGAAGCGTAGATAGCGTCGTCGAACCCGAACCAATTGTCCGCGAAGAAGATATGTCCGCTCATCTCACCCGATATCGGAGAGCCCGTCCGGCGCATCTTTTCCTTGATCAGCGAGTGGCCGGTCTTCCACATGATGGCCTCGCCGCCGGCCTCGCGGATCATCTCCGGAACGGCCTGCGAGCACTTCACGTCGAAGATCACCTGCGAGCCCGGGCGATCCTTCAGTACGTCCAGGGCGAAGAGCAGCAGCAGGTGGTCCCCCCGGACGATCTCTCCTTCCCCCGTGACGGCTCCGATCCGGTCGGCGTCGCCGTCCAGGGCCACGCCGAGGTCGGCACCCGTGGAACGGACGCGCTCGATGAGGTCCTCCAGGTTCTCGTCCACCGTCGGATCGGGGTGGTGGTTCGGGAAGGTGCCGTCGGACTCGCAGTACAGGCACTCCACATCGGCGCCGGCGGCCCGGAGCGCGTCGGGGGCAGCGACACTCCCTGCCCCGTTTCCGCAGTCGAGCACCACGCTCACGGACTCCGGCAGCGGCGACCGATCGGCCACCGCCCCGACGTACCGCTCGAGGAGATCGGGGCGCCGCTCCTCCCTGCCGCTCCCCTCCGTGAAGTCCTCGTCGAGCATGCGCTCGCGCAGGGCCTCGACCTCGTCTCCGTAGAACGGGCCGCCTCCGAGTACCATCTTGAAGCCGTTGTAGTCCGGCGGATTGTGCGAGCCGGTGATCTGGACCGAACCGTCGGTCCCGAAGTGGTGATCCGCGTAGTACAGGGCCGGGGTCGGTACCGTCCCCACGCGCAGGACGTCGGCTCCGGAGGCGGTCATCCCCTCGGCCAGGGCGTCCGCCAGGGGCCCGGAGCTCGGCCGGTTGTCCTGCCCCACGGCGAGGGTGGGATCGTCCGCGTCCTCGCGGACCCGTGAGGCGAACGCCCTCCCCAGGCCGCGGGCGAAGCCGCGGGTGAGCTGTCGGTCGACGATGCCGCGAATGTCGTACGCTCGGAAGACGTTGTCGGGGACGCGCATCTGGGTCCAGTCAGTCGGAGGGGCCAACGGATTCGGTGCTCGTGGGCGCGGACGTGCCGTTGCCTTCGGGGACGGCCGCCGTCGTGGGGGCTTCGGAGCCCGACTCCACCTCTTCGCCGACGGCCGCGGGCCCGTCGGTCAGCGATCGTCCCGCCCGGTCGGCGGCATCGATGCCCATCCCGGGCAACAGACCGAGCAGCAGGACGCCGGCAGCGCAGACGGCGGCGGAGAGGCGGAAAGAGGGGCCCGGCAGACCCGGGCTCGGCGCCTCTTCGGGCGCCTCCTCGAAGTACATCTTCCACACGACCCGCAAGTAATAGTAGTACGCCACCAGGCTGGTCAGCGCCAGCGTCACGGCGAGCCCCACCTGACCGGCGTCCACGGCCGCCCGGAGGAGGTACAGCTTGCCCACGAAGCCGCCGGTGGGCGGGAATCCGGCCAGGGAGAGGAGGAAGATCACCATGGCCACGCCGAGCAGGGGTCGCCGCCAGCCGAGGCCGGCGAAGTCTGAGAGGTGACGCCGGCGGTCTCCCTTCCCCGCCACGTGGTAGACCACCGCGAAGGAGCCCAGCGTCATGAGCGTGTACACGGCCAGGTAGAAGATCGCGGCGGATCGTCCCAGTGCGTTCGCCGACACCACGCCCACCAGCAGGTAGCCGGCGTGAGCGACGGAGGAATAGGCCAGCATGCGCTTCACATCGTCCTGCGCCAGCGCCACCAGGTTCGGCACGACCATGGTCAGGACCGCCACCCACCACAGGGCCACCTGCCAGGCGTCCGCCGCGGGCATGAGATCCACGGTGAGCACCCGCAGCAGGGCGACGAAGGCGGCGGCCTTCACGCCGGCGGCCATGTACCCGGTGACCGGTGTCGGGGCGCCCTC
>CAZFDK010000038.1:0-26465 GCA_964518305.1 uncultured Gemmatimonadota bacterium | reverse complement strand
TCAGCTCCCACCGCTCTTCTCTCCGACGTCTTCCAGCAGCACCTCGACGGCCTCGCGCAGCTGCTCGTCCTCGCCGTCCGCCCGGTCGTCGGGCCGCCGCGGCACCCGGTGGTCCGGCACCGCCGGACCATGCTCCATGTTCTCGTCGGTGGCCTTCACGTACCACCCGCGAAACGGGATCCGGACGAAGGAGCCGTCCATGAGCCCGGCCCCGCCGGTGGAGATCACCGCACCGAAGGTGGGCTCTCCGACCAGGGGCCCCAGCCCCAGCGTCTTGAAGGCGTGGGAGAAGATCTCGGCGTTCGAGTAGGAGTTCTGGTTCGCCAGGGCCGCCACCGGCTTCGTCCACGCCGCCTGCGGCAGCCGCTCGCCGAACGGATAGTGGTCGCGGAACTGCTCGTGCTGGGCCGACGGGTCCTCCGCCGCGCCGCGCGGCACCGTGTAGGCGTGCTGCGGATAGGTGAGCACCGTGAGCAGGTAGTCGGTCGTCCACCCGCCGCCGTTGTAGCGGACGTCCACCAGCAGCCCCTCCTTGCCGTCGGCGGCGGCCTCCAGCTCACGCTCGAAGCGCTCGAAGCTGGGCCAGTTCATCCCCTCCACGTGGACGTAGCCCAGTCGGCCGTCCGAGTACTCCTCGGTGAGCTGCCGGCGGCGGTCCACCCACTCGTCGTACAGCTCGTTCGAGAGGCTGGCGGTGGGACGGATCACCACCTCCCGGCTCTCGCCGCCCGGGCCACGAACGGTGAGGATCGTACGGCGGTCCGCACGGTCGGCGAGCAGGGCGTAGAAGTTGGGGGCCTCCGGCACCGGCGTCCCGCCCACCGCGGTGATGACCTCGCCCTCCCGGAGCCTGCTCGCCTCCCGGTCCGCGGGTGAGCCCGGGACCACGCGCCGGATTCGGACCCCGTCGTCCACGGGATCGACTTCCACGCCCAGCAGTCCTGTCTCCTCGTCCTGCGTTTCGAAACGGTCCGGGCCGTACAGCCCCTGGTGGCTCGAGTTCAGCTCCCCGACCATCCTGTTGAAGGCGGCCCGGAAGTCCCGCTTCGTGGAGGCGGCCAGGGCCCGGGGACGGTACGTCCGGCGCAACGCGTCCCAGTCGTCGCCGTGGAAGTCCGGATCGTAGAAGTTGCGTGAGATCAGCCGCCAGGCCTCGTCGAAGATCTGGGCACGCTCGTCCCGGTGCTCGATCTCCATGCGGGCGGCGAAGGGGAGCCCCTCCTCCTCGCCGCTCTCTGCCGAGACGCGGGCCAGCGTTCCGCCCTCCCCGCGGTAGAAGAGGTGCGTCCCCACGGGGCCGAGCCGCACGTCCGAGGGTGACTCACCGCCGGACGCGAGCTCCTCCGTCTCCGTGCCGTCCCAGCGCGCCTTCCAGATCTCCTGCTCGGCGTCGAACTCCCGTCGGCCGTCGCGGTTGGTGACGAAGTAGAAGGTCTCGCCGTCCTCGGAGACCGCCACGTCGGACTCGTTGCCGGGCAGCGAGGTGACCTGCTCCAGGCGCTCGTGGATGCGATCCAGGTCGATCCGCACCGTGTCGGCGGCGGCGTCCTCGTCACCGTCCCCATCTCCGTCCGCCTCTTCCTCGCGCTCGGCCATCAGCTCCCAGTCCTCCTCGGTCCGCTCCCAGTCCTGCTCCCGGAGCCAGGCGAACCACACGTCGGCGTCGCCGTTGTTGCGGGTCGAGAGGAAGCCGAGCCTGGAGCCGTCCCGGCTCCACACCGGGGCGTAGTCGCCCTTCGGGTGCTGGCTCACGTTCACGGGCTCGCCGGAGCCGTCGGCGGGCAGCACGAAGACCTCGCTGTTGAAGTCCAGGTCCGGCCGGGAGTAGGCCAGCCAGCGGCCGTCCGGGCTCCAGGCCACGTCCTCCGCCGGGGCCCATCCCTCCAGGAGCGAGCGCCGGTTCGCGAGGCGCCCCCTGTCCGTGACATCGGCCACCAGCAGCGCCCGGTCCCGGGCGGTGGCGTAGGAGGCGTCGGCCTCGACGAAGGCCACGCGGTCGCCGGAGGGAGAGACGACGGGACGCCGCTCCGGCACGTCCGTGTCCGTCAGACGAGTCACGCGGTGCGTGAGGCTCCGGAACGGGTCCGTCACCGTGTCGTCGGCCGACTCCACGCGGAAGAGGTCGTAGTCGCCGTCCCGGTCCGAGGCGAAGACCAGGGTGGAGTCGCTCAGCCAGGTCGGGTCGCGGTCGCGGGCCGGGTGGGTCGTCAGTCGCACGGTGCGTCCCTCCCCCGCCTCGTTCTCGATCAGATACAGGTCGCCGCGCACCACCAGCGCCACGCGACCGCCGTCCGGGGAGACGGCGTACTCGCTGGCCCGCTGGCGGAGGGTCTTCCGCTCGGTCTGCGTGAAGTGTCCGTCCTCGGGGATCCTGACGCCCAGTCGCCGGGCCTCTCCCCCGCCACGGCTCATCCACAGCGACGCCCGCCGCTCGAAGACCACCACGTCGCCTCCGGCACCGGCCCCGTAACCGCGGACGCCGTCCTCCGAGAAGGAGGTCAGGGCCTCGGGCTCGGCCGCCGCCTCTCCCCCGTCGGTGAGCGGCAGCCGGTACAGGTTGTACGCCTCGCCGCCGTTCCGGTCGCTCAGCCGGTCGCTCAGGAAGAGGAGCTCACGGTCGCCGCTCCAGGACGGGCGCATGTCGTTGCCCTCGAAGTCGGTGAGCTGGCGGTAGCTCCCGTCCCGGGTGTCGTGCAGCCACAGGTCCCGGTTCGCCGGGCCGCGGTAGCCCACCTTGGCGCGCCGGTTCGCCCCGGCCACGAAGACCACGAAACGACCGTCGGGCGAGGCCACCGGCGCGAAGCCGACGGCGTCGAGGAGCCGGTCCGGCGTGCCGCCCTCCGCGGAGATACCGTAGATCTCGTCCTCCCACTCCACCTGAGCGTAGGTGCGGCGCGTGGAGAAGAGGAGCCGGCCGTCCGGCGTCCAGCCCCCCAGCGCGTCGTCGGTGGAGTGGTGCGTGAGGCGCCGCACAGCGTGTCCGTCGGCGCCCATCACGAACAGGTCTTCGTTTCCCCACCGATCGCTCTGGAAGGCGATCCGCTCGCCGTCCGGGCTGAATCTGGGCTTGCTCTCGTAGGCCTCGTGCACCGTGAGCCTCGTCGCCAGGCCGCCCTCCACCGGGACGCGGAAGATGTCGCCCTGGTAGGAGAAGGCCACGGTCTGCCCGTCGGGGCTCACCGCCGGGAAGCGAGCGAAGGGGGCCCGCTCCTGCCCCTGCCCCCGCGCCGTCGATCCGAGAGCGGGCATGAGGACGAGGAAGAGGACTGAGAGGAGAGCGGTCCGTCGGAGCTGTGGTCTCATGGGGCGTGGGAGGGCGGGGATGTATCACGGGAAGGCGCGGGCGACAGCTGCGGGCGATATCGCCCGATACGCACACGGTCGAAAGTGGCCCCGCCGTCCGCCGTCGGCAACGCTGACGCGCCTTCAGCTCCGCGGCTCCCCCCATCCTCCGGCTGGGACTCCGGCCGGGCCTCGTGGACCGTCGGCCGAGATGGCATATCGTCCGAATCCGGGTTCGCGGCAGCGGTACTCGGGGCGGCTCGGCCCGCGCAGGAGAACATCAGCGCCGATGCGAGCGCCACGCCGGCCAGTCTGGTCACGTCCAAGTCCTGCTCCCGAAACGGAATTCGACTCGCTCGACCGCCATCGTCAGCCTCTCCGCGTCCCTCCCTACGGCCGCGGGCTCGCGGAGGTTTCAGTCTCGCGCCGGCCGCCAGGGACCCGTTATCATCGGTGGCGTATTCATCGGTGGCCGCCCACCGGACCGAACCGATCCCGCGAACGAGGCCCCAGGATGAAGCGTCTGACCGCCGCACTTGCCGCGCTCGCCGTCCTCGCCGCGCTCCCCTCCCTTTCGGCCTCGGCCGCCGCCCAGGAGGCGCCGGAGTCGAGCTACGACTACTGGCGATACAACCGCGACGTCGTCTGGCGCGGCGTACAGGCCATCCTCACCTGCAACGGGATCTTCACCTCCCACCGGACGGTGGAGCAGGTCTACGAGCAGGAGCTGGCCTACGGCCCGCCCCCGGTGCCCCGTGAGGACGTCCGGATCGACCGCGAACGCGAGGCGGTGGCCATCGGAGAGCCCGGCGGCACGCCGGTGATGCGGGCGGCCTTCCGGGAGGGCATCGGCTGCGTCGTGATGTCGCCGGACCAGACGTTCGCCGACATCTCGAGCCTCCCGGAGATCCAGGTGCCGCCGCCCCCGGGCGACCCCGACACGATCCCCTGGCCCGACGGCGACCTGGTGGAGGACCGTCCACTGCCGGCCGGCGTGGACTCGGCGGCCCTCGAGCGGGCCGCCGAGTGGGCCTTCGACCGCGAGTCGAAGTACCAGGAGACGGTGAGCCTACTCGTGGTGAAGGGTGGACAGATCGTGCTGGAGCGCTACGCGCCGGGCTTCGACATGGACACCCGCACCCGGACCTGGTCCACGGCCAAGAGCCTCTTCGTGACGGTCCTGGGAACGCTGGCCCGGGACGGGCGTGTGAGCCTGGACGAACCACTGGGCCTCGACTGGCTCCCGCGCCTGGACTCCGCCGCGCCGGATCCCCGGGACGAGATCACGCTCCGGAACGTGCTCCACATGTCCAGCGGGCTCTACCCGGTGGACGCCCGGGGGCTCGAGTACGCCACGGGCTCCGGCCTGGCCTACTGGGCGGGGGCGAACTCCTCCAGGGGCGCGCGGGACCGCGGGCTGGTGCGTGAGCCCGGCACGTTCTGGGAGTACGAGAACTACGACACCCTGCTCGGCGTGCTGAAGATGAAGCGGGTGCTGGGCGCCGGTGAGACCTACCTGGAGTACCCCCACCGTGCGCTCCTGGACCGGATCGGAATGCGGAACACCCTCCTCAGCACCGACCGGTTCGGCAACTTCATCATGAGCAGCCAGGTCTACACGAACGCCCGGGACCTGGCCCGGCTCGGCCTCCTCTACCTGAACGGCGGCACGTGGAACGGGGAGCGGCTGATCACCGAGGACTGGATCGACTTCGTCCGCACCCCCGCGCCGTCGACCTCGGACCGCGGGAATTTCTACGGCGGCCAGTGGTGGCTCCCGCCCGACGACCGGAACGACGTGCCCGCGGGCGCCTACTCCACGGCCGGGAACCGCGGGCAGTACATGATCGTCGTCCCCTCCCACGACGTGGTGATCGTCCGCCGCGGCCTGGACTACGGAGAGCAGGGCTTCGACAACTGGAGCCTGACCCGAGAGGTCCTGAAGGCCATCGAGCCGACGTCGGGCGGCGAGTAGGGGACAGGGGCCGGGCCGACCGGCCCGCCTGCCGGCTGAAACGCACTCCTCCTCCGCGGCGTAATGCGGCCCTGCGATGACCTCCGTCCGACCGTGACTCCGCGAACGCCGGCGCCGGGATCCGACACATGAGCAAGCTGGAGATCGAGAGCGTCAGCAAGCGCTACGGCGACCTGTGGGCGCTCCGGGACGTCTCCCTGGACATAGACCGGGGCGTGGTGGGACTGCTCGGCCCGAACGGGGCCGGGAAGTCGACGCTGATGCGGATCCTGGCCACCATCTCCCGTCCCACCGAGGGGCGTGTTCGGTGGGAGGGGCGGGCGCTCACGGACGATCCGGACCGTCTCCGGCGCACCCTGGGCTACCTGCCGCAGGAGTTCGGGCTCTATCCGCGCCTCACGGCGCGTGAATTCCTCCGGTACCTGGCTTCGGCCAAGGGCCTGGCAGCCGACGAGCGGCTCGATCAGCTCCTCTCGGTCGTGAACCTGAGGGAGGCCGCCGACCGGAAGCTGGAGACCTACTCCGGAGGCATGCGGCAGCGGGTGGGGATCGCCCAGGCACTCCTCAGCGATCCCGAGCTCCTGATCGTCGACGAGCCCACGGTGGGCCTCGACCCGGAGGAGCGCGCCCGGTTCCGAAGCCTGCTCTCGGAGCTGGGCGGCGACCGGATCGTGCTGCTCTCCACGCACATCGTCTCCGACGTGGAGGCCGCCGCCGAGCGGATCGCGGTGCTCGACGACGGGCGGCTCCGGGCCGACGGGCCGCCGGAAGAGCTGCTGGCCGGCGTCGAGGGACATGTGTGGGAGGCCGTGGTGGAGGCCGACCGGCTTCCCGATCTCCGCGCCCGCCATCCCGTGGCCTCGGCGGCGCACCGGGCCGACGGCGCCCACGTGCGACTGGTGGCGGACGAGCCGCCGACGGAGGGCGCACGGCGGGTCGACCCGACCCTGGAGGACGCCTACCTGGGGCTGATGCAGGACGGCCGAGGCCGGCGATGAGCCGTCTCCGGACCGTTCTCGAGCTGGCCCTGGGCGACTTCCGGGAGCGGGCCCGCCGGTACAGCTTCCTGCTCACCCTGGGCGCGGCCGCGTACCTCGCCTACACGGTCCACGCCGGCTGGTGGCTCGTCCGGATCGGCGAGTACGCCCCCGCCAGCGGCCCCGTGCGCATGGGCATGCTCGTAGCCAAGGCCACGGTCGTCATCCTCTCCCTGGTCGGCTTCTACGTGGTCAGGGGGTCGGTGGAGCGGGACCAGCGCACGGGGGTGGGACAGATCCTGGCCGCCACCCCGGCGGGGACCCGCCTCGAGTACGCGGCGGCGAAGTTCGTCAGCAACACCGCCGTCCTCGGTGCCATGCTGCTCGTGCTGGGCACGCTGGCGCTGGCCATGGCCTGGTGGCGGACCGGGTTCTCGGTGGCGGCGGTCTGGCAGATCGGGGCCCCCACGCTCCTGATCGCCGCGCCGACCCTGGCCCTCGTGGCCGGGCTGGCCGTGCTCTTCGACAGCATTCCGTGGCTACGGGGAGCGGGCGGCAACGTGCTGTACTTCTTCGTGTGGTCCGGTCTGCTGGGAGCCTCGATCGCGGGCTCTCCGGCGCTCGACCTCACGGGCTACGCCCTCATCCACGACAGCCTCCGTGAGGCGCTGGCCGCGGCCCGCCCCGAGGTCATGGCGCGGGGACTCACCGTCCAGCTCCGTCCGGGCGGACTGCCCGACGTGACGCGGTTCGAGTGGTCAGGGGTCTCCTGGTCCGCGGGGACCGTGGCGTGGCGGCTGTACTGGGTGGCGCTCGGCGCCGGGCTCGCGGGAGTCGCCGCACTGTTCCTCCGCCTCTTCGATCCTTTCGGCGACCGGTCGGCGTCCGGGGAGCCGGAGGGGGAGACCGACGAGGCCACCGGGGAGGCCACCGGCAGACCCGACCGGGACGAGCGGGTGGTCACCGAGGCCGGGTCGACGGACCGCGCGTCCGGCCACAGCGGGCCGTCGTCTGCCGGAGGCTTCTCCGTCTCGGGGCTGGCGCCGCCGCGGACCGCCTCCGCCGTCCGGGCCCTCCCGCGCGCCGTCGGCGGCGAGCTCCGGCTTCTCGTATCGGGGCACGCCTGGTGGTGGTACGGCCTCGTGGCAGCGGCCAACGTCGCCGCCTTCCTGCTGCCGTCCGGCACGCCGCCCCAGACGGTCCTCCTGGCCGCCTGGCTCCTGCCCGTCTCGGCCTGGTCCTCCATGGGATGCCGGGAGCGGATCCACGGCACCGAGCAGATGCTCTTCTCGTCCCCGGGGCCGCGGATCCGGCAGCTGCCGGCCCAGCTGGCCGCCGGCACGGGCCTCGCCCTCGTGACCGCCGCCGGCCCGGTGATCGACCTGACCCTGGCCGGAGACCTCCTCTCGCTCGCTGCCCTCTGCGCGGGAGCCGTCTTCGTCCCGGCCCTGGCCCTCTGCCTCGGCGCGTGGAGCGGGAGCACGCGCCCGTTCGAGGCCCTCTATGTCGTCCTCTGGTATATCGGCCCCGTCAACGGCGTGCCCTTCCTGGACTTCATGGGCGTCACGGGGCAGGCTGTGGAGGTCGGCGCGTCCGGGTGGTTCGCCCTGGTCGCCGTGGCGCTGTGTCTGCTCTCGTGGCCGGGCCGGGGGCGCCAGATGAGCGGGGTTGGTTGAAGATGGCGCCGTCGGACTTCGCCGTCCGCGTCCTGGAGCAGGAGATCGGGTGGGTCGAGGAGGGGCCGGACCTCACGTACGACGAGTCTCCGGTGCAGTACAGCTCCGTGAGCGCGTGGGACGACATGGAGATCCCCGGCATCGCCGACCGGGAGCGGACCGCGGTCCGGGTGGAGGACGAGCTCTTCGTGGACCGGGACCTGGACGAGATCATGGAGCCCGCCTATCTGGCTGAGCGCGACCCGCGGAGCGTCGTCTTTCGCACCGTGCACGCAGATAGCGGCGCGCGGCGCTCCATCGTCTTCTTCCGGGAGGACGTCGCTCCGTCGCGGCGGGAGCTGCGGAGGATGTGAGCCGCTGCGGCCGTCCGCGCCAGACGGTCGCGTCGCGCTCAGTCGACCTCCGCGGGCACCACCCGGGGGGCGGTCGCCCCGGCTCTACATTCCGGATAGTCTTGGGGCCTCCGTGACACCTCGGGCGCCGTCTCGTGCAGACCCGGCGGGACGCCCGCCGAGCACCCCCGAACGGGAGAGTCCGTTGAAGCACCTCGAGTCGCTTCTCTCCGTCCACCTCGCCGGGCCAGCTGGACGAGGGGATCTGGGGCCTGGAGGTGCGGCGGGACGGCCGTCTGGCCACCGCGTGGATGCAGTACGCGTTCTACCTGGAGGACGACCTCCATCACTGCGGGGTGAACGCCTTCCAGCTCGTCCGCCTCGACGATGGGTGGGTCGCCTTCTCCATCGCCGACACCAGACGCGAGCAGGTCTGCGAGGCTCCGCCGGGCGAGGACGGAGGCGGAGACGGGGCCCGCCGCTGAAGCGCCCCCGGAATCCGGGCTCCCTCATCCTCCCGCTTCCTCCCGCTCTCGGCACTTCTCCCTCCCCCCTCCCGGGTCGTTGAGCCCCTGTTGATCCCCGACCGTACCCTGTCTTCGGGTTCTGTTCGGTATTCACGCGGGGAGGGCAGGCGCATGACGACGGCGGGCACGGCACAGAAGCGGGAGCGGGAGATCGACGCGCTGTCGGATCGCATCGCCCGGCTGGCGGCCCACCTGGAGGCGGCGGCCGACGCCTCCGGAGCATCCGTCCTTTCGGGCCCGCCGTCTCGCCCCGACGTTGAGTCCCATGGAAGCTCACCTGCGTGACGCCGTCCGTGACCTGTGCGACGGATACCCCGACGAATACTGGCGGGACCTGGACCGCCGGAGCGCGTATCCCGAGGACTTCGTGCAGGAGCTGACGGACGCGGGTTACCTGTCGTGCATGATCCCCGAGGAGTACGGCGGGGCCGGTCTCGGGGTCTCCGAGGGCGGCGTCATCCTGGAGGAGATCAACCGGTCCGGCGGCAACGCGGCTGCCTGCCACGCGCAGATGTACACCATGGGCACGGTGCTCCGCCACGGCTCCGAGGCGCAGAAGGAGCGATGGCTACCCCAGGTGGCTCGCGGCGACCTGCGCCTCCAGTCCTTCGCCGTCACCGAGCCGGACGCGGGCTCCGACACCACCCGTATCCAGACCACGGCCGAACGCCGGGGCGACGTCTACATTCTCCGTGGCACCAAGGTGTTCATCTCCCGCATCCAGCATTCGGATCTCATGGTTCTCCTCGCCCGCACCACTCCCGTGGAGGACGCGGAGGAGAGGACGGACGGACTGAGCGTCTTCGTCGTGGACCTCCGCCGTGCCGGAGATGCGCTCGGGGTGCGTCCCATCGAGACGATGATCAACCACGAGACGAACGAGCTCCACTTCGACGGGCTGGAAGTGCCGGCCGAGAACCGGATCGGGGAGGAGGACGAGGGATTCCGGTACATCCTGTCGGGGATGAACGCCGAGCGGATCCTTCTCGCCTCCGAGTCCGTCGGCGACGGCCTCTACTTCGTCGATCGGGCCTCCGAATACGCATCGGAACGGGAGGTCTTCGGCGCCCCGATCGGGTCCAACCAGGGCGTGCAGTTCCCCGTGGCGGAGGCCTACATGAAGGTCCGCGCGGCCGCCGTGATGCGGGACCGGGCCGCAGACCTCTTCGACGCCGACCGGTCCTGCGCGGAGGAGGCCAACAGCTGCAAGTACCTGGCGTCTGAGGCTGCCTGGGAGGCGGCGAATGCGGCCATGGACACGTTCGGAGGATACGGTATGGCCACGGAGTACGGGCTGGAGCGGAAGTTCCGCGAGGCGCGTCTCCACCTCGTGGCTCCCGTCTCGAACAATCTGGTGCTGAGCTACGTGGGTCAGCACGTGCTCGGCATGCCCCGCTCCTACTGAGCGGGAGATGAGCGTGAAGCACATGGGTGACGCGGTGAACGACGCGGGAGGCCGCGAGCGACTCCCGCCCCGGAGCGTCCTCTTCTATCCGGGGCACCGTCGGGAGATGCTCGACAGCGGGCTGCAATCCGGCGCCGACGCTGTCTGCCTGGACCTCGAGGACGCGGTGCCCCCCTCCGGCAAGGCAGACGCACGGTCCGCGGCGCAGGCCGCTCTCGAGCGCACGTCCGACGCCGGGCTGCTCGACGGCCCGGCGCCCGGAGACGGGGGCTCCGGAGACGGGGAATCCGGCTCCCGGCCACCGGTCGAGTTACTGGTTCGCGTGAACGCGCCCTCCGGCCGGGAGGGGCGGCGCGACCTCCAGAGCCTCCGGGAGGGGCCCGGTCGGCCGGCGGCCGTCGTGGTCCCCGGGGCGGCGTCCGTCGACGAGCTGGACCGGGTGGCCGAGGAGCTCTCCGTCCCGGTAGTGGCCCTGGTGGAGAGCCCGGAGGGCCTGGCGGCGGCGGAGACGATCGCCCGGAGTGCCGTCGCCCTGCGAGCCCTCGCCCTGGGCCCCGTGGACCTGGCGCGTCACCTGGGCTGTGAGCTGGATTGGGAGCCACTCCTCTACGCCCGGTCGCGCCTCGTGCACGCCGCGGCCCTCGGAGGCGTCCCCGTCCTCGACGGGCCGTACACCGACCTCTCCGATCCCGAGGGACTCGCCCGTGAGGCTCGGTCGGCCCGGCGCCTCGGCTTCGACGGCAAGCTGGCTCTCCATCCAGGCCAGGTGGAGGCGGTGAATCACGAGTTCACGCCGTCGGCGGACGAGGTGGCCGAGGCTCGCACCGTTCTCTCCGCCTTCGAGGAGAGTGGCGGTGAAACGGTTCGCGTCGAGGGTCGCATGGTAGATCGGCCCGTGGCCGAAGACGCGCGTCGGCTGCTGTCGCGGGCCCGGCGGGGGGGAAGCTCGACCGACGACCCGCGATCCGCCCCTGAGGTGGACGAAGAGGAGGACGAAGAGAATGACGACGAGGAGGACGAGACCGGCGAGCCGGCCTCGGAGCGACGGCCCCGTGGCTGATCTGCAGGACTGGGTCGGCGAGGAGCGAACGCGTCACGAGGTCCTGGCTCCCTTTCCCGCCCGCGGGATGGCTGCGCTGCTGGATCGTTCACCGGAGGCCTTCGGGCCCGGCACCCCCCTTCCCCCGTGCTGGCACTGGCTCTTCTTCCGGGACACCATGCCCCAGTCCGAGCTCGGGCCAGACGGCCACGAGCGCCGGGGCGCGTTCCTGCCGCCGGTCTCCCTCCCCCGCCGGATGTGGGCCGGAGGGAAAATTCGCTTCTCACGCCCGCTCCGGATCGGACAGCCGGCCGAGCGCCGCTCCATGATCCTCTCGGTGGAGGAGAAGAGAGGAAGCACGGGTCGGCTGGTGTTCGTCACCGTGGGCCACGAGCTGGTGTCGCCACGGGGTACCGCCGTGGAGGAGGAGCAGGTCCTGGTCTATCGGGAGGAGCGCCGGGCCGACGAGCCCCGACGGCCTGGAGAGGAGCTGTCGCGCGAGCCGGCGTGGAGGGAGGAGCTGGTGCCCGACCCCGTGCTCCTCTTCCGGTACTCGGCGCTGACCTTCAACGCCCATCGGATCCACTACGACCACCCGTACGCGACCGGCAGCGAGGGGTATCCCGAGCGCCTGGTCCACGCCCCGCTGACCGCGACGCTCATAGCGGACGCGGCCGTCCGTCGCGAATCGTCCGCGCTGAGCCGCTTCGAGTACCGGGCGACCAGCCCGCTCTTCTGCGGAGAGGAGATGACGCTGGCGGGCTGGACCGCGGACGGGCCGGGCCCGGAGGCGGACAGCGACCTCGTGCTGCGGGCGGTCGATCCGAGGGGAAACGTCGCCATGAGGGCCCGGGCACAGCCTTCATCGGATCGGACTGGGGAGGACTGACAGCGGGCGAGCCGTACCCGAATCGGCGGCGGCCAGCGCGGTCGCTCAGGCCACGGCGCCCTCCGCGCGCAGCTCCGCGATCTCCTCCGCGGGCAGCCCGCAGAGGTCCGCCAAAATCCGCTCCGTATCGCCCCCCAGCTCCGGTGCCGGCTCCGGCCGGGCCGGGACCCCCTCGGTCTTCACCGGATGCGCCACCTGACGGACGGTTCCGAACTCCGGGTGCTCCACCTCCAGGATCATCTCCCGGGCCCGGACCTGCTCGTCGCGGAGCGCGTCGGCCAGCGAGTTGACCGGCGCGACGGGCACGTCGCCCTCCAGCTCGCGCAGCCACTCCTCCGTGGTCTTCCGAGCGAAGGCTTCCTCCAGCAGGGCCTCCAGCTCCTCGCGGTGCTCCCTGCGGTCGGCGAAGCTCTCGAACCGCGGGTCCTCGAGAAGCTCCTCCCGCCCCAGGCCCTCCGCCAGACGCCGCCAGAAGACCTCCTTGGCGCAGAAAACCGATATCCAGCCGTCCTCCGTCGGGAATACGCGGGCCGGAACCAGGCTCTGGTGCCCCGATCCGGACATGCGCTCGGGCTCCCAGCCCAGATTCAGGTGCCAGGCGGCGAAGTAGGAGAGCATCGAGACGGCCGTATCCATGAGGCTCACGTCCACGTCCCGGCCCCGTCCGGTGCGCCGAGCGTCGAGGAGCCCAGCGACCAGGCCCAGGACCGAGCTGTAGCCGCTGGCGAAGTCCACCACCGAGACGCCGCACTTCGTGGGCGCGGCGCCGGGCTCGCCCGTCACCGAGAGGTATCCAGCCAGGCCCTGGACCAGTGCGTCGTATCCCGGCTGCTCCGCCCGGGGCCCCGTCGTCCCGAATCCGGAGAGCGAGCAGGTGACCAGCGCCGGGTTCAGGTGCTTCAGGTCGTCGTAGGTGAGCTCCAGCTCCCGTGGCAGATCCCCCCGGAGGTTGTAGTAGAGGCCGTCCGAGACCCGAACGAGCTCCTCGAAGACCTCGCGTCCTCCCGGCTCCTCCAGGTCGATCCCCACCGACTTCTTACCCCGGTTGAAGCTCTGGAAGTAGAGGGAGTCGCCCTCCACGTCGGTCGGCGGCACGGAGCGGGCCACGTCGCCACCGCTGGCCGGGTTCTCGATCTTGATGACCTCGGCGCCGAGGTCGGCGAGCAGGGTGGTGCCGAAGGGCCCGGCCCCGAACTGGGCGATGGAGAGCACCCGGAGATCGTGGAGCGGAGCCGGTCGCCCGTCACCGCCCCCTCGCTCGCCGTTCGCCTCGCCGTCGCGTTGCCTCTCCCGCTCCGATCCCGACACGGTCTCCTCCCCTGTCGCTGGTATTCGGCTCCACGCCCTGCCCCCTGCGGCGCCCGCCCCGTATGCGGGAGCGGTCCACCCGCCTCCGGGGACGTCGCGGGCCAGGAGGTCGGGAGCACCTTACCTTTCGACTCAGCTTCGAACGACCGCCCTCGCTCCGCCATCCAACCCGGACACGTTCACGTGAACCTCCCCGACCGCAAGTACCTGTTCCTGGTCGCCGGCCTCCTGGTTGGCTTCGCCGCCGGCTTCGTCACCGCCCGTGAGACGGGTGGAGGGGGGTCAGCGTCCGCCTCCAGCTCGGGCTCGAGCCAGCCGACCCTGGCTCCCGACGACCGCCCGTCCCGTGGCCCATCCGACGCCCCCGTGACCATCGTGGAGTTCACCGATTACGAGTGCCCGTACTGCCGGCGCTATTACCGGCAGACATACCACCAGCTCGTGGAGCAGTACGAGGGCGAGGTCCACTACGTCGTCCGGAATTATCCCCTCTCCATCCATCCCAACGCGCGGAAAGCGGCCGAGGCCGCGGAGTGCGCCCACAACCAGGGACGATTCTGGGAGTACCACGACCACCTGTTCGAGCACGCCGACGCGCTGGAGCCGGCGGACCTGAAGAGTTACGCCAGGGAGCTGGGCCTCGACGGCGAGCAGTTCGAGCAGTGCCTGGAATCCGGGGCCGAGAGCGAGACGGTGGAGGGGGACATGGCCACCGGGCGGCGACTGGGCATCCGGGGCACCCCGACCTTCTTCGTGAACGGACGCCCGCTGGTGGGCGCCCAGCCGCTCAGCGCGTTCCGCTCGGCGATCCAGCGAGCGCGCGGAAACTGATTCCCACCACCGGGAGCAGGGGCACGGGATTCACGGGCTGGAGCCCGCCCCCGGCGGCCGGCACCCGGTGGAAGAGGGAGTTCTCCCGGTCCAGGGCGTTGATCAGCTCCGCGTACGGAGTGAGCCGGACCCTGCCCCCGAACAGGCGCGTGTCCAAGTCCCGCTCGACCCGGGCGTCCAGCCGCAGGTACGGGGAGGTCTCCGCGCGAGTCGCACGTCCCGACGTCCCGGATCCGTCCGGCGCGGCCGGCGCGCTCGTCGACAGATTCTCCGTCCCGGTCACGGGCAGCGGCGTCATGGGCAGGCCCCAGCTGCCCGACAGCGACGCCCGTGCACGGAGCCCCGCCGGGAGCGCCACCTCGCCGCCGCCCGAGAGGACCTGTCGGCCGGCGAAGCGGCGGCTCACGCCCGAGGTGCCGGGGGCACCCCACAGCCACGTGAGCGAGTAGTTGCCCCACAGGCGGACGCCCTCGTCCTGCCAGGATCCCCACACCTCCAGGCCCGAGGAGAACACGCCGCCCTCGGCACCCTGACGTGCGTCCGTTCCGTCCGCCTGCATGGGGCGAAAGGCGCCGGCCGAGTCGACGCTCACCGTGTCGAAGAGGGCGGCCGGCGAGACGTCTTCCAGGTGACGGAAGTGTCCCTCGGTCCCCAGCCGCAGGCCCTCGCCGTCCCGGTGCTCGAGCCGAAGCTCCAGCCGGTTAGCGCCGGCGACACGTGGCTCCGGAGGCCCGGAAGCCGGGGCTTCCGGGACTGCGGGTGAGGTCGCGGGCTCCTCCACCGTGCTCCACCCCGCCAGGAGCTGATGGACCCGGCCCGCCGAGAGGCGCACGGTGGTCCCGGTTCCGACCCGGAGGATGGCGGCGCCGCGGGGAGCGGCCCGGCCGGTGCCGTCCGGGGAGAAGTAATCGCTCCGAAGACCGCCCCGCAGCGAGACCGCCTCCGAGACGTGCCACCGCGCCGAGGCGAAGGCCCCTAGCCGGTAGGCCGCCCCGGCCCCCTCTCCGCTCCCCGCGGGGACGCCGCCCCGGAAGGCGAGCCGCTGCACCTTCCGGCGCATCCCTCCCCCGGCCTCCCACTCCAGCTCTCCGCGCCGTTCCTCGCGGCGGAGCGCGAGCCGCTGCTCGTCCACGACCGCCGTGACCCGATCCGCCGCCGCGTCCCGGAGCGGCAGCCCGCTGCGGTATCGGCTGGCGGCCGCGGTCCCCCTCCATCCCACCTCCCGGCTCCCGGTGGCCACCCGTGCCGAGCCGGCGCGATTGGACCAGTCGGCCTCCACGGAGGTCTCGCCGGCGGGGGTCAGGGGCGTCGAGGCCCGGTTCCAGAACCCGGTGACCGTCCCCCGGAGGCCATCCTCTCCACCGGCCGACAGCCGGACGAGGCCGTCCGAATAGCGCCTCCCTTCCAAATCGGATCCCCGCCCCAGATCGCGTCCCGGGTGAAGGGCCCGGACGCTGGCCAGATACGACCCGCCCGCCAGGGTACCGGACGCCCGGGCGGTGGTGCCCAGGAGATCCACGGACCCGGCGGCGCGCGTCTCCTCTGCCGGCGATCGGGTCTCCAGGTCCAGCGTGTAGAGCAGACCGCCGCCGAAGCGGGGCGAGGGGCCGCCGGACCGGAGCCGCGAGCTCCCCAGGACGCCCCGCGGATGGGCCGCCAGCAGCCCGGAGAGATGGAAGGGCGTCTGCACGGGAGCGCCGTCCAGCAGGATCTGCTTGAACGGAGCCGTGGTGCCCCGCAGGTAGAGGACCGAGGGGTCGGCGGGCTGCTGACGGAGCGAGCGGCGAACCGCCCGTCCCATTCCCGATCCGCCCAGGGGAGTGGTCCGGAGGGCTTCCAGGCGCGGCGACCCCGGCCCCACGGCGGCCTGCGGCCGGCCCCCGCTGCCTGCGGCCGGGGCCTCCACCCGTCCTCCGGCCGGCAGCCCGGCTACCTGGAGCGCCGGCAGGTCCACCGGATCGAGCTCGACCGTGAACTCCACGTTCAGGCACTGTCCCGGGGAGACCCGGACCCGGACCCTCGACTCCCGGTAGCCCTGGTGCCGCACCGTGACCGTGAGCCACCCCGTCGGAAGGCCCCGCATGCGGTACCGGCCATCCCGACCCGTCCGCGCCCTGCGGAGGCTCCCGTCGTCTGCGCGCACTTCGACGACAGCATGGGCCACGGCGGCACGGGCGGTGGCGTCCCGGACCCGCCCCCGGAGCTCCGCCGTGCCGGTGTCCGGTGCGGCGCAGGGCAGCACCAGCAGGGCGGCAGCCAGAATTCCGCTCATCGGCCGACCCGCAGGAGAATTTCGCCGTCGACGGTGTCCGCGGCCACCGACGGCGACAGCGACCGTCCTCTCTGTCTGAGGACCGGACGGCCGTCGACCAGAATCTCGGCCACTCCCACGCTGTCGGGAAGTCGCACTCGCGTCCCGTCCAGAGCGTCGACGCGAATCCGGAGCCGACCCGCCCCCCGCTCCACGTCCCGGAGAGCTCCCTCGACCAGAGCCCGCGCTCCGGCGCGGGGCCCCACCCGGAGGACACCCGCCGCGGAGTCGGCCGTCTGGATGAGCACCCGCAACCGCCCCCCGCTGGCCGAGACGCTCACCGCGGTGGAGTGCGGTTCCCGGGGCGCGTCCTGTCGGGCCGTCGTGTCCTCGCTCGCCGCCGCCACCGGTGATGCCGGCTCCTCCCGGAACAGGCCAGCGATGCCCCCGAGGGCCCGCTCGGCCAGCGCACGGCCCGGCGGCGTGAGCAGCGCCCCGCCGAGCAGGAGAAGCAGGACGACCGCGGCGGCGCGGAGCGGTGGAACGCCGGCGATCCGGAACCGCGAGGCACCGCGGCCGCCACCCGATCCGGCGCCGGCTCCGCCTCCGCTGGCCGCCGGATTCGGGATCTCCGGCATGGGACGATCCACCCGGTCGGCGGCCTGCGAGAAGAGGGCGTCCCGGGCTTCGATCTCCTCCAGCCGACCGCGGCAGCGGGCGCACCCGTCCAGGTGGCGGCGGACCTCCTCCCGCTCCTGTGCGTCGAGCTCGCCGTCGACGTACGCCAGGAACCGGGCACGGTCCGGGTGTCCCTCATCCACGGCTCTCACCGTTCCCGGGTTCCGGGCCGTCGTAGGCCTCCGCGAACGCCTCCAGAGCGCGGGTGAGCATCGTGCCCACCGAGCTCGTCTTCACCCCCATCATCTCCGCGATCTCCCGGTACTTGAAGCCCTCTTCTCGCAGGAGCAGCATCTTCCGGTCTCGCTCGTCCAGTTCGTCCAGCGCCCGGCGCGCTGCCGAGATCCGTTCGCTGCGCTCGTACGCCCGGTCCGGCCGCTCCGGGCCGTCCGGCTCCAGGTCCTCGCCCGCCGCCAGCTCGCGGCGGCGCCTCCTCGTCCGCTCCCGATCGCGCACCTGGTTCAGGGCCACCGTCACCAGCCATCCCTTCACGTCGTCCGGCCGCTCGTCCTGTTCCAGCAGACGCCTGAAGGTCTCCTGGGTGATGTCGGCCGCCTCCTGCGGGTGGCCCGTGAGTCGCTGGACGTATCGGTAGACGTCGGGGTGATACGTCTCGAAGATCTCGTCGAAGGACACGTTCCCGGGCGCGCTCCCCTCGGTGGCTGGTCAGAGCCCCGGCTGCGGTAACCGCTCGCGGTTCAGGGACGGTCGAGTGACAGAATGGTGACGGATCGGCGTGCGATCAGGGGGGGAAAGGGATGGGGATGGGGATAGAGGGATAGGGGACAAAGGATAGGACGGAGAAGGGAGGCGAGCGCGGAGCCCTCGGGCGGGAGGTTCCGGGCCCGGCGTGACCCGCCCCCGGACGGGGGCTCATCGGCTCCGGAAAGATGGCGCGGCGCGCCCCGCCGGAGGGCGGGGCTCGCCGCGTGGCTTCAGGAGGAGGCGCTCAGGGCAGGCGTTCAGGCCTGGCGAGTCACCGGCCTCCGCCAGGTCCGCCCGGACCGCCCATGCCGCCCCGCAGCTCGCGGGTGATCGAATCCGCCACGGCGCGGAGGCTGTCGGCCTTCGGACTGATCTCGCTCATCTTGGCGCGCAGTGCCTTCTGGAACCGCTTCACGCGCTTCTGGATCTCGGGACGCTTGAGCACCTTCTTGCGGGCAGGCCCGAGGTCCTTGCTCAGCTTCCGGAGCTCCTTCACCGCGGTGCGGGCGCTGGCCGTGTCCTGATCCTGCTGCGCGGCGCGCAGGTTCTCCTGCAGCGTCGACATTCGCTCGACCTTCTTCGCCGTGCTCTCGTCCAGCGTCTTCATCTCCGACATGATCATCTGCGTGAGCTTCTGCTGTCGGGCCTGGAGAGCGGAGTCCTGCATGGCCTGGCGCCGGATCTTGCTCAGCTGCTGGTTGATCTGGCGCAGCTTCATCATGCTCTCCTTCTGTCCCTGGCCCATCCCGCCCTGGGCCTGGACGGCCGACGGAACGGTGAGCGCCAGGAGCAGGACGAGAGCGCCGAGCAGGCCCCGACTGCCAGTTCGAGAGGAGTCGACGTCGACGGACGAACGGTGGAACATCCTGGTTCCTTGTCGCGAGAAGTGTGAACGGATGACGAGCTCGATTCTGCCGCAGGCGCTTCCGTCGGGGCTGACTCTGACCCGAGCGAGCGCTGATCAGACCACATCTTCATAGACCACCGTCGTCTTCACGTTCAGTGAGCGTCCGCGGCTCCATCGGGGAGGATCGCCAGCGACCCCGGCCGGCGGAACCGCGGCGGAACGATCCTCGCACGCGATGCCGGTCCGGAGACGACGCGGCCCGAGGAAGGCGTCGGCAGCGATCACCGGCACCCACTTCACCCTGATCACGACACGCGGATGACGCCACGCGCGACGACCTCCAGCGGAGGCACCGGAGGGCACGCGACGGTCACGACCGCTCTCGCCGCCGCACTCCTGGCCGTGACCGCACTCTCCTCGAGCGCCCCGGCCCAGGGATTCGACGGGCGGGGGACGGACGGCGCCGACTACCCCTTCGTGCCCACCCCGCCGGCGGTCGTGGCCGAGATGCTGGAGATGGCCGACGTATCGGTACGGGACTCCGTCTACGACCTGGGCTCCGGTGACGGCCGGATCGTGGTGACCGCGGCGAGTCGCTACGGCGCCGCTGGCCTGGGCGTGGAGCTGGACTCGAGCCTGGTGGCCGAGGCCCGGCAGCGCGCGGCCGAGTCGGGCGTCGACGACCGGGTCCGGATGGTCCGGGGCGACCTTTTCGAGGTCGACCTGTCGCCGGCTACCGTGGTGACCCTCTACCTGCTTCCCCGGACCATGGAGAAGCTGGAGCCGGTGCTCTTCCGGCAGCTGCGTCCCGGAGCCCGGGTCGTGGCCCACGACTTCGACATGGAGGAGTGGGCAGCCGACAGCGTGACGCAGACGCCCGGAGGCCTCGGGGGCCATGCGACCCTCTATCTGTGGCGGGTCCCCGCCCGGCTCGGCGGCACCTGGGTGCTCTCGATGCCGGATTCTCAGGCCGCTCCGGGCGACGCGCCCGTCCGCGTACGGATCGACCAGAAGTACGGCGAGCTCCGGGCCACGATGGAGCGACCGGGCGGACTCCGCGTGGAGGAGGCGCGCGTATCCGGCGACAGCGTGCGGCTCGAGATCGCCGCCGACCCGACGGCCGACGGCGAGGCCACCACCCTGCTCGGCACGGTCTCCGGCGACCGGATGGAGGGACGGACCGCGGCGGGGGCCTGGAGCGCCCGGCGCGTGGCGGACTCCGACTCTTCGCTGGTGGCGTGGAAGCCGTGAGCGGAACGGCGGCCGGCCCGGACGGCCTGGATGCCCCGTGGGGGAGCCACGACCTGCCCGCCGGGGCGGCGAGGACCCTCGAGATCGGCCCCCTCACCCTCTGGGGGCGGTCCCGCGCCGGCGAGATCTGGCTCGCCCAAGCCGCCGGCGACTGGGCCGACAGCGGCCGGGAGCCGCCCGCCGAGCCACCGTCGGACGAGGAGGGCTGGGTGCGCTGGCCGGTTCCCGAGGGCACCGGGGGGCTCCGGCTCTCGCCCGTATTTCCGCCGCGGACCCTGGTGGTGAAGCCGGAGCTCTCCTTCCGCCTCCTCCCGCGTTCCGGCGCCCGCATCTACGTGCGGGTTCCGCTCTGGGCCCGGGTGGAGGCCACCGGGGCGGACGAGGTCACGCTCACCGAGGTGCCGTCGGTGGTCCTCTCCGACACATGGTGGGGCGAGTTCACGGACGGGGAGCTCTGCTACTGGCTCCCCACCTCCGCCCGCCGGAGCGTCGGCCCGGACGCCTTCTCGCCGCACCAGGCCGTGTGTCCCCTGGACCTCTCCAACCGGTCCGAGAAGGAGCTCGAGGTGGAGAAGATCGCCCTCCGGGTGGCGCACCTCACCGTCTTCCGTGGGGAGCAGGGGTTCTGGTCGGACGTGACCCGGGTCCGCTACCGGGGCGAGAGCGAAGGAAGCGACATCGACGTCTCCGGGGACGCGCCGCAGGAGGCCGCGGAGGGGGCCCGCCGCGTCACCTCCCCCCGGACGCCTCTCTCGAAGAGCTTCCGGGGCCGGACCTTCAGCCGGCTGCGGACGCTCTCGGGCCTGGGAGGCATGTGATGGCCGCGGCTTCCGTCTCTCCCCTTTCGCCCCTCTCTCCCGTGGCGGCGCCGCTGCTCCTGGTCCTGCAGGAGGCCGCCCCCGAGGGCGCGCAGGGGCCGACTTCGCCGCTGGAGAGCCTCCGGCAGCTGGTGCTGACCGAGGGATTCGGCCCCATCCTGCGGGCAGTCGTCATCCTGGTCCTGGGCTTCCCCGTGCTCCTGGCCCTCTCTCGCGCGATCCGGCGCTGGGTGGCCGGCGTCGACTCGCAGCAGCGGGGGATGATCGTCGGCAAACTCACCTTCTACGCCGGCGCGGCCGTGCTGGTCGTCTGGTTCCTGGACGAGCTGGGCTTCGGGATCGCGCCGCTCCTGGGCGCGGCGGGAATCATGGGGATCGCCCTGGGATTCGCGGCTCAGACCAGCGTCTCCAACATCATCAGCGGCTTCTTCCTCATGGCGGAGCAGCCGTTCACGGTGGACGACATCATCCAGCTCGGGAGCACGGTTGGCCGGGTGGAGTCCATCGACATGCTCTCGGTCAAGCTCAGGACCTTCGACAACAAGTTCGTCCGCATCCCCAACGAGTCCATCATCAAGACCGAGGTCACGAACATCACCCGGTATCCGATCCGACGGGTCGACGTGGCCGTGGGCACGGCCTACAGGGAGGACGTCGAGGAAGTCCGTCGGGTGCTCCTGGAGGTGGCGAAGGAGAACCCGCTCTGTCTGATGGAGCCGGAGCCGGTGGTGATGTTCGACGCCTACGGCGAGTCGGCGCTCAACTTCATCTTCCGGGTGTGGGCGACGCGGGAGAACTGGCTGGAGCTGAAGAACACGA
This sequence comes from uncultured Gemmatimonadota bacterium, assembly GCA_964518305.1. Lineage (GTDB taxonomy): Bacteria > Gemmatimonadota > Gemmatimonadetes > Palauibacterales > Palauibacteraceae > Caribbeanibacter. Next base: position 4,855 of record CAZFDK010000038.1, on the reverse strand, counting down.
TCCACGAGGACGTCAAGGACCGCTTCGACGAGGAAGGCATCGAGATCCCCTTCCCGCACCGGACGCTCTACGTCGGCTCCGCCACCGGGCCCTTCCCGATCCGGATCGAGGGGGAAGAGACGGACCCGGGCTGACGGGCCGGGGCCCGCCCGGTCCCCCGGCGGCGGAGCGAGGTCCACGCGACCGCCGTCAGAAGCCCCACACCAGGGGGACCGTGGTCACGATGATCACGGCGACGAGGATCTGGAGCAATCCTCCGGCGCGGGCGAAGTCCCCGAACCGGTATCCGCCCGGGCCGTAGACCATCAGGTTCGTCTGATAGCCGAGTGGCGTGATGAAGGCGGTGGACGCCGCCACCGTCACGCCGATCACGAAGGGGCGGACGTCGAGCCCCTGGGCGTTGGCAGCCGCCGCCACCACGGGAAACATCAGCGCGACGGCCGCGTTGTTGGTGATCGCCGCCGTGAGGAGCATCGTGCCGACGACGCCGGCCGCCAGGATGCCCGCGGCACCGAACTGGGAGCCCGCGGTCACCAGGGCCCCACCGACGACCTCCGCGGCACCGCTGGCCTCCATGGCCTCGCCCAGGCCCAGCGAGGCGCCGATGACGATGAGCACCGACCAGTCGACGGCCCGCCGCGCCTCCGAGGGGCTGAGCAGACCGAGCAGGAGCATGGCGCCGGCACCGAAGAGCGCCGCCACCGAGATGTGCACCGTTCCCGTGGCTGCCAGCACGACGATGCCCGCCAGGATTCCCGTCGCCGCGACCGGCCGCGGGACCCGTTGCTCCTTCCCCTCCTCCTGGCGCTGCTGCACCAGGTAGAAGTCGGGGTGGTCGCGGAAGGTCTCGGTGAAGCCCGGCCGACCTTCCAGGAGCAGCGTGTCACCGGGCTCCAGCTCCATCTCGCCCACCTCTCCGGGGAGACACTCGCCGTTCCGTACCACGCCGGTGACGCGCGCCCCGTAACGGGAGGAGAAGTCGACGTCGTCAACGGCGACCCCGACCAGGCTGGACCCCTCCGGCACCACCGCCTCGCACACCTCCAGGTCCTCCTCGCTCCGCTCGAGCTGCTCGCGCTCTTCCTCGGTCAGCGGCTCGAGGCCGATCTCACGGCCCGCCTCTTCGATCTCCTGCGCTTCACCCTCGAAGACGATGAGGTCCCCCGGCTTGAAGTCCTCTTCGTGTCGCACCTCCGCGCCCCGCTGATCCGGCCGCTCGGCGCGGACGTACTCCAGGTCCGGCTGATGCTCCCAGTCCCGCTCCTCCTCTTCCTCCGGCGACTGGCCGACGACGCAGGAGGTGTCCTCCACCTCCATCTCGACCTGATGCTCTTCTGCCTCCTCCCGGGTCTCCTGCAGCGTGTCGCGCTCCGGCAGCAGCGACGGGGCGGCGAACACCATATAGAGCACCCCGACGAGCAGCGCGGGCACGCCGACGGCGGCGAGCTCGAAGAAGCCCAGTCCCGCCATCCCCCGCGAGCGCAGCATGCCGTCGGCGATCAAGTTCGTGGACGTGCCGATGAGCGTGCACGTGCCGCCGAGGATGGCGGCGTAGGAGAGGGGGATCAGGAGCTTCGACGGGGAGATATCGCGGTCCTCGGCCCAGTTGATGATCGTGGGGATCCCCATGGCCACGATGGGCGTGTTGTTGAGGAAGGCCGAGGCCACCGCCGTCGTCGTGGTGACCCTCAGGAGGACCGAACGGAGACGCACGAATCCGCCCAGGAGCCGGTCGGCCGCCCGCTCGAGCGCACCGGTGTTGCGGAGACCCGCGGAGACGGCGTAGAGCGAGCCCAGGGCCAGGAGGGTGGGATCGCCGAACCCGGAGAGGCCCCGCTGGAGTGGAACGACGTCCGAGACGATCAGCGCACCGAGGGCTCCCAGGAGCAGCAGGTCGGGGCTGAGAAACTCGAGATAGAGCCCCACGAGGGTGACGCCGATGACCGTGAGGGTGAACGCTGCTTCGAGCGGCATGGGTCGCTGCCGGTACGGGTACGCGAGGTGCGCGTTTCAGCTCCTGCCCCCAGGGAGTGCAAGCTGCGCACCGGCACTCACGGACCGTCCGACCGCCTCCATGCCCGGTCCAGCGTCCAGGTGTCGACCCGCGCGTTCAGAACGATCACCACGTTCGCCGCCATGATCACGATCGACGCCAGGAAGAGATGAGCGCCCCCGTCGGTGAGACCCAGCCATCCCCACGGGTCCAGGATCTGGCGCCAGCTGCCGAGCGTCGAGACGGCGTTCACGGCCAGGGCGATCCACGCCACCGGGACCCGGAAGAGCCCGACGGCCAGCAGCACGCCCAGCAGGATTTCGGCGACGCCGGCAGCCTGGATCAACAGCGCGCCCACGTCGAGGCCGTAGAAAGTGGAGAAGATGCCGATCGATCCTTCGGTGGCGGCAAGCTTGTCGACTCCCCACAGGGCCAGGAAGAGTCCCATCCCGACGCGGAGCACGGGCATCGTCCAGCGGGAGTGACGTATCGGTCCTGTGTTCATGGCGGCCTCATCGATTCGAGGGTCGGGAGAGCGCGACGCAGGGCCAATGTACCGTGTCGGAGCCCCCCGGACGGAGACCGACCGCCGATCCGGGGCCCCACCGGTCCCCCAACCCGGACGGAGTGCGGATCGTTCCCCCCAGCCCCCCTTCTCAGCCCCCGGGGTCGATACGACGGGACGCACTCGCGGGACCGGTTTCTCACGGACGAGCTCGGGCCCCGGGTGGTGTGGGTCCCGGGCTGCCCGGAGGTGGCCATCGGCCTCGGCACGCCGCGACCCGCCATCCGGTTGGAGCGTCGGGGCGGAGAGACCCGTCTGGTGGAGCGGGACGGGGGCGAGGACTTGACCGAGCGCATGCGGGAGCACGCGGAGGCCCGGGTGGAGCAGCTCCGGAAGGCCGGCATCTCGGGCTACGTGCTGAAGAACAGGTCGCCCACGTGCGGGATGGAGCGGGTGAAAGTGTGGGACGAAGACGGGGAGGTCGGGGAGGACGGGATGCCGACGCGCGACGGGGTCGGTGTCTTCGCCGGGGTGCTGATGGAGCGGATGCCGAATCTCCCCGTGGAGGAGGAGGGTCGGCTGAACGACCCCTCGCTGCGGGAGAATTTCGTCGCCCGCCTCTTCGCCTACTGGCGATGGCGAACTGCCGTGGTCCCGGGACCCACACTCCGGCGGCTCTTCGCGTACCATCGCCGGCACAAGTTCCTCCTCATGTCGCGGGAGCCCGGGGCGGTGCACGAGCTCGGACGCCTGCTCGGCACCGCCTCCGGGTCCGGGGACACGGAGGAGCTGACGCACCGGTACATGGACCGGTTCACCCGGGCGATGAGGACGACGCCCACGAGGAAGAAGCATACGAACGTGCTGCAGCACGTGGCCGGCTATCTGTCCGACGACCTCGACGCCGGCGACCGGCGGGAGCTCGCCGAGACGATTCACGACTATCGGGCCGGCCTGGTGCCGCTCGTCGTGCCCATCACCCTCCTGCGGCACCATCTCCGTCGGATCGGGCAGAGCTACCTCGAGGATCAGGCGTACCTGCGGCCTCACCCCCATGAGCTCATGCTCCTGAACCGCGTGTGACCATTCCGGTGCCCGGGCGACAGGGCCGGGAGAGTCCGTTTATGTACAGATTTTGTCCAAATAAACCTTGACACACCCGCGCTCCCCTTTTACCTTTGCTTCCAGATTCCGAATCAACCTCAACACATCGAACTGAAGGAGATGCCCATGCCCGACAACAAAGAGTGGCCCGACCTGGCCATCGGCCTGTACGACCGCCTGACCGGACGGAACGCGGTAATCGAGTACGAGTTCGACGACATGGAGGTCGCCGTTCCGAGCGGCACGGGCAGCGGAGGAGAGCACGCCGTGTGGCGCCTCAATGGCGGCCTCAGCATCACCACCCGCGAGCGAGAGTCGTGACGGGCGGAGCCCGAGACCTGGTCGTGAGAGGATCCCTCCGGGCCGACGGCCCCCGGGGGGTCTTTCACGTGTCCGGCGACGGTGACGGAATTGAGATCCGGGCGCCGAGCCTCCGGTCGGTCCGGAGCCTCGCGAGCCTGTGGACCGTCCGCGGACTCGAAGGCTTCGTGGAGCGTGCGGGGCTCGACGTCAGGGTCGTCGTGAGGGGTCACACGATCGCGGAAAGCGGAGGCCGGTCCGACTCGGGGCTCCGCATCTCCTGGACGGGTGTCCTCCGCTCCTGTGCGGCCCTCCTCCCGGGGGGTTCGCGATGAGCGGCCGGGACGAGGGCAGCTTCGAGGGACGGAGCTATGTCGTGCTCGGGGCCACCGGCGGGATCGGCAGCGAGGTGTCGCGGAGGCTGAGCGACGCCGGCGCGCGGCTCGTGATCGGCGCCCGGACCGCCGACGACGTGGAGAATCTCGCGCGCGACCTCGACGCCGTGCCCTGCCCCCTCGACGCAAGGTCCCTGGAGGAAGTCGAGCAGTGCGCGAGCAGAGCCGTCGACGAGCATAGTCGCCTGGACGGGATCGTGAACGCCGTGGGATCGATCATGATCAAGCCGTCGCACATGACCCGGGAGGAGGAGCTCCGGGACGTGCTGGACACCAACCTGGTGTCGGCCTTCGCATCGGTCCGGGCCGGCGCGCGTCACATGCGAGAGGAGGGCGGCTCGCTCGTGCTGTTCTCCACCGCCGCCGTCCGCTCCGGAATACCGAACCACGAGGCCATCGCCGCCGCCAAGGGCGGAGTCGAGGGGCTGACGCGCTCGACGGCCGCCACGTATGCCGCCGACGGCATTCGGTGCAACGCGGTCGCCCCCGGCCTCACCCGGACTCCGGGAGCCGAGCGAATCTTCGCCAGTGACGCTGCCCGGGAGTCCTCACGCTCCA
>CAZFDK010000037.1:3272-26550 GCA_964518305.1 uncultured Gemmatimonadota bacterium | reverse complement strand
ACCAGTCGATCCACTCCAGGTTCTCCAGGAGCCGATCGGCGTAGTCGGTGATACGGAAGAACCACTGGCTCAGCTCCTTCTGGCCCACCGCCGAGTCGCAGCGCTCGCACTTCCCGTCGATGACCTGCTCGTTGGCCAGAACGGTCTGGCAGGAGGGGCACCAGTTGACCGGCGCCTCCTTCTTCTCGGCCAGTCCGGCCTCGTACAGCTGCAGGAAGAGCCACTGCGTCCACCGGTAGTAGTCGGGATCGGTGGTGTTCACGGAGTGGGACCAGTCGTACATGATCCCCATTCGCCGGAGCTGACCCCGGAAGTTCTCCACGTTCCGCGGGATCAGCTCCATCGGGTGGACGTCCTGCTCCAGCGCGTAGTTCTCGGAGTGGATCCCGAAGGCGTCGAAGCCGATGGGCTCGAAGACATCCTCGCCCCTCAGCCGCTGGTAGCGACCGTAGATGTCCGAGCCGGTGAAGGCGTAGACGTTCCCCACGTGCAACCCCTCCGCCGAGGGATAGGGGAACATCATGAGGTTGTAGAACGGGTCCTCCGCCTCGTCGAGGTCGGGCTCGTTGACGCCGCGCTCGTCCCAGTAAGACTGCCACTTCTCCTCGACGGTCTCCGGATCGTAGGACTCGGACATCGATCTCCGTTCGGTGCGTGTGCTTCCGTCCATCTCTCCGTCCCCCGCACTCTCCGTCCGCCCTCCGGGGCGCGAGGGTGGACGAGCGAAAGTGCCCCCGACTGCGAGGCGCGACAAGCGGCCGCGCCCGGAGCCTCCGGTGACACTGCCCCTTGCGTTGCTGCCCGGTTCCGCGATGCCTACCCTTCGCCAGCCATGATGCTACGCGCTTCGAGCCGGGACGCCGTGGACTCCGCCGTCGGCGTCGTTCTCCTGGAGGCACTCCGATCCACGGACACGCCTCCCGAGATCCTGGAAGCCGAGGACTTCACCCAGAGCCTCCCCCGGCGCCTCGGCCTGAGCGGCGTGATCGAGCGCCAGATCGAGCGGTACACCCGGCTGGAGGAGGAGGGCCAGGGCCTGGAGCCGTCGGACGCCGAAGACCTCTTCCGGCTCATCAGCCGTCGGGAGGACTCCGGAGACGTGTTCCGGCGCGCGGGGCGGGAGCTGGCCCGTCGGGAGCTGGGGTCCCGCAGCATCGGGTCGAAGGCGCTCTCCTGGACGGGGCCCACGGTCCTGACACGGTGGCTCGCGCTGCGCGCCGCCGCCCGGCTCGCCCACCGGGTGAGCCCGATCGGCTCGGTGAGGACGGAGCGCACCCCTCCGTCGCTGGTCGTCGAGGGCTGCCTCCCGGCCCGCGCCTGTGAGAGCCCGGACGGGTGCGAGATCCTCGCCCGGGGGCTCGAGACCTTTCTTGGAGCGTACACCGGCTCCGAGGCGCCCGTCGTCCATCCCATGTGTGAGTCGACGTCCGACCCGGCCTGCGTCTTTCGCCTGGCCTCCCGCAACGAGGACGGGGAAGACGTCGAAACGGAGGGCTGACCGCTCCGGAGTCGCTACCGGCTCCGGGGCTCCACACCCACCTCCCGGTTCGGGTCCTCGCCCCGTGGAACGGGCTCCACGTGGACCACCACGTCGCGGAATCCGCCCTCGGCCTTGAGCGCTTCTTCCACCTTGTGGGCGACACCGTGGGCGTCGCGCACGTTCTTGTCCGAGTCCACCCGGATCGTGAGCTCGGCAAAGGCCTCTCCGCTCCGGCCCCGGGACCGGATCTCGGTCGCCTCGCGGACGTCGGGACGATCGGTGACGAAGCTCCGGATCCGCTCCGGATCCAGAGCCCTGCGGTCCACCAGGACCGGCACCGTCTCCTTGAGGATCTGCCAGCCGCTCCACGCGATGACGGCCGCCACCAGCAGGGCCAGCCACGCGTCCCCCTGCCTCCAGCCCAGCTCCACCAGCCCCAGTCCGCCGATGACGGTCAGCGTCACCAGCACGTCCGCGGTCGTGTGCCGGGAATCGGCGCGGAGCATCTCGCTGTCCAGCTCTCGCCCGTAGCGGGCCTCCCCCCAGGCCACGGCCACGTTCACCGCGGCGGTGGCCCCGAGCACACCGAAAGCCACGGGGCCCATCTCCGGCGGCGGCCCGCCCGACGCCAGGTCGAGTATCGCCCCGCGGATCAGCTCGAAGCAGGTGACGGAGAGGAAGCTCACCACGGCCAGGGCACCCAGGGTCTCGAACTTTCCGTGTCCGTACGGATGCTCGGCGTCGGGCGGCTCGGCCGCGACGCGGACGGCCAGCAGCCCCACCACGTTGTTCAGGGCGTCGACGCCGGAGTGGCCGGCATCGCCGAGCACGGCGATGGAGCCGACCTGGAGCCCGACGACCGCCTTGGCAACGATGACGAGCAGGTTGGCCGCCAGGACCCAGCGGAGGACGCGGCGCACCGACTCGCGGCGAGCGTCCCGGCCGGCCTCGGACGGAGTGGGCCCCACGACGGTGTCCGCGCTCATTCGGCGGACGTCATACGAACTTGCTGAAGATCCAGTCCAGTAGCTGCTGTAGCGGGGAGGCGCGCGAGGCCCGGGCACCCGTGTCCTCGTATCGATCGTAGAGACCCGGATATCCCAGCCCGATCCAGATCCCGGCGGCGAAGGACACCACCATCGAGCTGACGATGATCCAGAACAGCGTCTGATCGCTCATTGCCCCGTCTTCTTGCTTCGGGCGACAGTCGCCGCGTAACGTGAACTTCCGTCGAGCCGGCCGAGCTTCGGTCGATGACAGCAACTTCACAGGAGGCGGCCATGACTGCATCCCCTCGCCGCGAGATCGACGTTCTCCTACACGAGGGACGCCGCGTCGAGCCCCCGGAGTCCTTCCGGCGCGACGCCCGCGTCGCGGACCGCACGCCCTACGAGCAGGGCCGGGAGGACCGGCTCGCCTTCTGGGAGGAGCGGGCGCGTCAGCTCGACTGGTTCGAGGAGTGGGACGAGGTCCTCGACTGGGATCCGCCCCACGCCGAGTGGTTCGTCGGAGGACGGCTCAACGCCGCCCACAATTGCCTGGACCGGCACCTGGACGGGTGGAGGGCCAACAAGGCCGCCCTGGTCTGGGAGGGCGAGCCCGGCGACCGGCGGACCTACACCTACCGCCAGCTGCACCGCGAGGTCTCCCGGCTGGCCAACGGAATGAAGGAGATGGGGGTGGAGAAGGGCGACCGGGTCGCCATCTATCTCCCCATGATCCCCGAGGCCGCCGTGGCCATGCTGGCCTGCGCCCGCATCGGCGCCGTCCACTCCGTGGTCTTCGGCGGCTTCTCCCCCGGCTCGCTGCGGAGCCGCATCCAGGACGCCGGCGCCGAGCTCCTGATCACGGCCACCGGCGGCTACCGCCGCGGCAATGTCCTGCGTCTGAAGCAGGACGCCGACGAGGCCATCGAGGACCTGGACGTGGTGGAAAACGTGATCGTCGTCCGGCGGGGGTTCAGCGCCGAGGGTGACGAGACCTTCGCCCGCATGCAGGATGGTCGGGACCACTGGTACGGGGAGGTCGTCGAGGAGGCCTCCGCGACGTGCCCGGCCGAGCCGATGGCCTCCGAGGACCTGCTCTACATCCTCTACACCTCCGGCACCACGGGGAAGCCCAAGGGGGTCATGCACACCACCGGTGGATACATGACGCAGGTGCAGGCCACCACCGAGTGGGTGTTCGACCTGAAGGAGGATGACGTCTACTGGTGCACTGCTGACGTGGGGTGGGTCACCGGCCACTCCTACATCGTCTACGGGCCGCTGGCCGCCGGTGCCACGGTGTTCATGTACGAGGGAGCGCCGGACTGGCCCGAGAGAGACCGCTTCTGGGAGCTGGTGGAGCGCTACGGCGTGAGCATCCTCTACACGGCCCCCACCGCCATCCGCGCGTTCATGAAGTGGGGAGAGGAGTGGCCCGCCCGACACGACCTCTCGAGCCTCCGGCTCCTGGGCACGGTGGGCGAGCCCATCAACCCCGAGGCCTGGGAGTGGTACCGGGAGCACATCGGCGGCGGCGAGTGCCCCATCGTCGATACGTGGTGGCAGACCGAGACCGGGGGGATCATGATCACGCCCCTGCCCGGCGTCACCACCACCAAGCCCGGATCGGCCACCGAACCGTTCCCCGGCATCGAGGCCACGATCCTGGACGAAGAGGGCAACGAGGCCGAGAGCGGCTACCTGGCCGTCACCGAGCCCTGGCCGTCCATGCTCCGTGGCGTGTGGGGCGACGAAGAGCGCTTCCGCGAAACCTACTGGTCCAAGTGGGAGGACACGTACTTCCCCGGCGACGGCGCCAGGGTGGACGAGGACGGGGACTTCTGGATCCTCGGCCGGGTGGACGACGTGCTCAACGTGGCCGGACACCGCATAGGGACCATGGAAGTGGAGTCGGCCGTGGTGGACCACGATGCGACGGCCGAGGCCGCCGTGGTGGGCCGGAAGGACGAGGTGAAGGGGGAGGCCATCGCCGCCTTCGTCTCGCTGAAGGACGGATACGAGGCCAGCGACGATCTGCGGGAGGAGATCCGGGAGCACGTGAGCCAGGAGATCGGAGCCATCGCCAAGCCCGCGGACGTGATCTTCACCGCGGACCTGCCGAAGACGCGGAGCGGGAAGATCATGCGCCGCCTCCTCAAGGACATCGCCGAGGGGGAGGCCCTGGGCGACACGACGACACTGGCCGACCCCGACGTGGTGGAGCGGCTGAAGCAGAAGTACGAGGAGGGGGGGTGAGTGGAGACCGGGGATACGGGATAGCGCCGGCCGCCCGGCCCCTGGGGCGGCCGGGGTCCGGGGCCGCTCAGACGCCCTTCGTCTCGGGGGCCCTGATGAACTTGTGGATCTGGAAATTCAGCCTCACCGGCGCCCCGTCCTCCAGGATCCACTCGGAGAGATCCTGGCGGTCCATCTCCCCAAAGACGGGTGAGAAGTGCACGGTGAATCGATCCACCAGCCTCCGTTTCCGCACCTTCTGCAGGGCCCACTCGTTGGCTTCCGTCTCGCCGCTCCCGGGGCCAGACCCGCCCGGCGCTCAGCGCTCCGTGAGCGCCCCCTCCAGGTGGTCGGTGATCATGCGGAACAGGTTCGTCTGCATCGTTGCGCCCCCGATGCCGTGCTGCGAATTCGGATAGATGCGGAGGGAGAACTGTTCGTTGGCCTCCTCGAGGGCGTCCACCATCCGGACGGTATTCTGGAAGTGGACGTTGTCGTCCCCGGTTCCGTGGACCAGGAGGAGATCGGCCTCGAGCCGGTCGGCGAAGTTGAGCGGGGACCCCTTCCGGTATCCCTCCGGGTTGCCCTGCGGTGTCCACATGTAGCGTTCGGTGTAGATCGTGTCGTAGAACTTCCAGTGGGTCACGGGCGCCACGGAGACTCCGGCCGCGAAGCCCTCGCCCTCGCCGGTGAGGGTGCTCATGAGGGTCAGGTACCCGCCGTAGCTCCATCCCCAGATGGCCGTCCGCGTCCCGTCCACGTACGGGCGGTCGGTCAGCTGGCCGCGGGCGGCGAGCTGATCGGCAGCCTCCAGCTGCCCCAGCTTGCGGTACGTCTGCTTCTCGAAGTCGCGGCCCCGGGCACCCGTCCCGCGGTTGTCGACGCTGGCCACCAGGATGCCCTGTCGCGCGAGCATCTGGTGCCACAGGTAGCGGCGGCCGCCCCACTGGTCCATGACGGTCTGTGAGCCCGGACCGCCATACGCGTACATCAGGAGGGCGTATTCCTCCTCCGGGTCGAAGTCGGGCGGTCGGATCAGGTAGCCGTTCAGGGGGGTGCCGTCGGCCGCCTCCACCCGGATGAACTCCGGCGGCACGAGCCCGAGCGAGTCGATCCGTGCCCGGAGCCTCCCGTTGTCCACCAGCGTGCGCATCTCGGAGCCGTCTCCGCGGCGGAGTGTCGACGTCGGCGGCACGCCCGCCCGGGAGTGCCGGTCCACGAAGTAGCGGTACCCCGGCGCGAATTCGGCGGAATGGACGCCGTCGCCGCCGGCCACCCGGTGCGGACCGGAGCCATCGAGCCCCACCCAGTAGACGGACCGGGTGAGAGGCCCCTGGCGGGCGGCGGTGAAGTAGACCCGGTCCCGCCGGGCGTCGACCCCGTGGACCGAGGTGACCTCCCAATCGCCGGAGGTGAGCTGGCGGACGAGGGTCCCGTCGCTGCTGTAGAGATACAGATGCCGGTCGTCGCCGGGCTCACCCGCCCAGACGAAGCGCCCGGTGCCGTCGACCCAGTGGAGGCGCCCGCCCACGTCCACCCAGGCGCTGTCCTCCTCGGCGATCACCGTGCTGGTATCCCCGGTGGCGACATTTCCGAACACGAGCGACACCCGGTTCTGGCGCCGGTTCAGGAGCTGCAACGCCACCCGGTCGGAGTCCCCGGGCCATCCCAGCCGGGCGATGTAGTGGTCGCTGGTGAACGGGAGCTCGAGCCAGCTCGTCTCCGCGCTCGCTACGTCGACCACGCCGACCCGGACACGCGAGTTCTCGGTCCCGGCCTTCGGGTAGCGCACCCAGGAGATCTCCGGATACAGGGAGTCCTGGTTCACCTGATAGGGGAAGGAGTCCACCGGGCTCTGATCCAGCTGGAGGTAGGCGATCCGGCGGCCCTCCGGGCCCCAGCGAAAGGCGTCGCGGAAGCCCAGCTCCTCCTCGTAGACCCAGTCGGTGGTGCCGTTGATGACGTTCTCGGCGCCAGTGGTGGTGAGCGCCCGTTCGCGCCCCGTCTCCAGGTCGACCACGAAGAGGTCGTTCCGGCGCACGAAGGCCACCTTCTCGCCGCCCGGGGAGAACCTGGCGAACATCTGGGGCCCGGGCTCCTCGGAGACGGGGGCCAGGCTCCGGTCCTCCAGGTCGAAAGTCCAGTAGGTGCCCCGGGTTCGGTCCCGCCATACCTCCCGTGCGTCCGCGAACAGGAGCAGCCGGCGCCCGTCCGGCGAGAACGAGAAGTCGTAGACGCCGAGGGGCTCCCCTCGATCGGCGGGGGTCAGCTCTTCGGTGGAAACCAGGGTGTCCCGGTCGCCGGTGGCGGCGTCCACCTGGACCAGCGTGGGGCGCCCCTGGGAGTCCCGCTCCACGGTGACCCACCGCTCGCCGTCGGCCCGCCAGGTGCCGGAAAACCGGTCGGCCAGGTAGCGGTACGAGCCGAAGATGGACTCGACCGACAGCTCGTCGCCGGACTGGTCGGGGTGCGCCGTGGCTTCCGATGGCCGATCCGTGACCACCGGGCCGTCCGGTGCGCCCGGGAGGGGCGGCACACCCTGCTGCGCCGCCGACGGCCGCGCCGCCAGCAGGGCCAGGACCAGCCCCGCCACCGCCACGACCGGTCGCCGGATCCGCCGCGGCCGCTCCCCCGGCGACGGACGGGTCACGCCACCACCACCGACCGGATCGGAGGGAGTCCCCTCACCAGGCGGGACCACCCCTCCATCTCCGGGTCCCCGTAGTGGAGGGCCCCTTCACTGGTGGCGACGAAGACCCCGCCGCGCCGCTCCGGCTCCGTGGTCACGGCGGTGAACGCCTCGCGGCTGGGATACAGCGGGCTCAGCCCCAGAGAGGTCCACGTCTCGCCGCCGTCGTCGCTCTTGTGTACCGTGGCCCCGGGTCCGTCGCCGCTCTCCCAGGTGCTCGGCGGCCCGTCGGCCGTGGTCAGGTAGACGTGTGTCTCGTCGCCCAGGTCCTCCAGGACCATGCCCGTGCAGTAGGCCTGACCCAGCTCGCTCTCGTGAGCGGCCCAGTCCGTGCCCCGGTCGTCGCTGTGGTAGAGCCCGCCCCCGGTGGCGCCGTAGACCCGGCTCGGGCGGTTGGGGTCCGCCGCCAGGACGTGGATGTCGTCGTAGATGCCGTCGTTTATCGACCGCCAGCTCCGTCCGCCGTCGTCGGTCCGGTAGGCGCCACCGATCTCCACGCCGGCGTACATGCGGTGCTCGTCGTGGGGATCGCAGGCCAGTGCGGCGACGTGAGCCTCTCGCCCCCCGTACCCGCGCCACTCCTCCTCGGAGGCCACGGAGGGGAAGGCCGCCTGCTCGGTCCAGTTCGCCCCGGCGTCATGGGAGGAGTAGATCGCCGCCGGCTCGGTCCCGACGAAGACGGTGTCCGGGTGACGCGGCAGGGTACACAGCGAGGTCACCCCACGGCCGTCCGGGATGGTCGCCCCACGTTGGAAGCTCACCCCGCGGTCGTCGGAGCGATGGACGTCGCCGGAGCCCGTGGCGACGTAGACCCGGGTCCGGGAGCGGGCCACGGCCGACACCGTCTCCCCGGCCAGCTCCTCCGTCTGCATGTGGGCCGACCGCTCGCCCGGGATCCACCGGGCAACGTGAACACCGTCGTCGGTACCGATCACGAGCCGCATGCTCGAAGCTCCCCCTGCCTCGTCTATGCCGAGCGCCCCGCCCTGCGGCGGAGCGCGTGGTTGACATCGTCGAAGCGTAAAATAGCTTGCTTCCGTTCTGAATCGAGGGGCACCAGAGCGGGGCCTCCCGCTCCCTCGCGGCCGGCGGCCGGTCCGGGCCGGCACCGGCGCGGACGGAACACGCTCCAGACAACTCAACAGCTGCAGCACTCGACGTGTCTCTAGTCGCGCTCGACGGAGTGTCGAAGAGCTTCGGCGACGTCCAGGCGGTCGACGACGTCACGCTGGAGGTCGACCGCGGAGAGGTCGTCGGCTTCCTGGGCCCGAACGGGGCCGGGAAGACCACCACCATGCGCCTCGTCACCGGCTACCTGGAGCCGGACGAAGGTAGCGTCGCCGTCGCGGGCCTCCCCGTGGGCGACCGGCCCGTGGACGCCCGGAGCCGAATCGGCTACCTGCCCGAGACCACACCCATATACCGGGACATGCTGGTCGAGGAATACCTTGAGTTCGTAGCCGACCTGCGGGGGCTCGAGGGACGGGAGCGCAGACGGCGTATCGACGCCTCCGTGCAGCAGACCGGCATCCAGGACGTCTATTATCGGCCGGTGGACGAGTGCTCCAAGGGATACCGGCAGCGGGTGGGCATCGCCCAGGCGATCCTGGCCGAGCCCGACCTCCTGATCCTCGACGAGCCCACCGAGGGCCTGGACCCGAACCAGCGGGTGGAGATCCGCGAGCTGATCACCAGCCTGGGCGCGGAGCGGACGGTGGTCCTCAGCACGCACGTCATGCAGGAGGTCCAGCGGACCTGCGAGCGCCTGCTGATCATCCACGACGGCGCCATCGTGGCGGACGGCCCGGTGGACGGGCTCCTCGGCGACGCCGCCGGCCGGATCACGGTGGAGCTCGACGCGCCGCGCGAAGAAGCCCGTACCGCTCTGGCGGATCTGCCCGGCGCCGTCAGCGTGAAAGCGGCCGGCTCGTCGCCCCGGCCGCGCTTCGAGCTCACGGCGGCGGACGGGGGCGACCTGGAACCGGCCATCTTCGAGGTGGCCCGCGAGCGTGACTGGCCGATCTGGGAGCTCCACCGCCAGGAGCAGAACCTGGAGGATGTCTTCCGACAGCTGACGGGATCACGCGATGATGAGTGACCGGGTCCTCACGATCGCGAGACGGGAGCTGCGCTCCTACTTCGACCACGCCACTGCCTACGTCCTGCTCGTGGTCTTCCTGGCAGCGAACTCCTTCTTCTTCTTCCGGAGCCTCTTCACCGGCGGCGTCGGCAGCATGCGGCCCATGTTCGACCTGCTGCCGTGGCTCTTCCTCTTCTTCGTGCCGGCGGTGACGATGGGGTCGATCGCCGAGGAGCGGAGCTCGGGAACGCTGGAGATGACTCTGGCGCAGCCGCTGCGTGAGGCGGAGTTCCTGCTCGGGAAGTACCTGGGCGTTCTGGGCCTCATCGCGGTCGCGCTGCTGGCGACGATCGCCGCGCCCCTGGGCCTCACGCTCGGCACTGACGTGCGATGGGGCGTGGTCTTCGCCCAGTACGCTGGCTCCCTCCTCCTGGCCGGCGGGCTGGTGGCCATCGGCCTGTGGGCTTCGTCGATGACCGAGAACCAGATCACCGCGTTCATCGTCGGCGTGGCGGTGATCTTTTTCTTCATCGGCATCAACATGAACGTCGTCCGAGTGGGGCTGCCGCCGATTCTCACCGTGGTCACGGACCGCCTCGGCGTGCTCACCCACTTCCGGAACATCACCCGCGGGGTACTCGACCTCCGGGACGTCGTCTACTTCGTCACCCTGTCGGCCGGGTTCCTGTCGCTCGCCTACTGGTCTCTGCTCAGGGAACAGCTGAGCCGGGAGGGCTCCAGCTACCGAACGCTCCGCCTCGGGACGGCCGGTCTGCTCGGCATCTTCCTGGTGGTGAACTTGCTGGGCCGGCACATACGGGGACGCTGGGACCTGACCCCGGACAACGCCTACACGATCTCCGACACGACCCGGGATATCCTGACCGGCCTGGACGACGTGGTCACGGTCGAGTTCTTCGTCTCCGAGGAGCTCCCGGCCCAGGTGAGCCACGTCAAGCGGGACGTGGTGGACGTCCTGAATGACTACCGGGCCATCGCCGGCGACGATCTCAACATCGAGCGCATCGATCCGCGCGAGGACGAGTCCGCCCGCCAGGAGGCGCGTGAGGCCGGGATTCCCCCCATCCAGTTCAACGTGCTGGGCGAGGGCCAGATGCAGGTGCAGGAGGGATACCTCGGGATCTCGCTCCAGTACGCCGACGAGTCGAAGCAGATCCCGGTGATCCGGGAGGCGGCGAACCTGGAGTATCGCCTCACCAGCGCCATCCACACGCTCACCGCCGAGTCGCGGCCCACCGTGGGCTTCCTCTCGGGCCACGGCGAGAAGAGCCTCCGACAGGAGCTGGGTCGGGCCCGAAAGGACCTGGCGAACGCCTACGAGGTGCAGCCGGTGAGCTTTGGTGGCGGCACCGGCGGCGCCCGCCGCAGGATGCCCCCCGGGATGCGTTCACGCATGCCACCGGGTGCACCCACGGGAGGAGGCGGCGGGCCAGGCCCGTCGGCGGCAGACGAGACGGGGCCGCAGCAGGCGACGCCCCCGCGGCTCCAGGCCGCTCCGGGCGATACGGCAGCCGGCGACACGGCCTCCGGGCCGGCACGCGTCCCGCCGGGAATCGACGCCCTGGTCGTGGCCGGACCGCAGCAGCCCCTCCCGGCGGGACACGAGGAGGCCCTCCGGCGTTACCACCGGGAGGGCGGCAACCTGATGCTGATGCTGGAGGGGATGCGGCGTCCCAAGGGACCGCGCGGCCCCGCCACGCCCCTGAAGCAGCCGCGGCTGGACAGCTTGCTCGCACCGCACGGCCTGGGCGTGGCCAGCGGCTACGCCCTCGACCTCCGCGCGAACCAGCGGGTGGGGCTGAGCGGCCAGGGCGGCATGCAGTATTCGCGGCCCTACCCACTGTGGCTCATGTCCCGGCCCGCCTCGAACAGCTCGTTGGTCCGAGACCTGAGCTCGGTCCTCCTGCCGTGGGCCAGCCCCGTCGAAGTCACGGCGCCGGCGGATTCGGCGTCGGTGCAGCGGCTGCTCCGGACGACGCGGTTCGGCGGACGGATCACCGGCACGACCTCGATCCGACCGCAACGGAACTGGAAGACCGCGGTGGACAGCCTGCAGCGCCAGACGATGGCCGTGGCCTACGACCCCGGCGGGGAAGCGGCAGGCGACGGCTCGAACGCCCCGTCCGATTCGGCAGCCTCGGGACCCGGCCGCGTGGTGCTGGTGGGAGACGCCGACTTCGCCACGAACCGCTTCGCCCGCGGCGGGACCGGCAACCTGGACTTCTTCCGCAACACCGTCGACTGGCTCGCCCGGGAGGAGGAGCTGATCGAGATCCGCGGCGGTGACCGCTCCCCGCCCCGGCTGGTCTTCGAATCCGACGTGACCCGGAGCGTCGTCCGCTGGGCAAACGTGGCCGGCGTGCCCCTGCTCTTCGTCGTCTTCGGGGGATGGAGGCTCCTTCGGCGCCGCCGACTGCAGCGACGCGAATACAGCGGCGGGGAGCGGGAACCGTGATGCGTGCGAGCCGCAGCCGACGGCCCGCGGGGGGAGCAGACCGCAGCGACACCCGGAGGTCCGACCGATGACCGAGCGGCAGGTGAAGGTGATCTTCGGCGTCCTCGCGCTCCTGGTGGCCGCCTATGCCGGCGTCCGGCTGACCGGTGGAGGCGGCGACGGGAGCGGCGGAGCCCTGGGGCTGGCGGCCGCCGTGGAGGGACGGCCGGACGTGGTCCGCGTCTACCGTGCCGGGGGCGACTCCGTCCGGCTCGAGGCGCGACGGGGAACGGCCCGTGTCAACGGGTTCCCCGCCGACTCCGCCGACCTGGCCTCGCTGTTCGCCGCGCTGGATACCGCCGCGGCCGACGAGCTCGTCTCCCGGAACCCGGAGAACCACAAACGGCTCGGAGTGTCCAGCGGCGAGGCCGACAGCGTGGCCCTGGGTCCCGCCGGCTCCGACTCGTTCGCCTTCCTCCTGGGCGGCTCCGGTCGGGGCGGGCGCTTCGTCCGGCGGCCGGGGGATGACCGGGTGTACCTGCTCGAGGGGAGCGTCGCCTCGAGCCTGGGACGGACGGAGGGGCGATGGCGGGACCTCGAGATCGCCGCCCTGGACACCGGCCGCGTCGCCCGGCTGGCCGTGGAGCGGGACGGCCGGCGGACCCTCTTCGTCCGCGACAACGCCGGGTGGCGAATCGCCGGATCCGGGGCGCTGGACGCGACGGAGGCGAGCACCATTCTGGGCGAGCTCGCGGAGCTCCGGGCCTCCAGCCAGGTGCCTCCGGACTCGGCCGTCCGGTCCGCGGACTTCTCCGACCCCGACGCTGCGCTCCGGGCCTGGAGCTCCGCCTCTGGCGAGGGGAAGCCCCTCCTCACCCTGCGGGCGGTCGAGCGCGGCGGGAGCGGGGACTTCCTGGCGCGACGAGAGGACCGTCCCCTCACCTATCCCCTGCCCGGCTACCGGGTGGACCGCCTCTTCCCGACAGCGGAGGAGGAGAACGGGAGCCCGGGAGGTTAGGGGATCCCCGGCTCGGTCATCGAGCGGAAATCCAGGACCTCGTCCAGCTCCTCCTCGCTCAGCAGCCCCCGCTCCCGCACGACCTCCCGCAGCGTCTTGTCCTCCTCCAGAGAGGTCTTGGCGACGTCTGCGGCCTCGTCATAGCCGATCCGTGGCGCCAGCGCGGTGGCCAGGGCCGCTGTCGACTCGGCGTTCCGGCGGCATCGCTCCTCGTCGACATCGATGCCTCGAACGCACCGCTCCACGAGCACCGCGCTCACGTTGGTCAGGAGCTCCGCGGACTGCAGGAGATTGTGCGCCATGACGGGCTTCATGACGTTCAGCTCGAAATTGCCCGCCTGGCCGCCGGCAGTGACGGCTGCATCGTTGCCGATGACCTGGGCCGCCACCTGACAGACCGATTCCGGGATCACCGGATTCACCTTGCCGGGCATGATGGACGATCCGGGCTGCACCGCCGGCAGGTCCAGCTCGCCGATTCCCGTGCGGGGGCCGGAGGAGAGCCACCGCAGGTCGTTGGCGATCTTCATGTAGCTGCAGGCGATGGTCTTCATGGCCCCGCTGGCCTCCACCACGGCGTCGCGGGCGGCCTGGGCCTCGAAGTGGTTCTCCGCCTCGCGCAGATCCAGGCCGGTGAGCTCCGACAGCCGGTTGGCCATGCGCATCCCGAACTCGGGATGGGTGTTGAGCCCCGTTCCCACGGCCGTGCCCCCGATGGCCAGCTCCCCGAGGGGATCCCGCAGGCGCTCCAGCCGCCCGATACCGTGGTCGACCTGGGAGGCGTAGCCCCCGAACTCCTGACCGAGGCGGACCGGAGTGGCGTCCTGGAGGTGCGTCCTCCCGGCCTTGGGCACGTCGTCGAACTCCGTCGCCTTTTCCCGAAAGGCGTCCCGGAGGACCTCCATGGCGGGAACGAGCTCGTCCTCCACCGCAGACAGAGCGGCCACGTGGATGGAGGTGGGGATCACGTCGTTGCTGGACTGCCCCATGTTCACGTGGTCGTTGGGATGAACCGGATCGCGGCTCCCCACCTCCCCGCCGAGCAGCTGTATGGCGCGATTCGCGATGACCTCGTTGGCGTTCATGTTGGTCGAGGTCCCGGAACCGGTCTGGAAGATGTCCACGGGGAAGTGCTCGTCCAGCTCGCCACCGGCCACCTCCATGGCCGCCTCCCGGATGGCTTCGGCCCGACGCTCGTCCAGGAGGCCGAGGCCGTGATTCACCTCCGCTGCCGCCCGCTTGACGAGGCCCAGCGCCCACAGAAACCGGCGGCCGAAGCGAAGGTCACTCACCGGGAAGTTCTCCATCGCACGCTGGGTCTGGGCGCCGTACAGCCGGCCCGCGGGAATGCGGACCTCTCCCATCGAGTCTCTCTCGGTGCGGTGCTCGGTCATGTCTCCGTCCTGTTGCGTTCGTTGCTCGCGATTCGCGTCGGCCGGGTCGCGCCCCGAGGATGCGAGGGGGCGCCCGGATCAGCCGTCAGAACCGGACCCTGTCCCCCACGGCCACGCCGTGCTCCTCGAACCAGCCCCGGTTCATCTCCAGCGCGTACATGGCGGGCTCCCTCGACGGGTGCTGCTCCTGCGTGTGGGGCTCCATCTGCTGGATGTCGACGATCCTGCCGTTCTGGGAAATGTACGCGATGTCGAGCGGAATCTCCGTGTTCCGCATCCAGAAGCTCAGGGTCTGCGGGCGGGAGTAGACGAAGAGCATGCCGCGATCCGGCGGCAGCGAGTCGCGTCCCATGAGCCCCTGTTGACGGTCGGCGTCGCTCTCCGCCACCTCCACGGCCACCTCGTGCCCGCCGACCTCGATGGTCGTGACGCGGAATCCGGCCGGCGACCGCTCAACGGACGCCCCCTCCGCGGCACTGTCCTGAACCTCAGCCGCGGATTCGCCCCCGGGCCCCGCCGCCTCGCCGTCGCCGCTGCCGCCGCAACCGGGGAGGCCGACAAGGGCCAGGATCGCGGCCGCTGCCACGATCGAACCCGGGAGGGGAGAGCGGGAACGGCCGATGGACACACGTGTCGAGTTCATGGAGGTCCTCTCGCGTCTCTGCTCTCGTGGAGGCGCGGGCCGTCGGGCCCGCAGTGCCCTGCTCCCGCATACTCCTGCAAGGCGGGGACCGAACCGCGGGCCCGCCGAGCGACTGATTCGGATCATCCAACCTGGGCGCTGCCATGTATCGAGTCGACCCCCTCTCCCACACGGCCGACGTGGGCTACGCGGTCACCGCCGATTCCCTGTCCGAGCTCTTCCGGGGTGCCGCCGACGGGCTGGTCCGGACCGTCCGGGAGGGAAACGGGGACGCCGGGCTCGAGCCTGCAGACGCGGCGGCCGAGACAGAACGGGAGGCCATCGACCTGGACCGGCCGGACCGGGAGCGTCTCATGGTCGCCTGGCTGCGGGAGCTCCTGTACCGGATGTCCCGGGACGGACGCCTGCCCGAGGCGATCTCCGTGGAGATGAGCGGGCCATCCGCCCTGAAGGCCCGCATCCGATGGGCGCCGGGCGGTGGGGAGCAGCCGCGCGTGCGAGACGTGAAGGGAGTGACCTACCACGGGCTCCGCGTCGAGGAGGAACCCGAGGGGGAGTGGCACGCTCGCCTCGTCCTGGACGTTTGAGGGTGATGGGGGGGGGATGGGCCAGAGACGCCGATATCCCCCGCCCCTCTGGAGGATGACCTGTGCCCTCGTGGTCTTGGCGGCCGGCGACGCGGTCCGGTACCCTTACCGCGCGTCAGGACCGGGGATCGGAGGGCGGCCCGGACGCGCACGCAGACAGCAATATCGGGCATATGGCCCGCCGGTCGGTCCGGACGGCGGCATCTTCCCCAGGGGATGAACATGAGCACCCAGCGCTTCGCCGAGCTGACCCGACTCTGTACGGCCGCGGTCGCCGCGGTGCTCGCGGTAGCGTGCGCCTCGCCCGGCCCGTCCCCGTCCGACCAGTCGGACGCGGGCCAGTCTTCCAGAGCGGTGATTCTCACCACCCGGGGCGCCCGGATCACACTCGCGGGGAATCCGACGTCCGTCGCCAACTCCGTCGAGCAGACCTTCCGGGTCCTGGACATCGACCTGGACCAGCGCATCGTGGACGAGAGCGGCGGTACCGTCGACGGTCAGGCCGGCCAGTATGACATCTCCGTGGCGATGTCGAGGAGCAGCCAGCGAGAGACCCGCGTGGTGGTTCAGGTGCGACAGCCGTCCGGCGAGCGCTGGGACCGGCAGACGGCCCGCAGCATACTGGAGGAGATCCGGCGCTGGCACGCCCGGTGATGCCTACCGCGGGCCGGCGCCGCGCGACGTCGGGAATCCGATGCAGACGGAGGGCAGCCACATGATTCAGCCCAACGTTCGAGCATCATTCGGGGCCGAGGAGGCCCGATGGCTCGTGCGACTCCTCGCCGGAGACGACGAGGACCGGCGGGAGGAGTGGAGCACGCGGCTCGAGGAGCGGGGCGTCGACGCCCTGCTGGACGACGCCGAGACCCGCCGCCGGATCCTGAACGCCGAGGGGATCACCCTGGCTCCGCCCGGCCTCGTCCTCTACGTGCTGGTCCGCCAGTCCCTGAAGGAAGTGGGCGTGGAAAGCCGGGTCCTGGCGGACTACGTCACCGCGCTCGTCCTGGAATTCGGCCGCGAGGACCACGCCCGCCGGATCTCGGCCGTCGACGACCGCGAGTACGACTACCTCGTGGAGATCATGAACGATATGCTGGAGGCGGACGGACGGCGGGCCTTCCTCCTCCGCACCCACCTGGGCGACTTCGCCCTCTGGCTCTCGGGCCTCTTCCCCGACCACATCACCTCCAGGGGCCAACGACGCGGCGGTCCCGGCCTCGACTACTACGAGGAGCTGGGCGAGACGGGATACCGGATGGCCGCCGACGACCCCCACGCCCGGGAGAAGGCCCTGTCCGATGTATATAGCGAGGCGGCAGAGCGCTTCCGGGACGTGCGCCGTGGACTCAACCAGTTCTCCGATGAGCTGCTCTTCCCGAGCCCCTCGGCGCCCGTCGACCGGCTCCTCCGCCAGGCCCGAACCGACTTCATGGACGGCGCCCACTGAAGTACCCGTCGCGTGGCCCGCCACGGCGAAACGATAATCGATATTGATATCGACGGGCCCCGCCCCTTATATTCTCATCGCATTGAGAATCGGGGCCGGCCGACGTCGGCCCGACCACCACAAGCAGCGAGAGGGCCATGGACGACGTGGTGACCACGAGCCCGCCCCGCGGGTGCGCCGAGGTCATGATGAGCCTGTTCAGGGCATGCCTGCACGAGAATCAGCTGCCCGTCACGCACCAGCGCGAGGCCATCGCCGAGGTTCTGTTCGAGAGCAAGCGTCACCTCTCCGCCGACGACGTGGCCGAGCGGCTGCGTGAGCGGGGCGAGGACATCGGCAAGGCGACGATCTACCGGACGCTGAACCTCCTGGTGGACGTGGGACTGGCCACGGAGCACGACTTCAACGAGGGCTTCAAGCGCTACGAGATGCGCGTTGGCTCAGCCCACCACGACCACCTGATCTGCACCTCCTGCGGCGACGTGACCGAGTTCCAGCAGTCCGAGCTGGAGAACATGCAGCAGGAGGTCGCCCGGGATCACGGCTTCCGCCCGCTGACCCGCCAGCTCAAGATCTACGGCCTCTGCTCGGAGTGCGAGGACACGGCCTCGGAAGAGGAGCTCCGCCGTGTCGGGTGAGTCGGCGGGCGTCTCCGCGCGCCGGCTGGAGTCCGAACGGGCCTCGGACCGACTCCGGGACCTCCTGGCAGAGCGCTCCTTCCGCACCGGCGAGTTCACGCTCTCCTCGGGACGGACGAGCCGCTACTACGTAGACTGCCGGACCACCACCATGCGCGCCGAGGGCCAGGCGCTGCTGGGCCAGGTCGGGGTCCACCGCCTGGAGTCGGCCGGGCTCTGGCCCGAGCTGGTCGGGGGCATGACCATGGGGGCTGATCCCATCTCCTATGCCGTTGCGGGGGAGAGCTGGCGACGGGGTCGCGAACCGATCGACGCCTTCTCCGTACGGAAGGAAGCCAAGGGGCACGGCACGGGCCGGCGCATCGAGGGCTGCTTCGAGGAGGGCCGTCGCGTCGTCATCACCGAGGACGTGATCACGACCGGCGGTTCGGCCCTGGACGCCTGCCGCGCCGTGGAGTCCGCCGGCGGCGAGGCGACGGCCGTCCTCGTTCTCGTCGACCGCGAGGAGGGAGGGCGCGAGAGCCTCGAGGAGGAGGGCTACCGCGTCCTGTCGCTGTACACCGCCGGGGAGCTGGAGGCGGCGCTCTGACGCCTCCGTCCTGAGTCTTCCACGTCGCGTCGAGCCGTTCGGTCGTCCCGCCTCCGGCCGATCTCCGCCGGGATCGCTCGCGCTCTCCCCGGCGCCCGTCCACATTCTTCCAACATTTGACGTCTACCAGATACCGTGGACAGGGCCCGCATCGATGCTGAGACGCCTCCTGCTCTACCTGAGCGAGCGCGAGGATCTGAAGGACCGGCTCCTGAAGGTGCCGGCCCTCCGACGCGTGGCGGAGCGGTTCGTGGCCGGAGACGAGCTCTCGGACGCGCTGAACGCCGCGGGCCGCCTCAACGACGCGGGCCTCCACGTCACCCTCGATCACCTGGGCGAGAGCGTCGAGAGCGCGGAGCAGGCGCGGCGGGCCGCCGACGACTACGTCCGGAGCCTGGAGCGCATCGACGAGCGGCCGGTCGAGTCCACCATCTCGCTGAAGCTGACGCAGCTCGGGCTGGACATCGACCGGGGCCTCTGCGGCGAGAACCTGCAGCGTATCGTCCGGCGTGCGGCGGAGCTCGACAACTTCGTCCGAGTGGACATGGAGAGCTCCGATTATACCCAGGCGACACTGGAGCTGTTCGCGGATGCGTTCCGGGAGCACGGGAACGTCGGCGCTGTCATCCAGTCGTATCTGCGGCGGAGCGAGCGCGACGTGGAGCGGCTCGTGGAGATGAGCGCCCCCGTCCGACTCGTGAAGGGAGCGTACGACGAGCCGCCGGAGGTTGCCTTCCAGGACCGTGAGAAGGTGGACCGGAACTTCGTTCGGCTCACCAGGATCCTTCTGGAGGGTGGGGTACCCACCGCCGTAGCGAGCCACGACGAGCGGATGATCGACGCCGCCCTGGAGCACGCACGGGAGCACGGCCTCTCGCCGGGCGACCTGGAATTCCAGATGCTCTACGGCGTGCGGCGCGACTACCAGCGGGAGCTGGCCGACGGCGGTCACCCGGTGCGGATCTACCTGCCCTACGGCTCGGACTGGTACCCCTACCTGATGCGTCGGATGGCGGAGAAGCCCGCCAACCTCCGCCTCGTCCTCCGAGCGCTGATCGGAAGCTGAGGCGAGCGGAGGACCCCCCCGCCGCGGGGATCAGCGGAGGACGGCCGCCACCCCGGTCCCCGTGGGCATCCGCTCCTCGGAGAGAATCAGCGAGCGGCCGCCCTTCTCCATCACGACTTCGGCGACCTCGTCCAGGAGGTCGACGGCCTCGGGTCCGGGATCCTCGCCGCCCTCCCGAATGAGCTCCATCTCGCCCGTGTTTCGGTCGAATCGTCCCCAGGCGTTGCGGCCCTGCTCCGTCAGCAGGAGCCGGATACGACCCGCCACGGCGAGCCGCGACACGCTGGCCAGGTCCGCCTCGCCCTTGTTGTTGCTGTAGGCGTTCTCCCACAGCTGCAGGGCGCCGTCGATCTTCTCCAGGACCGTCTCCCGGACGATGGGCCACGATGAATCGTGCAACCGCGAGGCGTCCCAGTCCGAGACGTTACCGGTCACACCCTCGTCGGTGAGGTTCTCGAGTCGGCTGACCGCGTGATAGAGGGGGTGGTAGTAGTCGACGGCGGCCAGGATGACCGGCCCGATCTCGTCGGCCAGGAACTCGCGGACACCGGCGTCCACCTTCCGGAAGAACCGCTTGAGCTCGGGCTTGGCGTCGTCCTGTCCGATGCCGTGGCCGTGGAAGATGGCCCCGGTGCCGCCGGACGTCCCGCCCTGCTTCGGGCTGTGGAACTGAAGCTCGTCACGCTCGAACTCGTATCCCAGGGCCTCCTGCAGGCTCCGCGGCACACCGGCCAGGTCCACCGGGGTGAGCCCGGACCGGGTCCCCTGCCACATCCGAACGTCCTTCTGGCTGATGGACAGGACCCAGTAGCGGTCCGGCGCCTGGAGGTATTCCATCAGGGGGCGAGTGTGGAACGTGGGCGCCACGACCACCAGGTCGTCGAAGGACACCGGCAGGCGGTACATCCGGTGCATCTCCGGGCTGGCGAACACCGCCAGGCCGTCGGCCTGATACGTCCAGAAATCCTGCTCCACGTCCAGATAAGTGCGGAACGGGTCCAGTACCTGCTCGACCTGATCCCGGCTCACGCTCGCGGCCAGCTCCTCCTCCGCCTGCTCCAGCGCAGCGCGGAAGCGGAGCCGGTTGGCCTCGGCTCCCGAGCTCCGCTCGGTCTCGAGGTAGATGGAAGCCGTCGGAGCGTCCCGTACGGCGAGCAGCTCCTTCAGTTCGTCACGACCAAAGTAGTCCACCGATCCAACTCCTCTTTAGCTTGCCAATTTCCAGCACGGTCGGCGTGTCGGCGAAGGTCGGATGGTTCGGACACGCGCGGTCACCGCGGGGCACGATTCACCTCCGGGGCCTGTCAGCGCCGGCCTCCATTGTCGAAGCACGGACCGTACCGGGAAGCCGGACTCGCCCGGACCCCTGCGCCCCGGCGGGAGGATCAACCGCCGATCCCGGGGAGAAGCACGTGGAACAGCATCCCCAGCACCGACATGACCAGCGCACCGAGGAAGGCTGCCCAGAAGCCCGCCACCGCGAAGCCCGGCGTCAGGACCGAGGCCAGTGCGAAGAGGATCCCGTTCAGCACCAGGTAGAACAGCCCCAGGCTGAGGATCGTGATGGGCAGCGTCAGCACCACCAGAACTGGCTTGAGCACGGCGTTGAGCAGCCCGATCACGAGGGCCGCCAGCAGAAGCGCCCCGGTGCCCTCCACCATGATGCCCGAGACGATCTTCGTCGTCAGGTAGAGGGCTGCGGCGTTCAGCAGCCAGCGTAGAAGCAGGACGATCATGTGGCCTCCGCGGTCGGAAGAAGTTCCCGTGCCCCCGGGCAGGCGCGGGGCCCCGGTAGCCGGAGCTGCGCGGCCGCGCACTCTCCCGTCCGGGGAACGCAGATTGCGCCGCAAGACAGTGACAAGCTGTCGCGCGCGAGCGCGATCGGCAAGGACAGGCTCGACAGGGTGGACGGGCGGCCGGAACGCGGGGAACCGTTCGGAAGCCGAAACCATCGACCACGGAGCACCGATACGGGAGGCGAGGATGGAGATCCAGGTCGACGGCGTGGAGATCGAGGCCGTACGGGGAGACATCACGAACCAGCCGAACTTCGATGCCGTGGTCAACGCCGCCAACGCGGAGCTGAAGACCGGCGGCGGCGTGGCCGGCGCCATCCACCGGGCGGCGGGCCCCGGGCTGGACGAGGAGTGCCGCCCCCTGGCGCCCATCGAGCCCGGCGAGGCGGTGATCACGGGCGGTCACGACCTCCCCAACCCGCACGTGATCCACGCCCTGGGCCCCGTCTACGGTCGGGACGAGCCGTCGGACGAGCTGCTGGCGGCGTGTTACCGGAACTCGGTGGCGCGGGCCGAGGAGAACGAGCTCTCCTCCGTGGCCTTCCCGGCCATCTCCACCGGCGCCTTCGGCTACCCGATGGAGGAGGCCGCGGACGTGGCCGTTTCGACCCTGGTGGAGGAGGCGCCGGAGCTGGACCACGTCCGGCGGATCCGCTTCTGCCTCTTCGGCGAGGACGCGCTGGAGGCGCACGAGGAAGCGCTGCAGAAGCACGGAGGATAGGCGGCGCTCCAGCCGGGCTCTCCGCGCCCCGGACGAGCGACTCTGTCGCAGCGAAGGAAATCCACGAGGACGTGCAGCGTCCGATCTGGCTCCGGAGCGATCAGCGACAGCCCGAGCGAGGTCGGGGTGACGGCGACCCGGCGTTCTGCGCCGCCGCTCACCGGAAGTCGCGGCTCGTCACCTCCGTCGCCCCGGCCCGCGGATCCACGGGGCCGACCCGCTCCGCCTGCACGTTCACCACCGCGCCCTCCCGCTCCACGATTCCCTCCATGCGGAGCACCGGTTCGCGGACCAGCACGGACCGGCGCTCCTCCAGCAGGTCCGGGGTGACCACGAAGTTGGCGAACCCGGTCTCGTCCTCCAGGGTCACGAACATCACGCCCCGGGCCGTCTTCGGGCGCTGGCGGCAGATGGCGATCCCGGCCACCGCCACCTCCGCGCCGGCGGGCTGCCGGTCCAGCTCCTCCGCGGACAGCACCCCCTGCCGCCGTAGCCGCTCCCGCAGGAACTCCATGGGGTGGCCCTCGGTGGAGAGTCCCACCGTGCGGTAGTCCGCCCGCACCCGCTCCGCCCGGGAGAGGGGCGGGAGCCCGGCCCGCCGGCCAGCCCTCTCTTCGCCGTCCCCCATCTCCGCGGAGACGTCTTCGGCATCCGCCCTCGGGCGGGGCGCAAGGGGCCCGGCGTCGCCCCGGAGCTCCCTGAGCAGCTCCCACAGCGCCTCCCGGCGGCCGGGCCACAGCGAGTCGAAGGCGCCGGCCTCGGCCAGCGTCCGGAGCTCGGACTCGCCCAGCCCGCTCCGCTCCACCACGTCCTCCACCGAGGTGAAGGGGCCTTCGGCCCGTGCCCGGCGGAGCTTCTCCTCGGCCCGTTTGCCCAGCCCCCGGACCAGGCGGAGGCCCAGGCGCAGGGCGGGAGCCGCACGGGGCTCCGTTCCCCCTTCCTCGCTCCGGGCTGTCGCTGATCGCTCCGGAGCTAGCTCGGACGCTTCGCGTCCTCCCGGATCTCCTTCGCTGCGACAGAGTCGCTCGTACGGGGGGACGGACTCCCCGTGCGGCCCGTCAGCGTCCACCCGCCCCCGCTCCAGCGTGCAGTCCCACTCCGAGCGGGCGAGGTCCACGGGGCGCACCTCCACGCCGTGGCGCCCGGCGTCCTCCACCAGCGTCGAGGGGGCGTAGAAGCCCATGGGCTGGGCGTTCAGCGTGGCGCAGAAGAACTCCGGCGCGGCGTGCCGCTTCAGGTAGGAGGAGGCGTAGACCAGCAGCGCGAAGCTCAGGGCGTGGCTCTCGGGGAAGCCGTAGTTCGAGAAGGCCGTGAGCTGCCTGAACACCTTCTCCCGCACCTCCGCCGGCACGCCGTTCTCCTCCAGCCCCTCGGCCAGCTCCCGTCCCACGCGGCTCATCTCCCGCTCCGAGCGCTTGAAGCCCATGGCCCGCCGCAGCCGATCGGCCTGGGCC
>CAZFDK010000037.1:0-3262 GCA_964518305.1 uncultured Gemmatimonadota bacterium | reverse complement strand
AGTTTATGGTTTGTTGTAGCGTATCCGCCTGGGCCGGGGAGAAGCCCGCCAGGTCGCTGGCCACCCGCATCCCCTGCTCCTGGAAGAGCGGCACGCCCAGGGTCCGCTCCAGCACCGGCTTCAGCCGCTCGTCCAGGTAGGTCACCGGCTCCTCGCCCCGTCGGCGCCGCAGGTAGGGGTGGACCATCTCGCCCTGGATGGGGCCGGGCCGGATCAGCGCCACCTCGATGGCCAGGTCGTAGAAGGAGCGCGGCTTCACGCGGGGAAGGGTGTTCATCTGCGCCCGGGACTCGATCTGGAACACCCCCACCGTGTCCGCCTCGCAGATCATGTCATAGGTGGCCTCGTCCCCCTGCGGGATCTCCGCCAGGTCCAGGGCCACGCCCCGCGTCCGCCGCAGGTGGGCCAGCGTCTCGCCCAGCACCGTGAGCATGCCGAGCCCCAGCAGGTCGATCTTGATCATCCCCACCAGCGCCAGGTCGTCCTTGTCCCACTGGATGATCGTCCGTCCCTCCATGGAGGCCTCCTCCACGGGCACCGTCTCCCCCACCGGCCGGCTCCCGATCACGAAGCCGCCCACGTGGATCGACCGGTGCCGGGGAAGGCGGTCCAGGCCGCGGACCACGTGGATCAGGGCCCGGGTCCGCGCGGCCTCCGGCTCCAGCCCCGCCCGGGCGGCACCCCCCTCCTCCAGCCGCCCGGCCGCGTCCTCCACCTCCCCGCGGTCCACCTCGGCCGCCAGCTCGTCGACGGTCTCCTGCCCGAAGCCCAGCACCCGCGCCGCGTCGCGGGTCGCCATCCGCCCGCGGTAGGTGATGCTCTCGCACACCATGGCCGCATGGTCACGCCCGTAGCGCCGATAGACATACTGCAGCACCTCCTCCCGGTCGTCGTGGGCGATGTCCAGGTCGATGTCCGGCGCCTCCCCCCGCTCCTCCGACAGGAAGCGCTCGAAGAGCAGGTCCATGCCCACCGGGTCCACCGCCGTGACGCCCAGGCAGTAGCAGACCGCCGAGTTCGCCGCCGACCCCCGCCCCTGCACCAGGATTCCCCGCCGATTCGCGAATCGCACGATGTCCCAGACGATGAGGAAGTAGTCGGCCAGGTCCAGTCGCTGGATGACGTCCAGCTCGTGCTCGATCTGCTCGCGATGCTCCGGGCCGAAGGCCTCTCCGTACCGCTCCCGGGCCCCCTGTCCCACCAGGGCCCGGAGGAACTCCTCCGAGGAGCGGCCGCCCGGGACGTCGAACGAGGGCAGGCGGGGCTCCAGGTCGGCGACCCGGAAGGCACACTCCGCGGCCACCTCGGCCGTGCGCCGGAGGGCGCGGCAGCCGCGGCAGTGGCAGGGGAAATCGCCGGGGGATCCGGGATCCCGTCCTCGCTCGGGCTGTCGCGATCGCTCCGGAGCTACCTCGGACGCTCCGCGTCCTCGGGGATCTCCTTCGCTGCGACAGCGTCGCTCGTTCGGGGCCCCGGACTCCCCCCGGCGTCCCCTGCGGCGGCGTTCACACCATCGAAGTCTCATCTGATCGGCCGCCTTCAGGTACCACTCGCCGTTCGGGCGCAGGCGGTCGCCGGCCTCGTCCAGGGTGACGTCGTGGCGGAGGCAGGTGAGCACGTCCTGGACGATCCGGTCCCGGGGACGGGCGTAGAGGGGCGCGTTCACCGGGAGCCAGGGGACCCCGACCTCCTCCGCCCGGTCGACCCACGTCGCGCACGCCCGGGCCTCCTCCGGCAGGCCGTGGTGCTCCAGGGCCAGGTACAGCCGGTCGCCGAAGAGCCGGCGCATCTCCCGGACGAAGCGGGGGATCTCCCCGTCCCCGCCGGCGCCGATCTCCGGCACCACCCGGGCCAGGGCCGCGAGCCCCTGCGTCCGTCCCTTCAGGGCGCCCGGCGGGAGGGAGGGCTCGCCCCGGGGGTTGGAGCGGCGGGCCCGGGTGATCATCGACGACAGGTTCGCGTATCCCTGCCGCGTGCGGCAGAGGAGCACGATCGGAGGCCACCCCTCCCGGATCACCTCGCCCCCCACCAGCGGCTCCACCCCCTCCGCCCGGCAGGCCCGGGCGAAGCGGACCGCCCCTCCCAGGTCGAAGCGATCCGTCAGGGCCAGGGCCGGGGCGCCGATCTCGCCGGCCCGCTCGGCGAGGGCCTCCGGCGTGGAGGCCCCCTCCAGGAGGGTGAAGGCGGAGCGTGCGGCGAGCTCCACGTAGGGGGGCGAACCGGCCCGGGAATCCGGACTGCCGCTCAGTCCCACCATCCGTGCAGCCACCAGCGCGGCTCCCCGTCCTCCCCCGCCTCCCGGTACAGCCAGAGCAACTCGCCGGCCTCCGTGCACACCCGGTAGTACTCGCGCCGGTACGGGTCCCGCCACCAGTCGCCGGACAGGCGCTCCGGTCCCTCGGCGGCGGCCAGATCGTGGGTGCCCTCGTCGTCCCGGAGCACCGCCGGACGGTCTCCTTCGGTCCGGACGCCGACACGGCGCGGCTCCGACAGGAGGCGGAGGACGCCGGGAACCTCGTCCCCCGGACTACCGCTGTCTTCGCCGACTCTCTCGCCGGGGACGGGACGGTCACCGGCCTCCACGGGCTGCCAGCGGCTCCGCCTCTCCGGCCGGTGATCCGGGAGCGGATTCGGGCGCACCACCCACTCCTCGTCCGGCGCGCGAGCGCGGAGCCGGGCCAGCGTGGCGGCCACGGCAGCGGGATCCCGCCTTCCGGAGGCGAAGAGGTCGCGCTGTCGCACCTCCGCCGGCGCCCGCTCCGGGACCTCGACGGCCACGGCGGCCACCGGGGCCGGAAGACCCGTCGCACCCGGCGTCCCCTCGGCCCGCTCCAGGGCCGCCCGGCACAGGTCCAGGAGCAGATCCTCGCGCCGGGTGGGACGTGCCGGGACGATCTCCGCCTCCCTCTTCTTCCCGCCGTCGGTCTCGAGCCGCAGAAGGAGCCGCTCCGCGCATCTCCCTTCCCCCTCGAGGTCGCCGCACAGGCGCGCCAGGAGCCTCCGCAGCACGAAGAGGAGGGGCTCGATCTCCCGGACCGCGCCGTCGAGCTCCATGGACGCCGACGGCACGGGCTCCGGTGAGAGAACCGGGAACACCCGCTCGTCCTCGCCCCGGGCCCAGCGGTGCAGGCGGATCCCCTCCGGCCCGAACCGGGCCTCCAGCTCCTCCCGGTCCCGGGCGGCCACCTTGCCCACCCGCCCCAGCCCCAGGGTCCGGAGGGTCTCCTTGGTTTCCTCGGACACGGGCAGCAGGCCCACCGGG
>CAZFDK010000036.1:0-26605 GCA_964518305.1 uncultured Gemmatimonadota bacterium | reverse complement strand
CCACGTTCGCCCGGGACACGATCCGGTCGGTCAGCATCGTGCGAGCCGCCCGGCCGTCGGCGGCGCGGGCCACGGCCCGGAGCGCCCGCCGGCCCAGGTCGTGCCCGCCACCCTCGTCGCCCAGGATCGGCCCCCAGCCTCCGGCGCGGGTCACGCGACCGGAGCCCCGGGCCAGGGCTACCGATCCGGTGCCGGCGACCAGCAGGATTCCGTTCCCGTCGGTGCCGAAGGCGTCCCGGTGGGCGGCCTCGAAATCGGTCTCCACGCCGACCGCCAGCGCCACGCCGGAGCGGCGGAGGGTCGACTCAACGGCGCCCCGTGGGCCCGGCCGCCCCACGCCGGCCAGCGCTGCGCACAGCGCTTCCGCCGGCGGTTCTCCTCCCGCCGAGCGGACGACGCGCTCCGCGAGATCCCTGACGTGGCGCGCCGCGGTCTCGGGGGCCCGGGGGTCGACTGCGGCCGGCCCGCCCTCCTCGTGGGCGAGACGCTCGCCCTCGGGGCCCACGGCCCGCGCCCGGGAGCCGCTTCCGCCGCCGTCCACGCCTACACAGACCGGGCCGGTCACGAGGAGGCTCCTCCGTGCTCTGATTCCGGGTCGGGGCCGCCGCCCCCGGCGGTCCGGGCCAGCCCCGCACCCACCGCCAGCGTGATGGTCGTGCCCATTACGCCGAACCAGGGCCATGCCACCGCTTCCCGGGCGAACGTCCACACCGCCGCCACTGCCCCGACGCCGACCGCCATCCCGATCACCGCCGACCGCGAGCCGGCCGACGGCACGAAGAGCGCGAGCGCGAAGCCTCCCAGCAGCCCGCCGTAGGTCAGTGAGGCCGCGCCCAGGGCCACCTCGACGGCGGCGGCGTCCCGACTCAGCGGGATGAAGAGCACGGCGCCTCCCACCAGCACCGCCGCCCAGGCCAGGGTGGCCCACCGGCCCACCGGAAGCAGGCGAGGGTCGTCCCGGTCCACGCCCGCCGCGGGTGCCACGAAGTCGTACGCCACGGCGGAGGAGAGGGAGTTGAGGGAGGAGGAGAGGCTGGACATGGCGGCGGCGAAGACGCCGGCGATGAGCAGGCCGGCCAGGCCCGGGGGCATCCGGTCCACGATGAAGCGGGCGAACACCTCGTCGGGCCGGGCGATCTCCTGCCCGCCGTACAGCGACCAGAGCCCGATGCCCAGCAGCAGGAAGACTAGGAACTGTGCCATGACCAGCACGCCGCTCCCCACCAGCGCACGCTGGCCGGAGCGGAGGCTCCGGGTGGTGAGGAGCCGCTGAACCACCAGCTGGTCGGCTCCGTGGGAGGCCATGGTGATGAACGCGCCGCCCAGGAGTCCCGCCCACAGGGTGTAGGGGCGCCCGAAGTCGACCGTTGCGTCCACCACCTGCAGCTTGCCGGCGTCCGCGGCGGAGGCCAGGGCTCCGCTCCACCCGCCGGGAAGGAGGCTCTCCAGAAGCACGGCGGCAGCCACCGCCCCCACCACGTACAGGCCCATCTGCGCGACGTCGATCCACACCACCGCCCGGATGCCGCCGAAGTAGGTGTAGGTCAGCGTCAGGAACCCGATGACGAGGATTGAGACCCAGTAGGGCCACCCCGTGATCAGGGCCAGGGGAATCGCGGTGGCAAACAGGCGCACGGAGTCGGCCAGGAGCCTGGTGATCATGAAGACTCCGGACGTAAAGCGACGCGTTCCCCGGCCGAAGCGCTCCTCGAGGAGCTGATAGGCGGTGCTCAGCTTGCCCCGGTAGTAGCGGGGCAGGAGCAGCCCCGCGATGCCGATCCGACCCACCAGGTAGCCGAACGTGAGCTGCAGGAAGCCCAGGCTCCCGAAATAGGCCACGCCGGGCACACTGAGGAAGGTGAGCGTGCTGGTCTCCGTCGCCACCACCGACAGCATCACGGCGGGCCAGGGGAGGTCCCGTCCGCCGAGGAAGTAATCCCGCCCCCCCTCCTGATCGCGTCCCAGCCACGTGCCCCAGGCCGTGATTCCCGCCAGGTAAACCACGAGCACCACGAGGTCCAGCGTCGTGAGCCGGGTCACGACGTCCCCGTGCGCTCACGGCGATCGCCGCCGGCGGACGCCTCCGCCGACTCGTCACCGGGCCGCGGTCCGGCCAGCGCCGCTCCGGAGCGGAGGCTCCGGACGATCCATCCCAGCGAGACCGCCCCGGCGGTGAACCACAGCGCGGCCACCCCCCATTCTCCGAACAGGGCCTTCCCGGTGCCGAAGAGTACGCTGTAGACGCCCAGGACCCCGGCCAGCCAGTTCACCCAGTTCATCATGCCCCCCGGAATCGGCTCCGGCTCGAGGCCCGCCGCCCGCGCCACGGGGGCCCAGCCCCGACCGCCGGGCCGGACACGGCGGTAGAACGAGACCAGCGTCTCCTCGTCTTCGGGCTCGGTGAGGAAGGTGACGGCGAGCCACACGACGGTGGACACGGCCACCGTGCCGAGCATCACCCAGGCCCACTCGCGCGGGACGTCGGGGTCCAGCCCGGCGCCGAACCACAGCCACAGGCTGGCTCCGAGCGAGGCGATCATGGCCGAGATCTCGGACCACGCGTTGATGCGCCACCAGTACCAGCGGAGAATCAGCACCAGCCCGGTGCCGGCCCCGATGGCCAGCAGGAAGCGCCACGCCCCCTCGATGCTCCCCAGGAAGGCGGTGACCACGAGGCTGGCGGCCATCAGCCCCAGGGTCGAGAGACGCGACACGCCGACCAGCTCCTCCTCCCCGGCTTCCGGGCGCAGGAAGCGCCGGTAGATGTCGCCCACCAGGTAGCTGGCGCCCCAGTTGAGCATGGTGGAGATGGTGGACATGTAGGCGGCGGCGAAGGCGGCGACCATGACGCCGGTGAGCCCCGGCGGCAGGAGGTCGACCACGGCCCGGACGTAGCCCTGCCGCGGATTCTCCAGCCCGGGATAGAGGATCACCGTGGCCAGGCCGACCAGGATCCACGGCCAGGGGCGGAGAGCGTAGTGGGCCACGTTGAACCACAGGGTGGCCAGGAGGCCGTCCTCCTCGCTGCGGCTGGAGAAGATTCGCTGGGCGATATACCCGCCGCCGCCGGGCTCGGCGCCCGGATACCAGGAGGCCCACCAGTTCACCCCCAGGTACACGGCCAGGGTGATGGCGGGCATCCACGCACGGTTCCCCGAGGGGAAGAAGGCGAGGGGCTCGGCGCCGGGGCCGAAGGCGTCCCGGACGCCGGCGGCCAGCGCGCTCATGCCCCCCACGGCGTCCACGGCGAAGAAGGCCAGCACGACGGATCCGCCCACGGCCAGGAAGAACTGGAGAAAATCGGCCAGGACCACGCCCCACAGTCCGGAGAGGAGAGCGTAGCCTCCGGCCAGTGCGAAACAGATGCCCAGGGCCCAGAGCCGGGGCACCTCCAGCGTGACGGCCAGGACCTCCGCCATGGCCAGGTTCACCCAGCCCATCACGATCAGGTTGATGGGCACGGCCAGGTAGAGGGCGCGGAAGCCGCGGAGCAGGGCAGCGGGCTTACCGGAGTAACGGATCTCCGTGAACTCCACGTCGGTCATCACCTCCGCCCGGCGCCAGAGCCGGGCGTAGAAGAAGACCGTGAGCATGCCGCTCATCAGCAGGTTCCACCACAGCCAGTTGCCGGCCACTCCGTGCTGGACCACCAGCTCCGTCACCGCCAGCGGGGTGTCCACGGCGAAGGTGGTGGCCACCATGGAGGTGCCGGCCAGCCACCAGGGCAGGGAGCGGCCGCTGACGAAGTAGTCCAGCACGGATCGGCCGCCGCGCCGCGCCATGGCGACCCCGATCCCCACCGCGGCGGCCAGGTAGCCGCCGACGATGAGCCAGTCGAGAAAGGTCACTGCCGCTCGGCCTCTTCCACGCTCTCCACGACGGCCCGGTGGACGGCCCGCCTCAGCTCCACGTGCCGGGACTCCTCCCGCGTGGGGCTCACCCGATTGGTGAGGAGGACGACGAAGAGGTCACGCTCCGGGTCCAGCCACAGGCTCGTACCCGTGAAGCCGGTGTGGCCGAACGCGGAGGGCCCGAACGGCGTGTCGCCCTGCTCTGCTCCGCCGGGCGTTCGCCACCCGAGGCCCCGGTCCGGGTCGACGGGCCCGGGGGCCGTGAAGCGCTCCACGCTGGCTCCCTCGACGATCCGGACCAGGCGCGGCCCGGCGGTGTCCGCCCGGACGCGCGGCGTCGCCCATCCCCGGTTCAGCAGCAGCTGGGCGAAGACGGCCAGGTCCCGGGCGGACGAGAAGAGGCCGGCGTGTCCGGCGACGCCGCCCAGCGCGTAGGCATTCTCGTCGTGAACGACGCCGTGGACGTGTTCGTCCCGGAGGACGCTGTCCACCTCGGTGGGGGCGATCCGCGGGAGCAGGGAGGAGTCCGGGCGGAAGCCGGTGTCGCCCATCCCGAGGGACGCGTAGACGTCCTCCTCCAGGTAGCCGTCGAGCGTGCGGCCCGTGACGGCCTCCACGATGAAGCCCAGGGTGATGAAGCCCAGGTCGCTGTACACCGTGGAGTCGCCGGGCGAATAGGTCAGCTCCAGCTCGGCCAGCCGGTCGCGGTACGCGTCCCGGCCCTTGTGGTCCCGCCACCACCGCCGGAAGGGCGGCAGGCCGCCCCGGTGCCGCAGCAGCTGCTCCACGGTCACGCCGGCCTTGCCGCCGCCGGTGAACCAGGGGAGGTAGGCGGAGACCGGCGCGTCCAGGGCGACGCGTCCCTCCTCGACCAGCGACGTGAGGGCTGTCGCGGTGCCGACCACCTTTGTGAGCGAGGCGAGGTCGTAGATGGAGCTGTCGGTTACGGCGCTCGAGCTCCGGTCCCGGTCCAGGCGCCCGTAGCCGCGGAGGCGCGCCAGCCGGCCCCCACGACCCACCGCCAGGGCCGCGCCGGGGGTCACCGAGTCGCGGATCGCGGCCCGGATGAGGCTGTCGGCCCGGGCCAGCGGGTCGGGATCCATCCCCACCGAGTCCGGCGGCGCCACGGGTCGGAGCCGCGGGGTCTCGACCCGGCGGAGGCCGTGGCCCCTGTCGTGACGCGGCGGCAGAGCGACGGGGAGCCTCCCCGTCAGCTCGCCGGCGCCCAGGATCGCGTCCGCGGCCTTCTCCTGGCTCGGCTCGGAGCCGCCCCAGGTGGTGAGATAGGCCTCCGCCTCCGGGAGGTCGGACAGCAGGTAGGGCGAGCCGAAGGAGAGGAGCACCACCGGCGTCGGACCGTCGATGATCCGGCGGGCGAAGGCGCGGTATCGGTCCGGCAGCGCGACGCTCCCGGCCCCGGCCCGGGGCGGGAGGTAGACGGAGAGGAACACGAGCGGGGCGTGGCGCGCGCGGTCCCGAAGGGAGTCGTAGACGGAGGAGGCGGTCCGCGGCGTGACGCGGGCCGAGGCGACGCTGCCGGAGAGGCGGCGGTCCAGGCGTGTGTCGAAGGTCCGGCCGGCGGCGAGGTGTCGCGGGCGGGCCAGGGCGACGCTGAGGGCGCTCCGGTAGCGGGCGGTGTCCAGGGGTAGGGCTCCGCCCCGGTCCCGGACCAGCGTCAGCGCCCTCCCGGCGGCGGTGTCGGCCGCGGCCCGATGTCTCTCCCGGCCCACCACGCCGCTCACCGAGTCCAGGCGCACGATCCGTCCGCGGTGCAGCCCGGCCTTGGCCTTGGCCACCAGGACCCGCCGGACGGCGCTGTCCAGCCGGGAGCGGGGTATGCGGCCGTCGCGGACGGCGGCGACGACGGAGTCGATGGCGACCAGGGGCTCCGGCGGGTCGAGGAGGACGTCGGCGCCGCCGGCCAGCGCCCGGACCGACGCCGTGCCGACGCCGAACTCCCGAACCAGGGCGCCCATGGTCAGGGCGTCGGTGACGACGAGCCCCCCGAAGCCCATCTCCTCCCGGAGCAGGTCCCTCAGGACCGCTGGCGAGAAGGTGGCGGGCACGCTGTCGGTGCCGGTGAGGGCCGGCACGCCGATGTGTGCCGTCATCACGGCGTCCACGCCGGCCTCGACGGCGCGGCGGAACGGGGGCAGCTCCACGGAGTCCAGCCGGGCCCGGTCCGCCGTGACCACCGGCAGGTCCAGGTGCGAGTCCGAGTCCGTGTCGCCGTGGCCGGGAAAGTGCTTCGCGGCGGTCAGGACCCCCGCCTGCCGGGCTCCCCGGATGTAGGCCTCCGCCAGCCGTGCCACCTGCTCCGGGCTCTCGCCGAAGGAGCGGGTGTTGATGACCGGGTTCCCCGGGTCGCTGTTCACGTCCACCACGGGCGCGAAGTTGATGTGGACGCCGACGGCCCGGGCCTCCCGTCCCGTGACCCGGCCGTACGTGCGGGCCATCCGCTCCTCGCCGATGGCGCCGAAGGCCATCGTAGAGGGGAACTCCGTGCCCCCTCCCTGGGAGAGGAGAGAGGGGAGAGCATAGACGCCGTTGAGCCGCATGCCCGGCCCGCCGGACTCGAAGTCGGATCCGACGAGCAGGGGTACGTCGGCGCGCCGCTGCAGGGCGTTCACCCGGGCGGCGAACTCGTGGGGGAGGCCTATGGAGACGTTCACGCCCCCGATGCCGGCGTCCACCAGGTTGGCCAGGCTGTCGTAGCGCGCTCCGCGGGTCGAGAGGTAGCCGCCCGTGATCCACGGAACCACGAGCTGCCCCGCCTTCTCCCGCAGGCTGAGCTGCGAGAGGGTGCGTCCCACCCAGGCGCGGGCCGCCTCGCCGAGCTCCGCCGGCTCTCCCGGGTTGGCCGCGGCCGGCACGGCGTACCCGTACCCGGCGGCGTCGGACGTGTCCCCGGCCCCCTGGGCGCGGAGCTCGTCCGCCCCGAGACCGGTCCCCCGAGGCAGGAAGCAGAGGAGGACGGCAGCCAGGATCGTCGCGCCGGCGGCACGGCACGCCGACGCGGATGCCCTCCGTCGCGGGAGGAGGAAGCGCTGGGGGAGGAGGCCGGGGCAGGTCATGCGATCAGGGATCTCCCTTCGTCCGGGTCGGCGAACGGGCGACGGGCCGGTCGGGGCCGGTACGCTTGTGGTGAGCTGGGGGCGGGGGCGATCTTCTCCGTCGATGCGGCGGCTTGCCCGCCCGTCCCGGCCAGTACCGCACCGATGCCCGCTCCGGAGGAACGCGTGGAAGCTATTCCCGCCCATGGCAACGGACAATTCGCTCCCCTGATCCTCCTGCTCGCGCTGGCCGTCGCGGCCTGCGGGAGTCCGGCGGCTTCCTCCGACGGGGGGGCGCGGCCGGGGGTGGACGTGCTCATCAGGGACTCCCTGGAGCTGATCTCTGGGCTCCGCGTGGGGCTGATCACCAACCACACGGGCGTCGACCGACAGGGTCGGAGCAGCATCGACCGGCTTGCGGCGCTGGACGCGGTCGAGCTGGTGGCCCTCTACTCCCCGGAGCACGGCATTCGGGGCGAGGTCGACGCGGGCGAGGAGGTGGCGGGCGAGCGGGACGAGAAGACGGGGCTTCCCGTGCACTCGCTGTACGGGGACACCCGGAAGCCGACGGCGGAGATGCTGGAGGGGGTCGACCTGCTCCTCTTCGACATCCAGGACGTCGGAGCCCGCTACTACACCTACGTATCAACGATGGGACTGGCCATGGAGGCGGCGGAGGAGGCGGGGATCCCCTTCGTGGTGCTCGATCGCCCGAACCCCGTCGGTGGCCAGGCGGTGCAGGGCAACGTCCTGGACACCGCCTTCGCGTCCTTCGTCGGCCGCTACCCGGTGGCGATGCGGCACGGCATGACGGTCGGCGAGATGGCGCGGTTCATCAACGACCGGCACGGGGTCGGCGTTGAGCTGCACGTGATTCCGGCCCGCGGGTGGAGCCGCGGGGAGTGGCACGACGAGACAGGCCTGCCGTGGGTGGCGCCGTCGCCCAACATGTCCGACCTGACCACGGCCACCCACTATTCCGGGACGTGTCTCTTCGAGGGCACCAACCTCTCGGTGGGAAGGGGCTCCGATCGCCCGTTCCAGCAGGTGGGCGCGCCCTGGCTCGACGCGGAGACGGCGGCGCGGCGTCTGAACGACCGGGAGCTGCCCGGCGTCCGCTTTCGGGCCGTGACCTTCGCGCCGGAGGCGCCCTCCGACGAGAAGTACGGCGGCCGGCAGGTGCGCGCGGTGCGCTTCGTGGTCACCGATCGTCGCGAGTACGACCCGACGCGGGCCGCCGTCGCCGTCCTGATCGAGACCCGGCGGCTGGCCGGCGAGCGATGGTCGTGGCGGCGGGAGCACTTCAATCGCCTGGCGGGGACCGACCGCCTGCGGCGGATGGTGGAGGGGGGGCGGTCGCTGGGCGAGATTACCGGGCCCTGGCCGGACCAGCGGGAAGCCTTCCGGGAAGCCCGCTCGGAGTATCTTCTCTATTGATCTTCTGAAACCGATCTACGGACAGGCCTGTGGACGAGACTGTCGCGGGGGCGGTGATTCTGCCGACGGACGGCGGCGGCGCGGCTACTCCACCCAGACGGTCTTCACGTTGACGAACTCCCGGATTCCGGCCCGACCGAGCTCCCGCCCGTAGCCGGACTCCTTCACGCCGCCGAAGGGCAGGCGGGGGTCGGACTTCACCATCTCGTTCACGAACACCACGCCGGCCTCCAGGTCCCGGATCAGCCGCTCCTGCTCGTCCTCGTCCCCGGTCCACGCGGAGGCCCCGAGGCCGAAGTCCGTGTCGTTCGCCAGTCGGATCGCCCCGTCCAGGTCCGGCACCTCGAAGAGCGAGGCCGCCGGCCCGAAGAGCTCCTCCCGGTAGGCGGGGCTGTCGATGGGAATCTGATCCAGCACGGTGGGCGGATACCAGAAGCCGTCCCGGTCCAGGGGCTCGCCACCGCACAGGGCCTCGGCGCCGGCGTCGAGGGTCTCCCGGACCTGCCGGTCCAGGTCGTGGAGCACGTGCTCCGCGGCCAGCGGCCCCACGTCGGTGCCGGGATCCGTCGGGTCGCCGACCTCCAGCGACTCCATCCGCTCCACGAAGCGCTGCCGGAACTCGCCGGCGATCTCCTCGTGCAGCACCATCCGCTTCGCGGCGATGCAGGACTGTCCGCTGTTCTGCACCCGGGCCCGCAACGCGGTCTCGACGGCTGCCTCGACGTCCGCGGAGGGGAGGACCACGAAGGGATCGGAGCCGCCCAGCTCCAGGACCGTCTGCTTCACCCGCGAGGCGGCCTCCGAGGCCACGGCCTTGCCGGCGGGGACGCTCCCGGTGAGGGTGGCGGCCCGGACCCGGGGGTCCTCCAGGAGGTCCGCCACCTGCCCCTTCTCGATGTACAGGTTCTGAACGGCGCCCTCGGGGAAGCCGGCGCGCTCGAACAGCTCCTCGATGGCCCGGGCGCAGCCGGGTACCGTGGGAGCGTGCTTCAGGAGCACCACGTTGCCCGCCATGAGCGCCGGCGCGGCGTGCCGGAACAGCTGCCAGAAGGGGAAGTTCCACGGCATGACGGCCAGGATCGGCCCCACTGGCTCCCGACGAACGAAGCTCCGGTCGGCCTCCGTCTCCACGTGCTCGTCGACCAGGTACTCCTCGCCGTGGTCGGCGTAGTGGCGGCAGACCCATGCGCACTTCTCCGCCTCGGAGATCGCCTGCCCGAGGGGCTTGCCCATCTCGCGGGTCATGAGGCGGCCGAGCTCCTCGCTCTCCTTCTCCAGGATCTCGGCCGCGGAACGCAGAAGGTCGCCGCGATCGGAGAAGCTCCGCTCCCGAAAGGTGAAAAAAGTGCTGTCGGCGCGGCGCACGAGCTCGTCCAGCTCGGCGTCACTGATAACGTCGCGTCTCTCCAGCTCCTCTCCCGTCGATGGATCGACGCTCCTGAAAGTCATGTTCGCCCTCGGTCAGGGTCTAGGTGGGCCCGGATGTCGCTGCGCGCGGTCCCTTCGCAGAAGCGCAGACTTCGTTCCAAAGGGCTGGTGAGCCCGCGGTGTATCGCCTGTCGAGCACGATTTGTATCCACACCCGGACGCATTGGACGGAACGCCGACGTTCAAATAGGAGTTATAGGTAACGAACTGCGGCGGTCCACCGCCGGAGGACACGTGACCGTGGCGGGCGGCTTTCCCGCCGATGGCAACGAGGAACTCGCGTTTCGCCCTACACTGCGAAGGGTCGTCAGGAGGACAACGTTATGAATGCCCGCTCACTCGGCCGCACGCTCGCGGCCGTTTCCGTACTGTTGCTGGGATCCACCCTGGCCGCCACGCCGGCGCTCGCCCAGCAGGGTGCCGTCACCGGCACCGTCGTCCGGGCGGACAACGCCCAGCCGCTCGACGCGGCGCAGGTGGTGGTGGTCGGGACCGGACTCGGAACACTCACCGATGCCGACGGCACCTACCGGATCACCGGTGTTCCGTCCGGTGAACAGCAGGTGCGGGTCCAACTGGTCGGCTTCAGCACCTCGACGCAGACGGTGAGCGTGCAGGCGGGTCAGACCGCCACCGCTGATTTCGAGCTCCAGCAGAGCGCTGTCGAGCTGGAGCAGATCGTCGTGACCGGCACGGGCACCGGAGGCGTGGAGCAGCGGAAGCTGGGCAATACGATCGGGTCCATCTCCACCGACGCGATCGAGAACGCGCCGACGACCAGCGTGAGCGAGATGCTCACGGCCCGTGAGCCCGGTCTCTCGGTGCTCGCCTCCAGCGGCATGAGCCAGGAGGGATCCCGGATCCGGATCCGTGGAGCGACCAGCCTGTCCCAGTCCAACGAACCGCTGGTCTACATCGACGGCGTTCGGGTCAGCTCCGGCGGCGGGTTTGCCGGCCAGGCGGATGCCGGGGCCGAGGGCGCGGGCGCTTCCTCCCGCCTCGACGACCTCCCGCCGACTGCCATCGACCGGATCGAGGTGCTCAAGGGAGCGGCGGCGGCGACGCTGTACGGCACGGAGGCCTCCAACGGCGTCATCCAGATCTTCACCAAGACGGGCCGGGAGGGCACCGCGCGGTGGAACGTGGAGACCGAATACGGGCTCGAGTTCATGCCCACGAACCGCCTCATTCCGCACGCCGACTTCGCCCGCACCGCGGAGCAGGCGCAGCGGATGGAGGACCGCTGGGGCGAGAGCGTCGAGCTCTTCGAGCCTATCCAGCGCGATCTCATCGACCGCTTCGACGAGACGGGCCGCATCAACAACCTCAGCGGCTCGGTGAACGGCGGGGGCGAGGGAGTCACCTACTTCATCTCCGGCCGCTACAGCAACATGGACGGGATCTCGGGCATGGAGGACCTGGGGCCGGAGGGCCGTGACAAGAGCGAGCGCTGGCAGGCGACGGGGAACATCAACGCCTTCGCCTCGGATGAGCTCCGGGTCAATCTCAGCACCAACTACTCGTTCGCGCAGCAGCAGTCGCCGTCGACGGCGAACAACATCTTCGGGACCTTTCCGGTGCTCACGCACTCGCAGCTCCGCCTGGCCAACTGCCAGGATCAATCCGAGGCCTGCAACTTCTTCGGCACACCGGTCTTCGCGACGCCGGCAGAGGCGATGCAGCAGGAGACCGCACAGGAGGTTCACCACTTCCGGACCAGCCTCCAGAGTCAGTACCAGCCCAGCCAGAAGCTGAGCCTGAACGCCACCGCGGGCATGGACGTCGTGTCCAACGAGTCCTGGGAGCAGCAGCCCTTCGGCTGGGACGTGGACGGCATCGCCACGTCCAACACCGACGGCATCCGGGACATCGGCACCCAGAACGACCTGGAGCTCACCTTCGAGGTCCGCGGCGGCTACGAGGAGTCGCTCGGTGACGACTTCAGCAGCAGCTTCACCGCCGGCACGCAATCCTTCCTGCGCCAGTCGCGCCTCCGCGGCGGCGAGGGGGACGGCTTC
Source organism: uncultured Gemmatimonadota bacterium (assembly GCA_964518305.1). Classification (GTDB taxonomy): domain Bacteria; phylum Gemmatimonadota; class Gemmatimonadetes; order Palauibacterales; family Palauibacteraceae; genus Caribbeanibacter. Next base: position 14,818 of record CAZFDK010000036.1, on the reverse strand, counting down.
GGAGGGCCGGGTCTCGAGGTTGCCGGCGCGGCCAGCTCCCTCGACGTGGACGAGACCATCAGCGAGAGCGTCAACATCGGGGTCTTCGCCCAGGAGCAGATCGGCTTCAAGGACTTCGTCTTCGTCACCGGCGGCGGGCGCTACGATGTGAACTCCGCCTTCGGCGCGGAGACACAGGGCGAGTTCTACCCCAAGGCCAGCGCGTCGGTGGTGTTCAGTGATCTGGAGGGTTGGGACAGCGAACTGGTCTCCTCGCTCCGGATCCGGGGCGCCTGGGGTCAGTCGGGCCTCCAGCCGAACAGTTTCGCGCAATTCCGGACGTTTTCAGGCATCGGGAGCCAGGCCGGGCCCGGGGTGGAGCCCCAGAATCTGGGTAACCCCGAGCTGAAGCCCGAGGTCTCCACGGAGTACGAAGCGGGCCTGGAGCTCGGGCTGTTCAACGATCGTATCAGCTTCGAGGGGACCTGGTGGACGCGGACCGTGGACAACGCCCTGGTCCAGAGACAGTTCCCGGCCTCCGGCGGCTTCACCAGCTCGCAGCTGGTCAACATCGCAACCCTCGACGGGCACGGGTTCGACTTCAACGTCGACGCCGGCGTGATCCAGGGCGAAGACGTGACCGTGAACGTGTTCGCCAACACCGCCTACCTGGACCAGACGGTCACAGACCTCGGCGGCGCGCCGCAGATCAAGACCGGCGGGAGCTATCCCCGGAACCGGAACTTCCTCACCGAGGGGCTGCCGCCCGGGGCGTTCCTGGGGGCGAAGCTCCAGCGTGACAAGGAGATCCCCCTCGACCTCAACGACAGCTGCACGGCTCCGAGCCGGCAGGAGGCCCTGAACTTCTTCTCGCAGCCGCGGAATCCCAGCGACTTCGAGGTGCTGCCCGAGGACTGTGGTACCGCGCAGGTGCTGCAGAACGAGCTCGGCAGCCCGTGGGCGGACTGGTCCGGCAGCTTCGGCACGGACGTGAGCTTCCTGGGCAACTTCCAGCTCAGAACGGTGGCCGAGTACAAGTTCGGCCTCCAGATCCAGGACCTGTCCGGCGCCTTCCGACGCGCGAACGCCCTGATCGGGCGCAACACGCCGAAGGCGGCGGAGGTGGAGTCCACGCTCCTCGACCCGAGCAGTTCGGCCGAGGATCGCCTCGCTGCCGCGCAGACGTGGGCGCGGGAGCTGAGAGGGCTGTCTCCCATGAGTGGCCTGAACCAGATCTTCGATGCTGACTGGATGCGGCTGAGGGAGGCCTCGCTCACGTACAACGCTCCGACGGAGCTGGCTTCCACCTTCTCGATGCGGACGCTGTCCGTGACGCTCTCGGGCCGGAATCTGGCCCTCTGGGTCACCGACGACTACACGGGTCTGGATCCGGAGCTGAACAACAGCGGCCGCTGCGCAGGCGCGGGCCAATCGACGACCGTGGACTGCAACTTCCTCATGGGCCAGGAGGCCTGGAGGGTGCCGATCCCGCGGCGATTCACGCTCTCCGTCTCGGCCGGATTCTGAGGAGGGAGCGAGCATGTCAGCGGACGCGGGACACGCATCTTCGACGGGCGAGACGGAATCCAGAACGGGAGAGCGCGGGATGACCTTCTTTCGAGAGAGTGACGACGATGCGAGCAGCGCCGTCCGGTCCGGCATGATCCGGGCCGGAGGGCTCCTACTGCTGCTCGCGGTGGCCTTCACGGCATGCCGGGACCCGCTGAACGTCCCGGACCCGAACAGCATCCAGTCGGAGGACCTGGAGGACCCGGCCGCGGTGCCGTCGCTGGTGAACGGGTCCCTGAAGAACATGAACGAGATGATCGGGGACCTCACGGCCCCCTTTGCCACCGTCACAGACGAGATCCGGTGGATCGGCTCACGCGATGCCTGGCAGTCGCTGTCACAGGGCTTCGCCGACGACCCTGTAAACGAGTTCTCCGACGTCGTCTGGCCCAGCGCCACCGAAGCCCGCTTCATGGCGGACCGCTCGATCAGCCAGGCCGAGCAGCTGCAGTCCGATCTGGCGGACCAGACCGACCTGGTCCGGGCCTATCTGTACGGGGCCGTCGTGTACGCCACGATCGCTGACGTCTACGACAACTTCGTGATTCCCGAGGAGCCGGGCGCCGCGGCCTCTTCGGTCGGAGAGAGCAACATGCCCGATCTCTACGATCAGGCCATCGACTGGCTGAACTCCGCGGAGAGCCTGGCCACGTCTCTGGGAGACTCCGATCTGGCCACGCGGGCCATCGCCTACCGGGCCCGCGTACGGCACGCCAAGGCCGTCTGGAGCAAGCTGAATCCGTCTGGATCCACGCCGAGCGAGCCGCTGGTCAGCAACCAGCAGATGGCCGACGACGCGGCGGCCGCGCTGCAGCGGATCGGGATGGGCACCGATTGGCGATGGCAGGCGCAGTTCAGTGCGAACACGACCGGCGTCAGCTTCATCGCCGGACAGGTGAACGACCGCGGCGAGCTGCAGTTCGGCCCGGAGTACGTGAGTGTCGTCGCGGGCGACGAGACGGAAATCGACTCGGTGGTGATCACCGATCCGGTGAGCGGTCAGCCGGACCCCGTCTTCACCCGCAAGCTGCAGACGTTCCAGCAGGCTGGCGCCTTCGCGTCGCAGAACATCGTCACGGCGCGCGAGATGCACCTGCTGCTGGCGGAGCACAACCTGGCACAGGGCAACACCGGCGACTTCGAGGACTACATCAACAACGTCCGGAGCATCGCCGGGAAGCCCGACTTCACGGGCCAGGTGTCGAACATGGAGATTCTCCAGCACACCCGGCAGGTGAATCTGCTGCTCATGAACCGGAGGCTGGCGGACATGTACCGGTTCGACGTCACGTCCGAGCGGTGGCTCCCGCAGTCGCCCGCCGCCAGTGAGCCGGGCACCTTCTTCCCGATCGCGATCACCGAAATTCGCTCCAATCCGAACGTCGGGGGCTAGTTGAACACGTCGCGGTCATCGACCGCCTGACGACTCGATCGTACTCCGGCGACAGGGCCGGTCCGTGGCGAGGGTGTGCCCGGGCCGGCCTCTCGTCGTCGAGGCGTTCCGGAACGGAATCCGGTCACGGGCGGTACACGTAGCACCCATGACAGCGACTACCGTCTCGAGACCCCTTTCGACGGATTCGCGATTCGGGCGCTGGACGTCGGCGGACGGTGAGCGGTCCCCACCGCTGCCGTGGCCGCGAGCGCCGCTGCAGCTGCGAACACGGCTCGCAGTGTACCCCGCTCCTGCCGTCTCCGATTAGCGGACTGCGGCTCCCGATGCGCACGGCGTTCCTGTCTGCTCTGCTCGTGGCCTTGATCTCCCTCTCCGTTGACCCAGGTCCCGCGAGCGCTCAGGAGGGCGCGCCACAGCCGCTCCGGGCGTGCGACCGGAGCGGGTCGGCGGAAGCCAGCCTGACCGGTGTCGTCCGCGACCCGAAGACCGAAGTACCGCTGCCGGGTGCCCGGGTGTTCGCCTGGCGTCGCGCGACGTCGGACTCGGTGGTGGTCGAGGTAGGAGCGGATTCCCTGGGCCGCTTCGAACTCTGCGGCGGAGGGGCGGAGACGACGATCGGTCTCAGGGCCAGGGTGGGTACCCGCGAGGGTGAGGTCGTGGAGGTGGCTGTCCCACGCAACGACCGGCGTCCGGTCCGGCGGGACCTCGCGGTCAGTCCCGGGCGGCCGGGCGAGGTCCTCGGACGGGTCCTCGATGCCTCGGACCAGGTCCCGGTGGAGGCGGCGACTGTGAGCGTTCCGGGTTTGGAGGTCCGTGCGGTTACGGCGGACGACGGACGCTTCGAGCTCCCCCCGCTGCCGCCCGGCCGGTACGAGGTTCGCGTCGAGCACGTGGGCCACGGGCGTCACACTGATTCCATACGGGTGCAGTCCGCTCGCACGGTGCGGCTCCGAATGCGGATCACCCGGGATCCCGTCCGGGTCGCCCCGCTGGAGGTCGAGGTCCGGGAGGTCCGGTCGATGAGACTGGAGCAGGTGGGCTTCTACGACCGGAAACAGCGTGGTCACGGAACGTACATCACGAGACAGCAGATCGAGGAGTGGAACACCTCGCACCTGAGCGAGGCCTTTCGCCGGATCCAGGGGTTCAGCCCCGGCGGGCCGCCGATTCGGCGCAGCGTGCAGGGAAACCGGGATCCCCGTGCGTCCACCCGGTCCGGGCCGTGCCGCACTCAGTATTTCGTGAACGGGGAAGCGCAGCCTCTCCCGAATGGCATCGACACCTTCCTGCCGGCGGACATCGCCGCCGTCGAAGTGTACCGCGGAGCGGCTCAGCTCCCGGCGGAGTTCAACCGGCGCAGCGCCTCGTGCGGCGCGGTGGTGCTCTGGCTGCGGGTACGGCCGGAATCCGGAGGCTAGGCAGGTCAGGGAACGACTCGAATGAACTACACATACTACGGAGGATCATGACCGAATCCACGTCTACTCCCGCATCTCGGCTGTCACTCGTCGCCGCCCTGGCCGTGACCATGGCGCTCGCGGGTACGGCCTGCATGGACGTCAGTAGCCGCTCGCAGGCCCGGGCCGAGATCTCGGGACCGGACGGTACAGCGGTGCAGGTCGTCACTTCGACACAGTTCGTGCAGGAGCAGAACGCCTCCGGGGCCTTTCAACCGGACACGGGGGGCACGAGTGTCAACCTGATTACGGCCGACACGGCCCGGCGGAGCCTGCCGACCACGGTGGACCAGTCACTGACGGAGACTCAGAGGTTCTACGTGGAGGTGGCGCTCACGGACTCCGCGGAAACCGAGGCCTCCGAACCGGTGGATGCGGAGATGCAGTTGCTGGTCGACGGCGAACAGAAGGCCCGGGTGCAGAACGACCTGCTGGAGAGAGCCCTGCGGATCGCCTTCAGGTCCTTCGTGTCCGGCTGATCCCTGCGGGCCGCTCGGACAGCCCGCAGAACGGCCGGCGCGGCGGGACTCGGTACCCGCCGTCGACTCAGCCTCCCGTCACCTGCTCCAGCTCGGAACGAAGGTCCTCGAGTTCCTTCTCCATTCTGGACTTCTGCTCCCGGTGCTGGTCCGTGGGCGGGTACAGGGTCTTCTGCGTGACGCCGCCCCGGACGAAGTCCCCGGAGAGCCCGTAGATGTCGTAGCGGAGGTCGGTGATGCGGTCGGTGAGGTCCGCGTCCTCGCCGAGCTGCTCCTCGGCCCGCTGCTGGGCGCGGAAGACCTCGCGCTGCATCTCCAGCAGGTCCACCAGGAACGTTTCCCGGGCGTGGAAGTCGTCGTCCGAGATCATCTTCGCCATCCGCGGGTCGGCCTCCACCCGCACCTTCCTCGTGTGCTCCCGGCCGTTGGCCACGAGCGTGACGCCGTAGACGCCGGGCGAGACCAGCGGCCCGGCGGCCTCCGTGGGCCGGGGAAGGGCCGGTAAGACCGTGTCCGGCGGCACCACGTCGGCCTCCGGGTCGGGCTCCTCCTCGTCCGGCTCCGTGGGCGGCGGCGCGTGACGCAGATTCCAGGTGACGCGGTGGATCACGCCGGAGGACCCGGGGACCCCCATCTCCCGGATCGTGTCGCCGTCGGCGTTCCGGACCACCACCCGGGCGTTGCCGTCCTGCTGTCCCAGGTGGTACTGCAGTACCGCGCCCATGGGCGGGTCCTCACCGAAGAACTCCGCCTGGGAGCGGTAGGAGGTGTTCTTCCACGGCTGGAAGTAGGTGGCCTCCCGGATCGGGAAGAGGTGGGCCGGCTCCGAGGCCACGCCCGGCGTCCAGTGCTGGAGGGCGGTGAGGTCGTCCAGGATCCAGATGCTCCGCCCGTGGGTCCCGACGACCAGGTCGTTCTCGCGCTCCTGGATCGCCAGGTCGTCGTACAGGGTAGTGGGGAGCCGTCGCCCCTCGGCGGCCTCGGGCGAGGCGCCCATCCGCGTCCAGGCCTCACCGCCGGTGGCGGAGACGTACAGCCCCCGCTCGGTGCCGGTGAACAGGAGGTCCGTGTTGTCCGGGTGCTCGATGACGTCGTTTACCGTGCCCGCCGACTCCGGCAGGTCACCGGCGAGCGACGTCCAGCCCTGCCCGTAGTCCTCGGTCCTGAACAGGTGCGGGCTGAAGTCGCCCCGCCGGTGGCCGTCGAAGGCGACGTAGGCGACGCCGGGCTCCTCCGCCGACGCCGTCACCCGGCTCACGTACATGGTCGGCGGGATGCCGGGGACGTTCCCCGAGACCTCCGTCCACGTCCGTCCGCCGTCGCGGCTGACCTGGACGTTGCCGTCGTCGGTGCCCACCCAGATCACGTCGGGGTCCACCGGCGACTCGGACACCGTGGTGGCCTCCGAGAAGGAGGCGGTGCCGTCGTTCTCCGAGATCAGGTCGGCCGAACCGGGCCGGCCCATCAGCGTCAGCGTGTCCCGGTCGATGTCCTTCGACAGGTCCTCGGTGCGGCTCCAGCTGACCCCCCGATCCCGGGTGATGAAGAGGCGGTTGCCGCCGAAGTAGAAGGTCGTGGGGTCGTGGCGGGATACCTGGCTCGGGGTCACCCAGTCGAACCGGTACTCCTCCCAGTCCGGCGGAGCCTCGGGCGAGATCTCCAGGTGGTCGCCGGTCTCCGCGTCCAGGCGTACCAGGCCGCCGTTCTGGTCGCCCACGTAGGTGAAGCGGTGATTCCCCGGCGTCGGCTGCTGGTACATCCCGTCGCCGAAGCCGATCTGCTTCCAGTCGCCGTTGGTGATCCCCATGAACCGCCGGCTCTCGGACGGTCCCATCCACGAGTGGTTGTCCTGCATCCCCCCGTACACGTAGTACGGGTCCCGGTCGTCCACGCCGATGGCGTAGAACTGACCGATCGGGATGTTGTTGATGCGGCGGTACGTCTGGCCGCGGTCCTTCGTCACATGCAGCCCGGCGTCACCCGCCAGGTAGAAGTGCTCGGTGTCCGACGGGTCGATCCACATGGTGTGGTGGTCGGAGTGCACGCCCACGTCGTAGGTCGGGCGGGTCGGGAGCCGCGTGAACTGCTCCCCTCCGTCCTCGCTGACGTACGCTTCCGTGGAGAGCACGTAGACGCGGTCGGCATCGGTCGGGTCCACGAAGACGTGGCTGTAGTACATGGGCCGCGGGTTCAGGCTGTTCACCCGCTGCCAGCTCTCGCCGGCGTCCGTGGTGCGGTACGTGCCCTCCCGGTCGTCGTCGCCGTGCTCGATCGTGGCGTACAGGACGCCGGGACGGCTCCGGGCCAGCGCGATGCCGATTCGGCCCTTGTCGCCGGGCGGGATGCCGTCGGTGAGCTCGGTCCACGTATCCCCGCCGTCGGTGCTCTTGTAAATGCCGCTGCCCGGACCGCCCCCGTTGAAGCCCCACGTGCGGCGGAGCCGCTGGTAGGTCGAAGCGTACAGCACGTCCGGGTTCTCCGGGTCGACGGCGATGTCGTTGGCGCCGGTCAGGGTGTCCACGTACAGGACCTTCTGCCACGTATCCCCGCCGTCGGTGGTCCTGTAGACGCCCCGCTCATCGCTGGCCGACCACAGGTTCCCCTGGACGGCCACCCAGGCCACGTCGGAATTCTCGGGGTGAATCTCCACCTCGGCGATGTGGCGGGTCTCCACGAGCCCCAGGTGCGTCCACGTGGCACCGGCGTCGTCGGAGCGGTAGACGCCGTTCCCCCACGAGGTGCTCTGGCGGTTCTGCTGCCCCCCGGTTCCCGCGTAGATGACGTCCGGGTCGGTGGGGGCGATGTCGATGTCGCCGAAGGTGCTCACCGGCTGGTGCTGGAAGAGCGCGTCCCACGTGGTGCCGGCGTTGGTGCTCCTCCACAGGCCTCCCGTGGCCGTGGCCACGTAGACCGTGGAGGGGTCGTCCGGAAGCGCCTCCACGTCATGGATTCGTCCCCCGGTGACGGCGGGGCCGATGCTGCGAAAGTCGAGATCGCTCACCCGCTCCGCGTTCAGCTGTCCGGCGTCCTGCTGGGCCGGCGCGGAGGCGGGAAGCAGAAGCGAGAGGGCGAGGAGGCCGGCGGCGGGGACCGCGAGCGGGCGGAGACCATGTCGCATGGGAGCTCCTTGCTGTTCCGGCAGGGTAGGAAACCGCGGGTATCCTGCGAGGGCGGGGCCGCGGGCAACCTTGACGAGTCTGAACACGAGCGCGGACCGAAGATCGCGTACACACCGCGCGAAGCGCAGACAAGCTAGGCGACAGGTCCGGTGTCTTCAACATCGAAGCCGGTTTCCGCCCCGTGCTGAGGGGCTATTCTTCGGTCGAGGACTGCCGCCGGGACTTCCACTCTTCCAGGTCCTCCTGGATCACCTCGACGGCGTCCTCCACGTCCTCCACGCATCGGGGGATCCGGAGGTCGGCGTCGTCGGCGAGCTGGCCGTGGGACGCCGCGCCGTCCTCCACCATGTGGCGCCGTGCCCAGGCCACGAGCTCCTGCCACATCTCTCCGACGAAGATCAGCGGGCGGTCGTGGATGTGGCGGACCTGGCACAGCTGCCAGACCATCATGGCCTCCAGCGTCGTGCCGATGCCCCCGGGAACCACGACGAAGGCGGCGGAGAGCCGGACGAAGTGATGGAGACGAGTGAAGAAGGAGCGGTGTGTGTAGGCTTCCTCCACGAACGGGTTGGTTCCCTGCTCGTGGGGAAGCTCGACGTTGAGTCCGAAGGAGCGCGTCCGGTCCTCGACGTCGCCCCGCTCTTCTCCTTCGTTCGCGGCCTCCATGAGTCCCGGGCCGCCGCCGGTGACGATGTCGCAGCCCTGGCGGGAGAGCTCCTCGGCGAGGGAGCGGACGTCGGCGTAGAGCTCGTCGCCGCGGCTCATCCGGGAGGAGCCGAAGATGGTGACGCGGTAGTACTCGGTGGGGGCCGGCACCGTGGCGAGGTCGTCCACCACCTTCCACAGGTCCCGGAGGGCGGACTCGATGGCGTCGTGGACGTCCTCGCCGTCGGTGCCGAGCGGCGGGAGCCGAGGCTCGTCGGGAGGTTCGTCGCTCATGGAGGCGCTCGGGTTCGTGGACCGGGCCGTGTCAGCGAGGTGTGCATCCCGACAAGCGAAAGGAAGGCGGCTTCCGGGACAAGCGGTGGGAGGCCGGCCGATGTCCGTCGGGACGCGGGCCGGGGGCGGCCGGTCCTCCGTCGTTCCCGCCTCCCCGTACCCGTTCTCCGCCAACCTGCGTTGTCATGCCGGTGCCGAGGCGAGACATTAGACACACTGGAGACGGATGCCACGAACCTCGGACGAGCAAGCTACGGCCTCGACCAGCCCGGAGGTCAGGGTGGACGAAGAGCGACAGGCCTCGAATTCCGGAGACAAGATGGTTTGCGCACGTTGTGGTGACGAGATCGACCCGTCGGAGGGTCTCCCGGTCCCCACGAGGACGTCGGAGGGGAAGCCCGGCTATCTCTGCTCCAGCTGTGCCGAGGACGGGGAGGGCGAGAAGGCCGGCGCTGGCGGGGGAGACGGCGACGAGTAGCCCTCGGCACCACGACGGTCCGTTTCCCGGACGGGCCGGGCCAGGCCCGTCCGGGCCCTACGGCATCCGTACCACCGCGATCCGAAGCTCCGGCGGCAGCGCGCCGCCGCCGGCGGGAGAGATCTCCACCAGCTGTGTCGCGTCGCGGCTCCCGGTCAGTCGAAAGATCACGCCGCTGCCCCCCGGCAGTCCGCCCACCGACCGGGTGAACGAACCGTAGTCCTCGCTCCGGACGAGCAGGGGATACCGCTCGGAGAAGAGCCCTCCCTGGGAGCCGAAGTCCCGGTTCAAGCCCAGGAAGATGTCGCGCGCGTCCCAGCTGGGGACAGTCAGCTCCTCCCTGGCCACCTCCGTGCTCCGGTCGTCCACGGCCAGCGAGAGGGTCCAGTCCGCCAGCATCTCCGCCCAGCTGCGGCCAGTCCGCGCCTCCAGGTTCTCGATTCCCGTCCGGGACGATGTCGTCATGGCGGACAGGAAGTCCGACTCGGACACCGGCGCGTGATCGATGGCCCACCGGAGCAGCCACCAGCCGCTGCCGCGGAAGATGGCGCCCGGACCGCGGGCGTCGACTGCGCTGAGGGACGCCGTGCTCCGCATGTACTGCGCGAGCCAGACGAACTCGCTGACCATCACGAAGGGAGTGCCCTCGCACTCGGGCAGCGTGGGCCTCACGGCGCAGAACAGCGTCTGGTCGTAGGTGGCGTTCGAGCCCTGCGAGACGCCGAAGACGCGCCGGGCGTAGAGCTCCTCGGCCGCGTGGGCCGTGCTCTCCTCCAGCCAGGTGGTCTCGGGAGGCAGGTCGCGGGAGATGCGTTCTGCGTTGGAGGCCAGGTGCTTGACCTCGTGGACCAGGGTCGAGCGGAGCACACGCTGCCACTGGGCCGTGGCGTCCAGGCTGCTGAAGTCGTCCGTCGCCACCCGGGTTGGGGCACGGCTGTAGAAGACCTCGGCCGTGTCGCTGGAGGCGCAGGTGGGCTGGCCGGAGTCGCTGCTGGTCCGGGGGAAGAAGTCGCCGGCGAAGACGAAGGCCAGCGCGCTCCCGAAGTCGTTCACCTCCGGGGTGAAGAGCATGAAGATGCGGCCGTCGTCGTTGAGCTGCGGGTCCATCCGGAGCGGATTGCCGAAATTGTCCGTGATCACCGCCCACATGCGGTGCTCGAACTCGTCCCCCATCTCCCGGAGCCGATCGTCGTACTCTCCGTCGATGGGGTTCGCCGTGTCCGAGACCAGCACGGCGTGCTCGGTGACGTGGGCCACCCGGCCGGTGACCGTGACGTAGTTCTCGCAGATGCTTCCGGTGCTGTTCAGGTCCGGCACCCGGAAGTCCACGTGCTCGCCCACCTGGGGCGGGGCCTGCTGCGCGCTGGCACCGGGGTCGCTGCGTACCGCGGCCCGGGCGCCGCCGTCCGGGTCCGTCTCGCCGCCGAGATCCACGCCGCCGGGCGAGCGGCGGACGCGCTCGAGCAGGCGCCGGTTCGACTCGACGATACGCCGGTGTCCGCGGTCCGACCGAATCTGCTCGCGGAGGGTGGCCGGCATCCGGGCGGCGTCCGGCTCGGCGCCGGATCCGCCGGCCAGCGAGGCCGAGCCCGTGGCGGCCGTGGTGCTGTCGGGCCGTCCGGCACCGGTGCTGCCGTGGACTTCGAATCCGATCCGCGCGGAGGGCGACCGGGACGTGTTGAAGACGCTCACCAGGTACTCGCCGTCGACGGCGGGGAACTCGCGGCATTCGATGCGGGCTTCGGGAGACACGAAGGCGCGCGACTCGCCGGACCCGAGAGAGATCGTCGGCGCCACCGATAGGCGGTGTCCGGCGGTGTCGCCCCGGCCCGCAGCGCTGACCCGCACGCCGACCCGACGGGTGGGTCGGCAGGGCATCGTCGAGGGAGCGGGCACGTCCACGGCCAGGGAGGTCTCCGAGGCCGACGCCACCGTCGCCGCGCGGCCGGCGAACTCCACGTCCACGGCCGAGGCGGAGGAGGGGAAGTTGAGGCCCCGGATCGTGGCGCTGCCGCCGGCCTCCACCACGTCCGGCTCCACGCCGAGCACCGTGGGACGAAGGCCGGGGATCGGGCCGGTGGGCCCGGCGTCCTCGGTGCAGGCCGTCAGGGAGACCCCCAGGAGCACGGCTGCCAGCAGCACGGCTGATCCACGCTGTCGATGCATGGTCGCGGTCCCCGTGTGGTTCGACATCTGGTTACGGCACTCGGAGGCGGATGAGCGTACGCAGCCCCACGAGCGCCCCGCGCGTGGAGGAGCCGCCGGGCACGAAGGGCGCGAAGTCGCTGTCTCCCAGCGTGGCGTCCACGCGGGCGTCGCCGAAGGAGAGGAAGCTGGCGACGGCAGCCGCCTCCAGCGAGACGGAGCCGGAGATCGAGCATGACACTCCGGCCGCACCTCCGGCCTGAAGGCCGTCGGCCCGGACATCGGCCGAGAGGGAGTCGGCGGATCGGCCTGCGCTCCAGCGGGCCACGCCCATCCGGAGTCCGACGAAGGGCCGGATCCCGGCGTCGCGATTCCCGAAGGCGTACCTCGGCTCGAGGAACGCACCGAGGAGCCGGAGGGAGCCGTCGAGGCTGCTGGCCTCGTGCCAGCTCCCGTGCCCCGTCAGGCCCAGCGACAGCCGCGGAGTGATCCCGTAACGGAGTCCGGCCTCCCCGCCGTAGCCGAGGCCGACATTGTCGAAGTCGGAGCCGCCGAGGGTGGCCCCGAGGGCGGCTGCCTCGACGCCGATCTCGCCCGGAGCGGGCTGGGCGGCGGCCTCGGGAGGAGCGGTCCAGGCGGCCAGCAGGAGCGCCCCGGCAGCCAGCGCCGGTACGTGGCGGCCGGGGCTCTGCCAGTCGATTCCCGACAACGAGTCGGTTTCCCGGTACATTGGATCGTCGATCACGCGGTCCTCGCGAGTCGCCTGTGACGCCAGCAACACGGTACGGTTCCGGAAACGCGCCGCCCGCCATCCGGCCTGACCCGGACCGCACCACTCGATGGCCAGCTGATGGAGGACGAGGATGAAGGATCGAGGCCGATGTGTCGAGTTCCTGCAGGAGCTCATCCAGACCGAGAGCCCGCCCGGCGAGGAGGAAGAGGTGGCCGGGCTGGTGCGGGAGGAGATGGAGGGGCTGGGCTACGACGAGGTTCGGAAGGACGACGCCGGAAATGTCATCGGCCTCGTGTCCGGCCGTGGCGAGGCGCCCACCGTGACGTTCAACACGCACCTGGACCACGTGGACGCCGGCGATCCGGAGGCCTGGCCCCACCCGGCCTTCGGGGGTGAGGTCCACGACGGACGCATCTGGGGCCGCGGGGCCGTCGACATCAAGGGCCCGCTGGCCGCGCAGGTCCATGGCGTCGGGCGGCTGGCCGCCGGGGACCGGCCGCCGGGGGACGTCCAGGTCACGGCCACCGTACAGGAGGAGGTGGGCGGTCTCGGCGCCCGGCACCTGGCCGCCGAGCGCGATCTCGGGCTGGTGGTCGTCGGCGAGCCCAGCCAGAACGAGCTCCGGCGCGGACACCGCGGCCGCGTCGAGCTCCAGGTCGTGGTCCGCGGGCGATCGGCTCACGCCAGCGCCCCGGAGCGCGGGGCGAATCCACTCCGGGTCGTCGGCCGGTTCCTCACCGAGCTGGAGTCGATGGACCATCCGGTGAGCCCGGACCTCGGGCCCAGCACCCTGGTGCCCACGCGACTCCGCACCGATCAGGAGAGCACGAACGTGATTCCGAGCGAGGCGCGGCTGACCCTGGACTGCCGCACCGTCCTCGGCCAGAGCGCCGAGTCGGTGCGTGAGCGCCTGGAGCCGCTGCTGGAGCGATCCCTGGTCCTCGGCACCGGGGGGGAGCTCACGATCCCGCGCTTCGAGCGGCTCAGCTACACGGGCATGCGGATGACCATGCCGGCCGACAATCCGGCCTTCCTGCTCCCGGCCGACCACCCCGCGGTGCGTTCGGCCGTCGAGACGCTGGAGCCCCACTTCGGGGGTGAGAGGCCCCCGGTGGGGTTGTGGACCTTCGCCACCGACGGCGGGCACTTCGCCCGGGCCGGCGCCACGGTGATCGGCCTCGGCCCGGGCGAGGAGAGCCTGGCGCACACCGTGGAGGAGTCCATCGCCGTGGAGGCGCTGGAACGGGGTCTGGCCCTGAACGAGGCCCTGGCGCGGGGTTGGGGAGCGGCCGCGGACGCAATGGATGACCCGACGGACAGGGCCGAGACCGAAGGGGCGGACCCGGAGGCGGCGGTGCCCGACGGCTGAGAGGCGCGACGGCCCTACCGGACCACGAACTCCTCCACGTGGTCCTCGTCCATGGGCTCGGTCACCAGGGAGACGGCCACGAGGGTCACCGTGTTGGCCGCCACACCCCACACGCCGGGATGGATGTCCTGCCACTGGAGCCAGGGCACCAGGTTCCAGGTGATCACCACCGCGCTCCCCACCAGGAGCCCGGCCAGAGCTCCGGCCGGCGTGGACCTCGGCCAGAAGAAAGTGGCCAGGAGGAGCGGGAAAAGCTGGGCGATAAAGCCGTACGACAGCAGCAGGAGGTAGACCAGGGAGACGTCGGAGATCACCGCGAAGTAGTACGCCACCGCACCCAGCACCACCACGAGGATCTGTATGGTACGGCGCTGCGTCCGGTCGCTCATCTCCGGGTCGACCAGCACCTGCCAGAAGTCCCGCACCAGGATCGAGCCGCCGGCGTGCAGGATGGCGTCCCCGGTGGACATGGACGCCGCCAGGGCGCCGGCGCAGAAGAGGCCCACCACGAAGGCCGGGAGCTCGATGGAGGTGATCACCGTGGGCAGGATGGCGTCCGCCGGCTCCACGCCGGGGAAGGCCATCACCCCCGAGAAGCCGATGAAGAGGATCGGCACCAGGAAGATCTGGAAGGTGGGGTAGGCGACGATCGTCTTCTTCAGCGTCCGGACGTCCCGGGCGGTGTAGATCTTCATGAAGTAGTGCGGCCACAGGCTGAACCCCAGCACGGAGATGAGGATCGAGCTGGAGTAGCCGCCCCAGGTCCAGGGTTGCCCGGCGTCGTCGAGCCCCGGGGCGCGGAGCATCTCCGGGAACTCGGCGGCGATGGCCTCGAACATGGGCGTGACGCCGCCGTAGAGCTCGTGCGGCAGGTAGAGGCCGAGCCCCCAGGCGAGGGCCATCATGAACATCCCCTGGAAGGTGTTGGTCCACCCGACCCCCATGACCCCGCTGCGGAAGACGTAGACCAGCACCACGCCGTAGGCGATGGCCGCCCCCGCCCACACCGGGATTCGGCCCTCGGTGACGACGTTGAACACGTAGCCGGCTCCGGACATCTGGAGGGTCAGGTACGGAAGGAAGGCGACGATGGAGATCAGCGCCAGGATGGCGGAGATGGCCTTGCTGTCGAAGCGGTGGGCGAAGAGCTCCGCC
>CAZFDK010000035.1:2758-27013 GCA_964518305.1 uncultured Gemmatimonadota bacterium | reverse complement strand
GGCCCTGCTCGAGGGGGCGTCCGGCGTGCTGGCGCTCGGCGCGGCGGGCGCCGGGCTGCTGGCCTGGGGGATCGGCGTCCTCGCGCCCCGACCGACCGGGGCCGTCGTCGGCCGACGGATCCGGCGCCTGTGGCGGGACCTGAGGAAGCTCGCCCGCGACGCCGCCCGGTGGCTGACGGGGCTGCCGCGCCGCCGGGGCCGGTGGCACGTCCTCGCCCTGGCCGCCGTGGTACTCGGCGGGGCGGGGCTGCGGCTTCTGTACCTCTCCCAGCCGGTCCGCTACGACGAGGCCTTCACCTTCACCCACTTCGCCGCAAGGCCCGTGGAGCTCGGGCTCGCCCGCTACACCTTTCCGAACAACCACCTTCTCCACACCCTGCTGGTGCATCTGGTGACGGGGGCCCTGGGCTCGGCGCCGGCGGTGATGCGACTGCCGGCCTTCCTGGCCGGCGTGGGCGTGGTGCCGATGGCCTACGCGGCCTGGGACGCCCTGGGCGACGCCGACGAAGCCCTGGTGGCGGCCGCCGTGGCCGCTGTCTCCACGCCCCTGGTCCTGTATTCCACGAACGCCCGCGGCTACTCCATCGTCGTGCTCTGCGCGCTGCTCCTGGTCCCCCTGGCGGCGCGCCTGCTGCAACGGCGCGACCTGGCAGCGTGGGCCCTGTTCTGTGTCGTGGCGGCGGCCTCCCTGCATGCGATTCCTGTCGCCCTCTATCCCGTGGGGGCCGTCCTGGCCTGGCTCGTCCTGTCGGGGCGGGGAGGGGCGGCGGAGGCCGGGGACGGTGGAGAGCGCCCGCGACTCCGCTCCGAGCTGCTGCGGGAGGCCGGCGTGGCCGTCCCGGTCGTGGGGATCGCCGTCGGCTGGCTCTACCTGCCCGCGATTCAGCTGTCCGGGCTTCCCTCCATCGTGTCGAACCGCTTCGTCCAGCCCTCTCCCATCGCCGAGTTCGCCGCCGGTCTGCCGGGCTTCTTCGGCAGCCTGTGGAGCACCTGGACGGCGGGGTGGCCCACGGCCGCAGCCCTGGCCCTCTGCGCACTGGCCCTGGTCGGTGTCGCGCGGGACCTGGGGCTGCTCGGCGATCCGGGCCGGACGCCGGGGGTCGCCTCCTATCCGCTGGTGGCGCTGGCCTGGTCGACCCTCCTCCTGCTGGTCAACCGGCGCGTTCCCTTCGCCCGCGTGTGGCTCTTCCTGGTGCCCGTGTTCGGGCTCCTGGTGGCCCGCGGGACCGGGTGGGTCCTCGGATGGGGGCGCGCCGCGGCGGGAGGCGGTGGAGGGAAGGCGGCGCTCCGTCCCGCCGCCCCGGCAGGTGCCGGACGCGGCGGCTGGACGCGGCTCGCCGGGCCCGCGGCCGCCGTGCTCCTCCTGGCGGGCCTCGGCGGGTCGGTGGTGGCCCGCGGCTCCGTGGTGGAGTCGCCGGCCATGAACCCCTACCGGGACGGCGAGGAGGCCGCCCGGCTGCTGGGGGAGCGCATGGAGGAGGACGACGGCCTCCTGGCCTTCGGCCCCGCCGAGGTGGTGCTGGAGTACTGGTTCCGGCACCTGGGCATGTCGCCGGACCGGGTCAATTCGCAGCCGCAGCCGGGCGGACGGCTGTACGTGGTGGTGCACGAGGCCGAGGGGCAGTCCCTGCCGGATCTCATGGCGAAGCTGGGCGCGGCCGGCAGCCGCCGGACGCGGACGCGGGAGGTGGCGGAGCTCGAGCACTCCACCCTGCACGTGGTGCTCCCGCCGGAGGAGCCCGAGTAGGGCGAGTAGGGACGGGACCCCTCGGCCGGCCGATCCGTGGAGACAGGGGGCGCCGGCGGACGACGCTCTCCGCGCCAGCGCCGGGCGCTCCGCCGCGGTCAGCCCCGCACGCGCGCCAGCCGGAGGGAGTTGGCCGTGACGCCCAGCGAGGCGCCCATGTCGCCCACCAGGACGGCCACGATCAGGGAGACCAGGCCGAAGGGCACGCCGGCGGCCAGGACCGCCTTCGCGCCGATGGAGGCCCAGATGTTCTGGCGGATCACGCCGCGTCCCCGGTGGGAGAGGGCGTACAGGTAGGGCAGGCGCCTCAGGTCGTCGCCCATGAGGGCGATGTCGGCGGTCTGGAGCGCCGTGTCCGAGCCGGCGGCGCCCATGGCGACGCCCACGGTGGCCGCCGCCAGGGCCGGGGCGTCGTTCACGCCGTCGCCGACCATGGCCACCCGGCCGTGCTCCCGCTCCAGCTCGCGCACCGCCTCGACCTTCTCCTGCGGGAGGAGCTCGGCCCGGACATCGTCGAGTCCGAGCTCCGCCGCCACGGCCTCCGCCGTCTCCCGGTGGTCCCCGGTGAGCATCACGACGCGGCGGACGCCGGCCTGGTTCAGCCTCTCGATCGCGCCGGCCGCGCCGGCCCGCGTCGGGTCGCCCACGCCGACGACACCCGCCGGCCCGTCCGGCCCGCCCACCACGACGGCAGTCTTCCCCCCGGAGCGGAGCCGGGCCAGCAGGTCGGCGGGGAGGGCGGCGCCGCTGAAGAGCTCCGGCCTGCCGACGAGCCACTCCTCCCCGTCCAGGCGCGCCCGGGCCCCCTTTCCGGCGATCGCCTCGAAGCCCTCCACGCTCCACCGGCCCGCCGCGATCCCCCGGGAGGAGGCCGCCTCCGTCACGGCCCGGCCGATGGGGTGCTCCGAGCGGGCCTCCACCGCGGCCGCCCGGGCCAGCACCTCCTCCTCGTCCCGTCCCCCGAGCGGATGCACGTCGGTGACGGTCATGTGGCTCCGGGTGAGCGTGCCCGTCTTGTCCAGGGCGATGACCTCCACCTCGCCCATGGCCTCCAGGTAGTTACCGCCCTTGATGAGAACGCCGTTGCGCGCGCCGGCGGTGATGCCGCTCACCACGGCCACCGGCGTCGAGATCACCAGCGCGCAGGGACAGGCGATGACCAGTAGCGTCAGCCCGCGGACGAACCACTCGCCGAAGGGGGCGGCGAAGAGGAGGGGCGGGACGGCCGCCACCAGGACGGCCAGGCCCGTCACCGCCGGCGTGTACCAGCGGGCGAACTTTTCTACGAAGCGCTCGGTGGGAGCCCTGTGGCTCTCGGCCTCCTCCACCAGGTGGATGACCCGGGAGAGCGTGGTGGCGTCCCCGGCCCGGGTCACGCGCACCTCGAGGAAGCCCTCCTCGTTGATCGTTCCGGCGTAGACCTCGTCTCCGGCGGCTTTTTCCGCCGGCATGGACTCGCCGGTGATGGGCGACTCGTCGACGGCCGAGGCGCCGTCCGTGACCTCGCCGTCGGCCGGAATCCGCTCGCCGGGCCGGACCACCACGGTGTCGCCCGGCTCCACCTCGTCCGCCCGGACCGTCACCTGCCGGCCATCCCGTATCACCGTGGCCGTCTCCGGCGAGAGGTCCATGAGCGATTGGATGGAGCGCCGGGCCCGGTCCACGGAGTACTCCTCCAGCAGCTCCGCCACCGAGAAGAGGAAGGCGATGGCCCCCGCCTCCAGGAACTCGCCCACCGCAACCGCGCCCAGGATGGCCACCGTCATCAGGAAGTTCATGTCGAGCGACAGCCGGCGTGCCGATCGGAGGCCGGCGGGGAAGAAGTTCCAGCCTCCCAGCGCCCCTGCCGCCACGAACAGCAGGTCCGGGAGAGCCAGGTCGTGGACGGGAAGCGGGAGCAGGGTCGGCGCCGCCCCGGCCACCTGCAGGGCGACCCCCGTCAGGAAGAAGAGCCCGGCCCCGTACGTGCGCAGCGCCTCGGGTCCGCTCCACAGGTCCTCCCGGCTGAGCTCCGGCCCCTCGCCCGTCTCCCGGGAGGCGTACCCCAGCTCGCCCAGCTCGCGCCGGATCCGCTCCGGGGCCACGCGGGACTCGTCGAAGCGGACGCGGACGCGCCGGGAGACCGGGTTCCCCTCCACCTCGCCGACGCCCTCGACCTGCTGCAGCCCCTCCCGGATCCGGAGCGCGCAGTCGGCGCAGTCCATGTCCGTCACCTGCAATTCCAGCTCGCGGCCGCCGGAGGCGCCCCCGGCCGCGGCGGATCGCTCCGCCTCCGGCTCGTCGGCCGCCGTCCGGTCCTCGCCGCCGCCCGCCGATCCCCGGTCGCTACTCGCGCACATGCTCCAGCCCCAGGCGGAAGAGCTCCGAGACGTGATCGTCGTCGAGCCGGTAGTACGCCATCCGCCCGTCCTTGCGGTACCGCACGAGCTCCATCTGACGGAGTTGGCGCAGGTGATGGCTCACCGCCGACGGGCTGGAGTCCACGGCGGCCGCCAGGTCCCCGACGCACAGTTCCCGGCGGGCCAGGGCGCCGACGATACGGAGCCGGGTCTCGTTGGCCAGGAGCTGGAAGGTGTCCGCCAGGTAGGCCAGGTCCTCGTCCGCCGCCGTATCCGCGGCGGCCTCGTGCACGGCCTCGGGGTGGATCACCCGCCCCTGGTCCGGGGGGACGTCGTCGGGGGGAATCGGCTCGACCTCCGTTCTCGCTGCGGCGGGCGCCCCGGAGGCTGGATCCCGCCGGGCCTCGAGCGTCCCGCACAGGGTGAAGTTCGCTCGACGAGTGCAAATGTATGAACAGTCGTTCAGGCGTAGAGTTCCGCCGGCCGCGGCCGCGAGCCGTCCCCCCTCGCCGCACCCGGTCTCCGCGGGCACGGGCGGACGGTGATCTCGCGGGGAGGGCCTGTCGCGCCGGGAACACCGCGCACACCTTGCTCCTTGTGGAGGGAGCGAGGGAGAGACCTGAGGTACCGCGCGAAGGGCCGGGGAGGAGAGAAGGGATGACGTCACGCAAGTTCGAGTTCGAAGGGGCCACCGGCGACAGGCTGGTGGGTCGCCTCGACCTGCCGGTGGACGAGAAGCCGGACGCCTACGCCCTCTTCGCCCACTGCTTCACCTGCTCCAAGGACCTGAAGGCGGCCACCAACCTGAGTCGCGCGCTGAACGAGGCGCGGATCGGCGTCTTCCGCTTCGACTTCACCGGGCTCGGCGAGAGCGAGGGCGACTTCGCGGACACTGACTTCTCCTCCAACGTGGCCGATCTGGTGGCCGCGGCCGACTTCATGGGGGAGCAGATGGAGGCGCCCCAGGTCCTGGTGGGACACTCCCTGGGCGGGGCCGCGGTGCTGCAGGCCGCCTCCCGGATCCCGTCCTCCCGTGCCGTGGCCACGGTGGCGGCGCCGGCGGACCCCGGCCACGTGAAGCAGAACTTCGGTGCCAAGCTCGACGAGATCCGGGAGCGCGGGAAGGCCGAGGTCACCCTGGCCGGGCGCACCTTCACCATCAAGAAGCAGTTCCTGGACGACCTGGAGGAGACGCGGATGGAGGCGACGGTCCGCGACCTGGACCGGGCGCTCCTCATCTTTCACTCCCCGCTGGACGACCTCGTGGGGATCGACAACGCCGCGCGCATCTACAGGTGGGCGAAGCACCCGAAGAGCTTCGTCTCCCTGGACCGTGCCGGGCACCTGCTCCTGGACGAGGCCGACTCCCGCTACGCCGGGACCGTCCTCGGCGCGTGGGCCAGGAAGTACATCGACGTCGAGCCCGCTCCGGAGGAGACCGCGGAGGCCCCGGAGAGCGAGGAGGGCGAGGTCGTGGCGCGGCTCACAGGCTCGGGGTTCCGCACCGACGTGATGGCCGGCGGCCACTCGCTGGTCTCCGACGAGCCCGAATCGGTGGGCGGCACCGACCGCGGGCCGTCCCCGTACGACCTGGTGAACGCGGCGCTCGGGGCGTGCACGGCCATGACGCTCCGCATGTACGCCGACCGAAAAGACTGGCCCCTGGAGGAGGTGACGGTGCGGCTGGACCACGGGAAGGTGCACGCGGAGGACCGGGAGGCCTGCACCGAGGAGGACGGAGGCACCGCCTCGAAGATCGACCGCTTCGACCGCGAGATCGCCGTGGAGGGCGGGCTGGATCGCGAGCAGCGTGAGCGGCTGCTGGAGATCGCCGACCGGTGCCCCGTGAGCCGGACGCTCGAGGCGCGGGGCGAGGTCGAGAGCCGTCTGGCGGAGGAATGAACACATGAGCAGACACAGGGAAGTGAATTCCGGGAAGACGAAGGGGGTCGGCGGAGTGCGCGCCCCGCGCGGCTTCGCGGCCCTGGTCGCTCTGCTCGTGGTGGCGGCCGCCGCGTGCGGCGCCCCGGCCAGCCAGCAGGCCTCCGGCCCCGTGGCCGACGCGGTCCGGTCCTCCATGGATTCCGGCTCCGCCGCCTTCTCCCACGACCGGTGGGACAGCCTCCTGGCCGCCGGCACCGAGGACGGCCTCGTCGACTACCGGTACTTCCAGGAGCACCGGGACCGGCTCGACGCGTACCTGGAGCGGGTGGCGGCGGCCGACCTGGCCAGCCTGGCGCCCTCCCACCTGGAGGCGCTGTTCATCAACGCCTACAACGCCTACACGGTGGAGGCGATCCTCGAGCACCCCGGGGTCTCCTCCATTCGTGACATCGACGGGGTGTGGTCCGGAACCACGCGCACGGTGGGCGGCCACGAGCTCACCCTGGACGAGATCGAGCACAACGTCCTGCGGCCCTTCTTCCGGGACCCGCGGATCCACTTCGCCGTGAACTGCGCGTCCCTGTCGTGCGCGCCGCTGCCCACGTGGGCCTTCGCCGGCGACTCGCTGGAGGCACAGCTCGAGCGGCGCACCCGGGCCTTCCTCCGTGACACGGCCAACGTCCGCCTCGACGGCGGCACGCTGGTCCTCTCCCGCTACTTCGACTGGTACGGGGAGGACTTCACGAAGGAGGGATGGAATCCGCGCGCGGAGACGATCCCCCGGTTCGTGGCCCGGTACGGCCGGCCCGCGGTCCGGGAGCTGGTGGAGGAGGCCGGCGGCGACCCGCCGGTCCGGTTCACCGACTACGACTGGTCGCTGAACGCCGCGCCCGGGGGCGAGCCGCGGGCGGCGGCGGACGGATCGGCGTCCGGGGGCACGTCCGCGGACCGCCCGGCGCCAGCCCCTGCCTCCCTGCTCCCGATGCAGGCTCGCTCGGACAGGGACCGACAGGCGGAACAGGCGGGACGGGCGGCCGGCGCCGCCGGACAGGAGCGGGAGGCCCCCTCCGGCTCGGGCTGGGTGGCCGCCCTCCGGGACTGGATCGACGGATTCGGCCTGGCGGGGCCCCTGGTCTACGGGCTGGTCTACGTCCTGGCCACGGTGCTCCTGGTGCCCGGCTCGGCGCTAACCATCGGCGCCGGCGTGGCCTTCGGGCTGCTGTGGGGCACCGTGCTGGTCTCCGCCGCCTCGGTGGCCGGCGCCGCCGCGGCCTTCCTCATCGCCCGCTACGTGGCCCGGGAGAAGGTGGCGGGCTGGGTGACGGGCAGGGAGAAGTTCGAGGCCGTGGACCGGGCCGTGGGCAATGAGGGATGGAAGGTGGTCGCCCTCACGCGGCTGTCGCCGGTCTTCCCCTTCAACTTCCTCAACTACGCCTTCGGCCTCACACGGGTGCGGTTCGGCCCCTACGTGCTGGCCTCCTGGCTCGCCATGCTGCCCGGCACCCTGATGTACGTCTACATCGGAGCCGCCGGGACCAGCGTGGCCGCCGCGGCCACCGGCGCCGCCGACTGGGGACAGACCGCGCTCCAGGTGGCGGGGCTGCTGGCCACCATCGCCGTGGTGGTGCTCGTAACCCGTCGGGCCCGGCAGGTGCTGCGCGAGGCCGCCGGCGAGGGGGCGGAGGCGCTGGACGCCGCCGCCGAGTGAGCGCCGACGAAGGGGAGGGGCGGCGACCGCGTCGTGGTGCTGTGGCTCACCCGGGGCGAGATGACCGAGGCCCTGGGTCCCGTTCCGGAAAAGGAGATCATCGGGCGCCGGCGGGAGATGGGCGAGCGTGCCGGCGAGATCCTGGGGGACCGCCACGGGCTCCGGTACGCCGAGGAATTCGAGGCCTGGGAGACGGAGCCGGGCACCGCGGCTGCGGCGCCGCTCGGACGCGGCTCGGGCTCGGCGCTCCTCAGCGCCTCCCGGCGCCGGAGCCGGTGGTCCGCCCCCTCCCCCGGGTGGCCCCTCCGCGTCCTCCCCCGTCCAGGTCCTCCCCGGGCTTCATCCCCAGCTGGCGCTTCAGGTCCTTCGGGTTGCTGGTCGTCTTCAGGGCCCTCTCCATGTCGATGACGCCGGAGGTGTAGAGGTCGGCCAGGGAGTCGTTGAGCGTCTGCATGCCGTGCTCCTTCTGGCCGGTCTGCATGGCCGACTTCATCTGGTGGACCTTGTCCTCGCGGATCATCGACCGGATCGCCGGCGTGGCCACCAGGACTTCGCTGGCCGGAATGCGGCCGTCCCTGTCCGAGCGTCGGACCAGCGCCTGGGTGACCACGCCCTCCAGGACGGAGGCCAGCTGGGTCCTGACCTGCTCCTGCTGGTGCGACGGGAAGACGTCGATGATCCGGTTGATGGTCTCCGCCGCGTCCTTGGTGTGCAGCGTGGCGAAGGCCAGGTGCCCGGTCTCGGCCACGGTGAGGGCGGCCTGGACCGTCTCCAGGTCCCGCATCTCTCCGATGAGCACGACGTCGGGGTCCTGACGGAGGACGTACTTCAGCGCGTCGGCGAAGCTGTGCGTGTCGCCTCCGACCTCCCGCTGGCTGACGATGCAGTTCTTGTGGGAGTGGAGGAACTCGATGGGATCCTCCACGGTGACGATGTGCTCCTGCCGCTTCCGGTTGATCCGGTCGATGAGGGTGGCCAGCGTCGTGGACTTCCCGGAGCCCGTGGGGCCGGTGACCAGGACCAGCCCCCGGGGAAGGTCGGCGAAGTCGCGGATGACCCCGGGCAGATTCAGCTCGTGGAAGTCCGGGATCTCGTAGGGAATGGCCCGGATGGCAAGGGCCACGGCCCCCCGCTGACGGAAGATGTTGCAGCGGAACCGCGAGAGGTTCTCGACGGCGAAGGAGAAGTCGTACTCCTTCTCCTCCTCGAACATCTGCCACTGTTCCTCGTCCAGCACCTGGCGCCCCACGGCCTCCGTGTGCTGGGGGCGGAGCTTCGTGTCCACCGGGGTGGGCCGGAGCTGCCCGTGGATCCGGAAGGTCGGCGGCTGCCCCACCGTGATGTGCAGGTCGGAGGCGTCGCTCTTGATCATCTCCCGGAGGAGAGTCTCCAGGTCGAACGGGATCTCGAGCTTCGGCGGGGTCACGGGCGCTCCTCCCTGTCCACTGTGCGGTCTGTGCGGAGCTCTACACGGACGTCTCGCGCAGGACTTCCTCGAGCGTCGTGATGCCCCTCCGCACCTTGATCAGGCCGTCCTGCCGAAGGGTGATCATGCCGTTCTCCACGGCCTGGCGCTTGATCTCGTCGGAGCTGGCCCCCTCGAGGATCATCTGCCGGATCTCGCCGCTCACCGGCATCACCTCGTACAGGCCCTGGCGCCCCGAGTAGCCGGTGTCGTCGCATGCCTGGCAGCCCTCGCCCTCGTAGAACGTCACGTCCCGGATCTGCTCCGGCGAAAAGCCCGCTGCCTCCAGCTCGGCCTGGCTGTAGCTGGCCTCCACCCGGCACTCGTTGCAGATGCGGCGGACGAGGCGCTGGGCGGTGATCACCTGGCAGGCCGAGGCGATGTTGAAGGGCTCCAGCCCCATGTCCACCATCCGGGTGACGGTGGAGGCCGCGTCGTTGGTGTGCAGCGTGGAGAGCACCAGGTGGCCGGTGAGCGCCGCCTTGATGGCGATCCCGCCCGTCTCCAGGTCCCGGATCTCGCCCACCATGACGATGTCCGGGTCCTGGCGCAGGAAAGACTTCAGCGCCGCGGCGAAGTCGAGCCCCACCTGGGGCTTGACCTGGACCTGGTTGATGCCGGCCAGGTTGTACTCCACCGGATCCTCGGCGGTCATGATGTTGACCTGGGAGGTGTTCAGCCGGTCCATGGCGGAGTAGAGGGTGGTCGTCTTGCCCGAGCCGGTGGGACCGGTGACCAGGATCATCCCGTACGGGCTGTGGACCGCGTCGAGGAAGTCCTTCTCCGCCTTCGGCTCCATGCCGAAGTCCTCCAGGCTGAGCCGGAGGTTGCTCTTGTCCAGCACGCGGAGGACGATCTTCTCGCCGGCCGTGACGGGGAGCGTCGAGACCCGGAAGTCGATGACCCGGTCGCCCATCTTCATCTTGATGCGCCCGTCCTGGGGCACCCGGCGCTCGGCGATGTCCAGGTCCGCCAGGATCTTGACGCGGGAGATGAGGGCCGACTTGAGCCGCTTGGGCGGGTTCATGATGTCCTGCAGGACGCCGTCGATGCGGTAGCGGACCCGCAGGCTGTCCTCGTACGGCTCGATGTGGATGTCGGAGGCGTCCCGCCGGACGGCGTCCGTGAGGATGCCGTTGATGAGGCGGACGACCGGTGCCTCGTCGACCTGCTGCTCGACCTCGCCGGCGGTGAGGTCCTCTTCTTCATCCTCCTCCTCGAGGACCTCGACCTCTTCCTGCTCGAGCTCCTCCAGGATGCCGCTGAAGCGCTCGTTCAGCCCCAGGTACTGCTTCTCGATGGCGTGCCGGAGCGCGTACGCGCTGGCGACGCGAGGCTTGACCTCCAGCCCGGTGCGGAACCGGAGGTCGTCGATGAGGCTGAGGTCGTTCGGGGTGGCCATGGCCACCGTCAGGGTACGACCGTTCCGCTCGATGGGGAGGACCAGGTTCTTGCTGGCGAACTCGCTGGGGACCAGGTCCAGCAGGTCCTCCTCCACGTCGATCTCCGACAGCTCCACCGCCGGAATGTCGTACTGGAGCGCCAGTACCTCGCCCAGCTGCTCCTCGTCGACGTGCCCCAGCGAGACCAGGTGGAAGCCCAGCCGCGTCTCGTTCGTCCGGTGCTCCTCCAGGGCCTCGTCGAGCTGCTCCTGGGTGATGTCGCCCCGGTCCAGGAGGAGCTGGCCGAGGCGCTTGCGGTGCTGCGCCTGGTTCAGCGGCACGCGGTCGTCGTCCTCTCCCTCTCTCTGACGCGCTCGCGCGGGTCGCCGATCCGACCGGCCGCCGGCGCCATTGGAGGCGCCGGAGCGACCGTCCGAGGTATCCGAGCGCTGCTCGGAAGACCGGGACCGGTATTTGGGAGCGGATTCCCCGTCGGGCATGCTGGGACTGGTCTGAGGAAAAGCTTCTACGGCAACGTGAATATGCTGAAGATCCTAAAAGAGGGGAAGGCTCGACCTCGGCGCAATGCTAACCGTGCATGACCGCACCGGAGTGTGGCCCATATTCCTCGTCGCGTTTCGGGTTCCGAAAGTCGCAGAATGCAACGACTGGTTGCAAAAATCGACGAACTCGGTTCCAAAATCGTCACTTCCGGCGAGCACGGACATCTTCCAAGTCCATGTATGGAAAGCGATTGTCGAAGCCACCCTCCAGCGGAGCCTCATTTGCACGAATTCGGGGATCCCGTCGGGCAACGCGCGGCCTCGAGCGGCGAGTGAGTTCGCCGCTCCCGGCTCGGCCCGGCGACGACGGGGAGCACGGGTTCGGACAGTCCAAATATCCAGCTCGACGGCGTGCCGCCAGGCGGGCCGTCGGGTCCATTCGGGAGGCTGGAGATGATCAACGACCTCAAGCAGAGAGCCTACGAGCAGGAGCGAAGCGAGAACTTCGGGCGGGCAATAGAGCTCTACGAGTCCGTGATCGACCACCGGGAGACGGAGGGCCTCACGCACCAGGATGCCTCCGTCTTCCTCCGTATCGCCGACCTCCACCTGCGCCGGGATCAGGAGGAGGACGCCATCGAGGCCTTCCAGCGCGCCGGCGAGCTGTACGCCCGGGAGGGACTCCAGCCCCAGGCCATCGCCGTCTACCGCCGAATCCTGCGCATCGCTCCCGAGCACACCGAGGCCCTCTGGAACCTGGCGTGGCTGCACGCCGAGATGGGCGTGATGGCCGAGGCCCGGGACTACGTGGGCGACTACCTGCAGACCGTCGACATGGAGCGGGATTGGGTCGAGGCGAAGGACTTCCTGCGCCGGCTCCTGGACCTGTCGGGGGACGTGGCCATCGGGCTCCGCCTGGCCGAGCTCCAGGAGGAGGCCGGTCGTCACGACGAGGCCCTGGACGTG
This sequence comes from uncultured Gemmatimonadota bacterium, assembly GCA_964518305.1. Taxonomy (GTDB): domain Bacteria; phylum Gemmatimonadota; class Gemmatimonadetes; order Palauibacterales; family Palauibacteraceae; genus Caribbeanibacter. The sequence continues at coordinate 15,019 of CAZFDK010000035.1, read as the reverse complement.
CTCGAGCGCCTCGACGTGGACGTCGGCGCCCCGTCCGCCCTGGACGAAGAGGAGATCAGGGAACGCATCGAGGCGGTCCGGGGGGAGGTCGTCCCCGACCAGGAGCAGCTGGGGGAGGAGGTCTCCTTCGAGGGCGCAGCGCATTCAGAGACCGGCGACGCGGAAGCAGAGCTGGCGGAGGACGATGTCGCGGAGGACGAGGACGAGTTCGCGGGCGCCGGGTCGGGGCTCGAGGACACGACCCCCGAGTTCGACGACTTCGAGGAGGAGACGTCCGGTCTCGGTGAGGAGCCCGGGGAGCCGGAGGACGACGAGGAATACGACCTGGAGGTCGGCGCCGGGGAGACGGGCTCGCTGGACGAGGGGTTCCCGTTCCCGGACGCCGACGACCAGCTCGGGAACGGGGCCGCCGACGACGACGTCCTGGAGGGTTTCGAGGACGAGGACGCGGCCGACGGGGAGGCCGCGTCGGACTACGGCTGGAACGAGCCGGGTGAGACCGTCGGGCGGGAGCCCGGCGCCCCGACAGGGAGCGGCGACGACGTGGAGGAAGAAGAGCCAGCCCCGGCGGCGGACGGAGAAGAGCTGTCCGGTCAGGAGCCGGATCGGGATTCCCGGCCGGAGCACGCCGGCGAGGGAGCGTGGGAGACGGACGAATTCGACGAGCACCGAGACGAAGAGGAAGAAGACGAAGACCAGGAGGAGCCGATGTCGACGCACTCTCAGGATCTGCCGGGCGGACCCGCTGTCGATGACGTCGAGGAGGAGGGGGAGACACAGGAGACGCTCGACGCGTCGCCCCCGCCGCGCCGGGACGAGGAGGCCGAGGGTGTCGGCGGCGCCTCGGCCGCGGCCGGAGTCGGCGATGCCGGCGGCAGCACGGACTACGAGGGGGAGTACGGCGAGAAGGCCGAGCTCCGGCGCGGCCTGGACGTGCTCGACGAGCTCATCGAGCTCGACCCGGACCGCCTGGACCACTACCGCCGGCGCGTCGGCTACGCCGAGCGCCTCGATGACTCCGACGCTCTCCTCGACTCCTACGAGCAGATGGCGAGCGCCCTCCGGCGCCGTGATTCGTGGCGGGGCGCGCGGCTCGTCTACGAGCACGTGCTCGGGCTCGACGTCGACGCGGAGGCGGCCCGTGAGGGCATCGAGGAGCTGGCCCGGCGGGCGCGCGAGGCACTGGACGTTCCCGAGCTGTTGCCGGACGCCGACGTTCCCAGCGGGCCGGAAGCGGAGCGCACGGAGCTCGGCCGGCGGATCTGGCCGGAGCTGGGCCGCGTCCGCGATCGGGTACAGTGGCTCCAGGGAGCGGCCGAGTTGCTCCGCTCCGGCGACCGGGACGACTTCGGCGGGGACACCGGCGACGGGCCTCCCGCCGAGGCCTACGAGCTGGCGGGGCGTTACTTCCTCGCCAGGGGCGACGCGGACGAGGCCATCGACGTCCTCTCGCTGGCCCTCGACCGGGAGGACCTGGACGACGACGAGCTGGTGGACGTCCTCTTCCAGCTGGGCCTGAGCCACTACCGCATCGACGACCGCGGCAGCGCGCGGAAGTACTTCGAGCGCGTGGCGTCACACGACGAGGACTTCGGCACCGTGTACGACTGGGTGCTGTCCTAGCACTGGATGAGGGCCGCCCTCATGGGTGACGAGCGGGACGCGGTCACGGGCCGGGACGACCGGCTCGCGGACCTGATCAGCGCCGGGACCTCGCGGTGGCGCCGCTTCGTGCGCGAGCTCGACGAGGAGGCGCTGCAGGAGACCCTCGTCCAGCTCGAGGAGGCGGTGCACGAGGCCGAGCAGGTGTGCCAGGACCTGGCCCAGCGGGAGTCCGCCGAGTCCGAAGACGGAGCGCCTCCCGGCGGCGACGACCCGCGCTCACCCGTCGGCGAGCCGCTTCTGACCCAGGCACGTTCCCTGGACAAGCTGGTGTGGCGAGTCAACGCCGACTGGATGCAGATGCAGCGGAAGGCGACGCTCGAGCGCGTCTCGGCGCTCCGGGACCGTCTCCGGGAGGCGCTCGCCCAGGCGGAGGAGATCGGACGAACCGTCACCAGCCAGCCGGAGCTGCTGGAGCAGGCCGAGGTCCTGTCCATCGAAACCCGGTCACGGTCGTCCGGCGGCGACGGGTCGACGCCCTACCGGGACCCGGACACGGGACTCTTCACCGAGGCCGGCTTCGTCAAGCTCCTGCAGGCGGAGATCACGCGATCGGAGCGCCACGGGCGGCCGGTGAGCCTGCTGTCGCTGGTCTACCCCGACGACCCGGAGTGCTCCGTCACGGAGGTGGCCGAGACGGTCCGGGTCACCATCCGGGACTCGGACTTCATCGGACGCAGCGCGTCCGACGAGCTCCTCCTCGGCCTGCCGGACACCCGGCCCGAGGACGCGGGTGCGGCGGCCGGCCGCATCGCTTCGCGCCTCTCCTCGCAGGACCTGTGGAAGGACGAGGTCCGGGCCGCTGTGGTCGCCGGGCCCGACGACGAGCGCGACGCCGGGGAGCTCCTGGAGGAGGTGCGTGCCCGGCTCCGGAGCGAGCGGGAGCGCCTGTCCATCTCACCGGTCGAGTGATTCAGTCTCAGCAATTCATTGGAGGCGCGCGAGGGCGCCATGGAGGACGTGGGGGTTGCGGCGGGCGGGACGTTGAGAGCGGCTGCACGCAGCAGCCACATGATGGAGCGAGACGCACACAGCATGGTCCGGTCGACAGGGGGTTGACCGGGCCGCGAGGGACAACGGGAGGACATCGATGACTGTCTGGCGCTACAAGGCCCGAACCACGAGCGGAGACGTCCAGCGGAGCGAGATCGAGCTGGAGAGCCGCGACGACGTGATCGGCTATCTCCGTACCCGCGGGCTCACGCCGCTGGACGTGGAGAAGAAGCCGACGGAGATCAACCTGGACATCTTCGGGGACCGGGTGAAGACTCACGACCTCGTGGTCATGACCCGGCAGCTGGCCACGATGATCGATTCCGGGCTCCCCCTGGTCGAGGCGCTGGACATCCTCCAGAAGCAGTCGGACAACGAGAAGCTGGCCGAGACCCTGGGGAGCGTCCTCTACCACGTGGAGTCGGGCCACACCCTGGCCGACGCCCTGGAGCGGAACGACGACGTCTTCGACAACCTCTTCTGCAGCATGGTCTCCGCCGGTGAGACCGGCGGTGTGCTGGACGAGATCCTGGACCGGCTGGCCACCTTCCTGGAGAAGGCGGAGGCGATCAACCGGAAGGTCAGGGGCGCCATGGTCTACCCGGCCGTGATCGGCGTGGTGGCCGTGGCGGCCATCGCGGCGCTTCTGATCTTCGTGATCCCCACCTTCCAGTCCATGTTCGCCAGCTTCGACCAGGAGCTGCCCCTGGCCACGCAGGTCGTCGTCGGTGCGTCGAACTTCGTGCGCGGGAACATGCTGCTTCTCGCCGCCGGCCTCGGCCTCGGCGCCTTCGGCTTCCAGCGGTGGAGCCAGACCGAGTCGGGGAAGGCGACGATCGACGAGACGCTGCTGACGATCCCCATCATCGGAGACCTGATCAAGAAGACGGCCATCGCCCGCTTCACGCGGACGCTCGGGACCCTTCTGCGCTCGGGCGTGCCGATCCTGGAGGGGCTGGAGATCACGGCCAACACCTCCGACAACACGGTCGTCCAGAAGGCGGTCATGAACGCGCGCAGCTCCATCGCCGCGGGCGAGGCCATCTCCGATCCGCTGGAGGAGACGGAGGTCTTCCCGCCCATGGTGACCCAGATGATCCGGGTGGGCGAGGAGACCGGGAACCTGGACGAGATGCTGGAGAAGATCGCCGACTTCTACGACGACGAGGTGGAGAACGCCGTCGAGTCGCTCGTGAAGGCCATCGAGCCGGCCATGATGGTCGTGCTCGGGGTTATCGTCGGGGGCATCGTGATCGCGATGTACCTCCCGATCTTCTCCCTCATCACCACCGTCGGCACCGGCTGAGTGCGGAGGCATACGGTTTTGGGCGTTGATCCGGGTACGGTTCGGCCTATCTTGAGGGCAACCGGGACCAGAATCAGGGCAGGAGGATCATGCTAAGCTCACTCCTCGGCGGCACGAAGAAGACCGTCGGGCTCGACCTGGCCAGCCACACGCTCAAGGTGGCCGTGGTGGACCATTCCGGGGATCGCCCCAGCCTGGAGAGGGTCGCCCACCACCATCTCGACGAGGACGCCATCGTCGACGGCGAGATCATGGACCCGGGCCTCGTGACCGACGCCGTGCGTCGGCTCTTCCGGGATACCGACATCGAGGGCCGGAACATCGTCTTCAGCGTCGGCGGCCGGGACGTGATCGTGAAGCGGATCGAGATGGATCGCATGCCCCGCGACGAGGCCGAGGAGGCCCTACGGTGGGAGGCGAGCCAGCACATCCCCTTCGACCTGGAAGAGGTCCAGATCGACTTCGTGATCACGGATCCGGAGGGCGAGGGGCTGACGATGGACGTCCTCCTGGTCGCGGCCAAGCGCGACCTGGTGGAGGAGCACGTCTCCCTGCTCGAGAACTCCGACCTCGACCCCGAGGTCGTGGACGTGGAGGCCTTCGCCCTCTACAACGCCCTGGAGACCAATCATCCCGAGGCGCTGGAGGGCATCGGCGGCGTGGCGCACATCGGCCACGACCGGACGACCGTCATGATCGTCCGCGACGGCCCCCCGGTGCTGGTCCGGGACCTCGCCTTCGGCACGCGCCAGCTCGGCGTCGAGCTCCAGCGACAGCTGGGCCTCGACAAGGACGACACGGAGGCGATCCTCCGCGGCGAGTGGGACGAGCCCGACGAGGAGCTCCAGGAAGTGGTCCGGCGTGAGTCCCAGGACGTGGCCCGGGGGATCGAGCAGGGGGCGGCCTTCCTGGAGTCCGACTCCTACGGCCTGGCCCTCGACCAGCTCTACCTGTGCGGAGAGGGCGTCTACGTGCCGGGCCTGCTGGAGACGGTGCGCGACCGGCTGGACGTGCCGTGCGAGGTCCCCGATCCGTTCAGCGCGCTGTCGGGGCCGGCCGCCAGATCCGGCGACCCGGAGGCCGAGAAGGGGCCTGCGGCGTACATGCTTCCCGTGGGACTCGCACTGCGCGAGGTGGCCTGAGCTACCATGCTGGAAGTCAACCTGCATCCGGACAGGAAGACGAGCCGCGGCGGCGGATTCGACGCGGGCGAGCTGCTGGGATCGCTGCGGTCGATGGTCCCCAGCGGCGGAGGCGGTGACCCGTGGTCCGTGGCTCTCGCCGTCGTGGCGCTCGTCGTCCTCGTCGGCGGCGGCGCGCTCTGGTACGTGCAGAGCAACCGCCTCGACGAGATCGAGACCCGCATCCAGAGCATGGCGAAGGACTCGGCCCGGCTCGCGAACCTGCAGGGAATCGTGGACAGCCTGGAGCAGCGTCGGGCCGAGATCGGGGACCGGATGGACCAGGTCGAGGACCTCGACCGGGGACGCTACGTCTGGCCGCACATGCTGAACGAGCTGAGCGCCGCGCTTCCGGACGCGGCCTGGCTCACGGCCGTCTCCCGTGCCAGCGCCACCCCCGACCTCCGGGTCTCGGTGGAGGGAGTGGCCGCCAGCCCGCTGGTGATCACGCAGTACGTGCGCGCCCTCCGGGAGAGACAGCACGTTGGCGACGTGCAGATGGGCGGGAGCCAGCGGACGCAGCTGGAGGAGGGTAGCTACGGGCACTCCTTCAATCTCACAGTCACCTACCGGCGGCCGCCACCGGCGGCCATCAGAACGCGGCCGCTGGTCAGCTCCAACGTCCGGTCGGGAGGCGGAGGCTGATGGCGCTGCTCCCCGAGGACCAGGCATCGCAGTACCGCCTGCTGGGCATCATCCTCCTGGCGGGTCTGGGGGCGGCGTTCTGGATGTACGTGTATCAGCCCCGCACCCAGGTGGTGCAGGAGAGGCAGCAGCGGCTCGAGTCGCTGGAGACCTGGGTCGGCGAGGCCGAGGACGCCAGCGGACAGATCGAGTCGCTCCGTCAGGAGCTCGACAGCCGGCAGCGGCAGCTCGAGGCGCTCCGACGGCTCATCCCGTCCCGCTCCGAGGTGGCCACCCTGTATGAGACGGTGGCCACCGAGAGCGAGGCCCAGGGGCTCCAGCTGCTCTCCGTGACGCCTCGTGAGGCTCGGCCCGACTCGGCGAGCGGGCTCTCCCAGCGCGACTGGGAGATGTCGGTGCGGGGCGGCTATCATCAGGCTGCCGCATTCATCACTCGGGTGGCCTCGCTCGATCGTCTCGTCCGACCCCGGGTGCAGTCGATTCAGTCCCAGGACCAGGAGGACACGGAGATACAGGAAGTCCGCGTGGACCTCCGGCTGGTGACCTACGTGCTGACGCAGGACGGGACGAGCGGGAGCGGAGGGGGAGCACAATGACGAGGCGCGCGGCAGACACGAGCGGCTTTGCCTCCGCGGCGCTCGCCTGTGCCGCGGTCGCCCTGGCTCTGGCGATCCCCCGGTCGGGCCCGGCCCAGCAGGCCGACACGGCCGCCGCGGCAACGGACAGCTCCGCGGCGGCTTCGTCGTCGGATACGGTCGAGTACCGGCGGGAGGTCTTCGCCTATCCCGAGCAGGGGCGGCGGGACCCGTTCAGCCCGATGCAGTCCTTCGAGTCGACGGGCCCGAGGCTGGACGAGCTCTCCCTGTCGGGGATCCTGTACGGCGGAGAGGGCGGAGGGAGCATCGTGGTGCTCGTGGATCCCAGCACCGGCGCCCGGTACCGCCTGCGTGTCGGCGACTCGGTGGGCTTCGCCCGTCTGGACCGCGTGGAGCCCCGCCGGGCGATCTTCACCGTGCAGGGATACGGACGTGACCGGAACGTCGTTCTCCGGCTCAAGCAAGACGAGGAGTCTTCCCAATGATCGCACAACACCTCACTTCCGCCCTCGTATCGGTCGCGATCGCGGCGGCCGGACTGGCGGGCGCGGGCCCGGAGGACGCTGAGGAGGCGGCTCCCGTCTCCGGATCGCTGGCGCACGCGGTGGCACCGGCCGCCGGATCGGCGGTGGCGCCCGACAGGGGCAACGACGACGCGCCGGCGGTGAGATCCGTGCGGGTCACGTCCGAGGGCTCCGAGACGGTGATCGCCATCGCGGCCGGCGCGGAGAGCAGCGTGCAGGACTTCCTGCTCTCGGACCCCACGCGTCTGGTGATGGACCTGAAGCAGGCGAGCCACGCGCTCTCGCGCATGAACTACTCCGTGGGCCGGGGCGGGATCGTCCGTCTGCGGACGAGCCAGTTCCGCGACGGGGTCGTCCGGCTGGTCTTCGAGCTCACCCGGCGGCCCGACTACCGCGTGGATCGCGCGAACGGAGTGGTGAAGATCCGCTTCGCGAACCCCGCCGGCAGCTTCCAGGCCTGGAGCACGGGCTCGGGGGCGATGGAGCAGTCGCCCGACGAGGTGCCGGATCCGACCGCCCGGACGGCGTCGGCCTCCCCGGACGACGGTGTCACCATTCCGACGTCCGGCAGGGAGGCGGCCGAGGCGGCCGACGACGTGGAGGAGATCAGCGTCACCGGATCGGCCCGGGCGCAGCGGTCACAGCAGCAGCGGGTCCCGCGGATCACGGTGTCCTACGACCAGGCCACGGTGCAGGATGTCCTGGCGGGCTTCTCGGAGTTCGCCGGCGTCTCCATGGTGCCGAGCCCGGCGGCGGCCGAGCAGACCGTGCGCGGCATCACCATCGAGAACAAGCCCTGGGACGAGGCGCTGGACGCCATCCTCGCCTCGCAGGGACTCGGGTGGGAGCGCCTGGAGAGCGGGATCATCGTCGTGGACGAGATGGCCGCCCTCCGCAGCCGGGACACGCTCCAGACCGAGACCCGCGTGTTCCGCATCAACTACGCTGACGCGGAGTCGGTGGCGGAGGCTCTCACCGACATCGCGAGCGAGGGTCGCGGCCAGGTCGTGGCCTACGAGGGCACGAACTCGGTCATCGCCACGGATGTGCCGTCCACGGTGACCCGGATGGACTCGCTGGTGAACGTGCTGGACCAGCGGACGGCGCAGGTGGCCATCGAGGCCAAGATCATCTTCGTCAACCGAACGCAGACCAACGCCCTGGGCATCCAGTACGACCTGAAGGACGACGAGGGCGCTACCGGGTTCAACCAGCCGGTCCCGGCGGGCGGCGTGCCACCGGGCGAGCGGCAGCAGCAGCAGCAGCGCGTGCCCTTCGCCGTGGACCTGGGGGGAGACGCGCTGGCCGCGACGGGCAACGCGAACGCCGACCTCCCGGCGCCGGCGCTGGAGATCCTGGCCAACACGGTCTTCGGCGGATTCTCGCTGACCACGTTCCTGGAGGCGCTCCAGACCGAGCAGCTCTCCGACATCCAGGCCACGCCCTCGGTCAAGGTCGTGGACAACCAGCAGGCGCGGATTCAGGTGGGCCAGCGGGTGCCGATCCGGGTCCTGGAGCAGCAGGCCCAGCTGCAGCAGGCGCAGGTCAACGTCCAGTTCGAGGAGACGGGCATCATCCTCGAGGCCACGCCTCACGTCACGAACAACAACCAGATCCTTCTCGACCTGCACGCCGAGCGGTCCGGGATCGCCGAGGCCGGCGGCGACATCGGGGTCTCCTTCGACACGCAGGAGGCGGACACGCGGCTCCTGCTGGACGACGGTGAGACGGGCGCCTTTGGCGGGCTCACCCTGAGCGACGTGAGCCGCGCCGAGAGCGGCATCCCCCTGCTCATGGATCTCCCGCTGCTGGGCAACCTGTTCAAGACCACCCAGGAGACCGAGCGGAAGCAGGACCTGATTATCCTGGTCACGCCCCGCATCGTCGGGACGGCCGGGAGCGGGGCCATGCCGGCGGCGGACGCCCCGAGCGGCTCCTCCGGACGCTGACGGCCTGACGAAGCGCCCCGGCAGTCAGCTGTTCGGCTTTTCCGACCCCTCTTTGCCACAGCCCGCGGGAGCTCCTCCCCGTGGGCTTCGGTGTATCTGGCGGCCCCTCCCTGGACCACTCGTCATCTTCCCGGAGCCACGGCTTCCCTGTACGCGGGTTGACACTGCCGTGAAAGCGAATGTCCACGCTGGGACTCGGTCTTGCAGAAGACGACCACCGGCGCAGAATGCAATCGAATATCCGTCCTCCGATCACCGGCAACGCGGCGATCATACTTTGGTCACGGGGGTTGTGACGGGCCCGGGCGGCTGGAACGGCGGTTGCCCCATTACCATGGCGCAAGACGACGGGCCGACCAGGAAGGACGGCCCCCGAACCCAGAACCGGTCCTACCCAACAGGAGGACGAGAATGCTTACCAAGCTCCAGCGCCTGGCGAATGCGGCGCGCGTCGACGACTCGGACGGATTCACGCTCATCGAGCTGCTCATCGTGGTTGTGATCATCGGCATCCTGGCCGCGATCGCCATCCCGCAGTTCAGCAGCACGAAGGAGAAGGCGTACGATGCCACCGCGAAGAGCGACGTCCGGAACCTGATGACCGCCCAGGAGGGGCACTTCGCGAATTACAATCAGTACGCCAACAGCATCTCGACAAACAGCTCTGATTCGACTACGGTCCAGTTCCGGCCGTCCTCGGGTGTCGGCGTGGGTAACATGGGAATCACGCTTCAGAACGGCGGCTACGTCGCCTCTGCCACTCACTCGCAGTCCACGAACTGCTTCGGCGTGACCGTGGGCGATACCACGGGTGGCTCGACGAACGGCGAGGTGACCCAGGACGGCGGAGACTGCTGACCACTTGACTTTGGGACAGCTGTAGCGCGGCATTAGCCCGCGCGGGAGGGCGAGGGCGAGGGTATCGTACCCTCGCCCTTTCCTATTTTGGGGCTTCTCTAAGGACGAGGACGTGAGGCGTGGGCCGGAAACGGGAAGTTCCGGTTCCGGAGCGACGAAGGTTCGAACGGGCGGAAGGAGGAAATCTACCCAGCATGAATCTGGACCTGAGAATAAGAGGAGCTCTGAGACGAATCCTCAGCGGGGAACTAGTGCCCCTGCTCTTGCTTCTGTTGCTCGGTATCTCCTTCCTCTACGAGCTCGTCACCCTGCAGGGCGTGCCCTTCGTCCGAGACATCCAGGTGTTCTTCCTGCCCCAGTCGAGGATCCTCTGGCAGGCGCTAAGGGAGGGGGATCTTCCGCTCTGGACGCCTTTTCTGTCCACCGGACTCCCCTTTCTGGCCAACTTTCAATCTGGCGTCTTTTATCCTCCCCACTGGTTGCACGCCGCCGTTCCCTTCCTGAGCGGCTTCAACTGGCTCCTCGCCGTGCATGTGCTACTCGCGGGCGTCGGAAACTACCTACTCTGCCGTCAGCTGCGCCATTCGCAAGCGGCGAGCTGGATCGGGGCCGTCACGTTCATGTTGGGCGGCTATCTAGTGTCGCTCACCAATCTGCTCAACGTCCTCAAGACTGCCGCCTGGGCTCCACTCATGCTCGCGACGCTGATATGGCACCTCCGTGGTCCGCGTCCGAGGACCTTCGCTGCCCTTGTTACTGTGCATCTGCTCGCCTTTCTCGCCGGTGCGCCCTATACCTTCCTAATGGCTGCGGCCCTGAGCAGCGCGTTTGGCGTCCTCTGGACACACGTCCGGACCGGGAGCCGGTGGAGCTGGAAGACCGTAGCGCTCACGCTCACGGGAGCTGCTGTGGCCGTGGCGGCACTGGCCGCTGTACAGTTGCTTCCCACCCTGAGGATGGTGGCCGACTCGACACGAGCCACCGGTCTCGGGTTAGAGGAAGCCGCCACCTACTCACTCGATCCAGTGCGATTGCTGCACCTCGGCTTCCCAAACGACTTCAGCGACCCTGTCTATCGGTACGGTCACAAGATCCAGCTAGTTGAGGACCCGCCATGGCTCCTGTCTATCTACCTCGGCATTGTCGCGACCGTCCTCGCGGTCTTTGCAGCCGGGGACAGCGATCGTAGATCCGAGGTCGTGTTCTGGGCCGTCGCGGCCGGCCTCGGCCTTGTGCTGACTCTGGGTCGCCACACGCCCGTCTTCGCAACAGCGCGCGAATTCGTGCCCGGCATGAGCGCGTTTCGCTACCCCGAGAAGTTCTTTTTCCTCACGGGCTTCTCGTTTTCGGTGTTGACGGCGCACGGTTTCTCCGTCCTCCGCGACCGGACATCGAGGCTAAATTGGGCCATGAAACCAGCTGTCGCACTCGCGACCATCCTCGTGGGAGTGAATGTCGTCTGGAAGTTCCAGGGCGAGAGGGCCCGAGAGCTCATCCAGAAGCTTTTCGCCGGTGGGCCAGTGGCACGCCACGTGGACTTCGCCTACCAGACGTGGTCGGGAACTCTTGACGAGCTGGCTGTCCTCGTGGCCGCGTCCGTCGTTGTGATTTTCGTTTACCGGCGAGGTCCTCTGAGAGAGACGGTGTTTGCGAGCTTGATCATACTACTGGTTTCGGTGGACTTCTGGCTCGCGCATCGCCATCTGGTCCCGCTGGTAGAGCCTGGCTTCTACCGACAGCCTGCACGCGTCTCCAGAATGCTGCCGATGGAAGAGCTGCGTTCCCGGCAACGTTATCGCGCTTCCCCGTTCAACGAGCACGCCGGAGAGCACTATGTGCTCGCGGACCTCCCGAGGGTCACGCAAAAATGGGTCGTTCAGAACACTCTCCAGCCAAACGTGGGGGTCCTCTATGACATTCTGACGGTAGATTCCCGGGATGCCATTCATCTGCGGCGCTCGGAATTGCAGGAAGAGATGTTCGGGAAGCTGCCTGTAGCGTTGCGCTGGCGTCTGCTCGAACTGAACAGCGTGAAGTATCTGTACAGCCCGGAGGATTTCGGTGGAGAGCACTATGCGAGCCGGGTCCGACTCGATTCCATCCCCGGAGCCGTGTACGAGTTGAAGTCCCCGCTTCCGAGGGCATACGTGGCGAAGGGTCGCTTCTACAGTGATGAGGGTGCGGCGCTCACCGCTGCTCTCGATCCGACCCGCAGAGGGGAGATGCCGGTTGCCTTGCTTGGGGACTCTGCAGGTCGAGCTCCTGATAGGCTGCGGCGATGGGCCAAAGGTCGCTCAGAGTTCGATCTCGCTGCGGGTACCGATCTCAACACCTCAAGTAGCTTGAGATCCCGGACGAAGAGAGGGGTGTTCGAGCCCGCGAATTTGCCGCGGGGCATGACTGGCGACGACGTGGAGCTCACGAGAGGTGGGAGGGCATCGAGTCTGAACTCAAGGGCTGAAATCGTGCGGGACGGTGACGAGGAGGTGCGGATCAGGATCGAGCCCTCCGAGGCAGGCTTCCTCGTCCTCACCGACACTCACTACC
>CAZFDK010000035.1:722-2748 GCA_964518305.1 uncultured Gemmatimonadota bacterium | reverse complement strand
ACCCCGGTTGGCGCGTAATCGTGGATGGGGAGAGGCGCCCCCTCCTGCGCGCCAATTATTTCTTCCGGGCGGTCCCCGTGCAGGCCGGTGACCGGGAAGTCATCTTCCGGTATACCTCGTATCCCTTCCGAATGGGGATTTGGATCTCGGCCGCGAGCCTGGTGTTGCTAGTCGGAGGTTTAGTGGGCTGGGGCCGTATACGGACCGGCTCGGTTGGCGGTCGTTGGGAGTCGAGGTGACTTCGATGCAAAAGCCACCGTCCGATGCCGTCTCCAAGGTGGCATTCGGACTCTCTCTGTTCGTGATGGCCGTCCTCTACGGATTCGTCGCCCGAGGCGTAGGCTGGTTCCCCAGCCCCTACCTCGAGAGGGCCTGGAGTCAGTTCCAGAATCTGGGCCGAGAGGACGTGCCGAGCTTCGTAGAGGTCTCCGCCCATGACCGGACCGGCGCGCGCGCGCCCCGCCGAGATGCCCTGCAGCACGGTCTCACCTTAATCTCGTCGATGTGGAAGGACACTGTCGGCTCGAGTTGGGAGCCGGGGTTCGCGTTGATCAATGTCCGGGGAGATTTGATCCACCGGTGGACGTTCGGAGAAGCCTCGATTCTTACAGATACGTCGCGTCCACCTTCCACTCTGGCCCGCTATCCTCTGGGCTCGCTTTTGTTCCCAAACGGCGACATTGTCTTCAACCTATGGGGCGTCACCGTTCGGGCCGACGCGTGCAGCCGGGTACTCTGGCGGGCTGAGACGGGAGGGCATCATGCAGTGAGCCGAGCGGACGACGGCACGTTCTGGATTCCCGGCCGAACCCTTTCCACAGACGATCCCGGGCGGCGCTCCCAGTTCCCGGGGCTTGGGAGCCCGCGGCACCAGAATTTTCTCCTTCACCTGTCTCAAAACGGTGAGGTCCTACAGAGGATCAACATCCTGTCCGTGCTCTACGAGAACAATCTTCAGCGTCTGATCGTCAAGAAGGACGTGGATAGGAGTTCAGACGTCACACACCTGAATGACGTCGAACCGCTCGGCGCCTCTCTGGCAGAGGAGTACCCCATGTTCGAAGCTGGGGACCTCTTAATTTCGCTCCGGGATGTCGAACTGGTCCTCGTTCTGGACCCAGAAACGAGACGTGTGAAGTGGTCTGCCTTCAGGCCGTTCATCGCGCAGCACGATCCGGATTTCTTGGGCGACGGGTGGATAGGGGTTTTCGACAACAACGTGGACGACACGTTCCGCGGAAGCATGCTCGGCGGCAGCCGTATCGTCGCGCTCCAGCCGCACACGGATTCTCTTGAAGTCCGATTTCCGACTCCGGAGTCAGCGCCCCTGTTCTCCAACTTCGGGGGCAGCTGGCAGCAGCTGAAAAACGGGAACATGTTGATCACCGAGACGACCGCCGGGCGGGTCGTGGAGGTTACGGATCGGGGGGAAACGGCCTGGGAGTGGATCCACGACGCCTACGATAACGTGCACGTACCTGAGGTTTACCGGGCGAGCAGGCATGAACTGACCGTAAAAGATGTCGAAGCGTGGCCGTGCGCGTCGACCGATTCGCTTTGAAGGCGCTCGGGACCGGGAAGCTGAGAATGTCGGCATGGCCCGCCGAGTGGTACCCGGAGCGAGAGGGTCGGCCGGTGTTACTGGTCGTGGCGTTCGCTCCTTCGGGATACATCTCCAACTCCAGTTTCAATATGTTCTTCCGCGCGTGGTCTTCTCTAGGGTGGATCATGGAGTCTGGGGCGCGATCCCTGTCTGGCTCCGCGGAACCCGCGATATCCGCTTGGCGGACGGGGGAGATCCCATCCTCCGGATTTGCGGAAATCTAGCGTCTTGAGTGTCCGCGCATCTGGGGCCGCGCGTCACTAGAGCTTCTTCGGAGGCTTCGAGTGCAGCTGGGGGGAGCAACCAGTGGATCGATCTCCTTTTGTTCTAAGCGTTGCTCCGGACGTTCTCGGGGAATGAGGGTGATCGCTCTTTCTGCGGGTAACGTTCTAAGTTGCGCGCTCGGACGACGGATCGGCGGCG
>CAZFDK010000035.1:0-712 GCA_964518305.1 uncultured Gemmatimonadota bacterium | reverse complement strand
GGATCGTTCTGGATTCGGGGGGCACTCGCCGGGCCCGGGTCGGAATACCGGCGCGTCCCGACGGCTTTCAGGGCCTTGCGGGCCCCGTCTTCCACGACCAGATCCTGTGCGTCGCTCCGAACGGCAGCGTCTTGAAGTGACTGAACGTTCTCGATCTGATGTACGAGACCGGTCTCATGCGCCATCCTAGGACGTCCAATTTTGGCTGCGGAAGGATATAATTACTGATCGACATTCAGCCTCTTTCCGACTCCCTCGCAGACTACTCCCGACTCTTCGAGGCTGACAACCTAAGGTATTCTTCAAAAAAGCAGAATTTTATTTTTGTCGTGGATTCCGAGGGGAGGCGAATCAACCGTTACGCTTCGCACCCGTTCGTCCGCCACCGCGATCCCGACTGGATCGGAGACGGGTGGGTCGGTGTCTTCAACAACGGACTGGACGGGACACTTCGCGGGTGAGATATGGGGCGTTAGCCGGATCGTCGCCGTTCGGCCGCTCACGCTTTACATAGGACGATCTTTCCGACCGAGCGGTCCGAACCTTTCTATTCCACCGTTCGCGGCAAGCGGCAGCGGCTCGAGCACGGTAATCTCCTGCTCACTGAGTCATCGGCCGGCCGGGTGGTGGAGATCGCATTCGACGGACGGAGAGTCTGGGAGTGGGTCGCACCTCCGTACGGCGATTCCCGCGTTGAACGCGTGGAGTTCAC
>CAZFDK010000034.1:7868-27077 GCA_964518305.1 uncultured Gemmatimonadota bacterium | reverse complement strand
TCGGCACGCGCCCCACCACGGGCCGTGACCCGATCCCCCGGGGGGTTCGGTATGTGTGCCGGCTTTCGAAGCGACCCTGAGGCGCTACGTTGAAGACTCGCCCGTCCTCCGGTCGCGAACCGAAACCAGTACACGTCGAACGAGGAGAACGCTCTCGCATGAATAGATACCGCACTCTTCGGACGCTGGCCGTCACCGCAGCGGTGACGGCACTCATGGCCGCACCGCTCGCGGCCCAGCAGTCACAGAGCTCGTCCATCGAGAACTCCGAGATCTTCCGGGAGCTGGACCTCCCCACGCCCAACAGCTACCGGAACTCCGGGGGAGCCCCGGGCGAAGACTACTGGCAGCAGGAGGTCGATTACGACATCGACGTCCGGCTGCACCCGGACTCGAACGTGGTCCGCGGCTCCGAAACCATCAGCTACACCAACAACAGCCCGAGCGAGCTGGACCACCTCTGGCTGCAGCTCGACCAGAACCTGTTCGACCCGTCCAGCGAGGGTGCCGCCATCGTGAAGCCGGGCCAGCGCTTCAGCGGTGTGTTCACGGGAGGCGGCTATGACATCTCGAACGTCCGGGTCACGGTAGCGGGACAGACGGTCGAGCCCGAGGTCATGATCGACGGCACGGTGATGCGGCTCACGCTCCCGGAGCCGCTCCCGGCCGGCGGCGGGCAGGCGGAGCTGAGTCTGAATTTCCGGTTCGAGGTCCCCTCCTACGGTGCGGACCGCATGGGGCGCCTGGACGTGAAGCAGGGCACGGTCTACGAGCTGGCCCAGTGGTATCCCCGGATGTTCACTTACGACGACGTTCACGGGTGGAACGTCATGCCGTACCTGGGACAGGGCGAGTTCTACCTGGAGTACGGCTCCTTCGATGTCGAGGTCACCGTGCCCCGCGAGTTCGTGGTCGTCGGCACGGGACAGCTGCAGAACGAGGGGCAGGTGCTCACCGAGACGCAGCGTCAGCGTCTCGAGAAGGCCCGCAGCAGCAGCGAGACGGTGCACCTGATCCGGGAAGACGAGGTGGGTGATCCGTCCACCCGGCCGGAAGGCCAGGGCTCGCTCACCTGGCGCTTCCGGGCCGACAGCGTACGGGACTTCGCCTGGGCGGCCAGCCAGGCGTTCATCTGGGACGCCGCGAGCTGGGAGGACGTGCTGCTGATGTCGGCCTACCCGCAGGAGGGACTGGGCACGAAGAAGAATCCCGGCTGGGAGCGGTCCACGCGGATGCTTCGCCACTCGGTGAGCTACTACTCCGAACAGTGGGAGGACTACCCCTACCCCGTGGCCATCAACGTGGCCGGTGTGGTGGCCGGAATGGAGTATCCCATGGTGCTGTTCTGCGACGTTGAGTCCCGTGGCCAAGGGCTCTTCCGCGTCACCGACCACGAGCTGGCGCACACCTACTTTCCCATGCTCGTGGGATCGGACGAGCGCCGCTGGTACTGGATGGACGAGGGGCTCGTCCAGTTCATGGGCCTGTACTCCGCCCGCGCCTTCTACGGGGCGAGCATGTCCCTGGCCCAGGGGCGCGTCATGGATCAGGTGGCGAAGGGCCTGCGTCAGAACGAAACGGAGCTTCCGATTCTCACGTACACGGATCGGGTGCCGGACTCGAGCTTCGGTTGGCTCGGCTATTCGAAGCCGAGCTTCGGTCTCGTCCTGCTCAGGGAAGTCGTTCTGGGGCCCGACCGGTTCGACCCGGCCTTCCGCGAGTACATCGACCGCTGGAAGTACCGGCATCCGAAGCCGGCGGATTTCTTCCGGACCATCGAGAACGTGACCGGCGAGGACCTCGACTGGTTCTGGCAGGGATGGTTCAACAGCACGGAGTCGCTGGACCAGGCCGTCACGAACGTCTCCGTCTCCGGCGACACGACACGGGTTACCCTCGAGCAGGAGGGGCTCGTGATGCCGGCCAGCGTGCGCTTCGAGTTCGGGGACGGGACCTCCGACACGCGCCGGATTCCGGTGGAGGCGTGGCACACCAGCGATGCCTTCACGACGACCTTGACCGGCCGTGACGTGCAGGCGGTGCGCGTCGATCCCGACAGCCGGTATCCCGACGTGGACCGGAGCAACAACTCGTGGACGGCCCCGAGCGAGGAGAACAGCGGCGGCGGGTGAGCCGCGCCGACGGCCCGCCGGAAAAACGCCCCCCCGTGGACGATGCGTCCCGACGAGTGGGATGAATCGGAACGGGGGGCTCTCTATGTTGACGCCGCTCCCGGCGCCGGTCGACATCCGTCAACAGCCCGGACGGCGACGCGGGCCGGAGCCCGATATCCACCTTCGAATTCGGTCCTCGGAGTCTCCCGGGCCGTCTCCAGAGATCAGGGAAAGACCATGAGCCTTCGGTTCGCCGTCTCCGCCCGCCGCAGGACCCCCAGCCGAGGGGGGGCGGCCCGTGCTATCCCGGCGCTGGCCGCCCTCCTCCTCGGCGCAGCCCTGCTGTCGCCCGGCGAGGCAGCCGCCCAGGACTCCGGCGACGACACGGTGCACGATCCGGCGCTGTACGGTGGAATGGAGTACCGGATGATCGGTCCCTCCCGGGGCGGACGCGTCCAGGCGGTGGCCGGGCACCGCGACCGTCCGTTTACCTTCTACATGGGCGCCACGGGCGGAGGGGTGTGGAAGACCACCAACGCCGGGCAGGACTGGGAGCCGGTCTCCGACGGCTACTTCGACGCCGGGTCCATCGGCGCCATCGACGTCGCCGACTCGGACCCGAGCGTCGTCTACGTGGGCACCGGCGAGGAGGACATCCGCGGCAACGCGTCCATCGGTCGCGGCGTGTATCGTTCCACGGACGCCGGGACGACCTGGAGCTTCGTCGGGCTCCGGGACGCCGGCCAGGTGGGGGACGTGCTCGTGCATCCGCGCGACCCGGACAGGGCATGGGTCGCGGCCCTCGGCAGCGCCTTCGGACAGGACACGACGCGCGGGGTCTACCGGACGAGGGACGGCGGGGACAGCTGGGAGAAGGTTCTGTTCCTGAACGACAGCACCGGCGTCACCGAACTGGCCATGGATCCGGAACGCCCGAACGAGATCTACGCCGGAGCGTGGAGCGTGGAGCGCGAGCCCTGGTCGCTCCGAAGCGGCACCTCCTGGCAGCAGGGAGGTGGCGTGTGGAGGACCACCGACGGCGGCGACAGCTGGGATCATCTCCGGGACGGCCTCCCGGAGGGACAGAACGGCAAGGTCGGCCTGGCGGTGTCCCGCGCGAATCCTGACAGGGTGTGGGCCATCATCGAGGCGCCGCGTCCCGACGGCGCCGTGTACCGATCGGACGACGGGGGAAGGAGCTGGCAGAAAATCGGGACGGACCCGGCGCTGCAGCAGCGGCCGTTCTACTACCACCACGTCTACGCGCATCCCACCGACGAGAACACGGTCTACGTGGTGGGCGAGTCCTTCTGGGTCTCCCACGACGCCGGCCGGACATGGGAGGAGATCGGCGTACCCCACGGCGACAACCACGGGCTGTGGATCAACCCGGAGCGTCCCCGGATCATGATCGAGGCCAACGACGGGGGCGCCAACGTGACCCTGGATGGCGGAGAGACGTGGTCCACGATCTACAACCAGCCCACCGCCCAGTTCTACCGGGTCGAGACCGACGACCGGTTCCCCTATCGGGTGTACGGTGCCCAGCAGGACAACTCGACGATCTCCGTCCCGGCCTGGAGCTCGGGCGGGCCCACGCCACGGGAGCACTGGGAGTCCGTGGGAGGGTGCGAGAGCGGGCACATCGCCGTAAACCAGAAGAATCCGAACGTCGTCTACTCGGGCTGCTACCACGGCGAGATCAGCCGATGGGAGGGGGAGACCGGGCGCTCGACAGAGGTGATCCCCTATGCCGAGGCACAGGAGGGTAAGGCGGCGAAGGACCTGAAGTACCGGTTCCAGTGGAACGCTCCCATCGAGATCTCGCCCCACGACACCAGCGTCGTCTACCACACCTCCCAGGTGGTCCACCGCACCACGGACGGTGGCCGGTCGTGGGAGGTCGTCAGTCCCGACCTGACCTACGACGACACGGCGAAGCAGGGCTACCCGGAGCCCACCATCACCCGCGATCTCACCGGCGTCGAGGTCTACAACACGATCTTCACCCTGACCCCGTCGCCCCACGAGGAGGGGACCATCTGGGCCGGCACGGACGACGGCCGGGTGTGGATCACGCGGGCCGGCGGCGGCGAAAGCGCCGACGCCTGGAGCGAGATCACCCCGCCGGGCCTCCCGCAGTGGAGCACGGTGAACGCCATCGAGGTGTCGCCGCACGAGCCGGGCGAGGCGTACGTCACCGCCTACCGGTACCGACTGGACGACTTCACGCCGTACGTGTTCCGGACCACCGACTACGGCGAGTCCTGGACCCGGATCGCGGACGGGATGGGCGGCATTCCCCCGGATTACGCCACGCGGGTCGTGCGGGAGGACCCCGCCCGGGAGGGTCTCCTGTACGCCGGCACCGAGTTCGGGATGTACGTGTCCTTCGACGATGGCGCGCACTGGCAGAGCCTGCAGCTCGACCTCCCGACCACGCCGGTCACGGATCTGGCGGTGAAGCGGAAGGATCTGGTGGTGGCGACCCAGGGTCGCGCCTTCTGGATCCTCGACAACCTCACGCCGCTGCACCAGCTGGATCCGGAGATGAATAAGCGGGCGGCGGAGACGGGCGCCTACCTGTACGAGCCGCGTGATCCATATCGGACCGACATCGGTGGGTTCTACGGCGGGTTCGCGGCGGTGCCGGAGTATCCGCCCGAGGGGGCCACGCTGGACTACTACCTGGCGGGCGACGGTGCGGAGAGCGTGACTCTGGAGGTGCTGGACGCCGACGGCGAGGTGATCCGCACCTTCACCAGCGACTCCTCAGCCGCCCGGCGGGACGGCGAGGAGGTCCTCCCCACGAGCGCGGGCATGCATCGTTTCACGTGGGGACTCCGGTACCCGGACGTGGAGGCGCCCGACGACGCGATCGTCTGGGGATCCCTCGGGGCGCCGCGGGCGGTGCCCGGAGCGTACCGGGCCCGCCTGACCGCGGACGGACAGACGATGACCCGGGCCTTCAACCTGCGGATGGATCCGCGGTGGAATGACGTGAGCCGGTCCGCCCTGCAGGCGCAGCTGGAGCTGGGTCTGGCCATGCGGGACACGCTGAACTCACTCTACGACGCAGTCCGGACGCTTGGAGACGTCCGGGAGCAGGTGGGAGGAATATCGGGCCGAATCGACGGGACGGAGCTGCCGTCGGATCGCGTCGAGAAGATCCGCGCGACGGCGGACTCCCTCGCCTCAAGGGCCACGGAGCTCGAGGAGAAGCTGGTCCAGACGAGGCATCGGGCCTACTTCGACATCGCCAACTACCCGCCCGGGCTCGCCACCGAGTTCGCCTACGCCTACGGGAGCCTCCTCGGCCAGGACGCCGCCCCCACGCAGGGCGTCCGGAGCCGGTGGGAGGACCTGCTGCCGGTCTGGGCGGAGAGGCGCGGCGAGCTCGACTCCCTCCTTCAGAGCGTGGAGAGCTTCAACCGGACGTTACGTGAGGCCGGCGTGGCGCCGGTGGTCGTGCCGCCGGGGCAGTGACTCGAGGAGCGGGTCCGGGTCGCACGAGGTGATCCCTTCGCTTGCGGATCGAAAGCCGTCCCTGGAGGCTGTAGGGTGGGTCCTCCGGCCGTAAGCCGTCCACCGCTCTCGAGAGGGGGTCCGATGGAGCGCGTCCCCAGCGCCAGCTCCCGTCGTCCCGGCGTTCGTGTAGCCGGCCTGACCGGCCGCGTGACAGCCCTGCTCCTCCTGGCGGCCCTGCCAGCGGCGTGCACCGGCTCACCAGACTCCTCGGCCGCAGACGGCGAGGCGCCCCCGAGCGACGGACCGCCGATCCGGACGGCCGCCACCGGAGACTCCGGGTCCGCGTCCCGGGCGCCTCTCTTTCGCGAAGTCACGGAGACCCACCTGCCGACGGAGGAGCTCGAGGGCCTGAGCATGGACGCCGGCGTCGGGGACCTCGACGGTGACGGGGACCCGGACATCGTGATCGCCAACGAGCACCGTCCCAACATTCTGCTCCTGAACGAGGGGGACGGCCGCTTCCGGAACGCCAGCGACCGCATCCCCCGGGCCGCCCACGACAGCGAGGACGTGGGGATCGCCGACTTCGACGGCGACGGCGATCTGGACGTGATCGTCGTGAGCGAGGACGATCGGGTGAACGAGCTGTACCTGAACCAGGGAGGGGGCCACTTCGAGGCGGCCGGCGACCGCCTCCCGGTGACGGGCACCTCGAATGCGGTCCTCACGCCCGATCTGGACGGCGACAGCGTGCCGGACGTCCTCATCGGGAACAATGGCCAGAACGTCGCGCTGGTGAACGAAGGCGACGCCCGCTTCCGAGACGCGACGGGAGAGCGGCTGCCACGAATCCTGGATGTCACCCAGGACCTGGAGCTGGGGGATGTCGACGGCGACGGGGACCTGGACTTGATCGTCGGCAACGAGGACGACAACCGCCTGCTCATCAACGACGGCGAAGGCATCTTCTCGGACGAGACCTCGGAGCGGCTCCCCCTGAGGGACGCGCCCGAGGAGACGCGCGAGGCCGACTTCGGCGACGTGGACGGCGACGGGGACCTGGACCTGCTGCTTGCCAACATCCGGGGCTTCGTGGAAGGCGCGGATCCCCGGAACCGCCTCCTGGTGAACCGCGGCGACGGGCACTACCGGGACGAGACCGGCGAGCGCCTGCCCGAGCACCGCGACCGCTCCTTCGACGGTGACTTCATCGACGTGGACGGGGACGGGGACCTGGATATCGTCACGTCGAATTCGCAGGTGAACCTGGACGAGGGCCGGATCGAGGACGCGCCGTACCGGGTCTATCTCAACGAGGGGGGCGGCCTGTACCGCACGGCCACGGAAGAGGTCTTCCCGCCCGGCGTCGTGGGGACGGGATTCGACGCCGAAGCGGCGGATGTCGACGGCGACGGCCGGATCGACCTGTACCTGGCGAGCCGGGGTAGCGTCGATCGGCTCTTGCTGGGGCTGGGACCGGGCGAGGAGAGCCGCGTCGCCGGGCGGAGACCGGAGTGAGCGTGCTGCGCGCGATCGGGGTCCTCGTCCTGCTGCCCCTGCTGCCGATTCTCGACGGGGAGGAAACCCTGCTCCCGGCCCGGACTCCCGCTCCAGAGCCGGACACGGTGGCGCGGCCGGCAGTCCACGTGCTGACCACGGGCGGCACCATCGCCTCACGGCAGGGCGAGGACCTGGCGGGACGGGAGCTGGTGGCCGGCGTTCCGGACCTCGAGGAGGTGGCGCGGGTGTCGGTGGAGGAGTTCAGCGGCATCGGATCGAGCAAGATGACGCCGGGCCACTGGCTGAGGCTGGCCGGACGGATCCGGGAGCTCTTTCGAGAGCGGTCGGAGCTGGCCGGCATCGTGGTCACCCACGGCACGGACACGGCGGAGGAGACGGCCTATTTCTTACACCTCACGGTGCCCGGTCCCCGACCCGTGATCGTGACCGGGGCCATGCGCTCCCCCGGCACTCCCGGCGCCGACGGACCTGCCAACCTGCTGGACGCGGTCCGGGCCGCGGCGGCCCCCGAGAGCCGCAGTCGGGGAACGCTGCTGGTGTTGAACGACGAGATTCACGGTGCCCGCGAGGTCCGCAAGGCTCACTCTACCCGGCCGGATGCCTTCGTCTCGTCCGGCGGGGGACCGGTGGGAGCGGTGCGTCTCGACGAGGTAGCCTACCGATCCTCCCCCGACGCGGGTCCGCTCCACGGCCGGTTCGCCGACGCCCTGAGCTGGGATCGGCTTCCGCGGGTCCGGATCGCGTACAGCTACCCCGGTGCCGACGGCACCAGCGTGCGCGGTCTGGCCGGCGACGGAGCCATCGGGCTGGTCGTGGCCTCGATGGGGCGGGGCAACCTGGCGGCGGCCCAGGAGGAAGCCGTTCGGACCGTCGTCGACCGGGGGCTTCCGGTGGTGCTGAGCTCGCGGACCATGGCGGGACCGGTGCCGGTGGGGGATCCGGGCGACGGCGCGGTCGGGGCCGGGACGCTGAGCCCGCAGAAGGCCCGGGTCCTGCTCGGCCTGGCGCTCACCGAAATCGAGGATCCGGCGGAAGTGGCGATGGTGTTCGCCCGCACGCGCTGAGGGCGACCCCGCGCTGTCCCGGACGCTGGCTCCCCCCTATCCTACATCACGCTTCTCGCTATGCCCCCGCCAGCGGGCCGGCCGACCGGTGACGAGGAGCCGGACGCCCGCCCCTCGCAGCTCCCTCTCTTCGGCAGGATCCCCATGTCGACGAATTCCGACGCCTCGGCCAACGCGGATGTGGACGACGTCCTGAACGTGGAGCCTCCGGTGACGCTGTCGGAGGCGCTGGGTGAGGAGAGCGGGCCGGACCTCTCGTCCATTCCGGGCGTGGGCGAGGTCTTCGCGGCACGCCTTCAGAACCATGGCATCTGCGACCCCGAGCGGGTGGCCGAGCTGTCGTTGGAGGAGCTGGCCGAGGCGCTCCGTACTTCCCCGGGTCGGGCCGAGAGGATCCGTCGCGCGGCGCGCGCTCGGGACGGGGAGTAGCCGGGAGTCGCGAGGACGGACCAACGAGGACAGCCCCCGAGCGGGCCCGACGGCCCGGCGGGGGCTGTCCGTCTAGCGGCTATCAGCCGCGTCCGGAGGAAGCTGTCGCTCTACCGGTCGTCGCCCAGGGCCTCCTCCGCCTGGCTCCGCAGCTCCCCCAGCCGATCCTCGTAGGTGGAGATCCTCTCGCGCAGCTGCTCCAGTCGGACGCGAGCGTCCTCTCCGGGCTTCTGGTCGGCGCCCGTGGTCATCCCGTACAGGTACGAGAGCTGGTTGAGGAGCATGGGCTCCGGGTAGGAGACCGGCTCGTGCGTGCTGAAGATCGAGTCGTGCAGGGCTGCCAGTCCGTCGGAGAGCGCCTCGTGTGATCCGGAGGCGCTCTCCACGCGACCCTGGAGGCTGAGGACCTCGCCGGCAAGGATCTGCGCCCGGCTGATGGCGTCGCGGATCGCCAGGTTCAGGTCGTGCTGCTCCCGCAGGTCGGCCACCGTCGTGCCGTCCTCCTGCACGCGCGGATCGATCTTGAGCTCGAAGGGGCGTGTGGCCACCGTCTCGCCGTTCACGGTGAGCCGGACCCGGTAGGTTCCCGGCGCCGCCAAAGGGCCATCGTCCTCGGGACCGCCGTAGTTGGTGCCCTCGTCCAGATACTCGTCGACGTTGTCCGGCACCACGGGCCCCGGAACCTCCAAGCTCCACACGAAGCGGTGCATGCCGGCGGAGCTCGGCACGTCCTGCTCACCGCCGACGCGGACCATCTGCGGGTCGCGCATCCCCTGCTGCTGCTCGTACCGGTAGCCCTCGGCCGAGCTGGAGTAGCCGCGGATCACGTTGCCCTGCTGATCCAGGATCTCCAGCTCCACCTCGCCGGCCGGCTCCTCGCCCAGGTAGTAGTCGATCATGACGCCGGGCCGCGGATACTCGGGATCGGCGGGGGATCCTCCGCCGTAGGCTCCGGGCGAGTAGTAGCGCATCCGGTGCTGGTCGGCGACCTCGAAGAGATGTGCGTCGGCCTCGGCCACCCGCTGGCTGGCCTCACGCAGGGGCGTCAGGTTGTCCATGATCCAGAAGCCACGGCCCATGGTCGACAGCGCCATGTCGCCCCTGTGCATCTCGATGTCCGTGACGGGCGTGGTGGGCAGGTTCTGCTGGAACGGCTGCCAGTGGGCGCCGTCGTCGAAGGAGACGTACATGCCGAACTCGGTGCCGGCGTACAGCAGGCCGGGACGCTCCGGGTCCTCGCGGACCACCCGGGCGGGCACGTCGGCGGGGATCCCGTTGTCACCGGTGGTGAGCCGGCTCCACGACTGGCCGTAGTCGGTGGTCTTGTAGACGTAGGGCTCCCAGTCGTCGAGCTGATACCGGTAGACCGCCACGTATGCCTTGCCCGCCTGGTGGGGCGAGATCTCGATGGCGTTCACCCGTCCGTATCGCGGCAGGCCCTCCGGCGTGACGTCCGTCCACTCGCCGCCGCCGTTCCGCGTGACGTGGATCAGCCCGTCGAAGGAGCCGGTCCAGATCACGTCGGCGTCGTGCGGCGATTCCTCGATCACGTAGGTGGTGCTGAAGTATTCCTCGCCGGTGATGTCCCACGTGATGGGCTCGCCGGGCCGCCGGTGTCCGACCTCGGCGTTGGTCGTGAGGTCGGGGCTGATGCGCTCCCAGGTTTCGCCGCCGTTCGTGGTCCGGTTCACGTACTGCGATCCGTTGTAGACCACGTCGGGGTCGTTCGGGGAGATCTCGATGGGCACCGTGCGCTGGAAGCGATGCTGGAGCTCACTCGGGTCGTGACCGTAGATGTACTCCGCGCCGACCCAGTACTGCTCCTCCTGGCCGTCGGTGCGGCTGTAGCGGCCGAAGCGCCCCTTGCAGTTGGAGTAGACGATATCGGCGTTGTCGGGCCTCGGAACTGCCGGCCCGGTCTCGCATCCGCCCACCGCCTCCCAGTGGCCCTTCGAGCCCGCGGCCGCGTTCCGCGCCGGCGGTCGACTCGGAACGGCGATGGTGCTGTTGTCCTGCTGGCCGGCGTACAGCCAGTAGGGGAAGCGCTCGTCCACGTCCACCTGGTAGAGCTCGGAGGTGGGCTGATTCCGCTGTGTGGACCAGGTCTCGCCGCCGTTCAGGGAGACGTTGGCGCCGCCGTCGTTGGACTGGATCAGGATGTCCGGGTTCTCCGGGTTGATCCACATGTCGTGGTTGTCGCCGTGAGGCGTGGGGATCTCCTCGAAGCTCCCGCCGCCGTCGGTGGATTCGAAGAACCCGCTCTCGGCGTTCACGAACACCCCGTCGGGGTCGGTCGGATGTCCGGTGACGTTGGTGTAGTAGAAGGGCCGCTCCATGAGGTCGTACCGGTCGTTCACCAGCTCCCACGTCTCGCCCCGGTCGTTCGAGACGTACAGGCCCTCGGCCGGGGGCTTCGCCTCCACCAGGGCATAGACCCGGTCCGGATTGGCCGCCGAGACCCCCAGGTCGACCTTCCCGATCAGGCCCTCGGGCATGTTCTCGCCGGTCAGCACCTGTTCCCAGGTATCACCGCCGTCCGTGCTCTTCCAGATGCCGTCTCCGCAGGGGGGCTCGCAGCCGCTGATGATCGTCCACGGTTTGCGCTCCCCGCGCCACGCGCCGGCGTACAGCACGTCGGGGTTGTTCGGATGCATCTCGACGTCGATCACGCCGACGCTGTCGGAGACGAAGAGCACCTTCTCCCAGCTGTCGCCGCCGTCGGTGGTCTTGAAGACGCCCCGCTGCTCGTTGGGGCCGAAGGGATGGCCCAGGGCAGCGGCGTACGCCACGTCGGCGTCCTCGGGATGAACCTCGACGGCACCGATCTGGCCCGACTCCTCCAGCCCCAGGAAGTCCCAGCTCTCGCCCGCGTCCGTGGAGCGATAGATGCCGCGTCCCGTGATCACGTTGCTGCGGATCCCGTCCGAGCCGGTGCCGGCGTAGACGACGTCCGAATTCGACGGCGCCACCCGGACCGTGCCCATGGAGCCCGTGCTCAGCCCCGTTCCGTCGGTCACGTTGGTCCAGGTGTTGCCGTAGTCGGTGGTCTTCCAGACCCCGCCGCCGACGCTGCCCATGTAGAACGTGAGGGGATGGTCGCGGTGGCCGGCCACGGTGGTCACCCGTCCTCCGCGCGATGGGCCGACCATGCGGTACTCGAGGCCGCTGTACAGCGCGGGGTCGACGGTGGTGTGCTGTCCGCCGCCCTGCTGGGCCGGGAGGGGAGAAGCGGTCGCGGCCATCAGGGCCAGCGCGAGTCCGCAGCCGAGAGAGAAGAGGTGCGAGGGCCGAAGGCTCTTCGGTCCGACGGTCATGGAAACGCTTCCTGTTGGAGTCGGCGTCTTAGAGTCGACGAACGCCCGGCGGTCAAGGCGCTCCGGCTCGGGCTGACACGATCGACGGCACAATGTACGGGCTCTGCTTCCCCGGGCGAACGTCCCATCACGTTCTTCCGGCCGCTCAGATCATCTTCGCGAGGGCGTCGAGGTCGACGTTCCCGCCGCTGACAACGACGGCCACCCGTTCCTCGCCGCCCAGCGGCAGCCGTTCTGCCAGCAGGGCCGCCACGCCGGCGGCCCCGGCCGGCTCGGCCAGGAGCTTCGTCCAGGTCAGGAGCTCGCTGACGCCGGAGGCGATCTCGTCGTCCGGGACCAGCACCACGTCGTCCACGTAGCGTCGGGCCAGCGGGAAGGTCAGGTCGCCGGCCATGGGCGAGCCCAGGCCGTCGGCGATCGTGTCGACCTCGTCCAGGTGGACGGGCTCGCCGGCGTTTAGGCTCCGGCGCATGGAATCGGCTCCCTCGGGCTCCACGCCCAGGACCCGGACGTCGGGTCGCTGCTGTTTCACGGCCACGGCGATCCCGCCCAGGAGACCTCCCCCGCCAACGGGCACGACCACGGCGTCCAACTCCGGGAGGTCCTCGAGGATCTCGAGCCCCACCGTGCCCTGGCCGGCGACGATCTCCGGCTGGTCGAAGGGATGGACGAAGGTGTAGCCCTCCCTACGGGAGAGCTCCATGGCCCGGTCGAAGGCGTCGAAGACCGTTCCGTGGAGCACCACCTCGGCGCCGTAGCCCCGGCTGGCTTCCACCTTGGTCCGGGGTGCCGTCTCGGGCATCACCACGACCGCGTCGGCCCCGGCCGTTCGGGCGCCCCACGCCAGGGCCTGCGCGTGGTTCCCGGCGGAGACGGTCACCACCCCGTCCCTGCGCTCCTCTTCCCCCAGGCCCAGCATCCGGTTCAGGACGCCCCGGGGCTTGAAGGAGCCGGTCTTCTGGAGGTTTTCGCACTTCAGGTACAGCTCGACGCCGGCGCGGCGCCCGAGCAGGGTGGCGCTGAACAGGGGCGTGCGGTGGACGCGGTCGCCGATCCGGCGCCGCGCCCCTCGCACGTCCTCCAGGTCGACCAGTTCGACCTGGTCCGTCCTCTCCCGGGTACGCTCGCTCATGGCTCCGCAGGCCCTCGTCGTCGTGATCCGTCCAGCCTCGGGCATCGTGGATAGCGATCTGTATCCACCGGGGCAACCCCGGCGGGCCAGCTGATCCCTGCGTCGTGGTTCTACGGAAGGTGCTCGCTGACGTCGATAAGGATCAGGCTCGCGTCCTCCGGGAGCAACTCCCGGGGGAGCGGGTAGTCGCGGCGCTCGCCCACCGGCGAGAGGACCGCCCGGAACCGGTTCCCGCCCAGGAAGCGGTCCCGGGCGAGGCGCACCGTGTCCACGGTGTTCCCGACGACCAGGTGCCGTGATACCTGCCGCCCGTCGGAGAAGAGCCGGACGGTGACGTCCAGGTAGTTCCGGTTGTCGACGACGACGGTGAGGGAGTCCGTGTGCCCCCGACCGGGAGCTGGAACGGAGGACGAGGGTCCCGAGGAGCAGGAGGTCAGGACGAGGACGACGACCGAGGCGGCCAGGACGTTCCTCACGCTACTCCCGACGAGCGGTATCCAGGGGGCGGGAAGCCCGCGAGCCCCGCGAACGCAGGGTCAGCCCGGTATCAGCGGCTCGAGCGCGCGGCGCAGCCGTTCCTCGGACTGCGGGCCCACGAGACGCTCCCGGATCCGACCGTCGCCGTCGACGATGATCGTGGTGGGCATCCCGAACATCCGGAAGTGTCGCTGAGCCCAATCGCGGGAGGCCCGGAGCAGAAGGTAGTCGACACCATACTTCTCGGCGAAGCTGCGGATCTTCTCCGAGCTCCCGGAGCTCACGGCGATGCCGACCATCTGGAGCCCCTCGGATTCGAGCTCACCGTGAAGGCTGGCCAGCTCCGGCAGCTCCCGCCGGCACGGTCCGCACCACGTCGCCCAGAAGTTGATCACGGCGGGGCCGTCGATCGTCGAATGGAGCTCCACCGTTTCCCCGTCGAGGCTCTCCAGCGTCGCCGAGGGAAGCGTGTCGGCCGAGACAGGCGCCGGAGGCCGCGGGGCCCGGGGCGTCCCGGCGGCGAACTCGCTCCCGGAGCCGGGGACACCAGCCGATGTGATCGTCGGGACGGCCGCGATCATCGTGGCCAGGACGAAGCTTCCGGCGGCCGGCATTCGGTGGGGCATGGCGGGTACCAGGTATCTGGTCGGGGGTTCACGGGCGGGCTCGCCGCCCCTGTGCGCGCTCCTTCAACAGCTGGCCGGGCGCCAGGGTTTCGTCCGTCCCGCGCGTACGTTTCAGTTTTCGCTCCTCCCGACCGCCTGCCGGAGGTCCATCAGCATCTTCTGACCGGTCTGATTGTCCGGGGCGTACTCGAGTCCCAGCTGCACCGTGTCCAGCGCCGACCGGTACTGACGGAGACGGATCAGCGCGCGGGTGTGGTTGAAATAGGCGTTGACCAGCCCCGGATCGACCTCAAGCGTCTGGCGGTAGGCGTCGGCGGCCCGGTCGTAGCGCCCGGCGCGCAGGTGCAGGTTCCCGAGGTTGAAGTAGGCCAGGGGCTCCTGCGGGTTGATCTCCATGGCCGACCGGTACGCCTCGGCGGCCTGCTTCGGCCGGTCCCGGGCAGCGTGCACGATGCCCATGTTCACCCGGGCCAGGGCCCGCCGGGGATCCAGCTCCAGGGTCCGCCGGTACTGCTCGATGGCCTGCTGGCCGGCACCCGCGAAGGCGTAGGCACGTCCCAGGGCGAAGTGCAGGTCCGCGTCGTCCGGCTGCACCTCCAGCGCCTTCCGGTAGGTAGAGATCGCTGCCCGAGTCTCGCCGGCGTCCCTGTGCTCGTCCCCGAGGAAGCCCAGTGCCACGGCCCAGCGCTCACGCACGTTTCGCTCCGCGGGGTCGCCGGATCCCAGACGGGCGGTGAGGAAGCGTCCCACCTCCGGCGTCCGGCCCACGGAATAGTGCAGCGCGGCCAGGGCCGCGGCGCGGATCTCCAGGTCGGAGCTGGCCGCCAGCCGCTTTAGGCGCGAGCGGACGTCAGCGGGCAGGCTGTCCATGTCCGGACGCAGGTGATCCTCCAGAAGCCGACTGAGTCCCTCGAATTGGGCCACCGGGTTCTCCCGCTCCGGCCGGAGCAGCAGCTCGCCGGCCCGTCCCAGGTCCTCCACCGAGTCCGCCTCCAGGATTCCCTGCACAAGCGGGTCCTGGGGCTTGATCGGTCCCCACCACTCCTCGGCCGTGCTCTGCAGCGAAGAGGCCGACCGCTCGTCGTGGCACTCGACGCACGCGCTGCCGAGTCCGATCGAGTCGTCGAAGGCCGGGCGCGGTACCGGGATCGAGTGGTCCGAGCGGCCGTACCGGATCTGGCTGCCGAGCTCCTGCTGCTGCAGGTAGGGCATGTGGCAGCGCACACACTGGCTTCCCTCGGAGGACGGCGGGTGGTGCGTGTGCCGCTCCAGTGCCGGCCCCGACTTCGACGGATGGCAGCTGGTGCACTGGCCGTTGCCGAACCGCCCCTCCACGGGCTGGCCCACATGATCACGGTAGTCCCCGGAATGGGGGGCGTGGCAATCCGTGCACGTCATCGATCCGGAGACGAAGCACATGCTGGAGAGGTGGGTGCCCTGGTAGGCGAAGGTCCGGACGCGGCCGTCGGGATAGTAGGGTCGCCCGCCGAGGATGGGGAGCTTCAGGGCGTAGTGACTCTCGAAGGGCTTGCCGGGCTGGTAGTCCTCGCGCAGCGGTGTCTTCAGGGAGTGGCATCGGAGGCAGACACCCACCGAGGCGAACTTGTCGAGCGTGTCCAGCGCCGGGAGGCCGATGTCGGCCCGACCCGGAATCTCGTTCGACCGCGCCAGCTCCACGTGGCGGCGGCCCGGGCCGTGACAGGACTCGCAGTTGATCCGGAGCGATCGATACCGGGTGTCGAAGTGGGGCTGGCCGCGCCGCACCTCGACCCGGATCTGGCTGCCGTGGCATTCCTGGCAGTTGTCGTGGCGGGGCACGTAGCCCAGCACCCGCTCGGGTGGCCAGTCCGAGCAGTCGGCCAGGTTCAGGTCGGCGGTGGGGACCCACCCCCGATCCCGGCGGCCGATGGTGTTGCAGAACCAGGTCTGCTCGGTCTTGCTCCAGTCGAATGGGAGGAAGCGGTAGGTGCCGTCCTCGGCCCGGGTGAAGAATCCCTGGTTGCCGCCCCCCACCATGTGGCCCTTCCCGACGATCCCGTCCACGGTGAGCGTCCGGGTCCCGTGCCCCTCCCACCGCACCCGGAAGACGTAGGCTCCCGTGTCGTTGACGGCGGGGACGACGGTGGCGTCGCGAAACCGGATCGTGTCGGTGCCGAAGGGGGCGATGACCGTGTCCGGGGCCGGGACACCGCCGGCGTTGCCGTGTGTGGAGGAGGCCCACGCGCGGTAGTTCTCGCCGTGGCACTCGCCGCAGGTCTCGGCGCCGACGAAATCCGACGGATCCACCGGCGCCGAGTTCTCCCCGTACACCGAGTAGCGCGCGGGGGGAGGACCCGTGTCCGCGGCGGCGGAGGGCGCGGTCCCGACCGCCGATGTCGCCTCCGGGCCCGGGGAGGCCTCGGATGCCGGGTCACGATGGTCCGCGTCCGCGGGCGAGCCGCAGGCGAGGAGGGCCGCCCCGAGGAGAGTGATCCCGAGCGCGGGGAGGATCTTTGCCGACAGCGGTTGCCTCATCGCTCCTCCCTCGACCACTCCGCCCCCCGGCAGTCGCACAGCTCACGGATGTGCTCCACCAGGCTCCAGGCCTGCTCCCGGGTGAGGCTTCCGCCGAAGGGCGGCATCCGATGACTCTTCTCCAGCACCCGCCCCCCGGCCCACACACCGTCGAAGAGCACGTCGTCCGGTCTCCGGGCCATGGAGTCCGTCGAGGCGTGGACCGCCGGTCCGGTGGGCAGGTAGCGGGCGTTGTAGCCGTCGCCCGATCCGCGCGTGCCGTGACACGAGGCGCAGCGCTCGCGGTAGAGCGTGCCGGCGGTCGACCGATCCCCGGCCCCGGCGCCTCCCGCGCGCTCGCGCCGGGTCGGGGCACGGAGGGGGTGCTCCACCAGCGAGAGATAGCCCGAGCGCTCCGTCCCCTCCGGTCCGCCTTTCGCGGCGGTGTCGCCGGAGGATCGTGAACCGGGGCCGGCGAGGTAGCCGATCAGGAGTCGGCGTCGCTCGGCCGTCATGGTGATGCGTGGCATGACCGTGCCCGGCGCCGCCGAGTCCGGGTGGGCCACCACCCGGCGCAGGTACCGGTCCGGACGCCGTGCCGGGACGTCGTCCAGGGGCGGGCCGATCCGCCCGCCCCGTCCGTCGAGGCGGTGACATCCCAGACAGGAGTGGCGGTCCCGGAGGAATGCTTCGGCCTTCTGCCGCTCGAAGGCCGTGAGGGTCGGGGCGGCCCGGGAGGTGGAGTCCCGGCGGGAGGAGCCTGCGTCGGCGGTGCCGCGCCCCCGGAGGTAGCGGGCCAGGGTGTCGACCTCGGCGTCCGTCAGCCGAAAGTCGGGCATGCGGCTCCCCGTGCCCGGGTGGAAGCCGAAGGGACGGAGCGCGGTCGGCTCGGCGAGCCAGGCCTTCAGCCACTCGGCCCGGGCGCGGCGG
The DNA here is from genome assembly GCA_964518305.1 of uncultured Gemmatimonadota bacterium. Lineage (GTDB taxonomy): Bacteria > Gemmatimonadota > Gemmatimonadetes > Palauibacterales > Palauibacteraceae > Caribbeanibacter. The sequence continues at coordinate 9,509 of CAZFDK010000034.1, read as the reverse complement.
CCCTCGCCGGCCAGGGGCGGGCCGGCGCTCCAGCGCTCAACACCGGTGCCCCGGTGGCAGCCGGCGCAGTTCAGGCCGCGGAAAATGCGGCGGCCCAGCTCGGCGTCGGCCGCGGGATGGGCCTCACGGGCGCGACGGAACTCGCTGCCGGGGCTTCCGCTCCACCCCGAGGTCTCGAGGAGGAAGAGGGACAGGGCCAGGCTCTCGCCTTCGGTGAGATGAAAGTCTGGCATCCGTGTGCGTCCGATATCCGTCCGGACGCGCCCCGGACTCTGGAGGTAGGAGAGCAGAAAGCCCGGCTCGTAGCTTCGTCCCGCGTCGCCGAAGGCCGGGGCCCGCTTGCGGGCCGCGGCCGCGTCCGGGAGATCGGCGTGGCAGGCGCCGCAGCCGAGTTCGTCCGTCAGACGGCCGCCGGGCGAGAGGACCGTGTCCGAGGCGGCGGCGGCCGGCCCCGGCCCGGGCGACTCGCGCCGGGATCGATCGGCGCCGCCGTCGGCGTCGGTGCAGCCAGTGGACAGGAGGAGGACGGCCAGTGCTGCCGCCGCGGTGGGGATACGATTGTTGAGCACGCCGCAAGGTCCGCGGGCGCGCCGGTCTCGTCAACCGATTCGCCGCCCGGGCCCGGCTCGTCCTAGTTTAGTGATAGACGAGCGGTCCGGGGGCGGCCGGCCTCCGGACGATGCCGGAGCTGACAAGTCAGGAGAAGGGAGCGCGGCATGGATTGTCGAGCGGGGCTACCGGAGAGTACGCACGTCGGCAAACGCGTCCGAATCGCGGCGACCGTCCTCGCCGCCGCCGCCGTGATCGGATGCCAGACCTTCCGGCCCGCGGAGCCAGCGGGCCTCCGTCCCGGACAGACCGTGCGGGTGGATCTCGCCGACTCCGCGGCCCGGGCCCGGGCCGGGTGGAGCGGGCCGGATCGGGGCCGTCTGACGGGCGAGGTGGTCCGTTCCTCCGGCCAGGGAATGGAGCTTTCGATCCGGAGCCGACCCGGCGGATCCAGCCTGTCGCCCTACCGTGATACGCTCAGCGTGCCGGCGTCGATCATTCGCTCCGTCGAGAAGCAGCGCATCTCCGCACTACGGAGCGCCGCGGTGGCGGGTGGAGTCGTGGCGGCCACGGCTCTCGTCTTCGAGCTGAGCGCCACCGGCGGGGGGCTGGCGCCGCCCGGGAACGATGGCGGAGGGGCGGAGTCCATCGGCATCCGGATTCCCCTGATTCCCTGATCGCGGATGTCGTCCTCCGTCGCGACCGGCGTCGTAGGGGCGAACCGCGTCGGGTGGCAGGGAGCCAAACTCCCCGGCTCTCCCCGCCGGCGCAGGCCCAGGTTTCGACGCCCGAGTCGGTCATCGGCAAGGAGCCGGGCGCCGACTACAAGCTCACCGACTACGCACAGATTCGTGAGTACTTCCGCCGCCTGGCGATGGCGGACGACCTGACCGAGCAGGAGGCGCGGGAGCTGGCGTCCGAGGGCAAAGCGGTGGTGTGGACCGACGCCGGGCTGCACGCCACCGAGGTGGCCCCGGCGCAGCACAGCCCGAAGCTCCTGCACCGGCTGGCGACGGGGAGGACGCCGAGACTCGTCGAATCCTGGAGGACACCATCGTCCTGCTCATGCCGTTCATGAACCCGGACGGACTG
>CAZFDK010000034.1:0-7858 GCA_964518305.1 uncultured Gemmatimonadota bacterium | reverse complement strand
ATCGTGGTGGACTGGTACGAGCGGAAGCTGGGGACGGAGTTCGAGACGGCGCCGCTCCCGGTACTCTACCTCGAGTGCGTGGGCCAGTTCATGAACCTGATGCCCGAGACCGGGCCGTGACGACCCAGCTCTGGCACCGGTGGTACCCGCAGATCGTCTACAACCATCACCAGACGGGCCCGTTCCGTCCCGGACTTCGTGCCGCCGTTCATGGCCCCGATGAATCCGAACATCCCGGCGCTGGTCACCCGGGGGATCAACCTGGTGGGATCGGCCATGGCCTACCGCTTCGCCCAGGAGGACAGGCCGGGTGTCGTCTCGCGCGAGAGCTGCACGCAGTGGTGAAACGGCGAGATGCGCACGGAAGCCCACTTCCACAATCAGATCGGGGTCGTCACCGCGTTTCGGCCGCAGTTCCGCGCTGCTCAGCCGCGGGGTACGTTCAAGCTCCTGTTCAACGCCCTGCTGGCCTCCACGACGGAAGATCTCGTGGGCGCCGGGCGACCCGCCGAGAGATAGACGGCATCATGCGATCGCCGGGAGCGGCGTCTTCCCCGGCATGCTCTGGGACCGGGCTCAGCGGGAGGGAGAGATCACGCCGGAGGTGATCCGGGAGGCGGAGAAGGTGGCCGGGATCACCTTCATCCCGGAGGAGCGGGAGCAGATGCTGGGCGAGGTGCGGGATCACGTCGAGAGCTACGAGGCGCTGCAGGAGGTGGATGTCCCGAACAGCGTCGCACCGGTCCTCGATTTCGATCCCGTGCTGCCGGGCATGGAGTTCGAGCGCGAGGACCGGTCGTTCCGGATGAGGCCCCAGAGCGTCGGAAGCCCCCCGGGATGTGGAGGGCTGGCCTTCGTGACGCCTGCCTACGGCGGCGACGTCCTCACCGCCACGAATCTGAACGGCCATCCGGCGCGGTGGTGCCCAGCGGCTTCGAGTCGGAGGGAACGCCGGTGAGCATTTCCTTCATCGGCGACCTGTGCGCGGACGCCGCCGCCCTGCGCGTGACCCGAGCCTTCCAGCAGGCCACGCCCTACCACCAATGCCGACTACCGGAGTTTACGGTCTGACGACGACCGGCCGAAAAGGCAAGGTTCCGGCCTCCAGTGCGCGCTCGCCGGTCTCCACCGTCCGCCGCCCTGTCACATTATCCGTGCTGACACGTTTACTTGACGGCTTGAAGGCGTGAAGCCCATGTTGCATTTAGAAAATGTATCCGAAACGAGCGGGGCGTACGGATTACCCAGATGAATGAAGTTCTGGATAAAAATTCGGCCTCCAGCGGGCTGCCACCGGGGGAGCTCGGGCGGACCCCGCTTCCGTTCGGCCCGCCGGTTTGTGACCCCGAAGTCCCTTTCCGTCGCGGCTGTCATTGCGCCGCCGGGCGTCGCTCGGCCCGGCCATGCCGGACCGGTTCCCGCCTCCCGCGGCGTTCATACCCCTTCTGACAAGAGAAACGGAGGTTTCGACATGATTCCCGGTTCCGACTCATCCAGCGTCCGCCGGATCCCGAGCTGGGGGCGGACCCGATCAGGGCTGGTCGCCCTCGCCTCGGGGATCGCCTTCGTCCTGCTGACGGCTGTCGGGGCGTCACCCGCGCTGGCGCAGGGTACGGGTCAGGTCGCGGGCCAGGTGACCAACGCCGATACGGGTGAGCCCCTGGACGGTGCCCAGGTCGTGGTACAGGGCACCCAGATCGGCGGGCTCACCGAGTCCGACGGTCGGTTCAGCCTCCGGAGCGTGCCGGCCGGGGAGCAGACGGTCAGAGTGCGGCTCATAGGCTTCGGAACCCGGACGCGAACGGTCACGGTCCAGAGCGGCCAGACGGCGACGGTGAACTTCCAGCTCCAGCGTCAGGCCCTGGACATGCAGGAGATCGTGGTGACCGGGCAGGCCGGGCAGGCGCAGCGTCGTGAGATCGGGAACGCAATCTCCCAGATCAGCGCCGAGCAGCTAAACGAGAGCACGGTGAGCACCGAGTCGGTGCTCCAGGGCCAGTCGTCCGGCCTGGTGATCTCGGAGGTGTCGGGCAGCGCCGGCTCCGGGTCGACCATCCGGCTGCGGGGCAACACCAGCGTCACGCAGGGCAACCAGCCGCTGATCTACGTCGACGGCGTCCGGATCCGGAGCGAGGGGTATCCCAAGAACGTGCCTCCGGTGGGCTACTCCGGGCGCAGCGCCAACGTGGCGGCGAGCCCGCTCAACGACGTCAACCCGCGCAGCATCGAGCGGGTGGAGATCATCAAGGGGGCGGCGGCGACCACCCTCTATGGCACCGAGGCCTCGGCCGGCGTCATACAGATCTTCACGAAGAGCGGAACAGAGAGCGGAGGGCCGCGGATCACCGGTGAGATCGGCGGCAGTGTGGATCACATGCAGGCTTTCGGTCCCGATACGGACCTGTTCTCGCAGCAGCAGTTCAAGGACCAGGCCACCGATCAGTTCAGCCACATGCTCCTGGATCCATGGCTGCGGAACTCGGCGGGTCACAACTACAGCCTCTCGGTGCGCGGCGGCCTGCAGGACATCAGCTACTTCGTGTCCGGGGACTACGGGAACGACCGGGCGCCGATGCCCAACGACTGGACGGGCACCGGGTCGGTGCGCGCCAACTTCGGCTTCGACGTCGCGGACAACCTGCACTTGGACTGGAACACCTCGTACACGAAGCGTGACATCCGCCAGACGCCCTCCGGCAACAACGCCCACGGGCTGACGCTGCAGGCCTACCGCAGGGACCGGAACTACGTCGGGTCCGGCGAGAAGGCCGTGATCGACTCGGTTCTCGACTACGACATTCGCCAGGGCATCGACCACGTGACGACCGGCGCCACGTTCCGGTGGCAGCCGTCGACGGACATCAGCCATCGGTTCACCGCGGGCTACGACCGGGCGTACACGGAGAACAGGCAGGTCCGGCCCTTCGGGTTCATCCTGGCCCCGCAGGGCAAGATGTCGAACACCCGCTTCACGTCGGAGACGATGACCCTGGATTACGCCGGGAGCTTCAGCGTAGACCTGACCGACGCCCTGGCCACGGACTTCTCGGTCGGCGGCCAGTACGTCATCGAGAATGAGACGGACGTGACCGGCTACGCGGAGGACTTTCCCGGCCCCAGCGTCCCGACGATCAGCACCGGCGGCCTCACGCTGAGCCGCGAGAGCCGGATCGAGGAGCACACCGCCGGCTTCTTCGCGCAGAATCGCCTGGGCGTAGGGGACAGGCTGTTCCTGACGACCGGAATCCGCTTCGACGGAAACAGCGCCTTCGGTCAGGGCATCACCTTCGATGCACTGGTGGCGTATCCGAAGGTGAGCGCCAGCTATCTGATCTCCGAGGAGGAGTTCTTCCCGGAGGCGTTCTCCACCTTCAAGCTTCGGGGCGCCTGGGGCATGTCCGGTCGCTCGCCGGGGGTCTTCGACGCGGTGAAGACCTGGGAGGCCGTCCAGTTCGGGCAGGCCCCGGGCTTCCTGCCGCAGAACCGCGGGAATCCGAACCTCAAGCCCGAGAAGACCTCGGAGTTCGAGCTGGGCTTCGACGCCACCTTCGCCGACGACCGCGTGGACGCGGAGTTCACCTGGTACAACTCGCGGACCTTCGACGCCCTCCTTCCGGTGCGCCAGATTCCCTCGCAGGGAGGTTGGGAATCACAGGTCCAGAACGTGGGTGAACTCACGAACACGGGTATCGAGCTCAGCCTGAACGGCCGGGTGATCGAGTCGGAGGACTGGCGATGGAGCCTCGGCGGCAACCTGAGCACGAACCACAGCAACGTCGAGAGCCTGGGCGACGCCGCCTCCTTCCAGACCGGTGACGTGACCTTCGTCCGAGAGGGAGAGCCCGTTCCGGTCGTGGTCGGAGACGTCGTGACGAACCCCGACGAACAGGCGGCCCCCGAGTACGATGAACGGGCGATCGGGCCGAATCAGCCCACCCTGACGGTGCAGCCGACGACCACTCTCCGGGGACCCGGTGGGGTCACGCTTCGGGCACGCGGGGAGTTCCAGGGCGGTCACTACATCCAGGACGGAGCCACCTGGAACGGTATCGTCCGCTCCGTCCGCTGGGCGACGTGCCTGGAGCAGCACGATATCGCCTTCGACCAGGGCAACCTCGGCCAGCTCACGGCGTTCGAGCGAGCCCGATGCATCGCCGACGACGTGGTGACGGACGGGGCACCGTTCATCTATCCGGCTGACTTCTTCAAGCTCCGCAACGTGAGCCTCCAGTTTCCGCTGACCAGCGTTCTCAGCAACGTCTACGCCGGCCTCGGGAACGCGAGCCTCACTCTCTCGGCGCGGAACGCGTTCCGGTGGTTGAACGACGACTTCCCGATCTTTGATCCGGAGATGTCCGGGAATATCGGTCACCTGGACTTCGACCGGCAGATCGCGGAGCACGTACCGCCGGCCGCGACGTTCAGCGCACGCCTCCAGTTCAGCTTCTGATCATGGACAGATACGGACAGAGGACGTCGGACGCAGACGTTGGCACCGCGCCGGGACTCGATAGCGACGAAGGGGACACCATGAACATGGAGACCGAGACGAACGGTGGAAGATGGCGACGGGGGCGGCTTCCGGTGGCGGGGGTGGTGGCCGCCCTCCTCGGCGCCGTCCTGGCCGTGGCCGGCTGCGACGTGACGAACCCGGGCCCGGTCGAGGACCGCTTCCTCAACGACCAGACGGCTCGCGCCGGGATCATCAACGGGATCAAGGTGGCCTACAAGGACGCGCTAGCCACCTGCGACAACAACCTGGGCCTGGACGGGGGTGTGGCCGTCCGTGAGCTCCTGCCCTCGGGCAACCCCGGTACGTGCGGAGTCTCGGTGCAGGAGGGCCGCGGCAACCTCCGGCCGGACGAGACCAGCCCCGAGTGGAACCTGGCCCAGAACGCCCGGTGGACCGCGGAGGACGCCATCACGCGCTTCGACTCGACCATGGACGGGGGCACCTTCGAGAGCTCGGAGGCCGTGGCCGAGGCGCACGTGTGGGCCGGCTTCGCGAACCGCATGATGGGAGAGCATTTCTGCCGGGCCGTGATCGACGGTGAGTCGCCTCAGGACCACACGGTGTTCTTCGAGCGCGCCGAGCAGTTCTTCTCCGACGCCATCGGCGTCGCCGAGAACGCCGGGAACGCGCGGCTGGCCGACGCCGCGAGGGCGGGCCGCGCCCAGGTCCGAATGCACCTGGGCAACTGGTCGGGAGCGGTGCAGGACGCCCGGGCGGTGTCCGAGGGATTCTCCTTCGAGCTTCCCTTCCACGCTGTCTCCCAGGACCAGTACAACATGTTCCAGTGGGCCCAGGCCAGTCAGCCGTACAGGACGGTCTCCGCCTGGGACACACCGTATGGCGTCTACTACGCCCGGACGGACAGCCTCGGGAATCCCGATCCGAGGGTCGAATGGCAGGAGGACCCCAATTTCGAATTCGGCGACCTGGCGCGCTTCGACATGCGGATCCCGTTCTGGGTCCAGAAGAAGCACGAAACGAGGGATGCTCCCATCACCCTCGCCGACAAGCGTGAGATGCGCCTGATCGTAGCTGAGAACCTGCTCGCGAACGGAGAATGGGAGGCCGCCATGGACACGGTCGACGAGCTCCGGCAGGAGGCAGGCGCCCCCTCCTTGTCGAACGTTCAGGGCGGCCTGATCGACGGCGGGGCCGACAGCGAGACGGAGGCTTGGACCCTGTTCCGGTTCGAGCGCGGCATCGAGCTCTGGCTCGAGGGGCGGCGTATGGGCGATCTTCGCCGGTGGGAGGCCAACGACCGACCGGGCCAGCTCCACCCCCTCGAGGACCCGACGAACGAGGCCTCGCGTCTGAACTCGGATCGCGATCTCTGCTATCCGATTCCCGACTCCGAGCGGGAGACCAACCCGAACGTGCCGACAACCGGCGGCTGACCCGAGGCCTCGATCGAGGCCGGACCCGGCCTTCCCGAACGCCCGCTCCCGACCCGGCACCCCAGAGCCGGGTCGGGGGCGGGTGTTCCTTTGCTGCCGGCCTTCGCTGACCGTTTTCGTCGCTTGAACCCAGCCTTCGTCGAACTTGCGCCGAGGAGATCGCGATGCGTGGCAGTCGTGACCGGAGTCTCTTCCCCTTCGCCTTCCTCGCTGTGGCCGTTTCGCTCTCCTTCCTTGCGGTACCATCCCCGGCGGCCGCCCAGGAGGATGACTCCAACCAGGTCGTCGACCCGTCGCTGTACAGCGGACTCCAGGCGCGTTTGATCGGACCCACACGAGGAGGGCGCGTCACGGCCGTCGAAGGCCTGCCCGAGAAGCCTCACACCTACTACATGGGCGCCGCGGGCGGGGGCGTGTGGAAGACCACCGATGCTGGCCAGACATGGAACAACATCACGGACAGCCAGCTGGATGTGGCGGCCATCGGGGCGGTGGAGGTGGCGCCCTCGGACCGAAGCGTGATCTGGGTGGGCACCGGCTCGGGTGGCGTCCGGGGCAACGTCTCGCCCGGCAACGGGGTGCACCGCTCCACAGACGGCGGCGAGACCTGGGAGCACCTGGGGCTCCCGGAGTCGGGCCACATCCACAAGATCGCCGTCCACCCGAAGGACCCCGACGTGGCTTACGTGGCAGCCCTGGGTAGTGTGTTCGGGCCGAACGAGGAGCGTGGCGTCTACCGTACCACCGACGGCGGCGAGGAGTGGGAGCGGGTGCTGCACGTTAGCGAGCACACCGGGGCCATCGAGGTAAAGATGCACCCCGACAATCCTCGGATCCTGTACGCCGTGATGTGGAAGGCGGAGCGGAAGCCATGGGCCATGTTCAGCGGTGCCGACGAGGGCGGCATCTACAAGAGCAAGGACGGCGGGGAGAGCTGGACGAAGCTGACACAGGGGCTGCCCTCGCAGGTGGGCCGCATCGGAATCTCGGTCTCTCCGGCGGATCCCGACCGGGTCTACGCGCTGGTGGAGTCCACCCGTGATTCCATGGGGCTGTACCGGTCGAGCGACGCGGGCAGGAGTTGGGACCTCGTGAGCACGAACCGCAATCTGACGGCGCGACCCTGGTACTACATGCACGTGACGGCGGCGCCGGAGGACCGGGACGAGCTCTACGTCTCGGGCGAGGGCTTCTATGGCTCGGTGGACGGCGGCGAGAGCTTCCGGCCCTACGACACGCCCCACGGTGACCACCACGACCTGTGGATCAACCCGGAGTTCCCGGACATCTGGATTCAGGGCAACGACGGAGGAGCGACGGTCACCTTCACGGCGGGGGAGAGCTGGTCCACGCAGCACAACCAGCCCACGGCCGAGTTCTACACGGTGACCACCGACGACCAGTTCCCCTACCGGGTATACGCTCCCCAGCAGGACAACTCGACGATGACGCTGCCCAGCGTGCGCACCGACGGCCTGGCCAAGGAGTCGCACTGGGTGAACGCAGGCGGGTGCGAGACGGGACCGATCGCGGTGGATCCGGAGAATCCCATGATCACCTACTCGGGTTGCAAGGGCCGGGTGAGCCGCCTGAATCGGGCCACGGACCAGGAGCAGTCGGTATGGGTCTACCCGCTGGAGTACCACGGCCGGCCGAACCAGGAGCTCAAGTACCGCCGGCAGTGGACCTCCCAGATCGAGTTCTCGCCCCACGACCCGGACCGGCTCTACCACACCTCCCAGTACGTCCACGTGACGACCGACCGGGGGATGACCTGGGACACCATCAGCCCGGATCTCACGCGGTGGGACGAGCACGTCGACCTGCACGAGACCCCACCCGGTGGCCCGCTGACCTACGACAACACCGGCGTTGAGATCTACGGGACGATCTTCGCCTTCGAGGAGTCGCCGGTGCAGGAGGGGCTGTACTGGGCAGGGAGCGACGACGG
>CAZFDK010000033.1:0-27684 GCA_964518305.1 uncultured Gemmatimonadota bacterium | reverse complement strand
GATGTTCGGCTCCGGAAGCCCGAGATGAGCGTCCCGCCGGAGCTTCCGGCCGGGGTCCACGAGTCATCACCGATCCGACTGGACACACACATGCCGCATTCCTACTCGAGCATCCGCTCCGCGATCGCCGCGGCCGCCCGCAGCGCTTCGGCCGTTCTCCTCGCCGTGGCCGCCCTGGGGCTCACGGCCTGCGCCACCGGAAGCGGCGGTGCGCCCGGGGGCGACGAGTCGCCCCGGGCCGACGCCGACGCCGCTCCCGCCGCCGAGAACACGCGAAGGACGCACGTGGAGTCCGGCACGCGCCCCGAGCCCGACCCGCGGGAGGGGCTGGAGGCGGGACGGTTCGACGCCGGAAGTGCCACGTGGAACATGGAGCTCGTGGCCACCGAGGCTCCGCCGGAGCCCTTCCTGAGCAACTGGCACTCCGACCTGGCCTTCCAGGGCGACCACGTGATCCAGGGCAACTACGCCGGCATCCTGATCTGGGACGTCTCGGATCCCTCGAGCCCGGAGCTCCGGACGACGATCCACTGCCCGGCCTCCCAGAACGACGTCTCCGTGTTCGGCGACCTGCTCTTCGTCTCCACCGAGGGCCTGGACAGCCGGGTGGACTGCGGCGACCAGGGCGTGGAGGCGTCGGTGAGCGACATGCGGATGCGGGGCGTCCGGATCTTCGACATCAGCGACCTGGACAATCCGGAGCTGGTGAAGAACGTCCAGACGTGCCGCGGCTCGCACACCCACACCCTGATGGTCGATCCGGAGGACGAGGACCCGGAGAACGTCTACGTCTACGTCCAGGGGTCGGCTCCCGTGCGACCGTCGGCCGAGCTGGAGGGCTGCTCGGACGAGATGCCGGAGGAGGATCCGAACTCGTCCCTGTTCCGGCTGGACGTGATCCGTGTGCCGGTGGACCGGCCCGGAGACGCCGAGATCGTCTCCAACCCCCGCATCTTCGAGGACCTGGAGCCGCCCCCCGAGCACGGGGAGACCGAGGCCGAGCGCCGCAAGCGTCTCGAGAGGGTGGAGGAGGCCCGCCAGCGGGGCGCCTTCATCGTCGAGGTGCGGGGCCGGGAGCAGGTGGCGTCGGACAACCTCGTGCAGGGAATGCTGGACAGCATCGCCACGGCCCGCCACGGCGGCCCGCCGCCCACATCCGCCGACAGCGCCGAGCTCCGGCAGAGCCTCCAGTCCATCGTGGACGACATGATCGGCAAACGGCCGCAGACCGGTCCCACCCAGTGCCACGATATTACGGTCTATCCGGCCATAGGACGGGCCGGCGGGGCCTGCGAGGGCTACGGCCTCCTGCTCGACATCACCGATCCCGACCGGCCCGAGCGTCTCGAGGCCGTGGCCGACTCCAACTTCTCGTACTGGCACTCGGCGACCTTCAACAACGAGGGGAGCACGGTGCTCTTCACCGACGAGTGGGGCGGGGGCACCCAGCCCAAGTGCCGCGGCAGCGACCCCTACGAGTGGGGAGCCAACGCCATCTTCAGCCGGGAGGGCGACGAGCTGACCTTCGAGAGCTACTACAAGATGCCGGCGGCCCAGACGTCCGAGGAGAACTGCGTCGCCCACAACGGGTCGCTGATCCCCGTGCCCGGCCGCGACATCATGGTCCAGGCGTGGTACCAGGGGGGCGTCTCCGTCCTCGACTTCACGGATCCGGCGAATCCGCGGGAGATCGCCTTCTTCGACCGCGGGCCCGTAGACGGCGACGAGATGGTGATCGGCGGCTCGTGGTCGGTCTACTGGTACAACGGCCGCATCTACAGCTCGGAGATCGCCCGCGGGCTCGACGTCCTGGAGCTCACGCCGAGCCCCCTGCTCACCGAGAACGAGCTCGAGGCGGCCCGGTCGGTGCAGTTCGACGAGTTCAACGCCCAGATGCAGCCGCAGTACGAGTTTCCGCCGAGCTTCGCGAAGGCCCGCTCCTTCCTGGATCAGCTCGAGCGCTCCGACGGGCTGGCGGACCGGCGGGTCCGCGAGGCCCGGGAGACACTGGCGGCGGCCGAGGCCGGCTCCTCGTCGCAGCACGCCCGGGCGCTCCGCAGTCTGGCCGACGAGCTGGAGGCGTACGCGGAGCTGTCCGGCGACCCGGAGAAGGTGCGGGCCCTGGCCGGCGCGGTGACGGAGCTGGCGGGGACGCTCGGCGGTTAGCTCGGGACCCGGGGCGGCGCTCCCGCTCCGGATCCGCGGTAACGTTCGACCACGAGTGCTCGACTACAGGCGATCCACGCTGACGATGATCCGCGCCATCCGTTCGAAGCCCGCTCTTCGCGTCGTCCTGCTGGCGGCCGGCCTCCTCCTCGCATCCGGCGTCGCCGCGTGCGGCGACTCCTTTCCCCCGGCCCCCGAGGAGCTCGACGGGGGCGTGCTGGCCACCTTCGAGGTCCAGTCGGAGGAGTTTCACGTCTGGACGCAGCGCCCGGGGACGATCCAGCAGCTCGAGGCGCTCGAGGCGGGAGAGAGCGACGCGACGATTCCCAACGGCGAGCTCCGGCGGGGGCCCGGCCGGGGCGACCACAACACGTCCTGGAGCTGGCACCTGGACCCGGCCACGGTGGAGATGGAGGATCTCACGGCGGAGGTCTGCGACGGCAGGCCCTCCCTCGTGGAGTCGAACCTGGACCACTGGATCGACGAGGTGGGACGCTACTGCCCCTGGTCCGCGGAGCTCGTGGAGCTCCGGGACTACCGGTAGGGGCAGGCAGACGCGGTGGCGCTCATCGGCAGCGTCCGTGTGTCGGGCGTGGAGATGGCCGCCGACGTCTATCCCTACGCCGCCGCCCGGACGGGGCTCGACCAGCGGATCCCGGAGTGGGCGCACGAGGGCGTCCTGGAGCTGCCGGAGGCCGTCCGCAAGATGACCTCGCTTCTCGCCTCACGGGTCGGGCTGGAGGACCGGGGCACGGTGGCCCGGGGGATGAAGGCCGACCTGGTGGCCTTCGACCCGGACTCGATCGTCGACCGGGCCACCTTCACGGAGCCGCATCGGCTCTCCCGTGGCGTGGAGTGGCTGGTGGTGAACGGCGAGGTGGTGGTCGAGGACGGCGAGCACACGGGAGCCACGCCGGGGCGGGCCCTCCGGAGCGGGGGCGGCTCGTAGCCCCGCCAGGGCCAGCCCGTGGGCGGCCAGCTGGCCGGGGAGGCCCCAGACCGCCGCTCGAGCGAAGAACGGATCATGGAGCAATCTCGTCACGGGCGCCCCCCGGGGTCGAGCGGGAGCCCGCGCCCGTCCGCCAGCGATGCGGGGGCGTGCGGGCGAACGTCACGCCAGGACGTTCTCCTCGCCCGAGTCCCGGACGAAGAGGCACGAGGACTCGAACAGCCGGAGGACCTCGCGCGCGAAGCCGAAGTCGAGCTCGTCGGGCAGGCCGAAGATGTACATGGTGACGGCCAGGGCCTGCGACAGGTACAGCGGCACCCCGACGCTGCCCTCCCACCTCGAGGCCCAGCGACTGGGAGATGATCGAGTAGGCGCCGCCGGCGCCGATCAGGATGTTGGTGGTGATGGAGGAGAGCGAGAGCGCCGTGCAGGCGATGATGCCGCACACCAGCCCGATGACCAGCCACGCTCCGCCCAGGCCGGCGTTTCCCACCACCGACCCCTGGCGCAGGTACATGATGACGCCGAGGATGGTGAGGAGCGTGGCCGTGAAGACGCCGGCGAAGGTGCCGTACTTCTGCTGCTCCGCCTGCTCCTCGACCTGCTCCTGGAGAGTGGCGTCGGCGTCCACCGCCTCGGGGGCCCCGGGAGTCATCGGAGCCGCTGCCCCCGGCGGGGGTTCTGGATCGGGGAAGAAGCCACGGTGATCACTGTCCCGCTGTCGGTTCGTCGAGTCCCGGAGGGCGCCTCCGGCGACCGCCCGTCACCGGGCCGCTTCACGCTCCGCGGACCGCAGGCTACAGGGCCGCAGGCGTTTCTGAAAGCTCGCGGCCGGCCGCCTCAGAACTCCAGGAAGTGCTGGACCTTGACGATGAATTCGTCGCGCGAGGTGCCCTCGAGCAGCGCGTCCAGGTCCCGGCCCAGGTCCAGGCCCGGCTGCGGACCGACGTTCCGCCGGCCCTGGCGCCAGACCAGGAAGAGGGTGGAGCCGGACAGGTATTCCCAGCGCAGCACCGCGTTGCCGACGAAGGAGCGCAGGTTGAAGGTCTCGTCGCCGAAGGAGAAGTCCACGCTCCCGTCGCCCTCGAAATCGACGTACCGGGTGCCCTCCCGCAGGCAGGTCCGGCCGCCCTCGCAGGCCACCACCTCACCGCCCTCGGTTCGCGGCTCCCCCTCCTCGAAGCGGATGAACTCGAAGCTCGAGGGGCGGGCGAGCTGCTTGTAGCTGGTGAAGTCGTTCGCCGAGAGCAGGGGCTGGCCGAAGAACTGGAGGCTGAGGTCCGGTGAGACGGTGAACTCGAGGCGGGTGTTCATGGAGACCTGCTCCCGCTCCAGGTCGGCGAACAGGTGGCGGCGCCCGAAGGTCGGCTCGTAGCCCACCTCGCCGGTGGACGTCACGAACTGGGCGGCGTCGCGCGAGGTCCGGTAGGTCGGCCCAACGGAGAGCTCCCACGCCGGGGTCGGCCGGTACGTGAGCCTCCCGGAGAGCCGGAAGCTGTGGCCGGCATCGCGCTGCCGGCGGGAATAGCTGGTCAGGAGGCGGGCGGTGAGGGCATTCCGCGGGTCGGTCGTCACGCTCGCGTTGAAGCCGTGGCCGGCCGGGTCGACCATGAGCGGCCCGCCCCGCGTCTCGGTGTCGCTCAGCGACTCCGGCTGGAGATCGCCGCCGAGCGCGATCCGCCAGTTGTTCAGAAGCTCAAAGCGGCTGTTGAGGAAGAACGCGCCGTCCTTGTAGCTCTGCGTCCACTGGTCCGGCGACCCGGGGTCGTCGAGAAGCGAGTGCCGGAACTCGTGGAAGGTGAACAGGCTGACGCGCCAGTCCCGGAACAGGTCGCCGGGCTCGGTCTCCTGCCAGGTCACGTTGCCCGAGAAGTCGAGCTGCTCGCCCTGCCGCGAGAAGCCCAGGTCGTTGACGGCGAACTGCGGGGTGACCTCCTGGATGAGGACGCGCCAGGTGAGGTGCTCGGCGCTCTGTCGGGCGAGCTCCACGCTCCAGTTGGCGCCGGTCAGCTGGGTCGCGGTGGAGTCCACGCTCAGGTCCTCGGCGTCCGGCCGCTGGAAGAAGTGCTGGGAGTTGGTCTGGATGTCGAGCATCGCGGTCGAATCGCCCCGCACGTGGGTGGCGGCGTAGTAGCCGGAGAGGCGCCAGCGACGCTCCTGCGGCCCGCCCCACTCGTGGCGGACGTCGGCGCCGATGCTGAAGGCGTCCGAGGGCAGCGCGTCGAGCGAGCCGTCGGCCGGGAGGCTCCGGCTCAGCGCCGTGCCGATCAGTCCCACCGCGGTGGCACCGTCCCGCAGGTCCTGCTGAAGGCGGAGCACCCCGGTTCCCACCTGCGGCTGCGCCACGAACGTCCGGACCTCGCCACTCTCCTCGAAGAAGGCGCGACCTGTCTCTTCCCGGGTGAGTGCACCGAGCGCCCCGACGGAGAGCCCGCCGTCCGTGCGGCCGGTGAGCTTGCCCGCGCCGAGGATCGTGTTCCGGTCGGGCTGCGTCGTGAAGTCGGCACCTGCCGGCGCCTCGCCCTGGAGGTCCTGGCGCCCGATCCGGCGGGTGAAGAGGAGCTGGCTCCGCCGCCCCGCCAGGTCGAAGTCGAAGACGCGGAATTCCTGGACGAAGAACGGTCGCTTCTCCGAGAAGAAAGTCTCGAAGGGGCTCAGGTTCACCACCGTGGGGTCGACCTCGGTCTGCCCGAAGTCCGGGTTGACCGTTGCGTCGAGGGTGAAGTTGGAGCTCACCCCGTACGTCAGGTTCGCCCCCGGCGTGAAGCTCACGTCCGTTCCGTCCGAGAAGGGGTTCTCGGGGCTCACATCCGAGCGCGCGGTGAGGTCGGAGGCCGCGAAGGGCTCGACCTCGAGAAAGTGGGGGCCCGCCTCGATATCCACGTTCCGGAGCAGCCCGAACTGGCTGACGCGCCCCTCCACGGTGCGGGAGACAAGCGAGAACTGGCTCGTCGAGTTCGAGGCCAGCCGGCGGCGGGTCACGTTGAATCCCCACGTCCGGGCGGTGTCGGCGGAGGGGAACTCGAACTGGGAGAGGGGGATCCGCATCTCCGCGCTCCATCCCGACGAGTCCCGCGAGACCGCCGACGTCCAGACGGCGTCGAAGTCCACGTCGGTGCTGGCGTCGTCGAAGAGGAAGGCGTCGCGCTCGCTCCCGGAGGCGGCAACGCGAAACAGGTAGCCCGTCTGCCGGTCCATGTCGGGGTCGAGGGCCACCTCGACGTAGTCGTACTGTCCGCCCTGGTCCCGGCGGACGAGCTGGTCGCGGATGACCGACGCATCCGGCTCCTCCATCCGCGCCGCCACGTAGATGGCGTCGTCGTCGTAGAGGAATCGGGCGGTGGTAGGTTGGGCCGGCGGGGCACCCTCCGAGGGATCGGACTGGACGAAGCCGGTGATGGAGGGTGCTCGGCCCCAGGCGTCCTCCGCGATCCGCCCGTCGATCGCGATCGGGCCCGACCGGCGGGCGGCCCGGGCCGCCGGTACCGAGTCTCCGGGCGCGGTCCCTGCGTCCGCAGAGCGGGCTCCGGCCTCCTGCGCCGGGGCGGTTGGCGGGAGGAGGGGAATCAGCAGGAGGAGCAGGAGTACGGGCGTCGTCGGGCTCGGAACGGTGCGGTCCTGTGGCGGAGGTCGCGTCACGTCCGTCTCGGGATCGGGCGTCTCTGTCGGAGGGCCCTCAACCGGACCGACCCGGCCTCCGTTCCGCGGGTACACCGCCTGCATCCACGACCCGACCCTACACCCAGCCCTTCTCCCGGAAGGAGCGGAGCGTCCCGGCCCACCGCTCCATCTCCTGCGGCGAGCCCAGGGAGACCCGGCTCCGCCGCCGATAGGGAGGGAAGGGGCGCCCCACCCGAATTCCGGCCTCCAGCATCCGCTCGTTGTACGTCTCCACGTCGGTTCCGATCTCGTGCATCACGAAGTTGGTGTGGGACCGCATGCGTGAGAGTCCCAGGTCGTCCAGCGTCTGCCGCACGATGCGCTTCGAGCGACGGTTCGTCTCCAGCACGCGGCTCACGAAGGCCTCGTCCTCGAGGGCCGCCATGGCGGCGACGTTCCCCAGGTGGTTCGGGCAGGTGATGACGGCCAGCTCGGCCAGGCGGGTCGCCGTGTCCGGGTGGGCCACGCCGTAGCCGAGGCGGATCCCGGCCATGGCGAACACCTTGGAGAAGGTGCGGGCCACGATCACGTTCGGCCGCTGGAAGGCCAGCCGGTCCAGCGTCCCGTAGGCCGGGTCGTCGACGAAGTCGTGGTAGGCCTCGTCGACCAGGAAGGTGTGCTCCGGGGGCCCTTCCTCGATCCAGCTCCGGACCGGGGAGACCGGGGTGAGGGTGCCCGTGGGGTTGTTCGGGTTGCACAGGTAGATGAGGACCCGGTCCGGTCCCGCCTCCGCCGCGCGCCGCATCTCCCCGAGATCGTGGGCGTAGGAGCCCTCGGTGAGTGCCACCCGGACCACCTCCACGTTCGGGTGGGGCTCGGCGTAGCGGGCCACGTCGTTGAAGGTGGGGCTGGCCAGAACGATCCGGAGCCGATCCGCCCGGAGCGCCTCGGCCTGGGTGGCCATCCGCAGCACGTCCGTGGACCCGTTCCCCGGGACGATGCCCGCGGGGTCGACGCCGTGCCGCTCCGCCAGCCTCTCCTTCAGCGGTCCGTCGGACCCCGGGTACCGGTGGCCCCGGTCGAAGCCGCGGGCCATGGCCTCCCGGGCCGACTCCGGCACCCCCAGGGGGTTCTCGTTGGAGGAGATCCGGATCGGATCGTCCTGCCCTTCGACCCGCGTACCTTGGGCCAGCGCGGTCGCCGGCCGGCCCCGCGTGCCGCCCAGGTCGAGGAAGGGGAGGAGGGCCGACGCTCCGGCCGCCGCCCCGCCCGCTCGAACGAACTCCCGTCTCCTCATGGCTGCCTCCTGTCCGGCTGTATGAGCGTTACGGTCCCTCGATGGAGGCCAGCACCCGCCGGATGAACTCGCCGTAGTGGTCTCCGTCCAGCCACCGCACCACGACCACCAGGTCGTGCTCCGGGGAGACGAAGATACGGTCCACCGCGGCGCCGGCGAGGCAGAAGCTCCTCTCCGGCGCGGCGGGGATCGCCTCCCGTCCAGCGTGATCCAGGAGGTCTCGTAGCCGTGCCACCGCCACGTGGACGACGCGCCGATGGGGTTCATGATCTCCTCCCGGAGGACCGGCGGCAGGGGCTCCCGCAAAACGTGCAGCGTCGACAGGGAGAGCAGGTTCACCCGGATGTCGTCGTACTCGAAGGCGGCCGACGCGGGATCCGGCTCGTGGATCGTCCCGTCGAAGCGGTCCGCCCGGTCGGGCTTCCCGAACAGCGTCCTCCGCCAGTCGCCGGTCTGCCGCAGCAGGTGGTCCCAGGTGATGGCCTCGTCGTGCGGGGTGGAGCAAAGGCTGTCGGGGACCTACGCCTTCACCGGGTCGTGCACCGACCGGATGAGGCCGCCGAGGACGCGGCCAGGAGCACCGGAAGCGCGGCCAGGAGGAACAGGGCGGGGACGAGATCGACGCGGAGGTCGTCACGGGCGCGGGGGATCGGGCTCACGGGAAGGGCCTCCGGGTCTCGAGGGCACCTTCGTCGCGACGGAGACGATGTCAGCGTACAGCGCGGAGACGTCGATCGCCACCGAGACAGTGTCGGATCCGGTCTCCTCGGGTACGTTCCTCGAGCGGGGGCCTCGTCGGGGTGCCCCCGCGGGCCGATCAGCCCGCGCCCTGGCGGCGCCCCGCGTCCCGGTCCTGGCCCGACCCCTCCTTCTCCCGGCGGTACACGACCAGGTAGGCCTGCACGCGCTCGGCGAAGCCCATCTCGAACTGGATCTCCCGGTCGCCGGCCACGGTGGCCTTGAGCCAGTTCCTGAGCTCCAGCGGCAGGTCCTCCCACACGTCGGGGACCCGCTCGCCCGGCTCCACCAGCTCGTCCAGGGCGGTCAGGGCTTCCTTCGTCTCCAGGCTGAAGGTCATGGCTGATCCCGGGGAAAGGCTGCGCGAGACGGCGTTCGATGCGAACGGGGAGCCTCAATTCGGGTTCACGGACCGTACCGCGCGCCGGCCACCCAGGATACCCGTGGCGACGGGGTTCTGAGCGACGCGCCGGATTGGCGCATGCAGCGAGTGGTGCAGAACGCCACATTCTTTTCATTCCACCTCGGTGGGCGCGTTCGGGCACGAGCCGCGGGAGGAGGAAAGGAGAGCCGATGGAGGATCTGCCGTCCGGCGTCGATCACCTCATCTACGGAGCCCCCACCCTGGAGAGGGGCGTCGAGCAGATCGAGCGCCGGCTCGGGGTGCGTCCGGCCGTTGGCGGCCGCCACCCCCAGTACGGCACCCGCAACGCGCTCCTGGCCCTGGGTCCCGAGACCTACCTGGAGGTGATGGCGCCGGACCCGGGGCTGGCCACGCCCGAGGGCGGCACGCTCTTCGGCCTGGAGGAACTCGACGAGCCGCGGCTCGTGACCTGGGCCCTCCGGCGGGAGGACATCGAGGAGGCGGCGGATCGGGCCCGTGGGCGGGGGGTGGACCTCGGCGCGGTGCAGGCGGGGAGCCGCGAGCGGCCGGACGGCGTCGTCCTCTCCTGGCGGCTCACCGATCCCCGGGCCACGCCCGGGGGCGGCCTCCTGCCCTTCCTCATCGCGTGGGGCGAGACGCCCCACCCGGCGCCCGGAGCCCCGGAGGGCGGCGAGTTGCTCGGGCTCCGGGCCGAGCATCCGGAACCGGGGGCGGCCCGGGAGGCGCTCGCCGCGCTGGGTGTGGAGATGGAAGTGGTCGAGGGAATCCGGCGCCGGCTCACCGCGGTGATCGGGACGGACGACGGGACGGTGGAGATTCGGTAGAGCGGGGGGACGACGCCCCGCGCCGTCTCTCCCGACCGGCTTCCGCCGTCACGCCGTCACTTCACGCGGAAGTGGATCCGCTGCTGGACCCAGACGGCGGTCTTCTTGTCCCGGTTCAGGGCCGGGCTGAACTCCATCCGGCGCGCCACCTTCTTGGCCGCCCGGTCCAGTTCGTCGTAGCCGGCGCTCTTCCGGACGCGGGTCTTCTGCACCTCGCCCGCCTTGTCCACGTAGACCCAGAGGGTCACCGTCCCTCCAATGCTGTTCTCCTTGAGCGAGGGCGGATAGACCGTCCGCAGGAACTGCTGTACCTCGCCCGGGTTCTTCAGCTCCGGCGCGACGTCGTAGGGGATGAAGGCGGGCTGGCCCTCTTCCCCCTCTTCGCCCGTACTCTCCGGCGGCGGCGGGAGCTGCTCGGTGGGATTGCTCTTGAACGTGGTCTTGCTGATCGTCACGTCCTCCCTCACCTCGGCTGCGGCCGAGACCTTGGGCGTGGCAGGACGGGCCACCTGCTTCGGGGGCGGGGGGATCTCCACCTCTGGCGGCAGCTCCACCGCTTCCGTCCGCTGTCCCTCCATCTCGATGTCCGCGGCCCGCATGGTGGGGAACAGCTCGAACAGGGCGAAGTGGGCCAGGGTGGCCAGGATGAGGCCTCCCGCGATCCAGGTGGAAAAGCTGTCCTTGAAGCGGTCGTTGGCCGTCCCGTGCTCCTCGGCGATCCCCCGTACGGGCCGCTTCTCCTCTTCGGGCGTCATCCTGGACCTCCCGACTGCTCAGAATCTCCGGCGTCCGCCCGGGGCCGGGATCACCGACCCGGTCCCCCGTGCGTACTGGTATGCTACTCCCCGGGCGACGTCGTCCCTGCCCGGCAGATCACTCGCTCGCGCGTGGGAGACTCGGGAGGTCCGGTGCCGGTCTCTTCGGTGGAGCCGCGTGGGGAGATCCACTACGCGCCTCCCGGGCCGGGGTCACCTGGTGCGTCGCCGCCGGCAAAGTCCGCGGCCGGCTCCGGAGGGCGCGACGACCTCCGCAGGCGGATTCGGTCCCGCGGAGGGAGAGGTGGTCAGAGAAGGAGCAGGAGCGCCACGGCGGCTCCGGCCGCGGCCGGCAACAGCCACCGGGTGGCGAGCCGAGCCCGTCGGAGCAACCTCGTCAGCCAGCGGCCCGGCGTCCGGTGGCTGGAGAGGGCGATGGAACGGGGCGTCTCGGAATGTCGGGCGTGCTGTGTCTCGGTAGCCATGGCGTGATCGGGGGAAGGGACTGGTGCCGGGTGACGACCGGGGCTCACTGCAAGGCCTCGGCCACCGGCGCGGATCAGCCCGGGTCGGAGTCGGCGGCCCGCTCCACCAGCTCGCGTCCGGCCCGGCGCCCTTCCCGCACGATCTCCTCCTCGTCGGCCACCTCCAGCTCGCGGTCGTGCATGAGGACCCGGCCGTCGCAGACGGTGGTGTGGACGTCGCAGCCGCTGGCGGCATAGACCAGGTCGGAGACCGGATCGTGGCCCGGCTGCGCGGCCGGCCCGGAGAGGTCCACGAGCATGAGGTCGGCGGGCTGGCCCGGCTCCAGCCGCGCGCTGCCCTGGCCGAAGACGGCGGCGGCGCTGGTGGTCGCGAGAGCCAGGGCCTCGTCGGCGGGCAGGGAGCGGGGGTCGCCGGCCCGGTGCTTCTGGGCCAGGGCCGCCACCTTCATCTCTTCGATCACGTCGAGGTTGTTGTTGGAGCCAGCGCCGTCGGTACCGAGCAACACCCGGACGCCGGCCTCCCGGGCCCGGTCGTAGTCGAAGATCCCGCCGACGGCGAGCTTGAGGTTGGCCGTCGGATTGGTGACCACGGCCGCCCCGGCCTGGCCGAGCAGGTCCATCTCCTCCTCGCTCAGGTGAACGCCGTGGGCCGCGATCAGGTCGGTGTCCAGAAGACCCAGGTCGTCCAGGAGGCGCACGGGACGGACGCCGTGCTCCTCCACGCACTCCTCCACCTCGTCCCGGGTCTCCGACAGGTGGATGTGGAGCAGCAGGTCGTGCTCCCGGGCCACCCCTCCGAGCCACTCCAGGTTCTCCGGCGAAACGGTGTAGATTGAGTGCGGGGCCAGGGTCAGCGAGAGGCGCGCGGCCAGCCGGTCCCGGGCCTCGATCAGCTCCAGGGTGTTCTCCCGCCACCGTTCGGCGGTCTCCGGGTCGCCGTGGTCGATGAAGATGGCGCCCAGGTGAGCCCGGACGCCGAGCTCCTCCACAGCACGGGCCACCTGGTCCGCGTGCCAGTACATCTCGTTGAAGTGGGTGGTGCCAGAGCGGATCATCTCCACCACGGCGAGGCGGGTGCCGTGGTAGACGTCCTCCGCGGTCATGTGGTCCTCGGCGGGCCACACGTGCTCCCGGAGCCACGTCATGAGGGGGAGGTCGTCGCCCCACCCGCGGAAGAGGGTCATGGCCGCGTGGGCGTGGCCGTTCCGGAGGGAGGGGAAGGCGTGGAGCCCGGAGGCGTCGACCACACGGTCCGCCTCGGCCGGCCCGGGCTCCGCGGCGCGGGGGTCGGATTCCACGGAGACGATCTTCCCGTCCTCGATGCCGAGGGTCGCCGTCTCTCCGTCGAGCACCGCGTCCCGCACCAGCAGCTTCACGTCGTCTCTCCCCCCGTCGGTTCGTCCCGCTCGGTCCCCGCCGGTCCGGGGCGACCGCGGCTCCGCTCCACCAGGGCCGCGAGGGCCGTCCGCGCCCTCTCCCGATTCCTCTCCTTCTCCCGCTCGAAGGCCTCCAGGCTCAGCTCGCCGGCGCCGATCCCGTGGGCGTGGTTGTCGACTACGCCGAGCAGGGCGTAGGGGATGCCGCGCTCCTGGAGGAGGGTGGCCTCCGAGGCTGCGGTCATCCCCACCACGTCGGCGTAGTCGGCCAGCAGGCGGACCTCGGCCCGGGTCTCGAAGCGCGGGCCGGCGGTCTCGGCGTAGACGCCGCCGTCCAGCACCGGTCCCCCGACCTGCTCCGCCACGGCGAGGAGGAGGCGCCGGAGGTCCGCGTCCAGCTCCGGCACGACGTGGAGGCGCTCGTTGCCGGCGAAGGTGGGCGGAGCCCGGAGGGAGAGGTAGTCGTCCGGGACCACGACGGTGCCGAGCTCCACTTCCCGGTGCAGGGCGCCCACCGAGCAGAGTCCCACCGCACGGTCCACCCCCAGCTGCTCCAGGACCAGCGCGTGTGCGTGGTGGGGCACCCGGTGGGGCGGGCGGTACGTTTCCTCGCCGTGGCGCCGGAGGAAGGCGAGCTCGTCGCCCACGTGGAGACGGACCTCTCCCCGGTCCGTCTCCACGCGCCGCTCCTCCGTGCCGGCGGGCGGCGTCTGATCGAGGAAGGCGCTCCCGCCGATGATGGCCAGTCTCGCCACGGTTCCTCCGTTCCTCTGTCCCTCCTCCGATCCGTTCGTCGGCACCGGCCGACCCAACAGCTCTCGGGCCGCCGGCGCAACCGGACCCTATCGGTCGGGACCCGGTTGCGTCGAGTGTGGGCGGTCGTGACCGTTGCCACGATCGGTCGCCGACGGCGCTGCCGCTCCTTCCGGCCGAGCGAGGACGATGAGCGCTGTGCTCCGGGGGCGCAGGACCGCTGAACGCGACCAAATCGCGGGGACGAGGCCCCGGGTCAGAGCAGAGGGGAGGAACCGATGAGTCACCGGAGGACGTTCCTCAGGCAGGCCGCCGCGGTCGGCGCGGGATCGATCCTCGCGCCCCTCCGCGGCGTGGAGCAAGCCTTCGCCGAGTAGCTCCCGCGGCTGGACGAGCTCCCGGGCGCCGAGCCGGCGCGCGCTCCCGACGGGCGGCGCTGGACGGCGGAGGCGGTGGCCGACCTCCGGGAGCAGTACCTGCTCGACCCCTCGGTGACCTACCTGAACCACGGATCCATCGGCACGGTGCCGCGGCTGGTGCGGGAGGCGCACCGCAGCTACCTGGAGGTCATGGAGAACAACCCCTGGCTGCACCTCTGGGGCGGAGCCTGGGAGGAGCCCCGTGAGGAGGTCCGGCGCTCGGCGGCGCGATTCCTGGGCTGCGAGTCCGGCGAGGTGGCCCTCACTCACAACACCACCGAGGGCTTCAACACTCTCTCCCAGGGGCTGCCGCTGGGTGAGGGGGACGAGGTACTGTTCAGCACGCTCAACCACCCGGGCGCCAGCGTTCCCTGGCGGCACCGGGCCCCGGAGCGCGGCTTTTCGGTCCGCCGGTTCGAGTTTCCCGTGGACGACGTCGGCGGCCTCACTCCGTCGGACGTCGTCCGCGTCCACCTCGAGGCGATTCGTCCCGAGACCCGGGTGCTCGTCTTTCCCCACGTGGACAACCTGGTCGGCGTGCGGCACCCCGCGGGCGAGCTCGCCCGCCGCGCCAAGGAGCGCGGGGTCGAGTTCGTGGCCGTCGACGGCGCGCAGTCGGTGGGGATGCTCCCCGTGCGACTGGGCGACTGGGAGGGCGTGGACTTCTACTCGGCGAGCCCCCACAAGTGGATTCAGGCGCCGAAGGGGCTCGGGCTGCTCTTCGTACGCGCCGAGGTCCGGAACTCGCTCCGTCCCATGTGGGTGACGTGGGGGCAGGAGGAGTGGGACGGCACCGTCCGGGTCTTCGAGGACTACGGCACCCGCAACTTCCCGGCGCTGCTCGCCCTCGGCGACGCGGTTGAGTTCCAGGAAAGCCTCGGCATGGAGGCCCGGACGCCGCGGTACCGGCGCATGTGGCGGCGTCTCCGGGAGGGGACGGCGGCGACCGAGGGCCTGAGCTGGCGCTCGCCCCGATCGTGGGAGGTGTCCGCGCCCCTGGTGGGGATCGGGATCGAGGGCATGAAGAGCGGCGACTTCTTCGAGCGCCTGTTCGAGGAACACGGCCTGGTCTTCCGACCGTTCGAGCGGGAGGACCTCGGGCTCAACACCGTCCGAATCTCGCCGAACCTGGTGACCACCGACGCCGGGCTGGACGCCTTCTTCGAGGCCGCCGGCGAGGTGCTCGGGAGCGGCCGCTCTGCCTGAGCGCCTTCGGCGGGCCGCCGACATCCTGGAGGCCTTCGCCGACGACAGCGGCCTCACCTCCGGGCGCCCCCCGGACCGGTACCTGTGGACGGACGCCTTCGCCGTCTGCACCGGCCTCGGGCTGTACGAGGAGAGCAGGGAGGAGGGCTGGCGGGAGCTGGCGGTCCACCTGATCGACCAGGTGCACCGAACCCTCGGTCGCCACCGCCCCGACGACTGCCGCGAGGGATGGATCAGCGGCCTGGGAGCGGAGGAGGGTGCGCGGCACCCGACGGCCGGCGGGCTCCGGATCGGAAAGGACGAGCCCGAGCGTGGCCCTTCGGAGCCCTACAGGCCGCGGGAGGAGTGGGACCGCGATGGCCAGTACTACCACTATCTCACCCGCTGGGCCCACGCCCTGAACCGGGCGTGGCAGACCACCGGCGATCGTGACTTCCACCGGTGGGCGGTGGAGCTCATGCAGGCCGCCCACGACGGCTTCGTGCGGAACGGCGCCGCCCCGACGACCGGGCCCGGGCCGAAGCGGGGGACTTCTGGCGAGGCAGACGGACGCTCCATCGCCTGGAAGGTGAGCATCGATCTCTCCCGCCCCCTGGTGCCCACCGAGGGGGAGCACGACCCGCTGGACGGGCTGGTGACGGTCCGGATGCTCCGCGCCACGGCGCCGGCGGGCGATACGGTGCTCGAGGACGAGGAGCGGGAGCTGGTCGAGATGTGTCGGGGGCGGCGCTGGATCACCGACGACGGGCTGGGGCTCGGGGGGCTCCTGACCCTGGCGTGGTGGACCGCATGGCTCGGCGCCCGTGAGCACGGCGACCCGGAGCTGCTGGAGATCCTGCTGGAGGACGCCGCGGCGGGGCTGTCGGAGTTCGAGCGTGCGGTCGAGCTGGACGCCCCCGCTGGCTGGCGGCTGGCCTTCAGGGAGCTGGGGCTGGCGGTGGGGATCGGGGCCGCCGAGCGGTTGCTGGCCGCGGCGGGCGCGGGCGGTGGGCAGGCCACGGAGGGGGGACGCCTCGCGGAACCCGTCGAGGCGGACGTCCCCTCCGCCGGGCTCGCCGGCCCCCTGAGGAACTACCTGTACCTGCGGGAGGAGATCGAGGACTTCTGGCTGGAGGCGGAGAACCGCGAGGCCCCCACCTGGCGCGATCATCGGGACATCAGCCGGGTGACCCTCGCCGCCTCCCTGGCTCCCCGTGGATATCTCGGTCTGTAGCCGCGTCGCGCCGAAGGGGCCTCGGCACGAACGTTTCAGGAGCAGTCGTCGGCCGCCGACCCCCCACGACCCCGATTCCCGCCGCCCATGGCGATCCTGCTCTGGAGCCTGCTAGCCGCCGTCGGCACCGCGGTCACCTGGTACGGCAGCGGGCTGCTCGAGTCCTCCAGCGACAGGCTGGCCGCCTACTACCGGCTGCCGCCGGTGGTGCAGGGCGGCGTGGTGGCCGCCGTGGGCTCCAGCTTCCCCGAGCTGTCGAGCGCTGTCCTCGCCCTCCTCCTCCACGGCGACTTCGGCCTGGGCGTCGCGGCCATCGCCGGCTCGGCGATCTTCAACATCACCGTGATTCCCGCCGTCTCCGCCTTCGCCGCCCGGGACGTCTTCTCCACGAACCGGGATTTGGTCTACAAGGAGGCCCAGTTCTACATCATCTCGGTGGCGGTCCTGCTGCTGGTGTTCTCCCTGGCCGCCATCTACAACCCGGTGTCGGGCGGAGACGCGATCCTTGGCGAGGTCACGCGCGGGCTGGCCGCGATCCCGGTCGCGGCCTACGGGCTCTACCTGTTCATGCAGTGGCAGGACACCATGGACTACGAGCCGGAGGCCGAGCCGTCGGAGGTGCGGGCGGCCCGGCAGTGGGGCGTGCTGCTACTGAGCCTGGCGTTGGTGCTGGCCGGGGTGGAGGCGCTGGTGCGCTCGGCCGTGGAGCTGGGCGCGATCCTGGACACCTCGACGCTGATCTGGGGCGCGACGGTGGTGGCCGTGGGCACCAGCCTGCCGGACGCCTTCTACAGCGTACGGGCGGCACGGAAGGGGAACGCGGTGAGCTCGACGGCCAACGTGCTCGGGAGCAACGTCTTCGACCTGCTGGTGGCCGTGCCCGCGGCCATCCTCCTGGGAGGCTCCGTCGTGGTCGACTTCTCGGCCGCCGTGCCGCTGTTCGCCGCCCTGACCCTGGCCACGATCGTCCTGTTCGCCTTCATGCGGACCCGGCTGGTGCTCTCGAAGGCGGAGGCCGTGACGCTGCTCGTCCTCTACGCCGGCTTCGTGGGCTGGCTCTTCGCGGGGACGCCGTAGGCCAGCTTCCGGCCCGGGAGCGTCACAGTTCCGGGTGGCGGCACGTCGGCTCGATGGACGCCGGGGCGGCGCTGAGCCCGGCGGTGCTGGCCCCGGTCCTGGCAGCAGGCCTGGTGTGGGCCGAGCCGGGACGGGCTCAGGAAGGAAAGACGATCGTGATCAGCGACCTCCCGATGGCCCAATAGGTCCGGATACGGACGGAGGCGGAGGCCCGGAAGGGGAAGGAAGCGGACCTGTTCCGCCAGGCTCGCCGGGCCTCGGAGGGGCCCGTCCCGAAACAGTCGTCCTCGTCATCGCCCTCTGTCGCGAACGGGCCGGCGTTCTCTCCATGTCGCGCTCCATGTCGGGCTCCATGTCGTGGAGCCCCGAACGACTCCATGCTGTGACGAAGCTGTATCCCAATTCGTCTTCTCTCCCGCCCGACGCCTCGGACCTTTCCCCAGAGCGACCGGGAGGAGCCGCCCGCTGTCATGCGGAGCCTTCGAACCACCGCCGATTACGGTATGACCTGGACGGTAGCCGTGCTGGCCACGGCCCTGGTCGTACCGGCCCTGATTGGGCCGCGGCCCGCGCCGGCGCAGTCGACGCCCGATACCGCCGCCGTGGAGCAGGCCCGGCGGCTCGTGCAACGGGGAGCTCACGACACGGCCTCCGCCGTGCTCGCGGAGTACCTGGAGGAGCATCCGGATCACACGCGCGTCCGGTGGCTACGAGCGAGGAGCCTCTTCTGGGAGGGCCGTCACGCCGCGGCGCTCCGGGAATACGAACGGGCGGTCGAGGCGCTTCCCGACGAGCCGGCGCTTCGAGTCGACTACGGACAGGTCCTGGCCGCGACCGGCAGACGGGAGCGGGCTCGTCGGGTTCTCGAACCGGTTCCGCAGCAGGCACGGGACGCCCGGCAGCCGGCGACGGAGGCCGACGCCCGGACGCTCCTCGGGAGGCTCGCCTACTGGTCGAAGGACTACGGGAACGCCCGCGGTCACCTGGAGCGGGTGCTCGAAATCGATCCCGACCGACGGCAGGCCCGGAGGATCCTGACCGAGCTGCAGCGAATGCGGGCCCCCTGGCTCGCTGTCGGCGGCGAGTACCGGGACGACAGCCAGCCCCTGCGTGGCCGCAGCCTGAACCTCGAGGCGGGAGTTCCCCTGTCGTCGCGGGTGGCGCTGAGCCTCAGCGCCGTGCCCCACCAGCTGGCGGGCGACGGCGGCACCTGGCGGGACGTGCGGGCGGGATCGGGAGCCCTGCGGGTGGACTGGCCCGGCCCGCTTGAGACGCGGCTGGAAGCCGGCCGGATCCGCCACGTCGCCGCCCACCGCGGCGGGTGGACCGGAGAGGGAGAGCTGAGCGCCCGGCTCGGGAGCGACTTCTCGGCGGCGGCGACGGCCGAGCGGTGGAACTACCGTCACACCAGTGGCGTGCTGGACACGGCCCTCTTCGTGGAGAGCGCGTCGGCCCGTCTGCGCCGGGATCGTCCCACCGGCTGGGGCGGCCGGCTCGGAGCGCGGGTGGATCGCTTCCCGGACGGCAACCGGATACGCCACGGCCAGCTCTGGGCGCTCGCGCCCCTGTGGAGCGAGGGCGACGATGCGGTCCGGCTGGGCTACGCCTTTCGCGCGGCCGACGCCGAGCGGAGCACCTTCCAGCCCGCGTCCGCTTCGCCCTCCGGGTCCGGCGCCACTCTGTCCCACCGGCCGGGCCCGCCCTTCGGCGGCGACACGTCCGGCGGCGGGCGCACAGCGGCGGAGGGCACCTACCGTCCGTACTACACACCGGAGGACGTCCGATCGCACAGCGCCGTCGCCGCCGTCCACGTCGGGGTCGGAGACGGGGTGACGCTGTCCTCGGACGGAGCGGTGGGAATCCACGCCACCGAGCAGGTCCCGGCGACCGGCAGCTCCGGCGGCACGATGACGTACATCGAACGGGACTTCAGACCCTGGCGGCTGCGGGGGCGGATGCGGGTGGAGCCGGGCCGTCGCACGGAGCTGGAGCTGGAGGCGGGCTACCGGGAGGACGCGTTCTACCAGATCTTCGAGGCCTCCGTCCGGTGGACCTACCGCTTCCTCGGTGCCCTCCCCGGCGGATGAGCGGGCACGGAGGACGCGCGGCGGCGACGGAGCCGGCCGAGGACGGGGAGGCTGTGGACGACCCGGACCGTCCCCGCGTCGGCCCGATGCCGGCCGGCGGGCCCGACCCGGAGGACCTGTGGACGTGGCGGCGCTCGCCCCCGGTTCGGCGGTGGCAGCGGTTCCTGCTGCTGGCCCTGATCGGCGCTGGCGTCCTGGCGACTCTCCGGTTCGGCGACTGGTGGTTCCGGGCCGAGCACGTGGGCAACCCGCTTCTCTTCGTCCTCCTCTCCGGGGCGGTGTGGTACGGAGTGAGCCGCATCGTCCTCCGGTGGGTGAACCTGACGGCCCTCGGGCGTCCGGAGCACGTGCCGCCGGAGGAGCACAGGGGCGTGGCGATATTCACGACGAGCACCCCGGGCGAGCCGATCGAGATGTACGAGAAGACGCTGGCCGCCTGCCGTGAAGTCCGCTATCCGCACACCACCTACCTGCTGGACGAGACCGGGGACCCGGCCTACCGACGGGTGGCCGAGAAGCACGGAGCCGAGCTCCTGGACATGCAGGACGTCGGCGGCGCCAAGGCCGGCAACATCAACCGGGCCCTGGAGCTCACCGACGAGGAGTTCGTCCTGGTGCTCGACCCGGATCACGTTCCGTTTCCAAACTTCCTGCACCGGGTGCTCGGGCACTTCCGGGAGCCGGACGTGGGCTTCGTGCAGGTGGCGCAGGGCTATTACAACCAGTTCCGCTCGTTCGTCGCCCGTGGCGCCGCCGAACAGACCTACCACTTCTACGGGCCCACCCTCATGGCCCTCTCCGGGCACGGAGGGAGCGTGGCCATCGGCGCCAACTGCACCTTCCGCCGGGAGGCGCTGGAGTCCATCGGCGGGCACGGCATCGGCCTGGCCGAGGACCTGGTCACGGCGATCCGGCTGCACGCCGAGGGGTGGGAGTCGGTGTACGTGCCGGAGGTGGTGAGCCGGGGGCTGGTCCCCGAGGACCTGGGCTCGTTCTACCGCCAGCAGCTCAAGTGGGCGCGCGGCGTCTACGAGGTGCTCCTGGACGAGCTGCCCCGGCTGTGGACGGATCTCGACGGGCGCCAGCGGCTCTCCTACGCCGCCATCGGCACCTACTATCTGGTCGGCGTGACGACGCCCGTCTACCTGCTCATCCCCTACCTGTACCTGTGGGTGGGCGCCCGGCCGGCGGCCATGGACTTCACCGCGTTCCTGGTGCAGGGAGCTCCACTCGCCCTGATCGGAGTGGCGGTCTACCTCGCCGTCCAGCGGTGGCTGGTCCACCCCGCCGTGGAGCGTGGCCTCCACCTGCGGGCGATGAGCCTCAAGATCGCCTGCTGGCCCGTGTACCTGGCCGGTACCGTGCTCGCGCTCCTGCGGGTGGACCTCCCGTACATCCCCACCGCGAAGGAGGCGACCCGGGGCGCGTTCCTGAAGCTGGCGGCGCCGCATCTGGCCCTGCTCGCGCTGTACGCGGCCAGCGTGGTGGTCTTCGTTCGCCGACGCTTCATGCTGCTCTCCGAGGGAAGCCTGCTTCTCACCGCCGAGGCGGCCTGGGCCATGGTCGGCTTCGCCACCGTGGCCGCCCTCCAGGTGGGCGGCGGAGTCTACGGCGCGTGGGAGGCCACCGGGCTCCCGGACGGGACGCCGTTCGCCGAAGTTCCGGACCCGGGAGGGGGCGTCGATCGGAGCACCGATTCAGGCCACGGAGACGGACGATGACCCGGAGCGGAAGAATCCTGTCGGCCCTGGCGGCGGTCGCCGTCAGCGGGCTGCTGCTGATCGGGCTCACCTACCTGGGACGGGCCTCGGCCGGGCCCGTGCAGGACGGGCTGGACGCCGTGGGTGCCGGGGTGACTCGGATCGAGCAGTCGGTGGCGGCGCTGCTGCGCGGTCCGGGCCGCCGGAGCCGACTCGAGTGGCTGGAGCCGTACCGCGAGCATCCGGAGCGCCTGAAGCGTCCCGATCGCGTGCTGCTCGGAGTCTACGACGACCAGATTCCCCGGAGCCTGGCGGGTGTGCAGGCCGTGGAGGACACGCTGGGGCTCACCGTTCCCCTGATTCACCACTACGTGGCGTGGGGCGACCGACCCCAGGATCGGTTTCCGGAGGACTTCCTGCGCGCCGTGCGAACGTCGGGCTCGCTGCCGGTCGTGAGCTGGGAGCCGTGGCTGGTCGAGTTCGAGGCCGGACGGCATCCCGGCCTCCGGCCCGAAGTGGAGCGAAAGGAGAGAGGCCTCAGGGCCATCGCCGACGGACGCTACGACTTCTACGTCGACCGCTGGGCGCGGAGAGCCGCCGAGTACGGCGATCCGATCCTGCTCCGCCTCGCGCAC
Source organism: uncultured Gemmatimonadota bacterium (assembly GCA_964518305.1). Taxonomy (GTDB): domain Bacteria; phylum Gemmatimonadota; class Gemmatimonadetes; order Palauibacterales; family Palauibacteraceae; genus Caribbeanibacter. The sequence goes on along the minus strand of CAZFDK010000033.1, from coordinate 6,019 downwards.
GAGATGAACGATCCGTATCGCTACCCGTGGGGCCCCCAGAACAACCGGGCCGACGACTTCGTCGCCGCCTGGCGGCACGTGGTGGAGCGGTTCCGGGCCGCGGGCGCCGAGAACGTGCTGTGGGTCTGGTCGCCGCACGTGGCCTACGAGGGCTGGGACGCCTACTGGCCCGGCGACGAGTACGTGGACTGGGTGGGCACGGCGGCCCTGAATTACGGGAGGGCCGCTCGCTGGTCGCAGTGGTTCAGCTTCCAGGACGTCTTCGGCCAGCACTACGATCACCTCTCCGGCTACGGAAAGCCGGTCATGGTGGCCGAGATGGGCTCCCTCCCCATCGGCGGCGACCGGGCCGAGTGGTACCGGGAGGCGCTGGACGATTTCCCGGATCGGTATCCCGCCGTGAAGTCGGTGATCTTCTTCCATTCCTCGCACGACGCCACGGTCACCGCCAGTCCGGTCGACTGGCAGATCACCGGCTCGCCCACCGTCGCGCGAGCCGTGCGCGGGGGCCTGGAGACGTGGTCCCGTTACGACAGCCTGGTGCCGAGGCGGGCCGGAGAGGACGACTGAATCGAATCGCTCCCGGCCCGCGTCAGCGTTCCTCCGCCCACTCCTCCATCGTGTGGGCGCTCTTGCTGGAATTGCACGATGTGCAGAGCAGCTGGAGGTTTCGCGGCACCGTCGGGCCTCCGCGGCTGAAGGGGCGCATGTGGTCCACGGTGAGCTCTTCCTCGCTCCCGCACCGGACACACCGTCCGCCGTCCCGCCGTCGAACCCGCTCTCGCATCACGGTCGGCACGTGCCGCTTCCGCCGCCAGGGGAACTCCTCGTTGCCGGCACCCTCCAGGCGGTCGGCCAGCACCCGCTCCGCCGGGCGTCCGGACTTCCCGCCGCGCTCGGTGAGCTCCCCGCGGAGGGCGCCGAGGACGGGCCGGGAGAAGGGCAGGGAATCGGCCAGGAGGGCGGCCGACCTGCGGTCGCCGGGGTCGAGCGGGCGGAAGTCCAGGTAACGCCGGATCAGCAGGAGATCGCTCTCCGGGTCGCGGAGGATCCGACCGTCCTCCCGGATTCGGTCGAGGGACCGCTCGACTTCCCCGCGGTCGCATCCGAGCCGGTCGGAGGCCTCGCAGGGCGGGAGGACGAAGCACCCGAGCCGGTTCGCGCGCGGCCCGGTGAGCAGATGGAGCCACAGGCGGCGGGCCGGCGGGTTCCACCGACGAAAGTCGGAGCGGTCCCACGGGCTCCGGCTGGCCGGAGACGCGGTCACTCGCGAGGCGGGCGTGCCGGGCGGAGCGGAGGGCGGACGGCGACCGCTCGACGCAGGCGAGCCTACTCCACCAGCTCCAGGTTCAGCTGGTCCGGATTCGGAACCCGCTCGGGGAGCTCCCATCCGCAGAAGGGACAGTGCTCGATCTCGCTCCGATACTCCGAGTTCCGGGCCCACCAGCGTCCGTCCTCGTGTGCGACGAGGGTCACCGCCTCGCCGTGCAGAGCGGCGTGGGAGCGCGGGTCGGGCTGCCGCTCGCAGGTATGACGGACGTAGCCGTCCCGGGCCTCGAGGCGGGAGGGCAGGGAGCGACGTCGGCGGATCGGGGCGGACTCGGTGGACATGGAAGGGCTCCTGCTCCTGTCTTCGGTCTCTGTTCGGGTCCGGGGAGAATGTCCGTCCTCCGCGTCGAGTGCAAGCCTCCCGCGAACGGCGTCACGTGGGCCGGGAGCGGGGCGGGCACCGTCCGGCGACGTTGATCGACCGTCGAGCGGGCGGAACCGTAGGACACTCTTCTCGCCAGTGCCCGCTCCATTCGCCCCCCCGGGTCCGTCGATGAGCCAACGCCATTCCGGCGACGCCTGCTCCTCGAGCCGTGCCAACGTGGTCGTCATCCTCCTGGACGACGTGCGCGCCGACGACCTGGACCGTCCCTTCGTCGACCTTCCGAACATCGACCGTCTCCGCCGTGAGGCGGCTGACCTCCGGGACGGCTTCAGCGTGGTGCCGCTCTGCTCCCCGAGCCGGGCGGCGCTCCTCACCGGCCAGTACCCCCACAACCACACCATCGTCGACAACCGGGAGCGGGGAGAGGCGAGTCACCAGCTGGTGACCTTCCCCAGGATCCTCCACGACGCGGGCTACCGTACGGGCTTCGTCGGCAAGTGGCACATGGACCACGACGACGACACCCGGCGCCCCGGATTCGACCGGTGGGTGAGCTTCGAGGGCCAGGGTGAGTACTTCGACCCGCGGCTCAACGTGGACGGGGAGCGCGGGCGCGCCGAGGGATACATCACCGACATCCTGAGCGGCTTCTCGGTGGACTTCGCGGAGGAGGCGGCGGAGGGCGCGGAGCCCTTCGTACTCTTCATGGCCCACAAGGCGGTTCACCCGGAGATCCACCGCACCGAGTACCGGACCTTCCCGCCTGCGCCCCGGCACGTGGACCTGTACGCCGACGCGGACCCGCAGCTGTCGCCGGCGGCGGAGCAGGGGGCCGAGGGGAAGCCGGCCCTGGCGCGGACCCGGCCCCGGCCGGACCCGCGCTCGGCGCCCGGCGAGAGCCCGGAGACGGTGATGCTCGATCGCCTGCGGATGCTGTCCGCGGTGGACGAGGGCATCGGCGACCTGATGGCCGCGCTGGAGGAGGCCGGGGAGCTGGACGACACCCTCTTCGTGCTCACCAGCGACCAGGGCTTCTTCTACGGCGAGTTCGGGTTGGCCCAGGAGCGCCGCCTGGCTTACGAGCCCAGCATCCGCGTGCCGCTGGTGGTCCGGTACCCCGAGCTGGCCGAGGGCGGATCCCGCCCCTCCGGCACGGCGCTCAACGTCGACGTGGCTCCCACGGCCCTGGACCTGGCCGGCGTCGAGGCGCCGAGGTGGATGGAGGGGCGCTCCCTGGTCCCCCTGCTCCGGGGCGAGGAAGGCGCGGACTGGCGGGACGCGTTCCTGGTGGAGTACTACTCGGACGAGGTCTTCCCCCGGACCCGGGAGATGGGATACCGGGCGGTCCGCACCGAGCGGTACAAGTACATCCGCTATGAGGAGCTCCGGGGCATGGACGAGCTGTACGACCTGGAGCGCGATCCGCACGAGATGCGGAACCTGCTGGCGACGGGCGGGGAGGGGAGCGACGGCGACAGTTCCCGCATCCGGAGGCTCCGGGAGCGGCTGGACGAGCGGCTGGATGCCATGCTCGCCGAGTCCATGCGGCTTCCGGCGGCCCGGAGCGACGTGCTGGCCGGCTGACCGCCGGGACGACGTCGGCTCAGCCCCCGTCCGGAGGCGGAGTGTAGGACGCCGCGGCGTCGCGGTGCGAGTTGTCGGTGAGAGGGACCCGATCCGTCCCGTCGGCCGCCACCGAGTGGACGTCGAAATCGCCGCTCTCGTTCGACTCGAAGACCAGGCGCGAGCCGGCCGGCGACCAGCCGGGGCGCTGGGCGGCGGCGTCCGTGTCGAGGACCGCGGTCCGCTCGGTACCGTCGGGTGCGACGGTCTCCAGGTCGAAGTCGCCGGAGCTTCCGGCCGAGAAGGCGATGCCGGAGTTCCCCGGGCCCCAGGCGGGCGTGTAGCTCGGGGGCTGGCCGGTGCCGGCGATCTCCCGCAGCTCGGAGCCGTCGGGGGCCACCGTGTACAGCGAGAGCGCGCCACCGGCGTCCGAGTTGTAGACCAGCCGCGTGCCGTCCGGCGCCCAGTCCACGGTGAGCTCCCGCGCGGTGTCCCGGGTGAGCTGCACCAGGCTGTCGGTTTCGAGGTCCCCGATGTACACGCTCCGGGCGCCGCCCCGGTTCGAGATGAAGGCGATGCGGCTGCCGTCGGGCGACCAGGCGGGACCCGAGTCCTGACCGGGGTGGGCGGTGACCTGCCGCAGGTCGCTGCCGTCGGCGGCGATCGTGTAGAGGTCCTGCTGGTTCCCCGAACGGTCGGACCAGAAGGCGATCCGGGTCCCGTCGGGAGACACCTCGGGACCGCCCTCGTTGGCCGCGTGGTCGGTGAGACGCGTGGCTCCGGTTCCGTCCGGATTCATCGTCCACAGGTCCCAGCCGCTCCCGCTGCGGTCGCTGACGAAGACGATCTTGCCCATGAGGGCCGTGTCGCAGGTCACGGAGAAGGAGACCTCCGTCGTGTCGCCGGCGGAGATGTTCGCCGTCGCGCTCCGGCTTCCGGCCCTGCAGTTCCGCTGCACGTCGGAGATCTCGGCCTCCACCCCTCCCGTGGGGAGCCCGTCGATGACGCCGGTCCCGGACAGGGGGAGGCCGACGGTGTCGCCGCCGGCGGCCAGGCGGTAGCCGTCGGGGTCGAGCGTGGAGCCCTCCGTGGACGTGGTCACGGCCAGGGCCCCGGTCTCGGAGCCCGGATCGGTGGGGCCGTCGCCGCACGCGGCTGTCAGGAGCGCGAGGGCCGCGGCCACAGCTGCAGCTGTTCCGAGGGATCGGCGTCTCACATGTGACTCCGCGCTACCGTGGTTCGCCGTCGTCGGTCACTGTCCGGACTCCGCGACCGGACTCTAACCGCGCAGCCGCCGATCCCGAAGCCGAGGCGGGTCGTCCGGCCGCGATTCGGGGCACCTTCCGGTGCGATGGGGACCCCGCTACGTTTTCCGCTCACGACCCTCGCAGCCCCCACAGCTCTCCCCGGAGACCGACAGCCATGAGATCCGACATCCCCCGCCTGACGGTTGCCTCGCTCCTCGTCCTGGCCTCGGGTCTGATCGCGTGCTCCTCGCCCGCCCAGCAGACGGGCGACCTGTTTCCGAACGACCTCGAGGCGGAGGAGGGCGTGATCACGGTGGACGTGGCGGAGTTCGCGACGATCCCCGACGCCGACGGAGACCCGGCGCGGATGATGACCATGGTGCACGAGGAGGAAACGGACCGGTTCTTCGTCAGCGACCAGCGGGGGCCGATCTACCTCGTGAGCGAGGACGGCGAGCGCGTCACCGAGTACCTCGACGTGGACGCCGGGCGGTGGGGCGTGGACGTGGACGCCGGGTGGCGGGAGAAGGGCGTCCAGAACTTCGCCTTCCACCCCCAGTTCGGGGAGCAGGGGACGCCGGGCCACGGGAAGCTCTACGTGTGGACGGACACGCCGAACAAGCGCCCGGAGCCCGACTTCGCGCCGGGGGCGGGCGAGGACTCCCACGACATGGTGCTGGTGGAGTTCACCGCCGAGAACCCGGAGGCCGACACCTACGACGGCGGGCAGCCCCGGGTGCTGGCCCGCTTCGAGCAGCCCTACGGCAACCACAACGGGGGCGAGCTCACCTTCAACCCGCTGGCCGAGCCCGGCGACGACGACTACGGGCTCCTCTACGTGGGCGTGGGCGACGGCGGGGCCGGCGGCGACCCCCACGACCTGGCCCAGGACCCCTCCTCCGGCTTCGGCAAGGTGCTCCGGATCGACCCGCTGGGCTCGGACGGCCCGAACGGGGAGTACGGGATCCCCGACGGCAACCCGTTCGCCGGGGACGACGACCCGGAGACCCTGGGCGAGATCTGGGCGTGGGGCCTCCGGAACCCGCAGCACCTGGCCTGGGACCCGGCCACGGGACAGGCCTACGTGGGCGACATCGGCCAGAACACGGTCGAGGAGGTGAGCCCCATCAGCGGGGGCGCCGACCTCGGGTGGAACGACTGGGAGGGCAGCTTCGAGTTCGTGGACGGCGGCGTGGTCCCCGACAGCCGGCGCTCCGATCCCGACGTCACCTATCCCATCGCCGAGTACGACCACTCCGACCCGATCCTGGTGAGCCGCCAGGCCGTGACCGGGCTCGAGGTCTACCGGGAGGGGGCCGTCTCGGCCCTGGAGGGGCTGATCCTCTTCGGCGACCTGGCCGCCGGCGAGATCTTCCACGTGAGCGCCGACGACGTGCCGGAGGGTGGCCAGGACCCGATCCGTCGGGTGCTGCTGGACGACGGCAGCGGCGAGGCGAAGACCCTGCTCCAGCTGGTGCAGGAGAAGAACGAGGCCCGGGGGAGGGAGCCGGCGGGCCGGGTGGACCTGAGGATGGCCACCGGCCCCGAGGGCCGG
>CAZFDK010000032.1:25741-27888 GCA_964518305.1 uncultured Gemmatimonadota bacterium | reverse complement strand
GAGCCCCACGGTCACCCGCCGCTCCGACAGCACCCTGTTCTGGGTGTCCAGGTAGAGCGCCCAGAACTCCTCCTGCTTCCGGTCGCGGAGGAGCGGGGCGAGCCTGCGGCTCACGTCCCGGGGGCCGGAGATCCTGCGGGCGCTGCGACCGCGCTCCGCCGCCATCCTCCGGCCGAGCTCCAGGGAGGCGCACAGGGCCGCCGAGCGAGCGGGGCCGATGCCGGGCACGCCCTCCAGGTCCGGCGGCGACGCCGAGCCGAGCCGGCGTAGGGATCCCCCGTGGCGCCCCAGCAGCGAAGTCGCCAGGCCGAGGGCCGTCTCTCCGGCGCCCCCGCTCCCGATGACCAGCGCCAGGAGCTCCGCCGTGGAGACCTCGCCGGCGCCCAGGGCGCCCAGCCGCTCCCGCGGACGCCGCTCCGCCGGCCACTCCCGAATTCTACCGTCGGTCTCCATCGTCCCCCCGAATCGGCTGCCGCCCTGCCTGCCGGGTGCTGCGTCGTCCCGGCCTCCGGGGGACAAGGCTGGAGTCGGAGGTCAAACGGCACTCAAGACGGCTCTCGCCCCCGGCTGCCCGCGCGGCACGCTCCCCTGCGGACGTCTCCCCGGTCAGGCGAGGCTGCCGTGGCAGTTCTTGTACTTGTCGCCGCTCCCGCAGGGACAGGGGTCGTTTCGGCCGGGCTCCTCCTCCACCTCCAGGGGCTCGTCGGGCTGGACGACGCGGGCGCTGTCGGCTCGCGCTGTGCCCTCCTGCTCGGTCTTGGCCGAGGCCGAGACGCCGGTGGCGGCCATCTGGCGTTCCCCGGCGCCGCCCTGTTGCCCCTGACCGCCGCCGTCCCCCATGACGTCGGATGCCGAGACGCCGGTGGCGATGCTGTCGGAGGGGCCGCTCTCCTCGGTGATCTCCGGCGCGCGCAGCTGCTGCGCCTCCCGCTCGACCTGCGCCCGGAAGACCAGGTTGGCCACGCTCTTCCGGATGTCCCGCATGAGGTCGACGAACATCTCGAAGGCTTCCTTCTTGTACTCCACCTCCGGGTCCCGCTGGCCGTAGGCGCGGTACCGGATGGAGTCCCGCAGCTGGTCCAGGTCGTACAGGTGATCCTTCCACTTGTCGTCGATCACCGAGAGGACGATGAAGCGGAGGATGTCGCCGGCCTCTTCCCCGAAGCTCTCCAGCTTCTGGTCGTACGCCTCGTGGGCGAACTCCACCACCTGCTCCTCGATCTCGGCGGGAGAGCTCCACTCGGTGCGGACCTCCATGGAGTCCTGCGACTCCTCGGGCAGGAAGTCCGCCAGTAGGAAGTAGTCGATGAGCAGGCTCTCGCGCAGGCCCGTCAGGTCCCACTCCTCGGGACGGGAGCCCGGCGGGACGTGGTTCTCGACCTCGGTGCGGAGGGCCTCGTCGATCATCTCCCACGCCTCGCCCTTCAGGTCGTCGCCGCCCTGGAGGGCGAAGAGGCGCAGGTCGTAGATGGCCTCCCGCTGCTGGTTGTTGACGTCGTCGTACTCGAGCAGCTTCTTCCGGGCCTCGAAGTTCTGCATCTCCACGCGCCGCTGGGCCTTCTCGATGGACTTGGTGACCCAGGGGTGGGTGATCACCTCGCCCTCCTCGGCCCCCAGCTTGTCCATCACCTTGGCGATGCGCTCCGACCCGAAGACGCGCATCAGGTCGTCCTCCAGGGAGAGGAAGAAGCGGGCGCTCCCGGGATCTCCCTGACGCCCCGAGCGGCCACGCAGCTGGCGGTCGATCCGGCGGGACTCGTGCCGCTCGGTGCCCAGGATCTGGAGGCCGCAGGGGGGATCGGTCTGGCACCCGAGCTCGGCCACCTGCTCGTCCGACAGGTCCGGCTCCTCCTGGACCTGGCCGAAGGAGGGACGGTCGGACTCGATCCCGCACACCTGACACTTCACCACGCCCGGGCCGAGCTTAATGTCGGTGCCCCGCCCGGCCATGTTCGTGGCGATGGTGATGGCGCCGGGCTGGCCGGCGTTGGCCACGATCTGGGCCTCGCGCTCGTGGTTCTTGGCGTTCAGGACCTCGTGGTCCAGCCCCCGGCGCTTCAGCATGCGGGCGATCTTCTCGGAGACCTCCACGTTGGTGGTCCCCACCAGGGTGGGGAGCCCCTTCTGGTGGAGGCGCTCGATCTCGT
>CAZFDK010000032.1:923-25731 GCA_964518305.1 uncultured Gemmatimonadota bacterium | reverse complement strand
CCAGGGGCGCAGCGTACTTCTCCCGCTTCGTCTGGAAGATCAGGTCTTCCTGGTCCACCCGGCGGTCGGGGCGGTTCGTGGGAATGACCACGACGTCGAGGTCGTAGATCTCCATGAACTCGCCCTCTTCGGTCTCCGCCGTCCCGGTCATCCCGGCCAGCTTGTCGTACATCCGGAAGTAGTTCTGGATGGTGATGCTGGCCAGGGTCTGCGTCTCGCCCTGGACGCTGACCCCTTCCTTGGCTTCCACGGCCTGGTGCAGCCCGTCGCTCCACCGGCGGCCGGGCATCTTCCGCCCGGTGAATTCGTCGACGATGACGACCTGCCCGTCCTCCACCACGTACTCCACGTCCTTCTCGTACAGGGCGTGGGCCTTCACCAGCTGGTGGACCACGTGGATCTTCTCGGATTTCTCCGCGTACTCCTGCTCCACCTCGGCCAGGCGCTCGCGCTTCTCGTCCGCGTCCAGCTCCTCGCTCTCCTCGATCTCCTTCACCTTCTCGGAGATGTCCGGCACCGTGAAGGCGTCGGGATCGCCGGGGCTGAGCACCTCCAGCCCCTTGTCGCTGAGCTGGATGGTGTGGCCCTTCTCGTCGGTGGAGTACAGCAGCATCTCGTCCACCTCGGGGAGACGCTTCTCCCGCATGAGCGCGTCCTCCACGCTCTGGACGAGCTTGGCGACGCCGGACTGGTTGAGGAGCTTCTGCAGCCGCTTGTTCTTGGGGGTCCCCTTCTGCACGGCGAGCAGCAGCTTGCCCGCCTTGAAGCGCTTCCCCGCGACGTCCTCGTCCTCTCCGGCCTCCCGCACCTCCTCCAGAAGATCCTCGGCCCGGGACAGGAGCTTCCGGGCCTCCCGCTGCTGCTTGCGCACCAGGTTCGCCACCTGGCTGTTGTACCGCTCGTACGTCTGGTTGTCGTCCTTCTGCGCCGGTCCGCTGATGATGAGCGGCGTGCGGGCCTCGTCGATGAGAACGGAGTCGATCTCGTCGATGATGGCGTAGTTGTGGCCGCGCTGGACCCGGTCCTCCAGGCGGACGACCATGTTGTCCCGCAGGTAGTCGAACCCGAACTCGTTGTTGGTGCCGTAGGTGATGTCGGCCTCGTAGGCCTCCGCCCGCGCCTCCGAGCCGGGGTCGTACTCGTCGATGCACTCGACCTCCATGCCCAGGTACTCGTAGACCACACCCATCCACTCGGCGTCCCGGCGGGCCAGGTACTCGTTGACGGTCACCAGATGGGCGCCGTCGCCGGGCAGGGCGTTCAGGTAGAGGGGCATGGTGGCCACGAGCGTCTTGCCCTCCCCGGTGGACATCTCGGCGATCCGGCCCTCGTGGAGGACGATGGCCCCGATGAGCTGGACGTCATAGGGGACCATGTCCCACTCCATGGTGTTGCCGGTGACCTCGATCTCGGTCCCCAGCAGCCGGCGGCAGGCCTCACGCACGGTGGCGAAGGCCTCGGGCAGGAGCTCGTCGAGGACCCGGTCGGTCGCCTCCCGGTACTCTTCCTGGGCGTCCTCGATCTGCGAGGTGAGGGTGTCGCGCCGTCCCGGGTCCTCGGTCTTACGGCGCTCGTCACGCAGCTCGTCGATCTCCTCCTGGATCGGCGCCGTCTTCTCCTGGACGCGCTGGCGGAACTTCTCCGTCTGTGCCTTGAGCTCCTCCTCGCTCATCTCGCTGACACGCTCCTCCGCCTCGTGGATCTCCTCCACGACGGGCTGGAGCTGCTTCATCTCCCGTTCGAACCGGGTTCCCACCACCCGGCTGATCAGGTCCTCGATCGTCTTCAGCATATCGTTTCCGGCTTCAGTAGAATGTCGATGATGTCACGAGAGAACGGACGCTGGAGGCGCGTCACGCCCGGACGCGACCCTCCCGATAGGCGGCCTCGATTTCCGGACGGACGGGCTCCGGCACCAGGTAGCGTATCGGCCGCCCGGCGTCGAGCCGCTCCCGGATCCGCGTGCTGGAGAGCTCGACCCGCGTCACCTCGACGCTCCGGAACGGCAGGTCGGGCATCTCCGGCGGCGGCTCCGGCTCGCGGTCGCCACGGTTCATCACGACGAGCTCCCCCAGCTCGACGATCCGCCCGGGCCGGCGCCAGCTCGCGAACTCCGCGAGCTGGTCGGCACCCATGACACAGTGCAGCCGCGACGGCGACCTCGATTCCCGCAGCTCCTCGAGGGTGTCCACCGTGTAGGAGGGTCCCGGTCGCCGCAGCTCCATGTCCGTGACTTCCATCCGGGGATCGCCGCGAAAGGCCTCCCGCGTGATCCGGAGGCGGCGGTCGGCCCCCACGGCCGCCTCCCGGTGTGGGGGGCGGGCCGCGGGCACGATCAGCATCCGGTCCAGCTCCAGCGCCTCGACGATGTCCTGCGCGACGATACGGTGCCCGACGTGGATGGGGTCGAAGGTCCCGCCCAGGACGCCGAGGCGGGCGTCCACGTCATCCGCCACCATTGTCGGACATGCCCTCGAGCCGCTGCGCCTCCGGGCTGTCGGAATGCTCGCTCAAGAGACGCTGGCGGACGGACTGCGCCTCAGACTCGAAGCCGAGCTCCGTGTAGCTCCGGTACAGCGTCGCCAGGACCTCGGGGACCACCGTGGACTCCGGGTAGTCCGAGAGGACGGCCTCGAGGTAGATGTTGGCCGACTCGTAGAAGCCCTCGTCGAAGTAGTAGCGGGCGATGCGATACTTCTTGGCCGCCAGCTTCTCCCGGGCCTCCTGTATCAGGCTCTCGGCGTCGGAGATGAGTGGGCTCTCCGGGAAGAACTCCGTGAGCCTCCGGCACGCCTCGATGGCCGCCCGGGTGTTCTCCTGGGTCCGTGCCACCTCGGGCGACGCCTCCCAGTAGGAGCGGCACGCCCCGAGCTGGGCGTCGTCGGCCAGGGAGCTCCCGGGGCGGGTGCTGGCCAGCTGCGAGAACTCGTTCGCCGCCTGCACCGACTTACCCTGCTCCAGGAAGGAGCTGGCAAGCAGGTACTGGGCGCTGTCGGCGTTCTCGTGCAGCGGGTTCCGGACCATGAATGATCGGAAGCCCTCAACGGCGGAGCCGTAGTCCCCGGCCCGGTAGTGCTGCACCGCCCACTCGAAGCGCTCGAGCGCCGGGGCCGTCTCCGGAGGGCCGGATCCCGAGCACGCGCCCAGGAGGACGGCGGCGCCCGCCAGCGCAAGGACGAGGCTCCCCCACGAACGATCGTGGGAAACTTCCGGCCCCGCGTCCCGGTGACACTCGCTGCTGGTCGATTCGCTCTTCATGAAACGTACGGTCCCTCGGTCCTTCCCATTCGCGCTTCCCGTCGATCCATCCAGATCGTCGGCCTCGGCCCGGCAGCGCCGGCGGGCTGGCTCACGGAGAGCCGTATCTGAGCTCCCTGATGCGCTGCTCCGCCATCTGCACCAGCGGGCCGCTGCGTGCGGGGTTCAGGCGCAGCACCTGATCGAACTCCTGCAGGGCCAGGTCGTTCCGGCCCAGCTCCTCGTACACCGCACCTCGCGCAAAGTGGGCGCGATCCATCAGGGTGCGTGGAATCCCCAGCTCGATGAGCCGCGTCAACTTGGCCAGCGCCGCCTCGTCCTCTCCGGAGCGGCGCTCGCGGTCCGCGACGGCGTACAGGCAGTTGCCGTAATGCCACTCGGCCGTCGTCCGTTCGGCGGTGCGCCTCCCCGGCTCCCGCCGCCCCAGGTACGCTCGGAAGTAGGGGAGTGCCTCGGCGCACGACCCCAGCTCCTCGTAGCTGCGGCCCACGTGATAGAGGAGCGCGGGCGAGGAGGCGGAGTCCGGGAGCAGCGCTTCCGGGCTCGGTCGCTCGCTCTCTCGCTGTCCGGTTTCCGCGGACTCGCCCGTCTCGCCGGCCTCGCCGCCGGGTCCCGGCCCGGAGAAGCCGCCGGACGCCCGAGGTCGGGCGATCCGACCCACCGAGTCGAGGACGGCCGGCTCCAGCGGAGGAGGATCCGGCGGCTCGACGACGGAGAGGTAGAGCGGCAACGCCCGCTCGTGCTCGCCGCGCTCCCAGTACGCCTCCGCCAGGGCGAGGCGCATCTCCGCCGGTACCATGCCGGCGCCGAGCTCCACCACCGGCTCGAGGGCCCGCACCATCCGGTCGCGCTCGCCGTCGGCCCGGGCCTCCCGGGCCAGCTCCAGCAGCTCCGATCCGGCCGCGTGCCGGTAGCTGGAGTCGGCGGCCAGCAGGCGCTCCACGTAGCGGACCGTCTCCTCCACCTCGCCCTGGCGGGCGTACGAGTCGGCCAGCCGGAGCAGGACCTGCGGCACCTCTCCCCGCTGCCGCATGGCCAGCTTGTACTCGGCCACGGCCTCCTGGACGTTTTCCGCTGCCAGCATACGGTCGCCGCGGGCCAGCGCGTCCTCGGCGGCCTGGCCGCAGCCGGAGGCGGCCAGCGCCAGGACGGCGGCCAGCGACAGGCCCAACAGGCCCCTTCCCCCCGGGGTCATCCGAATCATGGATTCACGGGCCGGAGGAGGTCACCCGGAAGCGCCGCCGTCCCTGCGGCGCGGGAAGAGACGGCGCCACAGGCCGTACCGGAGGATGCTCACGATGGCCCACACGCCGTCCGTCCATCCGATCTTCTTCCCCTCGGCATAGGTCCGGCCGGAGTAGGAGATCCCCACCTCGTACACCCGGCACCCGGACAGGGCCACCTTGGCCGTGAGCTCGGGCTCCAGCCCGAAGGCGTCTTCCTCGACCTCGATCTGTTCCACGACTTCGCGCCGGAAGCATTTGTAGCAGGTCTCCATGTCCGTGAGGTTCAGGTTCGTGACCATGTTGGAGAGCAGGGTCAGGAACTTGTTCCCCACGGAGTGCCAGAAGTACAGGACGCGGTGGGGCCGTCCGCCCATGAAGCGGGAACCGAAGACCACGTCCGCCACCCCCTGCCTAATGGGCCCCAGGAGGACGGGATACTCGTCCGGATCGTACTCGAGGTCCGCGTCCTGGATGATGACGGCCTCGCCCTCGGCGGCCTCGAATCCGGCCTGGACGGCGGCCCCTTTCCCCATATTACTCGGCTGGAGGATCAGCCGGTCCACCGCGCCCTCCGCGGCCAGCTCCTGCAGGGCTCCGCGGGAGCCGTCGGTGGAGCCGTCGTCGACGGCGATGAGCTGCGTGCGCACCGGCGCCTCGTGGACGCGGCGGACGATCTCCTCCACGGTGTCCCGCTCGTTGTAGACGGGCATGACCACCGAGAGGAGAAGGTCGTCGTCCTCGTCTCTCTCCGGGGCGGCGTCGCGGTCGGGGGAAGCACCCGATGCCCGGTCGGAACCCCGACTCACGCTCCCGGCCGCTCCTCGGCCAGGACCGGGGGCTCTCCCAGTCCCTGTTCCTCCTGCAGGGACCGGAAGTACTCGATGGTCCGCCGGAGCCCGTCCCGGAAGCTCACCTCGGGCTCCCAGCCCAGCTCCGAGCGGGCGCGGCCGATGTCCGGGCGGCGGACCTGAGGGTCGTCCTCCGGCAGCGGGAGGTGCTCGACCTCGCTCTCCGAGCCGGTCTCGGCGCGGACGATCTCCGCCAGTTCCGCGATGCTGTACTCGGACGGGTTGCCCAAGTTGACGGGGCCGGACACCTCGGAGGTGAAGAGCCGGTACAGGCCCTCGATGAGGTCGTCCACATAGCAGAAGCTGCGCGTCTGGGAGCCGTCGCCGTACACCGTGATGGGATCTCCGCGAATGCCCTGGACGACGAAGTTGGAGATCACCCGCCCGTCGTCGGGACGCATGCGGGGGCCGTAGGTGTTGAAGATGCGGGCGATGCGGGCGTCCACCCCGTGTGTCCGCTGGTAGGCCATGGTCATCGCCTCGGCGAAGCGCTTGGCCTCGTCATAGACGCCACGGGGGCCGATAGGGTTCACGTTCCCCCAGTAGCTCTCGGGCTGCGGGTTCACCCGGGGGTCGCCGTAGACCTCCGAGGTGGAGGCCAGCAGGAAGCGTGCATCCTTGGCCTTGGCCACGCCCAGCACCTTGTGCGTCCCGAGGCTCCCCACCTTCAGCGTCTTGATGGGGAGATCCAGGTAGTCGGCGGGGCTGGCCGGCGAGGCCAGGTGCAGGACGCCGTCCAGCTCGCCCTCCACGTAGACGAACTCCGTGACGTCGTGGTCCACGAACCGGAACCGGTCGTGGCCGATGAGGTGCGCCACGTTATCGGGGCTTCCGGTGACCAGGTTGTCCATCCCCACGACCGAGTGGCCGTCGTCGACGAAGCGATCGCAGAGGTGGGACCCGAGAAAGCCCGCCGCCCCGGTGATCAGCACGCGCACGGCGGTCCTACTCCCGGCCCGCGGAGCTGGCCGACTCGCCGGCCGGGCGACCGGGGCGCGGGCCGGGCTCCTGGCGTCGGGGGCTCCGCACCTCGGGCCGGCCGATGGGAAAGTACTGGAATCCCCGCTCCCGCATCCGGTCCGGCTCGAAGAGGTTGCGTCCGTCGAAAACAGTGGGCTCGGACAGCGCGGCACCCAGCTGCTCCCAGTCCGGGCGGCGGTAGGGGAGCCACTCGGTGCAGATCAGAAGGCCGTCGGCGCCGCGGGCGGCGGCGTAGGGGCCGTCGGCGTACTCCACGCTGTCGCCGAACACCCCGCGGGCCGTCTCCATGGCCTCCGGGTCGTGGACCGCCACCCCGGCGTCGGCCTCCAGCAGGCCCCTGATCACCACCCTGGAGGGCGCCTCCCGCATGTCGTCGGTGCCTGGCTTGAAGGCCAGGCCCCAGACGCCGAAGCGCCGTCCGGAGAGGTCGGAGCCGTAGCGCTCCCGCACCTTCCGGAGCAGCACCCGCTTCTGGCGCTCGTTCTGGTCGTGGGTGGCGCGGAGGATCGACAGGTCGACGCCCTCCTGGTCGCCCTTCCGGACCAGGGCCTTCACGTCTTTCGGAAAGCAGCTCCCGCCGTAGCCGGTGCCGGCGAAGAGGAAGGAGGAGCCGATGCGCGGATCGGAGCCGATGCCCTCCCGAACCTTCGAGACGTCGGCCCCGGTCTCCTCGCACAGCTCCGCCACCTGGTTCATGAAGCTGATCCGGGTGGCGAGCATGGAGTTGGCCGCGTACTTGGTCATCTCCGCCGATGCCACGTCCATGAAGATGACCGGGTTGCCGGTGCGGACGAAGGGCTCGTACAGCTCCTCCAGCCGCGGCTTCACCGCGTCGCTCTCCACGCCCAGGACGATACGCTCCGGCTTCATGAAGTCCTCCACCGCCGCCCCCTCCTTCAGGAACTCCGGGTTGGAGACGACGTGGAAGGGGACGTCGGTGCGCGACTCGATCTCCTCGCGCACCCTCGGCGCCGTGCCCACCGGCACCGTGGACTTGGTGATCACGATGGCGTCCGGCGTCACGTTCTCCCCGATGGTGCGGGCCACGTCGAGCACGTGGGAGAGGTCCGCCGAGCCGTCCTCGTCTGGCGGCGTGCCGACGGCGATGTAGATGACCTCCGCCCCCTCCACCGCACGGGCCGGATCCGCCGTGAAGCGCAGGCGGCCGGCCTCCCGGTTCTCCGGGATCAGCCGCTCCAGGCCCGGCTCGTAGATAGGGATCTCGCCGTCCCGGAGCGCCCGGATCTTCTCCTCGTCGATGTCCGCACAGGTGACGTGGTTGCCGGCCTCCGAGAGGCAGGCTCCCACCACGAGGCCCACGTAACCCGTGCCGATGACAGAGATGTCCATGGAATGAGGGATATGCTGGAGAGTCGGTTATGCGGCTCGGCTCCGCGGCCCGCCTCGAGCCGCCGGGCGGCAAGCTAGACGTGCCATTCGCAGCCGGCAAGGCGCGTGCCGGTCACCCGCGAGCCCGCGCCGTTCACTCCCGGGAGACCGTCCAACGGTAGACCTCGCGCACGCTCTCCTCCACTTCGCGGCGCGGCTCCCAGCCCGTGAGCTCACGGAGGCGGGTGGGATCGCCGACGATGCTGCCGACCTCCTCACCGCGGAGCAGCTCCTCGTCGACCCGGATCTCCGGATCGATGCCGGCCTCGTCCAGGATCCAGTCCAGCAACGTCCGGACGGAGAGCCCGACGCCGGAGCAGACGTTATAGGCGCCCTGCGCGGCGCCCGCCTCGACGAGGAGCCGGAAGGCTTCGACGCCGTCGCGGACGTCGGTGAAGTCGCGGACGGCGTCCAGGTTGCCGACGCGAAGGACGGGCTCTGACTCGCCGGCGGCGATGGCGGCCGCCTGCTCGCAGAAGTCCGGCACCACGAAGGCCGTCTCCTGGCCCGGCCCCACCAGGTTGAACCCGCGCGCCACCACCGTGTCGATGGAGTGAGCGCGGCGGTAGGTATGGGCCACGATCTCCTGGGCCGCCTTCGACATGCCGTACGTCGTCATGGGCCGGAGCGTCAGGTCCTCGGTCAGCTTCTGGCCCTCGGTTCCTGCGTTCCCGTAGGCATCGCCGGCGCCCATGACGAGGACGCGGGGGTCGAAGTCCGGGAAATCGTCCCGGACCGAGACGATCGCCTCGCACAGGTTGACGGTGCCCCCGGCGTTGACCTCCATGGCCTGGGCGGCGTGGTACCGGGCCCTGTCGCCGGAGGCGAAGCCGGCGAGATGATAGATACGATCCGGCTGGACGGCGGCCAGGAGGCGGAAGAGGGCGTCCTGCTCCCGGACGTCCGCCCCCTTCCAGTCCACGGCCGCCATCTGGGACGGGCTCAGGATCGTCCGACTGGGCGGCAACGTCAGGGACGCCGCGGCGACCTGGCGACCCTCCTCCAGAAGGTCGTCGACCAGGTGCTGGCCCACGAAACCGTCGGCCCCGGTGACGAGGACTCCCATGGCTGCTCCCGGTGCCTATCCGGCCGGTGCCCGGCGTGCCAGCTCCCGGGCCGCGTAGGTGACGATGAGATCCGCTCCGGCGCGCTTGATGGAGAGCGCAGCCTCGTGCATCGCTTCCGCGTCGTCGAGCCATCCCTTCTGGCCGGCAGCACGGATCATGGCGTATTCGCCGCTGACGTGATAGGCGGCGACCGGGACGTCCAGCTCACGCCGCACCTCGCCCAGCACGTCCAGGTACGGCATGGCAGGCTTCACCATGACCATGTCCGCCCCCTCCTCCACGTCGAGCCGCACCTCGCGCAGGGCCTCGCGAGCATTGGCGGGGTCCATCTGATACCCGCGGCGGTCGCCCACGTCGGGGGCCGAGTCGGCGGCGTCGCGGAAGGGGCCGTAGAAGGAGCTGGCGTACTTGGCGGCGTAGGAGAGAATTGCCGTCTCCTCACGTCGTGCGTCGGACAGAGCCCGGCGGATCGCCGCCACCCGGCCGTCCATCATGTCAGAGGGCGCCACCACGTCGGCCCCGGCGTCGGCGTGGCTCACGGCGGTGGACGCCAGCCGCTCCAGGGTGGCGTCGTTGTCGACCGCGCCGTCCTTCCAGATGCCGCACTGGCCGTGGGAGGTGTACTCGCACAGGCAGACGTCGGTGAGGACCGTCAGGTCGGGGAGTTCGTCCTTCAGGGCGCGAACGGCCCGCTGGACCACGCCGTCGGCGGCGTCGGCCCGGCTACCCCGCTCGTCCTTCGACGCGGGGACGCCGAACAGGATCACCGCGGTCACTCCGTCCTCCATGGCGGCCTCGGCCACCGACGGGAGCGCGGCCACCGGATGGCGGCGGACGCCCGGCATGGAGGACACGTCCTTCGGAGTGTCCGTCGTCGCGTCGGCGAACAGCGGCAGGATCAGGTCCTCCGGTCGGAGATGGGTCTCCCTCACCATGGACCGTAGCCCCTCGGTGCGCCGGAGCCGCCTCATCCGTCGCGTCGGAAAGGCGTTCATGCCGCCTCCCGCCCGTCTCCCGTCGGCGCACCGAGGAGGGCCTCGATGAGTCCCGGTACCGTGTACTCCTCGGCCACAACGTCCACCGTCAGGCCCAGGTCGCGGGCCGTCCCGGCGGTGATGGGACCGATGGCGGCCACGCGGGCTCCCCCGACCTCGGTCCCGAGAGCGGAGACGAAATTCCGCACCGTGGAGGACGCCGTGAAGGTGAGCCAGTCGATCTCGCCGGCCCGCAGCTGCTCGCGGACCGGGGCGAGCTCCTCCTCGCTCGGGGGCACGGCCCGGTAGGCCGTCACCTCGTCGACGTCGGCGCCGGCGGCCTCGAGCCGCTCCGGAAGGACGGCCCGGGCCTCGGCGGCGCGGGGGAGCAGGATCCGCTCGCCCTCGAGCTCGCGGTCGCCGTCGTCCTCGGCGATCCCCGTTCCGTCCGGCGCTTTGGCCGATGCGCCCTTCGGCGGGCCGCCGCTCCCCGCCGCGTGGCGGCGGATGGCGAGCACGAGGGCCTCCGCCCTGTACTCGTCCGGGACCACGTCCGGCTGCACGCCGAAGCGCCCCTCGACCCTCGCCGCGGTGGAGGGGCCGATGGCCGCGACGCGGGCCTCCGCCGACAGCGACTCCTCCGGCTCCCTGCCCTCGCTCACCAGCGCCCCGGCGAAACGGTCCACCCCGTTCACGCTGGTGAACACGACCCAGCCGTACTCGCCGACGTTGCGGGCGGCCCGGTGGAGCGGGTCCGGGTCCTCGGGCGGGACGATGCGGATGGTCGGACAGAGCACCGGCTCGGCGCCATCATCCCGGAGCCTGCGGGCCATGGAGTCGGCCTGGCCCGGAGGACGGGTCACCACCACACGCCGGCCGTCCAGCGGCTTCTCGTCGCGTTCCATACTCGTATCAGCGTTACTCATGAGCCCCGGAATATAGATTCACCGGCACATTCCGCCCAAATCAGCCCGGCGATCGTCGGTTCCGGAGAATTCGCTTTCGGGCTCGCTACAGGGAACCACGGCAGCCGGCCGGAGTCGAGAAAAGCAGGAGGTCCCCCCCGGTGGATCGAGGGAGCGGGCGCTCTCAGAGTCCGATCATGTCCCCCAGGACATCCGTCGGATCCCCCGCAGTGCCACACAGGTTGACCTGGTCCATCAGCTCGTAGACCTGCGCTTCACGCACAGCGTGCTGGAACTCCTCCAGGAGCTCCTCGTTCGGCATGCTCCACACCGCCCAGTAGGTATGGTCGGCCTGCCGGTCGGCGTCCACGTAGTTCTCGCCGATCGCCACCAGCTCCACGCCCTCGTCGAGCAGGCCCTGAATGTCCTCCCCGGCCCGCCGGACCCACTCCTCCTGCTCGGCCTCCGACAGCGAGCTCCAGCCCTCCCCCGGCGTCCATATCTCCAGGAAGTAATACACGTGATCTTCCCTCGACGCTGTAATTCGGCCTCCGGGCCGCCGCTGCCGCCCGTGCGGATACGGGTGCAATCCTGCTGTCCCGCGCCCTCTCCTGCAACGGGACGCCGAGACACACGACCCCGTCCAGTCGGGCCGCGCGCAACAGCCTGCTTCCGAACCGCCCCCCATGACGAGCTCGTGCAGCGGCCCTCCCGCTGCTCCCTCCGGAGGCGGCGACTTACCCTCAGGTCGGCCCGATCAATCCGGGGCGGACGTCTCCGCGGAGAGGTGGGGGCCGCCCTCGATGGAGGGTGGCTCCCCCTCGGGCGTTCCCGCGAAACCGTCTCCACCGCCGTCCCTCGCCCCGGCCAGCGTCTCCGCGGCGACGTGGACCACCACCCGGCAGCGGTCCGCCGTCCGGGTCCACCCGGCCCCGGACCACGTAGGAGCCGTCCGCCGCGTCCTCCACCACGGTGAGCCCCCGGCTCCGGTGGCGCTCCTGTTCCTGCTGGCGCGCCTCCGCCGCCCGGTCGGTGGGCCGCCAGCCGGGCGTTGCGCTCCCCCAGCGCGTCGATCTCCCGCCCCCGCTCTCGCTTCTGTGCCGTGGCCGTCGTCATTGGTCTGCCCTCCCCCGGGTGAATACCGAACAGAACCCGAAGACAGGGTACGGTCGGGGATCAAGAAGGGCTCAACGCCACCGGCGAGGCGTCGGAGGCGGAACGCACCGAACCGGGGCGTCAGGCGACGGCTGCGGGGCGCGGAGGAGGAGCTCGGCGGCGGATCTCGGACCGCACCGGTTGCGGGCCCCGACATCCGTCAAGGGCGCGGTGCGAGCGGATTTGTGCAGGCGGACGACACCCGTGTATTCACCCGCTTCCGGACAGCGACTTACGGCGTTTGCATGAATCAGGAGCGAAGGCCAGACCCCGGAAATCCGTCCCCGTCAGCCCCGGTATATGAGGGCCGGCCGACGGCGCCGGAGTGGAAGAGCGCAATCCTCCGTCAGCGGGCCGCAGAAACGTCTCCGCGGAGACGCCCGGTCCGCGTCTCCGCGGAAAGGATCGGCTGCCGATCGCACCGCGGCATCGTGCCTTGCCACCAGGACCGCCGGGCCAGGGCAGGGGGAGCTCGGGAGCAGGCCATACAGACGCACGAAAAAACGGGCCCCGCCACGCTCGTGACGGAGCCCGATCGACCCTGGCCGGAGCCGGCGCCTGGTCTGTGGAATCCGGCTCCCGCATCGCCGCGCCCGCTGCGGGGCGCGCTGTAGAACCGCTGCGGGACGCCCGGTCAGGGGCGTCGCCTCAACTCACGGCGCCTTCCGCACCTTGTTGGCCTTCAGGCAGCGCGTACAGACCTTCACGCGCTTCTTCTGGTCGTCCTCCAGGATCTGGACCTTCTGGAGGTTGGGCATGAAGCGTCGCTTCGTGCGGTTGTTCGCGTTGCTGACATGGTTCCCGGTGCCGGGCCCCTTGCCGCACACGTGACAGATGTTGGCCATGGATGCCTCCTCGTCAGTGCAGGACCAGGCTGTCTGCCAGGAGGAACGCAGCAGTGATGCTGTCGCTCGGAAGTGATGACACCTGTGACTCGTTGACGGCGCCCCGCTCGACCCAGGTCTGCGCGATGGAGTCCGTGTACGTGTAGACCTGACCGGCCACCGTGACCTGGTCTCCCCCGTACAGCTGATCCCCCTGCTGAATCAGGGTCGGATTCTTGAGTATCGGCAGCGATCGGGCGCTGTCCATCTGGACGAGGAAGACCCCTCGTCCCAGTCCCGTCGCGATGGACACGCTGTCGAGCACCGCCCTGCTCCCGATGGCGGAATCGGGGCTGCCCGCCACCTCCCCGAGCGTCAGCGGCTGCTGGCCCTGTGCGGCGGCCGTGTCCTGCGTAGTCGGCTCCACCGTCGTATCCATAGACTGCGTCTGCATGTACAGCCAGTACATGAAGCCGCCGATCATGACGACGGCCACCACGTACAGCAGCGCGGAGCTTCCTCTCTGATCGAGTCGTGGCATGGCTTCTGGCTCCCTGCCTCCGTGACCCTCTGTTCCCGCGGTCTCCGTTTCCCCTCCAGGGATTGCCCCGCCTGGACGGGCGTACTCCTGCTACTCCTCTTCCCGCTCCACGAGCTCGATGAGCGCCGTCTCGGCGCCATCGCCCCGGCGGGCTCCGTGCTTGAGCACACGCGTGTAACCGCAGTCGCGGTCGCTGAACCGGGGAGCGATCCGATCGAAGAGCTTCTCGAGGATCTCCCGGTCGCGTATGTGCTTTCGCACCCGGCGCCGACTGTTGACGTCGTCCTGCCTGGAGATGCTTATCAACTTCTCGGCGAACGGCCGGAGCTCTTTGGCCTTCGCCCTGGTCGTCTCGATGCGCTCGTGCCGGAAGAGGCTCGTGGCCATGTTTCGGAGCGTGGCCGTCTTGTGGCTGGGGGTCCGGCTGAGGGACCGCCCCTTCTTTCTATGTCTCATCCGATTCCTCCCCGGGCAACTCCTGCCCTTCACCGGTCTCAGCGGCGCCATTCTCGCGCAGGTAGAGGTTCCCCTCGTCGTCACGCTCGAGGGGCATGCCGAAGTCCAGGTCGAAGTCTTCGAGGACATCGGCGACCTCCTCCAGCGACTTCGCGCCGAAGTTCTGGACGTCCAGCATCTCGTCCCGGGTGCGGCTCACGACATCGGCCAGCGTGTGGATCTCTGCCTTGTCCAGCGTATTGCGCGAGCGAACGGAGATCTCGTCGAAGTTGTCAAGCGACTGCTGCAGGATCTCGCGCATCTCGGCGGGCAGCATGCGGCGCCCGGTGATGGCTCCGGCGCCGTCGCCCTCGCTGGTGACAACCTCCACGGGGCTCCCGAAGTGGGTCAGATACTCCAGGTGGGTCCGTGCGATCTCGGCAGCGTAGTTGACCGCGTCGGCCGGATCCAGGGCGCCGTCGGTCTCGATCTCGATGGTCAGGCGGTCGAAGTCCGTCCGCTGGCCCACCCGCGTCTCGTCGACGCGGAAGTTCGCCTTGCGGACCGGATTGTAGATCGAGTCCGTGCGGATGAGGTTGACCGGAGCGTCCTCGGGATCCTCGTGCTCGTCGGCCGTGATGAAGCCGCGCCCGCGGTTCACCCAGAACTCCATGCGGAGCGGTCGGCTCTCCTGACGCTCCTCCTGGAGGGTGAACAGTGCCTGGTCCGGGTTGACGATCTCCACGGACGCGTGGTCCTCGATGTCCGAGGCTCGGACGACTCCGGGCTCGTGCACCGCGAGGTGCAGTCGGGCCTCCTCGTCGTCCTCCTCCATCCGGATGACGATCTTCTTCAGGTTCTGGATGATCTGGTGGACGTCCTCCGCGACCCCCTCGACCGTCTGGTGCTGGTGCTGCACCCCCTCGGCGTGGAACGCCCAGATGGCGGCACCCGGCATCGAGGAAAGGAGAATCCGCCGGATGGAGTTGCCGAGCGTGTGGCCGAAGCCCTGTTCGAGGGGCTGCAGCAGGAACTCGGCCCGGCGGCCGTCGTCGGAGCGACCCCGCTCCTCGACGACGTCGGGAAGGACCAGTCCTGTCAGGTCGAGCGATGCTGGCATACGTCTATCGGGTTGAGGTGTCCTGAGTGTCGGTCCGTGAGCCGCGCGGAGAGCGGAAAGGTCCGCGGCGGTGCGCGGACCCTCTCCGGCGATCGGGAATCGTCTCTACTTGCTGTACAGCTCGACGATGAGGTGTTCGTCCACCGCGAGCGGAATGTCTGCCCGGGACGGACGCTCGAGCACCCGACCCGAGAAGTTCTCGTAATCGGCCCCGAGCCAGTTCAGTGTCTCCTTGTTCTCGGCGTCGGCCACCGACTCCTTCACGATGGGCATCTCCCGCGCGTCGTCGTGAAGCGAGACTTCTTCCCCGGGAGACACCTCGTAGCTGGGTATGTCCATCGTGCGGCCGTTCACTCGCACGTGGCCGTGATTGACGAGCTGGCGCGCCGACTTCCGCGACGGCGCGAGCCCCAGTCGGTAGACCACGTTGTCGATCCGCGTCTCCAGGGCGATGATCAGATTCTCGCCCGTCACGCCGCTGACGTTGGCCGCGTCCTCGAAGAGGTTCTTGAACTGATTCTCCACCAGTCCGTAGATCCTCTTCACCTTCTGTTTCTCGCGTAGCTGCTGCTGGTACTCCGACGGTCGTCGTCTCCGACCCGTGCCGTGCTCACCCGGCGGATAGTTCCGCCGCTCGATGGCGCACTTCTCGGTGAAGCATCGCTTTCCCTTGAGGAAGAGCTTCTCGCCCTCCCGGCGGCACAGCTTGCAGACCGGTCCCGTATATCTAGCCATTCTCTATCAAACCCTGCGCTTCTTCGGCGGACGGCAGCCATTGTGGGGGATCGGCGTCACGTCCTTGATCTTCTGCACGTCCAGCCCGGCAGACTCCAGGGCCTGGACGGCCGACTCGCGACCCGATCCGGGGCCCCGCACGTGAACGTCCACTCGCTTCATCCCCATGTCCGCCGCCTCTTCGCCGGCTGCCTCGGCCGCGATCGTGGCCGCGAAGGGCGTCGACTTCTTCGATCCCTTGAAGCCCGCCTTCCCGGCGCTGGACCAGGCGACCGCGTTGCCGCTGGTGTCCGTGATCGTGACGATCGTGTTGTTGAAGGTCGCCTTGATGTGCGCGATCCCCTCGGCCGGGGCATCGCCCTTCTTTCCTCGCTTCTTTCTCGCCATTCCTGTGTCCGCTGCGTTTCGTGAGAGGTCCGTCGACTGGTACAGAGCGGCGGGACCGGTCCTCGTCGACGAACCGTCGAGGCCGCTCCCGCGTGATGTCGGCGGAGCGTCCCGGTCCGCCGATCTCTCGACGATCCCGAGACGGCGTCCCGCCGTCGCTGGCTACTTCTTCTGTTTGGTGGCCTTCTTGCCGGCCACGGTCTTGCGCGGGCCCTTCCTCGTCCGGGCGTTGGTCCGCGTCCGCTGTCCCCGCACGGGCAGCCCCTTCTTGTGGCGGATTCCCCGGTAGCACCCGATGTCCATGAGCCTCTTGATGTTCATGGACTCCTCGGTGCGGAGGGCTCCCTCCACCTTGTACCGGTTCTCGATCACCCGGCGGAGCTTGTTCAGGTCCTCGTCGGACAGCTCGTGTGTCCGGGTGTCCGGGTTCACGGCCGTCTCTTCGAGAATCTCCTGCGCGGTGGACCGCCCGACCCCGTAGATGTAGGTGAGGGCGACCTCGATCCGCTTGTCCTTGGGAAGGTCGACTCCTGCGATGCGTGCCATCGTTAACCCTGACGCTGCTTGTGCTTGGGGTTCCTGTCGCAGATTACCCGGACCACGCCGTTGCGGCGCACGATCTTGCAGTGCTCGCAGATCTTCTTGACGCTGGCTCGTACTTTCATGCTATCTCGTCCTCCGGGCCTTCCATGCGAGCGCCGGCGAGCGCTGTAATGTAACCCGCCCGCACAAGTGCTTCAATTTCTGCGCCACCGGGCCCTTCCCGGGACGCGTCGCCGCTCGTCAGTCTTTGTACCGGTACGTGATCCGCCCCTTCGAGAGGTCGTAGGGAGACATCTCCACCTCGACCTCGTCACCGGGGAGGATCCGGATGTAGTTCATGCGGATCTTGCCGGACACGTGGCACGTGACTTCATGCCCGTTCTCCAGCTCCACCCGAAACATGGCGTTGGGCAGGGCCTCGAGGACCTCGCCCTTCATCTCTATCGGTTCTTCCTTCGCCAAGTCTCTACTCCCTCTGACTGCGGCTCTGTACCTCGGATCGCGTGAGCACGCGAGGACCGTCCGCCGTGACCGCGACCGTGTTCTCGAAATGGGCCGAGCGACTTTCATCCCGCGTGACGACCGTCCAGTCGTCGTCCAGCGTCCGAATGTGCCGTCCGCCGACGTTGACCATGGGCTCGATGGCCACGACCAGGCCTTCCTGCAGCTCCGTGCCGTCGCCCCGCCGGCCATAGTTCGGAATCTGGGGATCTTCGTGGGCGGAACGCCCCAAACCGTGCCCCACGAGCTCCCGCACCACGCTGAAGCCGGCGTCCTCGACGATCCCCTGGACTGCGGCGCCGATGTCTCCCACGTGACGTCCGGGCGCCGCCTCGGCGATACCGGCGTCGAGGGCGTTCCGTGTTACCCGGAGGAGGCGCTCGGTTTCCGAGTCGACCTCGCCTACCGGGAGGGTCCTGGCGGCGTCGGCGTAGAAGCCGTCGAGCTTCACCCCGCAGTCGACGCTCACGATGTCGCCGGACTCGAGGACGCGCTCCTCCGACGGGATGCCGTGCACCACTTCCTCGTTGACGCTGGTGCACAGCGTCGCCGGGAATCCGTAAAGGCCCTTGAATGCCGGCTCCGCTCCGTCCTGCTCCCGGATGAGCGCCTCGGCCTCTTCGTCCAGCTCCGCCGTGCTCACGCCGGGCACGGTCTTCTCTTCCGCCTGCGCCAGGACGTCGGCGACGATGGCGCCGGCCTCCGCCATCGCCTCGATCTCGCGCGAGCTCTTGAGCTGAATCAAGCTTCCAGCGCCTCTTTCAGGCGGCGGTGGACATCCTCGATATCGCCCGTGCCGTCGACGTCCAGCACCGGCACGCCGGATTCCTCCCGGTACCAGTCCAGCACCGGGGCGGTCTGCTCCTCGTACACCTCCAGGCGGCGGCGGACCGTCTGCGGCTCGTCATCGCTCCGACGGTTCAGCGTGCCGCCGCACTCCGGGCATTCGGCGCCGATCTCGGGCTCGAAGGCCACGTTCACGACCTCTCCACAGGCGCCGCACACCCGGCGGCCCGTGAGCCGACGGATCAGCTCCTCGTCGGGCACTTCCAGGTTCAGGACGGCGTCGAGCTCGACCCCGGCGTCGTCCAGGATCTCCGACAGGCCCCGGGCCTGCTCCACGGTCCGCGGGAAACCGTCCAGGACGAAGCCCTCCCGGCCCTCACCCTCGGTGATCCGCTCGCGGATCAGTCCGAGCACCACCTCGTCGGGCACGAGCTCCCCCGCATCCATGTATCGGGCAGCCTCCCGCCCGAGCTCCGTGCCGGAGGCCCGCGCCTCTCGCAGGATGTCGCCCGTGGCGTAGTGCGCGATATCGAGCTCGCCCGACAGGAGCCGGCTCTGCGTTCCCTTGCCGGCGCCGGGCGGCCCCATCAGGACGAGGCGGCTCAAATGTATCCCTGCCCGCCGGCGGCTCCGCCGACCCGGCCCTTCTTCATGAAGCCCTCGTACTGCCGGAGCATCAGGTGCTGCTGCATCTTCTGCACCGTCCGGAGGGCCACGCCCACGATGATCAGCAGCGACGTGCCACCGAAGAAGAAGGTCTGGATGTCGAAGACCTCGAAGATCCAGTACGGAAGCACGGCGATCACCGCCAGGTAGACCGACCCCGGCAGCGTGACGCGCGTGAGGATCTTGTCGATGTACTCCGCCGTGGCCGACCCGGGCTTCACGCCCGGGATAAACCCGCCCTGCTTCTTCAGGTTCTCCGCCAGGTCCACCGGGTTGAAGATGATGGACGTGTAGAAATAGGTGAAGAAGATGATGAGGATGGAGTAGGTGACGAAGTACCAGGCCGTGCCGGGCTGGAACATCTGGCTCAGGTCGTACAGGGTCCCGGCGATGCCCGAGCTGGCGGCGCCCTGGGCGCCCGTGAAGCTGTACAGGGTGCCCGGGACGATGATGATCGACTGGGCGAAGATGATGGGCATCACGCCGGCCGAGTTGACCTGAGCGGGATGAAGGACTTCTGCCCTTCCCGCACCCGACCGCGGCCCACCACCTTCCGCGGAATC
Source organism: uncultured Gemmatimonadota bacterium (assembly GCA_964518305.1). Taxonomy (GTDB): domain Bacteria; phylum Gemmatimonadota; class Gemmatimonadetes; order Palauibacterales; family Palauibacteraceae; genus Caribbeanibacter. Next base: position 6,827 of record CAZFDK010000032.1, on the reverse strand, counting down.
TGCATCGGGATCCGACGCTGCGCCATCTCCAGCGCAACCACGCCGGCCACGATGGCGATGAGCACCGCCACCAGCGCGGCCATCCGGAAGAGGCTGATGCCGCCAGCCGTGTACATCTCCAGCGTGCTCATCACGGCGCCCGGGAAGCCCTGCAGGATCGAGAAGAAGATGAGCAGGGACATGCCGTTCCCGATGCCCCGCTCGGTGATCTGCTCGCCGAGCCACATGATGAAGACTCCACCGGTGGTGAGCATCAGCACCGTCTGCGCCCGGAAAGCCAAGCCGGGATCGGCTACGACGTTGGGCTGGGACTCCAGGAAGATGGCATATCCGTAGGACTGCATCACGCACAGGACGACGGTCGTGTATCGCGTCCACTGGGTCAGCTTACGCTGGCCCTCCTCCCCCTCCTTCTTCTGCATCTTCTCGACCTTGGGGAAGACCGCCCCCAGCAGCTGAAACATGATGCTGGCGGAGATATAGGGCATGATCCCCAGCGCGAAGATCGTCGCCCGGCGGAGACCTCCGCCGGCGAACATGTCGTACAGGCCGAAGGCGGTGCCCTGGAACTGCCCGGAGAGTCCCTGGAGGGCGAGAAGGTTCACGCCCGGGGCGGTGATGTGGGCGCCCAGCCGATAGACGGCCAGGCAGATCAGGGTGAAGAGGATCTTCTCCTTGAGCTCGGGAGCCTTGAAGAGGTTCCCGATGGCCTGTGCGCCGCCGAACTGGCTGTCGGCCATCCTACTCAAGCACCTCGGCGCTTCCCCCGGCGTCCTCGATCTTCTCGCGCGCCGAGTCGCTGAATGCGTGCGCCCGCACCGTGAGCGCCCGGTCCACGTCGCCCCGGCCGAGGATCTTCACCGGCCGGTCGCCGTCGGAGAGGCCGGCCTCCTCGAAGGCCTCGAGATCGATCTCGTCCTCCTCGAAGCGGTCGAGCTGGTCCAGGTTCACGACCTCGTACTCGGTGTGCGTGTGCGGCGTGAACCCGAACTTGGGCAGCCGGCGGTAGAGGGGCATCTGCCCGCCCTCGAACCAGGCCGGGATCTGTCCGCCGGAGCGCTGCTTCTGGCCCTTGTGCCCCCGACCGGACGTCTTGCCGCTCCCGGACCCGGGACCGCGCCCGACCCGGTCGGCCTCGGTCTTGCTGCCCGGGGCCGGGCTCAGGTTGTCCAGTCCGATCTTCTCGTTGCTGTCGTCGGAACCCATGTCGTCGCCCGTCACTGCTGTTTACTCGACTTCCTCGACCTCGACCAGATGCTCGACCTTGCGCAGCATGCCCCGTATGCCGGGGCTGTCCTCCTGCATCACCTCGTCCTGGTGGTGCCGGAGCCCCAGAGCGCGGAGCGTGCGCCGCTGCTCCTCGGCCTGGCCGGTGCCGCTGCGTACCTGCCGGATGTGGAGCTTGCCGTCAGCCACGCATGACCTCCCGAATCTTCTCAACGGGAACGCCCCGCTCCCGGGCCACCTGCTCCGGGGTGACCAGCGTGGTCAGCCCGTTCATCGTGGCCCTGACCATGTTCAGCGGATTGTTGGAGCCGAGGCTCTTGGTGAGGATGTCCTGGTAGCCCGCGCACTCGAGCACGGAGCGCACCGGGCCGCCGGCGATCACACCGGTTCCGGGACCGGCCGGCTTCAGGAGGACCCTGCCTGCCCCGAGCTCGCCGGTGATCTCATGCGGGATCGTGCCATTCACCATGGGCACGTCCACCATGTCCTTCCGGGCGTGCGAGAAGCCCTTCCGGATCGCCTCGGCCACCTCGTTCGCCTTTCCGAGCGCCGTCCCCACCGTGCCGGCGCCGTCGCCGACGGCCACCAGGGCCGTGAAGGAGAATCGACGTCCTCCCTTCACCACCTTGGAGACGCGATTGATGTGGATGACGTCCTCGCGGAGGTTGTCGTCGCTTCTTGCCATTAGAACTCCAGCCCACCCTCACGGGCGCCCTCGGCAAAAGCCTCGACGCGCCCGTGATATGCATATTCGTTGCGGTCGAAGACGACCTTCTCGACACCGGACTCCCGGGCCCGCTCGGCCAGGAGCCGCCCGGCCACCCGGCTCGCCTCGGTGCGCTCCTTCTCCGGCTTCCCGTCCACCTCCTCGGCGACGGCCGAGGCTTCCGTGGTGATGCCGGTGAGCGTCACGCCCCGGTCGTCGTCGACGAGCTGACCCTGGATGTGACGATTGCTCCGGGAGACGACGAGCCGCGGTCGCTCGCCCGTGCCGCGGATGCGCTCCCCGACACGTCCGAACTGGAGCGCGCGCTCCTTCCGGCCCCCGCTGAACACTTCGTTCTCTTCGTTCTCGGACATCGTCCTCTGGTCTGGCTGTGGTCAGGCTGCGATCGGGCTGCGCCGCGCGTCGGTGTCTCGAGTCGTCGGACCCTCAGATGCCCGGTCCGGCGCCGGCGCCAGCTCCGCCGGCGGTCGCCTTGCCGGCCTTGCGGCGCACGTCTTCGTCCTCGTAGCGGATCCCCTTGCCCTTGTAGGGCTCCGGCGGCCGGATCTCACGAATCGCGGCGGCCACCTCGCCCACCTGCTGCTTGTCGGGCCCCCGCACCGTGAACTCTGTCGCAGACTCCACGTCGATCTCGATCCCGTCCGGGATCTCGAACTCGACGTCGTGGCTGAAGCCCAGGTTGAGGACGAGCTTGCTGCCGCGCTTCTGGACCCGATAGCCGACGCCCTGGATCTCCAGAGAGCGCTCGTAGCCCTCCTCGACACCCTCGACCATGTTCTCCAGGAGGCTCCGCGTCAGGCCGTGCAGCGACCGATGCCGCTGGTGGTCGGTGGGACGGTGAACCACCAGCTCCCCGTCCGACAGTTCGATCTCCATGTCGGGGTGGAAGCTGCGCTCCAGCTCGCCCTTCGGCCCGCTGGCGGCGACGCGCGAGCCGTCGACCGTCACGTCGACGCCGTCCGGGATGGCGACCGGCTGATCTCCGATTCTGGACATATCAGTACACCTCGGCCAGGACTTCTCCGCCGACGCCCTCCTGCCGGGCCTCGTGATCCGACATCACCCCGTGCGAGGTGGTGAGGATCGCCACACCCAGCCCGTTCCGGACCTTCGGCACCTCGTCGGCCCCGACGTACTGTCGGCGGCCGGGCTTCGAGACCCGCTGCATGGAGCGAATCACGGTTCGATCGTCGTCCGTGTACTTCAGGTACAGGCGGAGGACGCCGTGTCGGCCATCGTCCAGCACCTTGTAGTCGTGGACGAAGCCGTTGTCCGACAGGACGCGCGCGATCTCCGCCTTCAGCTTCGAGACCGGCATGTCCACGCGGCGGTGGCCCGCTCCCGCGGCGTTCCGGACCCGGGTCAGCATGTCGGCGACGGGGTCGTTGAGACTCATCTTACCAGCTCGCCTTCTGAACGCCGGGAATCTCGCCCCGGAGCGCGAGCTCGCGGAAACAGAGGCGGCAGAGTCCGAACTGGCGCATGTATCCACGCGCCCGACCGCACCGGCGGCAGCGATTCGTGCCGCGGGTGCTGTACTTCTGCTCGCCCTTCGACTTCTCGACTTTGCCTTTTCTCGCCATAGCGCTCGGGTCTCTGTTTCCGGTCTGGCGGCCTGGACGGCCGACGTGCCTGATTCTCGCTCGTCCGGTTCTCTAGACGACCACCGGCGTCTCGCCCTTGAACGGGAAGCCCAGCTCCCGCAGCAGGACCAGCGCCTCGTCGTCCTTCTCCGTGCTGGTGACGAAGGTGACGTTCAGCCCGTGCACCTTCACCACGTCGTCGTACTCGATCTCGGGGAACACCATCTGTTCCTCGACGCCCACGGTGTAATTTCCGCGGCCGTCGAAGGCGCGGCTGTTGAACCCGCGGAAGTCCCGCATCCGCGGCACCGCCGTGCTGATGAATCGGTCGAGGAACTCGTACATCCGGGCTCCGCGCAGGGTCACCTTCACACCGACCGGGTCGCCCCTGCGCAGGTTGAAGTTCGAGATGGACTGTCGGGCGCGAGTCACCACGGGCTGCTGCCCGGTGACCGCGGCCAGCTCCTCCACCACCGACTCCAGGTATTTCGGGTCGTCCTTGGCGTCGCCGACACCGGCGTTCACCACGATCTTCTCGAGACGCGGGATCTGCATCGCGTTGTCGAACCCGAAGGTATCGGTCAGAGTCTCCCTGACCCGGTCCCTGTAGTGCTCCTGTAGCCTCGGTTCAGTCATCGGCCTCTTGTCGTTCGGTTCCCGTTCCCGCGCTCCGTTCGCGACCACTCACTTCGCTACGCCTCGGTCTTCGGAATCGGGTTGCCGCAGCGTTTGCAGATTCGCTCCCTGGTCCCATCCGCGTCGACGCGGGTCCCCGTCCGGGCCGGCTCGTCGCAGTGCGGGCAGATCAGCATCACGTTCGAAGCGTCGATCGGAGCCTCGAAGGAGACGATGCCGCCGTCGGGGTTTTCGCGCGTGGGCTGCTGGTGGCGCTTGCGCATGTTGACGTTGTCCACCACCACGCGCCGCTGGTCGGGGATCGTTCGCAGGATCTGTCCGGTGGCTCCCCGGTAGTTGCCGGAGATCACCTTGACCCTGTCGCCCGATCGTACGTGGAGCTTGTTCTGGCTCATTCGTTCTTCGTTCGCCTCGTGTGCAGTTCTGATCGGCCGGCCGCTGCGCCGTTCCGTGGCCGTCCCTAAATGACCTCGGGTGCCAGCGACACGACCTTCATGAAGCGCTTCTCGCGGAGCTCGCGGGCGACCGGACCGAAGATCCGCGTCGCGCGCGGCTCGCCGACGTCGTTGATGAGGACCGCAGCATTCTCGTCGAACCGGATGTAGCTTCCGTCCTCGCGGCGGCTCTCCTTCGCGGTCCGCACCACGACGGCCTTGCTCACCTCTCCCTTCTTCACGTCGCCGCCGGGGATGGCGTCGGCCACCGCCACGACGACCACGTCGCCCAGGCTGGCGTATCGACGCTTGGATCCGCCAAGTACGCGAATGCACCGTGCGCGCCGCGCCCCGGAGTTGTCTGCGATCCGGACCTTCGATTCCTGCTGTATCATTCGTCGCCCGTCTCCTCGTCCGGCGAAACGGTGGCCTCGACCTGCTCCGCCGCCGGTCGCTCGATGAGCTCCACGAAACGCCAGCGCTTCTTCTTCGAGAGCGGACGCGTCTCCTCGATGAGGACCACGTCCCCCGTGCGGCACTCGTTCTCCTCGTCATGAGCGTAGAACTTCGAGTGCCGTCCCACCCGCTTCTCGTACAGCGGGTGCGGATACTGCCGCTCCGCGGAGACGACCACGGTCTTGTCCATCTCGTCGCTGACCACCGTGCCGATCCGCGTCTTGGCCGACCGCTCGGTGGACTCGCTCTCCTGCTCTCCGTCACTCATCGGCTTCCCGGGCCTCCGCCAGCTCGCGCTCGCGTTGAATCGTCTTCATTCTCGCCACGTCTCTCCTGAGCTCCTTCACCAGGGCCGGATTCTCCAGCTCCTGGTAGGCTCCCCGAAACTTCAGCCGGAAGAGCTCCTCCTCGCGCTCGTCGATCTGCTCCTGGAGCTCTCGGTCCGTGAGCTCTCGAATCTCGTCGGGCTTCATGACGTTACAGGCGCTCGACGAACTTGGTCTTGATCGGGAGCTTGGCCGAAGCCAGCTCCATGGCGCGTCGGGCCGTCTCCTCCTCCACGCCCTCGATCTCGAACAGGATCCGTCCGGGACGGACCGGGGCGACCCACACCTCGGGGTTGCCCTTCCCCTTTCCCATTCGGACCTCGGCGGGCTTCTTGGTCACCGGCTTGTCGGGGAAGACGCGGATCCAGACCTTCCCGCCGCGCTTCATGTGCCGGGTCATGGCCACCCGCGCCGCCTCCAGCTGTCGGCTGGTGATGCGCTTGGGCTCCATGGCCTGGAGGCCGAAGTCCCCGAACTCGACGGTGGTCCCCTTCGTGGGCTTCCCCTTCAGGTTG